>NZ_JAKKCI010000007.1:0-227358 GCF_021726015.1 Vibrio sp. A1-b2
TGCCGCTCGACTTGCATGTGTTAGGCCTGCCGCCAGCGTTCAATCTGAGCCATGATCAAACTCTTCAATTTAAGATTTTGTCGGCTCAACGAATACTGACTTCAAAACTGCTCTTACTCGAAAGTAAAAAGTAATTTTAAAGCTATTACCATTCCAACAGAATGGTAATGAATTGACTGTGCCAAATAACCGAAGTTATTTGTATTGGTCACTCAGTTCATTGAAACCTAAGTTGCTTTGTTACTAGAACAAAGACTTAACTTTGATTTTCATCAACGAGTGCCCACACAGATTGATAGGTTTAAATTGTTAAAGAGCTTTGCTTTGCAGAAGTTTTCTTCTCAAAGCGGAGGTGCATTCTAGCTAGATAACTGTCAGTGTCAAACACTTTTTCAATTTTTCTTTTTTAGAAGTCTTATCCTCTACCAACACCTGCTGAAGCCTTGCGACGTCTGCCGTGTCAGTGAGGCGGCATTATAGGGAGGAATTAAAACCGCGCAAGTGCTTTTTTAAAAAAAATTGAAAAAACAGCTCATTCGTTTAAGAAAGCAGCAAAAATAACAAAAAGAGGGCTTTTAGCCCTCTTTTTTATCTCGAATTGAGTAAGTTTTTATATAAAAGCGTATGCATCCGCAAACATCTTTTCACTCAACGCTTGTTTATTTTGCGTAAATTGTTCTCTCGCAGCACCAGCCATTTCAAAGCGTCCGGCAATATAGATATCAAAATCTGCCAAAGAATCGAAATCAGAGCTTATTGCTTGCAGCACATTACCTACTTTTCCTTGCCAGTTTGTGCCAGCTTCTTCAACTACTGGAATAAAATGAACATTTTCATGTTTCGCAGCTACTTGCTCTAATTCAGTCAAAGCATAAAGTTGGCTTTCGTCACGAGCCCCCCAATATAAATAGATAGGATTAGCTTTATTTTGGGCGATGCAGTGATCCAAGATTGAACGAACGTAGCTAAAACCAGTGCCGCCAGCAATAAGCAATATCGGGCTTTTACTCTCTTCTCTAACCCATGCATCGCCATGTGGTGCATCAATTTCAACTTCAAGTTGCTTCTCTAAAGCTTCACGCATCAGTTGAACAACTTCAATTGCGTAAGCATTATGCTCCGCAGCACCAATGTGCAACTCAAGCTCGCCCTCGTGACGACAAGGACTACTCGCGATTGAAAAAGGACGCTTATCTTTCTCGCCCATCACCACCATTAAGTACTGACCAGCTTTGAAAGTGACTGGCTGTTCAGGATGGAGCAATATTTGATATGTGTTACTGGCTAAAGACTGTATCGACTTTACTTTACATTTAATGGTCATATTTATCCTTCTTACTTACTCTTCAAAAGTAAGTACCAAATGACTTTCTGCTATAGCTTGGCAGGGGAATATCCATCCTTCAGCTTGCTCTTTCTCTGTAAGCATAGGCTCTAGATGGTAAGTTACATCACCTTCCACTTTACGGCACAGGCATGCAGCACATGCCCCAACTTGGCAACGATGAGGAAATGGAATCTGCTGGTTGAGCGCAGCCTCCAATATCGTTTGCCCTTTTTCAACTTCAAACTGAAGCTCGCTTGGCAGCAAACGTACAGTAAAAGTCATAGAATTCCTAGTTCATCCCAAAGGGCATCGATTTTCGCTACCAACTTAGGATCTTTATGAATTGGTGTTCCCCACTCCCGAGATACTTCACCCTCAAATTTATTGGTTGCGTCCAAACCTAGTTTTGACACAGCTCCATTTGTAGCAGGAATGACGTAGGTATCTCGAGCAGGATCCATTCTTGTTGTGATAGCCCAGATAATATCATTCCAATCTCGGGCATTCACATCATCATCGCACAATACAACGAACTTAGCGTCCGTGTACTCTGCCAAAAATGTCCACACTGATTCCAACAGAGCTTTTGACTCACCGGCAGCATATTTACGCATTGAAACTATGGCGATGCGATTTTCAGTTGTCGGCGGGAAATAGATATCTTCAACTTGCGGATAACGTCGTTTGAACTCTTCAATATCCGCACTCTTTATTTCGTGCGAAGGTCGAGCTTCGACTTTAGGCGTCATCGCAAGTTCCGCATCCCATTTAATCGTTGCATCTAAGCCCATCTTGGAACCTAAACCAGCCACAGGAGAAGCAAAATCCAACGAATCGATTGGCGTATTCTCTATCATTAATGTATCGCGTGCCGGATCCATATGTTCACACATGGCTTGGGTCACGGAATTCCAGTCTCGAGCATTTACGCTTTCATCAAGCACAACAACATATTTGGTGTACATGAACTGACGTAAGAAAGACCACACTCCCATCATGACTCGCTTAGCATGACCTGGGTATTGCTTTTTCATTGTCACTACAGCCATACGGTAAGAACAACCTTCGGGCGGTAGGTAGAAGTCTACGATTTCAGGAAACTGCTTTTGAAGAATAGGCACAAAGACTTCATTAAGCGCAACACCTAGAACTGCGGGTTCATCTGGCGGACGACCAGTATAAGTACTGTGGTAAATAGGCTCATTACGCATAGTAATGTGAGTCACAGTGAAGACATGATGTCTTTCTACTTCATTATAGTAACCCGTGTGATCACCATAAGGGCCTTCGTCCGCGTACTCATTCGGGTCAATGTAACCTTCCAGTACTATTTCAGCACTGGCTGGCACCTCCAAATCATTGCTGATTGATTTAACCACTTCGGTTTTGCTGCCTCGTAGTAAACCTGCGAAAGCATATTCGGATAGCGTATCCGGCACTGGGGTAACAGCACCTAAGATAGTGGCAGGATCAGCACCAAAAGCGACCGAAACAGGGAAGTTCTTTCCTGGATTTGCTTCCATCCACTCTCTAAGGTCAAGCGCTCCGCCACGATGAGCTAACCAGCGCATAATAACTTTATTCTTCGCGATCTTTTGTTGACGATAGATGCCCAGATTCTGGCGTTTTTTATTTGGGCCTCTAGTGATGGTCAACCCCCAAGTTAAAAGAGGAGCAACATCATCAGCCCAACAACTCATCACCGGAATTTTATCTAAATCAACATCCTCTCCCTGCCAAATTATGTCCTGACACGGTGCTTTACGCAGCTTTTTGGCTGGCATGTTCAGAACTTGCTTGAAGACTGGGAGTTTATCCAGAGCATCACGAAACCCACGAGGCGGCTCGGGCTCTTTCAGATATGCCAACAGTTTTCCAACTTCACGTAAATCCTGAACGTTTTCACGCCCCATCCCTATGGCAACACGCTCTGGCGTACCAAATAGGTTCGTCAGTACAGGAACATCGTAACCAATAGGGTTTTCAAACAGCAAAGCCGGACCAGCTTGACGTAGTGTTCGGTCACTGATTTCCGTCATTTCATAATGCGGATCAATGGGATGAGAAATACGTTTGAGTTGTCCGTGTGCTTCGAGATGGTCTAAGAAATCACGTAAGTTTTTAAAGCTCATATCTGCTCTATGAATGATTAAACTGCAAGCAGTATAACAAAAAACACTTTGCTATCGATTTCTCTTTTCTAAAAAGTGTTGCGCTTTTGTAGAGAGATTGTTCCGAGGGTGATGAACGCTTATTGCTGAGAAAGAACCTGTAAGATCGCTTGGCTTTCAACACGACGATTACTGTTCAAGAGTTCTTTCAGCCAAGATTGATATCCTTGTTCCACAAGCGCTTGAGCCACAATGGGGGCATCTGAAGAATTTTCTAAGCGTTTCACCAAAAACTGCTTCACTTGCTCAGAAAAAGGTTTCGGTATTTTGACTAAATACTGCAATGCATTGTTCGCTAACCTTGGATTGTCTGCGGCTAACATGATTTGATTAATGGCAAAATCATCAGCGACATTTGCTAAACGCTCAAGCTCTTGCTCGACATAAAAATCCGCGCGCATCAACCACAACAGCTTATATAGCTGAAGGTCACCAGTTACTTGTGCCATTTTGACCATCACACTAGAAGACGGCAACCAAACAACGACATTAACCTGAGTCAGTTGTTGAACGAGATCGTGCTGAACTTTCGAAGACAAATTATCGAATTCACTCAGTAGCAAGTTTTCTCGCTCCTGAACTAAATAGTCAGGCCCGGACAACCATTCATCCAGTATCAACTCACCACTTTCGGCTTTTAGGATGAAGTTAAGCACGCTCTGCTCTTGCTTCCATTGCTTTGTTAGGCGGTGAGCAATAGCAATGTAGTCAAATGCTGGGACGGAGAATTCATACCCTTCCCCTTTCTCCAATACTTGATAAACAGGAACGATGTTTTTTTGCTTTTCCACAAAATGGAACAAATTCTCAGACAGAGCCACTTGCTGTTGTTCTAAGTGCTGCAGTAATAGAAAACGAGCGGCTTCCTGCTGCGGCAACGATATACGTTCTACAGAAAATGAAAGGGCATCAATATCGTCTTTTATCGCCAAGTCGACCAGTTCTGAGACCTTCTGCTGTAGCAGATGATCTTGCAGGAACTTTTGCTGACTTGCTGATGAAACCTCAACAGCAGAAGCAGGTGTCCAAGCAAATAAAAGAGAGAGGAATAAACTAAACAACAGTCCTTGTTGCATATTAACCTCCTGTTAACATTCCTCATAATTGTCGTGCGGTAATGAAAAGAATGCAAACAAAAACACCACCCAATGGGTGGTGCTTCAAAATAATCAATGTTTATTCATTACTGACGGCGCATTGCGTCAAAGAATTCATCATTGGTTTTGGTCATTGCCAGCTTGTCGATGAGGAATTCCATTGCGTCACTTTCGCCCATAGGGTGAACAATCTTACGCAGAATCCACATTTTTTGCAGCTCATCAGGCTTAGTTAATAACTCTTCACGACGAGTACCAGAACGGTTGAAGTCAATTGCAGGGAAAACGCGTTTTTCTGCAATCTTACGGTTCAAGTGCAGTTCCATGTTACCTGTACCTTTGAACTCTTCGTAAATCACTTCATCCATCTTAGAACCAGTATCAACTAGCGCTGTAGCAATGATAGTTAAGCTACCACCTTCTTCTACATTACGAGCGGCACCGAAGAAACGTTTTGGACGGTGCAATGCGTTAGCGTCCACACCACCGGTAAGAACTTTACCTGATGAAGGGATTACTGTGTTGTATGCACGCGCTAGACGGGTGATAGAGTCAAGAAGGATAACAACGTCCTTCTTGTGTTCAACAAGACGTTTTGCTTTTTCAATAACCATTTCTGCAACTTGAACGTGACGAGACGCTGGCTCATCAAACGTTGAAGCGATCACTTCACCTTTTACAAGGCGTTGCATCTCTGTTACTTCTTCAGGACGTTCGTCAATAAGAAGTACCATCAATTCACATTCTGGGTGGTTATTAGCAATACTTTGGGCGATGTTTTGTAGCAACATAGTTTTACCCGCTTTTGGCGGAGCTACAATCAGACCACGTTGACCTTTACCGATAGGAGAAGCAAGATCAAGAACACGTGCTGTAATGTCTTCAGTCGAGCCATTACCACGCTCCATTACCATACGCTCATTGGCGTGTAGCGGAGTTAAGTTCTCAAATAGGATTTTGTTACGTGCGTTATCAGGTTTGTCGTGGTTAACAGTGTTCACTTTCAATAGTGCAAAGTAACGTTCACCTTCTTTTGGCGGGCGAATTTTCCCGGCAATCGAATCACCCGTACGTAGGTTGAAACGACGAATTTGGCTTGGAGATACGTAGATATCATCTGGGCCAGCAAGGTAGGAACTGTCCGCGCTGCGCAAGAAACCAAAACCGTCTTGAAGAATTTCCAAAACACCGTCGCCGAAGATATCTTCACCGCTCTTCGCGTGCGCTTTTAAGATGGCAAAAATAATGTCTTGTTTTCTCAGGCGCGCAAGGTTTTCTAAGCCTAGGCTCTCACCAAGTTTGACAAGATCAGATACGGGTCTGTTCTTCAGTTCTGTTAGATTCATTGTGGTGGATACTTGTTTAGTCAAAATAGGATCTATTTTCTAGTTAAGATGGATTTGGTCTCAGGATTGACCAAGAAGTGAACACTTGTTTAATTTACGTGCGATAAACTAGCACTAAATATTAGCCTAGTCTAGAAATTGTTTTTTACAAAAACAAAACCGTACATATTTCTATGTACGGTAAAGTTATGGCGAATTATAGGTTTGCGTCCAAGAACTCTTTTAGTTGAGTTTTAGACAGCGCGCCTACTTTTGTCGCTGCTACGCTGCCATCTTTAAATAGCAATAGCGTAGGAATACCACGAATACCGAACTTAGGTGGCGTACCTGCGTTGTGGTCGATATTCAATTTACCGATAGTGAGTTTACCTTCGTATTCTTCTGCGATTTCATCAAGAATAGGAGCAATCATCTTACAAGGACCACACCATTCTGCCCAAAAATCAACTAGAACAGGACCTGCAGCTTTGATTACATCGTTCTCGAAACCATCATCAGATAGCTGCAAAATTTTATCACTCATCTTCCACTCCAATGTGCTTTTTTCTGCACTGATTATTAACAATCATTAGACTGATTATCGACTAACCAGTAAATAGATGCCCTATTGGAATGTATTTACTTCCGTATTGCAAGTGGAAGCTGATATTCTATAGCAATGAAAAAGACACATATCACAGAGCAAAAATTCGCCGACTTGGATTTACATCCCCAAGTAATTGAAGGATTGGAAAAAAAAGGGTTCGAATTCTGTACCCCTATCCAAGCGTTGGCGTTGCCGGTACTGCTCACCGGCCAAGACATTGCAGGCCAGGCCCAAACGGGAACTGGTAAAACCATCGCGTTTCTCGCTGCGACTTTTAACCATTTGCTAAAAACACCCGAAATTGAAGGACGTAAAGTCACTCAGCCTCGTGCAATTATTATGGCTCCGACGCGTGAACTCGCGATTCAGATCTTTAATGATGCAGACTCGCTCGTGGCGAGTACCGGTCTTAAAGCTGCACTGGCTTATGGTGGCGAAAGCTACGATAAACAGCTGGGCAAGCTTCAAGAAGGTGTGGATATCCTGATCGGCACAACTGGCCGTATCATCGATTTCTACAAGCAACGTGTTTTCAATCTGAACAACATTCAAGCTGTGGTTCTGGATGAAGCAGACCGTATGTTTGATTTGGGTTTCATTAAAGACATCCGTTTCTTATTCCGCCGTATGCCTGAACCGAAAGATCGTTTGAACATGCTGTTCTCTGCGACCTTATCTTACCGCGTTCAAGAATTGGCATTTGAACACATGCACAACCCAGAGCACGTGGTGGTAGAGCCTGAACAGAAAACAGGTCACCGTATTAAAGAAGAGTTGTTCTACCCTTCTAATGAACACAAAATGGCACTTCTACAAACTTTGGTTGAGGAAGATTGGCCGGATCGCGCCATTATTTTTGCAAACACTAAACACCGTTGTGAAAACATCTGGGGTGCTCTTGCAGCCGATGGTCATCGTGTAGGCTTACTAACAGGTGATGTTCCACAGAAAAAACGTGAACGCATTTTAGAACAGTTTACTCAAGGTGAAGTAGATATTCTGGTTGCTACAGATGTGGCAGCGCGTGGTCTACACATCCCACAAGTAACACACGTATTTAACTACGACCTACCAGATGATTGTGAAGATTACGTTCACCGTATTGGCCGTACTGGTCGTGCAGGTGCAAGTGGTCACTCAATTTCATTTGCATGTGAAGAGTATGCTATCAACCTGACTGCAATTGAAGAATACACTGGGCACTCTATTCCTGTGTCTGATTACGATCCATCCGCACTACTGACGAATTTGCCGAAACCTTTAACGTTACGCTCATCGTCACCACAGCGCCGCACGAATACTGGCGGTTCTCGCAACGGAAATCGTAAGCCACAAAGACGCCCTCGCGCGCCACAAAAGCCAAAGGATTCGTAATTCATCTATGAGCCAAACTGTTTCTTCACCGTTATATGCCGCGATTGATTTAGGCTCTAACAGCTTCCATATGCTGGTAGTGCGCCACGTCGACGGTAGCGTTCAAACCATGGCTAAGATTAAGCGTAAAGTGCGTCTTGCCGCCGGTTTAGATGACAATAACGCGTTAAGTCATGAAGCCATGCAACGCGGTTGGGATTGTTTAAGTTTGTTTGCTGAACGCTTACAAGACATCCCACACGAGAATATTCGTATCGTAGGTACTGCAACATTGCGTACAGCGACGAACATCAATGATTTCCTAGTGAAAGCGAATGAAATTCTAGGACATTCGATTGAAGTCATCTCAGGTGAAGAAGAGGCTGCCACTATCTATAAAGGTGTCGCTCACACCTCTGGAGGCGTTGGGCGTCGATTAGTGGTGGATATTGGCGGAGCCAGTACCGAAGTGATTATCGGTGAGGGCTTTGAAGCAAAAGCGTTAACCAGCTTAAAGATGGGATGTGTGACTTGGCTTGAACGTCATTTTAAAGACCGCCAGCTCAACAGCACCAACTTTAACAACGCAATAGATGCAGCGAAAAAACGCTTAGCTCCCGTGTTAGAACAATATACCCAGTTAGGCTGGGATGTGTGTGTGGGAGCAAGCGGCACTGTTCAAGCTCTGCAAGAGATCATGTTGGCTCAGGGGATGGACGAAGTCATCACTTTGGCAAAGTTAAATCGCCTTAAAAAGCAGGCAATGCAGTCTGATCATCTTGAAGAGCTTGAAATTGAAGGCCTAACTCTAGAGAGGGCGTTAGTCTTCCCTAGTGGTTTATCGATTCTGATCGCTATTTTCGAATCGTTAAACATTGAATCTATGACCCTAGCTGGCGGCGCTTTGCGTGAAGGCCTGGTCTACGACATGATGGATAACTTGCGCCAAGACGACATTCGTTCGCGCACGATTCACAGTGTCCAGATTCGCTATCAGATAGACCAATGCTACGCACAGCAAGTTTCTGATCTTGCCAGCAAACTGCTTACTCAGTGTGGTGGGCAAGATTGGATTTCTGAACCACAAGCAGAGATGCTTCTGCTTACTGCTGCGCAGTTACATGAAATTGGTCTCTCTATCGATTTTAAAAAAGGCGGTGAGCATAACGCTTACCTGTTACAGAATCTTGATTTACCCGGGTTCACTCGTGCACAGAAGCACTTACTTGCTGAATTGACAAGACGCTACCGCGAACAGTTAACAAGCTTGCCTGAACAACATGCGTTGTCCGTAACCAGCAGTAAGCGAGTATTACGCCTATTACGTTTAGCTGTACTTCTGAGTCACCGTCGTTGCGTAGAGTTAGAACCGAATATAATTCTCACTGCCGAAGATGACGAATTGACGTTATCTATCGACAAACAGTGGCTACAAGCAAATCCATTAACCCGCGCGGAACTTGAACTTGAAGCAAACCGTCAAACAGATATGGGTTGGCCGTTGAACATTCAAGCGAATGAATAAACGAACAATAGCTTTACCGTAATACGCTCAAATATTAAGAAGCCCTCAAATGAGGGCTATCTTTTATCCAATACGATTCAATAGAGCTCTTAACTTCAACGGTTTAACGGGCTTAGCCATAAAACTAAATCCGTTGGATTTAATACCATCCAGAATATCCGGACTGCGGTCGGCACTGATGATCACCCCTTCAAAGCAATCACCTAGACGCAATCGGCACTGCTGAAGCACTTCTAATCCGGTACGTCCATTATCAAGGCGATAATCAGAGAAAATCACATCAGGGATCCATTGGCTATCAAGAGCCTTCATACTCTGCTTAATGTCTAGCGCCGTTTTTACCTCACATCCCCAGCGTTCCAACAAGGTCTGCATGCCCACTAAAATGTCTTGTTCGTTATCCACACACAACACACGCAAATGCGCCAAATCATGCACCGCTTCCAATACCGCTGTTTTTTGCGGAACCACCTCATGTGGCTCAGCTTTATCCAACGTAAGTGAGAACACACTGCCTTGATCCGGCCAAGAACGCATTGATATTTCATGGCCTAATACAAACGCAATCCCTTTCGAGATCGCTAAGCCTAATCCTAAACCTTGGTCTGAACGAACTTGGCTGCCTCGGTTAAATTCTTCGAAAATCTCTTGTTGTTTATCTTGTTCTATCCCGATGCCGTTGTCCCAGACATCGATACGCACCCTACCAGCGACTCTTCTTACACCTAATACCACTTTTCCTTTCGGGTTGTAGCGAAAGGCATTGGTTAAGAAATTTTGAATAACTCTACGCAGCAGCTTAGGATCAGAGTGAACATACAACGAGGAAGACACCGTACTGAAATTGACCCCTTGTTGATGTGCCAGCGCTTCGAATTCCGCTTTCAAATTGGAAAGCACATCATTCACCTTGAAGCTCTGCAAATGCACTTCAAGTTTTCCAGACTCCAAACGAGAAATATCGAGTAAGTCACCAATCAAATCTTCAGCTGCACTGAGCGCACTTTCAATATGACGAGACAAACGCTTCGACTCTTCTTCCTGAGCAACCTCGGAAAGTGAAGATGCAAATAATCTTGCTGCATTGAGCGGCTGCATCAAATCGTGGCTGACCGCAGCTAAAAATCGCGATTTAGATTGAGACTCTTGTTCGGAACGCTGTGTAGCGGAAACGAGTTTTTTGTTCAGCGTTTCCAGCTCACGAGTACGTTCTAATACCCTTTCTTCAAGATTTTCATTCGCTTCTTTCAGTGTTCGCTCTGCATCTCGGAACACGGTGATATCGGTAAAGCTCATAACGAAACCACCACCGGGCATTGGGTTTCCTTGTACTTCAATCACTCGACCATCAGGGCGAATACGCGAAGAGGTATGGCGAGTCCCTTGTTCTAAGTGATAAACCCTGCGACGTACATGTTCTTCAGGATCTCCCGGCCCACACAAACCTTGCTGAGCGTTATGACGAATAACATCGGCTATCGGTCTTCCGACTTGTATCAGCCCCGGAGGAAAATCAAACAGTTCCAGATAACGTTGGTTCCAAGCCACCAGCCGAAGTTGTTTATCGACTACCGCAATGCCCTGCCCAATATGTTCTATCGCCCCCTGCAACAAGCCGCGGGTGAAGTCATAAAGTTCAGAGGCTTCATCAACGATGGTTGCCACCTCTTCCAGCTGCATATTGCGGCCTTGCAAAGCAGAAGTAAGCACTAACTTGGCAGACGAAGCGCCAAACACACCAGCAAGAACACGTTCCGTATGACGAATTAATGTTGCCGGTGCTTGCTGATTGGGCATCAGAGTTTCACGTTGCTGATCCCAATACTGACCAAATGCCGCGCGCACTCTTTGTCGTCCAACAAATCGCGATGCCAGCATTTCAAGCTCGGCGACGGTTACACGGCTTTGATACAAACTGATGTTTTCGTTTTCCGGCAACGGTGTGCCAACGAAAGATGCCGACTGTAATCGCTCACTTAAACTTGAGCGTGTCGCGATAGAAATCACCACATAACAGATACTGTTCAGAGTAACGCTCAGCAACATACCCCAGTCGGAATTTTCTAACCCCATGTTGCCAAGGAACTGAGGCGGTGTGATCACCCACAACAGCACGTTACTTTCATGGTCGCCCGCCAGCATATTGGTTGCGCTCATCAGAGTGATCAGCCACAAGGTGAAGCCCACCAAGAGACCAACATAAACCCCTTTGCGATTTCCTTCTCGCCAGTACATGCCACCAATGAGTGCAGGAGCAAACTGAGTAATGGCAGAGAAAGACAAAAAGCCAATGGCAGACAGCGAAGGAATAGTATCCAAAACCAGATAGAATCCCCACGCCCCCATCAATAACAACAAGATCAAAGTGCGACGAATGATGACCAGAAGACCGGAAAAGTGACGATGATTTCGTTGTGACAAACGCATGCGACGCAGCAGTAAAGGCATTACCAGATCATTGGACGCCATAATCGCTAATGCGATAGTCGAGACAATCACCATTCCAGAAGCGGCAGATGTGCCACCAAGGAACGCCAGCAAAGCAATATCATTTGCACCTACAGCAACAGGGACACTAATAACGAAAGTATCCGGTGATGTGCCGCTCAATAAACTCTGCCCAACCCATGCAATCGGCAGAACGAATATTCCCATCAGAATCAAATAAGAGGGGAAAAGCCAACGCGCAGTGTGCAGGTCTTGCGCACGCTCGTTTTCCACCACCATGGTATGGAACTGACGAGGCAAGCAGATGATGGCTATCATAGTTAAAACGGTGTGGATAATTAACGTTGGCCAGTTCGGAGCCTGATAGGTTTCTCGCGCTACATCCAACAACGCGACATCTTGTTCTCGTAATGCAAGATAGAGGATGAACATTCCCACGACCAGAAACGCAACCAGCTTGACGATCGACTCAAAAGCAATCGCCATCATCATGCCTCGGTGGTGTTCGGTATTATCAATATGGCGAGTACCAAACAGCATGGTAAACAGCGCCAGAGCCAAAACCACAAACCAAGAAACATTGTCGTCCTGATAGCCAAAATGCGTACCCAGATCAGGAGCAATAATGTTAAGCCCCATGGTAATACCACGCAGCTGCAACGCGATGTAAGGCAGTATACCTGCAACCGCAATCAGAGTGACGGCAACGGCTAAGCCCTGCGATTTCCCATAGCGAGCGGCAATAAAGTCAGCAATTGAAGTGATGTGTTCTCGTTTCGCAATCAGGATCAGACGAGCTAATATGCGCCAGCCAAATGTAAAGACGATAATTGGCGCAATATAAATCGGTAAAAATGACCACGGGTTCTGGCTGGCTTGACCAACCGTACCGTAAAAAGTCCATGAGGTGCAGTAAACCGCAATCGACAGGCTGTATATCCAAGGTCGCCATTTCGCCAACCAACGAGTTTGACGATCGCCATACCATGCGATAAGAAACAGCACGCCTAAATAAGCGAGTGAGACTGGAACCACCAACCAACCCTGCATCCGACTTCCCTATTCCCTGTGAAATCTTTGAATGTTCTAAAACCGCCAGTGCGGCTTATAAAGAAATAAAGCTTCTCCAATAGCTTAGGAGAAGCTTTATTAAACAGGTATGGGATTTTATCTCAATCTGATTGGGTTAATTTTGTGCTTCAGGCTCCGCTTTATGAACTGAAACATCGTTAACTTGTGATTGAAGTAATTCGACTTTCACAAACAACGCAAGCAAGCCCATCAACGCCATTCCCCAGAACACACCTGCTCCCCAGCTTTCGTAGCCCCAGCCGCTCAGGGTTGTCATCATCGCAATCACTGCGCCAAGAGGGATCGCGTTATACAGCGCCTGTAATGCAACCATTTTATGTTGCGGTGCGTGCTGAATGTATTTAATCGTCGCGATATGGGCCAAAGCAAAAGTCACCCCATGTAAGGATTGAATTGCCACCAATGCCACTAATGCCGTTGTTGATGCTGTTAACCCCCAGCGAACAATGACCCCTAACGCAGATATGATAAACAGTGTGCGGATATTCCAGTTGGAAAACACTCGCTTGCTGATAGCAAACACCAGAATTTCGGAGACAACCCCTAAGCTCCACAAATAACCAATGATATCTTCTGAATGACCTGCCGCACGCCAGTGGATAGAACTAAAGCTGTAATACGCTGCATGGCTACCTTGGATCAGAGCGACCAAAAGCAAAAACTTAATCACTGGCCATTCACGAAGTAATTCCGTTAGCTTAGGACGAATTTTATGTTCGTGACTTTCTGTAACAGGCATAACCTTAGGACTGCGCAGACTGATCAACAAGGTGACAAGTGTGCCGAACAGTGCGGTGTAAACGATCATGTCTGAACCATAAAGCACAATCAGATACCCCACCACAGTAGAGCCTGCGATAAAGGCGATCGAGCCCCAGAGACGAGTGCGTCCATAATCGAGCATATTGCGTTTGGCATAGTGGTTAGCAACCGAATCCGACAACGGTAATACTGGGCCACACATCATATTGAAAAGAACCGTCGCCAAAGCTAGTAGCCAAAAACTACCACCAGTGAAAAAGTGAAAAGCGGTAAATAACATCAGTGCGAATGTCACCCAGCGAAGTGCTGGCAGAAGATGTTCCACTTTATGAATACGAGGTGTAATAACCAAGTTCGCGACACAACGTGTTGCAAAACCAATCCCCACTAACACACCGATGTCACTGGCAGACACACCCTGCCCTTCAAACCATAGCGCCCAAAACGGTAGATATACGCCGTAAGCAAAGAAGAAACCGAAAAAGTATTGAGAGATCCATCCGTAGGGAGAGGGCTTAAACATTAGTTATCCTAAACAACATGAGAAAAATAAACGCGCCCATTATGCAACGAGTCACGTCCACGAAAAAGGGAACTTTGTTAAACGAACTGTTTCCCCTATCACAACTTTCATCGGGCGAAAAATGGCTTCATTAGACCAAAGTCGTCTGGAGGGCTGAGGGAAATTTGTCACACTTACCCTAGATACCTCTCACTGACGAACTTCTGTGATGCCCAACTCAATAAGCATTTCAGCAAAGTAAAAAGTGAATGAGCCCCCATGAACACAGAGAATTAATTGCAGATAAACTATCTGCCTGTATTAAAGTTCAGTGTGATTGGGGCAAATGAACGCAGCGAATGTAGCGGCAGCTTCAAGTAGGAAGGGTATATGCCTGATAAATTCAACATGCAATCTCCACCCTTTGATCGTTTAACCTCTGATCAACAGAAAAAACTTCGCGCCTCATTAGATGTGGCTTATTACCGACAAGGCGCCCCCCTACTAAAAAGCGGTCAAACCAGCACCCATTTACACGTCCTTATTAAGGGAACGGTAGAAGAACGCTCCACATCTGGAAAAGAGATATTCGCTCATTACGCCAACGACGACATGTTCGATGTACGAGCATTATTTGAAGAACATACCCGCCACCAGTACATTGCGTTAGAAGATACGCTGTCTTACCTGATCCCAAGAGAAGTCTTTCTTTCCCTCTATTCTGAAAATGGGCAATTTGCCGCTTACTTCGATAACAACCTAGCAAAAAGACAAGAGCTAATTGAGGCGGCACAGCAACAGAAAAACATCGCTGAATTCATCCTGACCAAGGTCGATAACTCTATTTACTCTCCTCCAATGATTGTCACTCCGGAACAATCATTGAAAACGGTCACTATGCAGATGAAAGAAAACGGTGTCGATGCCGCACTGGTTGAACTGGCTGAATCCGATATTCGCTTAATTGACTCTACTCATCATCCGTATGCCATCGTCACCCGAACCAATATGCTGCATGCTGTGATGTTGGAGAACCATCCGCTTGATACACCAGTAGGAAAAATAGCGACATTCCCTGTCATGCATGTCGATGAAGGAGATTTTCTGTTTAATGCTATGGTGATGATGACCCGTAATCGAGTCAAACGCGTGATGGTGTGCGATGGCAACAATGCCATTGGTATGTTGGATATGACACAGATCCTCAGTACCTTCTCTACCCACTCGCATGTACTGACACTAGCAATAGCCAGAGCCTCCAGCGTTGAAGAACTGGCCTTAGCATCCAATAAACAAATAGAGTTAATCGAAAGCTTGCTCAGCCGAGGCGTTCGCACCCGATTTATCATGGAGTTGATTGCTGCCGTCAACGAACAAATTATTGAGAAAGCGTTCGAACTTGTGGTGCCACCAGCACTGCATGACCACTGTTGTTTTATCGTGTTGGGGTCGGAAGGACGCGGAGAACAAATACTAAAAACCGATCAGGACAACGCTTTAATTATCAAGGATGGGTTGGAATGGCATCAATGTGAAAACGTCATGCAGGAGCTGACCCACACCTTGTTGCAGCTTGGCTATCCTCTATGTCCCGGCAAAGTGATGGTGAATAACCCTAAGTGGGTTAAAAGCCAGTCACAGTGGAAAAAAATGCTCAGCAGTTGGGTCAATGCTGCTAAGCCTGAACAGGTGATGGATATTGCGATTATGGCTGACGCTCATGCGATTGCAGGTAATAAGTCCTTGCTCGCTCCTATCAAGTCACATTTGAGCCATCTGATGGCCGATCAGGAACTGATTCTTACCGAATTTACCCGTCCGGCGCTGAATTTTTCTGTTCCGCTCACTTTGTTCGGTAACGTGAAGAATTCAAAAACCGGTTTGGATATCAAGCAAGGAGGCATATTCCCTATCGTTCACGGCATTCGCGCCTTGAGCTTAGAGCACATGATTGAAGTGAATAACACCTTCGACCGAATCAGTGAACTGGTAAATCGCCGTGTACTAGAGAAACAGACTGGCGACAACCTGAGCGAAGCACTGAAGCAGTTTTTCAAATTGCGTCTCGCACAGCAATTAACTCATCCGCTGGGTTCAGATGTAAAAGGCAGCAATAACATCGACATTAACTTGCTTGATCGTACTGAGCGAGACTTGCTGAGACATAGCCTGCATGTCGTGAAAAAGTTTAAACAGTGGCTTGGCTATCACTACCAAATAAGAGACTAGGCAAATCAGAGATAAACGGGCAGTACTATGAATTGGATAAGTCGCCGCTATTGGCACCATAAGCTTAAAGGATCTCATTATCAGTCATTGTTTGAACCAAGCAGTGGCAATGAGTATGTCTCGCTCGACTGTGAGACCACCAGCCTAGACCCAAACAGAGCGGAACTGGTGACCATCGCGGCAACCAAGATTATTGATAATCGCATTATCACTAGCCAGCCTTTCGAAGTGAGGTTACGAGCTCCGCAGTCTCTTGATTCCAATTCAGTCCGTATTCACCGTATGCGTCATCAAGACTTAATTGACGGTATTTCAGAAAAAGAAGCGCTTATTCAACTCATCGCCTTTATTGGTAACCGCCCTCTGGTTGGCTATCACATCCGTTACGACAAAAAAATCTTGGATATCGCTTGTCGTAAACAGCTTGGTTTTCCATTGCCTAATGAATTGATTGAAGTCAGCCAGATATATCACGATAAGCTTGAGCGCCATCTGCCTAACGCTTATATCGATTTGAGTTTGGATGCTATTTGCAAACATCTCGGCTTGCCACAACAAGACAAACACGATGCTCTGCAAGATGCCATCTCAGCTGCTTTGGTTTATGTTCGCCTGACTCAAGGCGACTTACCGACTTTCACCTCGTCCTATCACTAAAGTCTGATTTATGGCTCATTTCCCTTTTCAAAAAAATGCCTTATCAAACTAAAACCCGTTTTATTCTGCCTTAAACAAACCGCATTTATCCTAAAGTCTAATTGTGAAACTTCCCAGTGTGACTAAGAGTTATAGGCATAACGAATTTCCTTGCTGGCCGTTTTAAACGCCATCAAGGTGATCGCCGTATTCACAAGGAGAATTTGTAATGAGTGAAGCCCACATTTATCCGGTAAAAGAAAATATTAAATCTCACACGCATGCGGATAATGACACTTACCTAGCCATGTACCAGCAGTCAGTTTCCGATCCTGAAGGATTCTGGGGCGAACACGGTAAGATTGTGGATTGGATTAAGCCATTCACTAAAGTGAAACAGACTTCTTTCGACACAGGACACGTCGACATTCGCTGGTTTGAAGATGGCACACTAAACGTTTCTGCTAACTGTATCGATCGCCATCTTGCTGAACGTGGTGATGACGTTGCCATCATTTGGGAAGGTGACAACCCAGAGGAAGACACGACTCTTACCTTTAAGCAATTGCATGAGCAAGTTTGTCGCTTCTCAAACGCAATGAAAGAGCAAGGTGTTCGCAAAGGCGATGTGGTGTGTCTATACATGCCAATGGTTCCAGAAGCCGCGATTGCAATGCTGGCTTGTACACGTATTGGTGCCGTGCATACGGTAGTATTTGGTGGCTTCTCTCCAGAAGCTCTGTCAGGCCGCATTATCGACTCTAACGCGAAACTGGTCATCACTGCCGATGAAGGTGTTCGCGGTGGCCGCGCAGTTCCTCTGAAGAAAAACGTCGACGAAGCACTGACTAACCCTGAAATCAAAAACATCAGCAAAGTCATTGTGTTTAAACGTACTGGTGGTGATGTTGCATGGCATGAGCATCGCGATGTTTGGTGGCATGAAGCAACAGCAAAAGTATCCGCTGACTGTCCTCCTGAAGAGATGAAAGCGGAAGATCCTCTGTTCATCCTTTACACCTCGGGCTCAACAGGTAAACCAAAAGGCGTACTGCACACCACGGGCGGCTACCTTGTTTACGCGACTATGACGTTTAAATACGTGTTCGACTACCAACTGGGTGAAACTTTCTGGTGTACTGCCGATGTGGGCTGGATTACTGGTCATACTTATCTGATTTACGGACCGCTGGCGAACGGCGCGAAAACCATTCTGTTTGAAGGTGTACCAAACTACCCTGATACAAACCGTATGAGCCAAGTTGTCGACAAACATCAGGTCAATATCCTTTACACAGCACCAACGGCAATACGTGCTCTAATGGCAAAAGGCGATGAAGCGGTAAAAGACACTCATCGTAATAGCCTTCGCATCATGGGTTCAGTGGGTGAACCAATTAACCCAGAAGCTTGGGAGTGGTACTACAAGACCATAGGTAACGAGAAATCTCCAATTGTGGATACTTGGTGGCAGACAGAAACTGGCGGTATTTTGATTACCCCACTTCCGGGCGCTACAGACTTGAAACCGGGCTCAGCGACTCGTCCATTCTTCGGGGTGCAACCTGCGCTAGTTGATAACATGGGTGAAATCGTGGACGGTGCAGCTGAAGGTAACCTAGTCATTCTTGACTCTTGGCCGGGTCAAATGCGTACCGTGTATGGTGACCACGAACGTTTTGAGCAAACCTACTTCTCTACCTTTAAAGGCATGTACTTTACTGGTGACGGTGCTCGCCGTGATGAAGACGGTTATTACTGGATCACCGGTCGTGTGGATGACGTACTCAACGTATCCGGTCACCGCATGGGTACGGCTGAGATCGAATCGGCTCTAGTCGCATTCGAGAAGATTGCTGAAGCAGCTGTAGTTGGTGTACCTCACGACATTAAAGGCCAAGCAATTTACGCTTACATCACACTCAATGATGGTGTGTATCCAACAGCGGAACTGCACAAAGAAGTGAAAGACTGGGTGCGTAAAGAGATTGGTCCTATCGCAACACCAGATGTGCTGCACTGGACAGATGCGCTACCTAAAACCCGTTCAGGTAAAATCATGCGTCGTATTCTACGTAAAATTGCTACTGGTGATACCGGAAACTTGGGTGATACCTCAACCCTAGCGGATCCAAGTGTTGTCGATAAACTGATCGCTGAGAAAGCCGAACTGGTGTAACCAACCACATAGCAAAAGTCTAAAAGTAGAAAGCCCCAATTCATTGGGGCTTTTCTTTGTCTCGACATCAATATTTGTCTCAATATTAGTCTCGCCAACTTCACTCAATTAGTTAAATTGGTAGGTGTATGACGCAATAACACGTTTATCGGCTTCATCTAAGTAAGTGTTGTTGTCCATCAGAAAACTCATCAAGCTGAATGAGTGGTTCTTATTTGCCAGATAGCTAACACCACCACCAAGGAAGTATCCTTTGTAGTTTTCACCTTCATCGTTTTCAGAACCATAAGTGCCCGCAGCAAAGCCCATTAATGTCACTTCTTGAGATAGTGGTTTCAAACCAAAAGCACCGACATAGCCACTACTACCCGCAGAGTCTGCCATATAAAAGCCATTTTCAGCACTTGGCGTACCCACGAAGTTCACGTCTGAACATGCACTAGCGCTGTTACCATCACAACGAGGAGACTCACCATCGTTGTAGGTGTAACCCGCCATTGGGAACAACTGAACACCCAAAGGTTCAATACCAAATAAACTCATAGGAATAAAGGTACCCACACTGTAATTCGTTTGTGTTGCTCCGTTAGTGTATTCATTCTTACCAAAGTTAAAGTTCAAGATACCAACTGGAAATAACCAAGAGCCACCCACACGCCATTCACTCGCATCTGAATTAAGTCGAACATTAATCTTTCTCGCAGGGTCAAACGCTAATGATCCAGAAAAAGAGACGTTTGAGTCATCAAAATCATAGTTATTCGCATAAGACACACCCACTTTGGTCACTACCTTGGTTGGGTCATCGGCTAACTTAGATTCATTATCTTTAATATCTGAGCTCGGTGCTGCTTGCGCTGAACTTGCAAGAATTAACGTTGCTACCGATATGAATGAGGCTATTTTCATTTTTTAAATACCTTAATAACGAAGAAACCGTTGGCATAGATGTCTAACTCTATCCAACAATATTGTTCTTCGGATACACCACTGACTTGAGTGTAAGAACACTTTTTAAAGCCGAATTCATAAACTATAGTTTCTGATTGAGTCTTGAATATCAGATTAATAACAATATTCTGAATTTTCAGACAAATCTGATATTGGCTTGCTCATAAAAGAATGAAAGGCTTATGGATCGGCCTACTGTGTGCTGTTCCTTCCATTTCATCTATACTTAAAAGCCAAATAAAAGTGATAAGACCAGTAATTTGCTGCCATTTGCTGTGAATTAGCTATAATCTTGGTCAATTTGAAAATTTCTACGAATTTTTGACAAAAAATAGTGTCGAATACGAGAAGATTCTCAAGAATCTCCGATTCGCTCCACATTAGAGGAAGATAACGACACAATGGCTGCCAAATCACGCATTCTTGTCCTAAACGGCCCCAACCTAAACCTTTTAGGTTTACGTGAGCCGACACATTATGGTTCTAACACCTTAGAACACATTGTCACGACGTTGCGTGAAAATGCAGAAAAAGCAGGCGTTGAGTTGGAACATCTTCAATCTAATCGCGAATATGAGTTGATAGAAGCTATTCATCAGGCTCATGGAAATGTGGATTTCATTATTATCAACCCAGCAGCATTTACGCACACAAGTGTCGCTATTCGTGACGCTTTGCTCGGCGTTGCCATTCCGTTTATCGAAGTGCATTTGTCGAACGTGCATGCTCGTGAACCATTCCGCCATCACTCTTACTTGTCCGATAAGGCACAAGGAGTAATTTGTGGTCTGGGCGCACAAGGTTATGAATTTGCTTTATCTGCAGCAATCAAAGCTCTGCAGGCAAAGTAACCAAACACTCTGCAGTCCTAACGGACTGTCTTACTCAACAAGATAAAAGAGAAAAGAAACAATGGATATTCGTAAAATCAAGAAGCTAATCGAGTTAGTTGAAGAATCAGGCATCGCTGAATTAGAAATTTCAGAAGGCGAAGAGTCGGTACGAATCAGTCGTCACGGTGTTGCTGCGCCAGCACCAATTCACTATGCGGCACCAGCTCCTGTAGCTGCACCTGCACCAGTAGCGGCACCTGCTCCTGCAGCACCAGCGGCATCTGCAGAGCCAAGTGCGCCAGCAGGTCATAGCGTTCTTTCTCCAATGGTTGGTACGTTCTACCGCTCTCCAAGTCCAGATTCAAAACCATTCATCGAAGTGGGTCAAAAAGTGTCTGTTGGCGATACTCTATGTATCGTTGAAGCGATGAAAATGATGAACCAAATCGAATCAGACAAATCTGGTGTTGTTACTGCGATCCTGCTTGAAGACGGTCAACCTGTTGAATTCGACCAACCACTTGTTGTTATCGAATAATAGAGGCCTTTTCTATGTTAGATAAAGTAGTCATCGCGAACCGAGGTGAAATTGCACTTCGTATTCTTCGCGCATGTAAAGAATTAGGGATCAAAACGGTTGCTGTTCACTCAACAGCAGACCGCGATCTAAAACATGTATTGCTAGCAGATGAGTCTATCTGTATCGGTCCAGCGTCAAGCATGGAAAGTTACCTAAACATTCCACGTATTATTTCTGCTGCAGAAGTGACTGGTGCTGTTGCGATTCACCCTGGATACGGCTTCCTATCTGAGAACGCAGACTTTGCTGAACAAGTAGAGAAAAGCGGCTTTATTTTCGTTGGTCCTAGAGCAGAAACAATTCGCCTAATGGGTGACAAAGTTTCAGCAATCAACTCAATGAAAAAAGCTGGCGTACCTTGTGTTCCGGGTTCTGACGGTCCTTTGGACAATGACGAAGCGAAAAACAAAGCTCACGCTAAACGCATTGGTTACCCAGTCATCATTAAAGCGTCTGGCGGCGGCGGCGGTCGTGGTATGCGTGTTGTTCGCTCTGAAGCAGAGCTCGTTAACGCGATCAGCATGACTCGTGCAGAAGCAAAAGCGGCCTTCAACAACGACATGGTTTACATGGAAAAATTCCTAGAAAACCCTCGCCACGTTGAAGTTCAGGTGCTTGCTGATGGTCAAGGTGGTGCAATCCACTTAGGTGAACGTGACTGTTCAATGCAGCGTCGTCACCAGAAAGTTGTTGAAGAAGCTCCGGCTCCAGGTATCACTGAAGAGATGCGTAAGTACATCGGTGAACGTTGTACTCGTGCATGTATCGAAATCGGCTACCGCGGTGCAGGTACATTCGAATTCCTATACGAAAATGGCGAGTTCTACTTCATCGAAATGAACACGCGTATTCAGGTTGAACACCCAGTAACAGAAATGGTAACTGGCGTAGACTTGATTAAAGAGCAACTTCGTATTGCTGCTGGTCAGCCTCTGTCATTTACTCAAAGTGACATCAAGATCCGCGGCCATGCCGTTGAGTGTCGTATCAATGCTGAAGACCCAGTACGCTTCCTGCCAAGCCCAGGTAAGATTACTCGTCTACACACTCCGGGTGGTATGGGCGTTCGTTGGGAATCGCACATTTACTCTGGTTACACAGTTCCACCGTACTACGATTCAATGATCGGTAAACTGATCACTTTCGGTGAGAACCGTGATGTAGCAATCGCACGTATGCGTAACGCGCTGAACGAAATGATTGTAGAAGGCATCAAGACAAACGTACCTCTACAACAAGACATCATGAAGGATGAGAACTTCCAACATGGTGGCGCGAACATTCACTACCTAGAGAAAAAACTGGGTTTGAATAAGTCTTAATAGACAAACAGAAAGAAATGCCCACTTCGGTGGGCATTTTTATTTCTGTGATTTTTCTTTTGTGGCTTTTCTTTTTTGTGATGGCCGTCATCAACGAACAAAGTTGCAGCAGCATCAGTGCGAGAGTAAACTCTGCGCCAACATAAAGTACGAAGAGAGCAATAACATGCCTTGGATTCAAATTAAGCTTAACGCGACCAATGAAAACGCCGAACAAATTAGCGATATGCTAATGGAAGAGACTGGCGCGTTATCCGTCACTTTCCTAGATGCAAAAGATACCCCTGTGTTTGAGCCTTTACCGGGTGAAACTCGCTTATGGGGTGACACCGACGTATTAGCTCTCTACGACGCTGAAGTTGATACAGCGCTTATCATCAGCCAAATTCGCGACAGCCAGCTTCTTCCAGAAGGCTTTGCACATAAAGTTGAACAGATTGAAGATAAAGACTGGGAACGTGAATGGATGGATAACTTCCACCCAATGAAGTTCGGTGAACGCTTATGGATTTGCCCAAGCTGGCGTGATGTTCCAGATCCAAGTGCTGTGAACGTAATGCTCGATCCGGGTCTTGCATTCGGTACGGGTACTCACCCAACCACAGCACTGTGTCTTGAGTGGCTAGAGTCCCTCGATTTAAGCGGCAAAACCGTCATCGATTTTGGCTGTGGTTCGGGCATCCTAGCTATTGCAGCAATCAAACTCGGCGCAGCAAAAGTTATCGGTATCGATATCGATCCCCAAGCTCTGCTCGCTTCTAAAGACAATGCAGGCCGTAACGGCGTTGAAGACCAAATCGAAGTCTATCTGCCGCAAGACCAACCTGAAGGTTTGGTTGCTGATGTGGTTGTCGCCAATATTCTTGCCGGTCCTCTGCGCGAGCTTTCTGGTGTCATCAAAGGGCTTATGAAACCAAATGGTCTGTTAGCGATGTCTGGCGTGCTAGATACTCAAGCCGAAGACGTCGCCAACTACTACCGAGACGAACTGCGTGTTGACCCTATTGTGGAGCTCAATGAGTGGTGCAGAATCTCTGGACAGAAATTAAGCTAAAGATAAGTTATCTGCTTAATTGATTGAAAATTGGACTATTTACAAAAACAATTTGTAAATGCTCAAATATTAGTCTTTTCACGCAGTAAAAAAATGCGTAAAATGCGCGCCCTTGCTGGTACTAAGCTGTGAAGACGTTTTGAAGATCGGAAATTATCAACTTAAGAACAATCTTATCGTTGCCCCTATGGCAGGTGTCACTGATAGACCTTTTCGTGAGTTGTGTCTTCAATATGGTGCAGGAATGGCCGTCAGTGAAATGATGTCTTCCAACCCTGCACTGTGGAATACCGATAAATCAAAAAACCGTATGGTACATGAAGGCGAATCGGGCATTCGTTCGGTACAAATTGCGGGAAGTGATCCACAGCTTATGGCTGATGCGGCTCAATTCAGTGTTGAAAACGGTGCGCAAATCATCGACATCAACATGGGCTGCCCAGCGAAAAAAGTGAATAAGAAGCTAGCCGGCTCTGCACTACTTCGTTTTCCTGATCTTATAGAAGAGATTTTAAAAACGGTGGTAGATGCGGTGAATGTCCCAGTGACACTCAAAACCCGTACTGGCTGGGATACAGACAATAAAAACTGTATCTACATCGCTCAATTAGCCGAAAACTGCGGCATACAGGCGTTGGCACTCCACGGGAGAACGCGAGCGTGTATGTACAAAGGTGAGGCCGAATACGACAGCATTAAAGCGGCGAAAGAGGCAATCAGTATTCCGGTTATCGCTAACGGTGATATCGATTCTCCGGAGAAAGCCAAATATGTGCTTGAGTACACAGGCGCTGACGCTTTAATGATTGGACGTCCTGCCCAAGGCCGTCCGTGGATTTTCCAGGAAATCCGACACTATTTGGAAAACGGCACCACAATGCCCGACCTTCCTCTTGAGGAAGTGAAAAGTATTATGCTTGGTCATGTGACAGCTCTGCATGGTTTCTATGGAGAGTATTTGGGGCCACGAATCGCGCGTAAGCACGTGGGTTGGTACTTAAAAGAACATGAAGAAGCGAGTGAGTTTCGCCGTACCTTCAACGCCATAGAGGCAGCATCGCTGCAATTGGAAGCGCTTGAAGGTTATTTTGATAACGTTGCATCATAATTAAGAGAAGAGCTAGACCGAATATGTTCGAACAAAATCTGACTTCAGAAGCTTTAACAGTAACTACAGTAACTTCACAAGACCAAATCACGCAAAAGCCACTACGTGATTCCGTTAAAGCATCTCTTAAAAACTATCTTGCTCAGTTAAATGGCCAAGAAGTAACAGAACTATACGAGTTAGTTCTAGCGGAAGTTGAACAGCCACTATTAGATACGATCATGCAGTACACTCGCGGTAACCAAACTCGCGCAGCAACTATGATGGGTATCAACCGCGGCACTCTTCGTAAGAAACTTAAAAAATACGGCATGAACTAATAGAAAGTGCTAACTAATTGAATTTAAAAAGCTCAGCTAGAAATAGTTGAGCTTTTTTATTGCATCTTTGCCAAGCCTTTGTCCCATCATCAAACTCTCGCTACAACACCCACGCCAAATTTCAACTAATAATTGTTAGATCTCACCAACAGTTTTTACTTTTCTATCCTTTAGTCTCATATACAAATCAAAAGCCACATTGTTACATTAATGTTAACAACACAACTCAATTTTCAGTTTGCTAGCCCGAATTGCCGTATTACAAGGAGTGGCTTTATGATTTTTGTCTCTTTACGCCGAATCAGCATCCGTGCTCGCTTATATCTGCTTAGTGGGATGATAACTCTGTTCCTTCTGTTTCCTCTTATGGTAATGGTGCAGGATTATCAAAGTGACCTAATAAAAGCCAAACAAACACAAACTCGCCATTTGGTTGAAAACACCCATTCTCTGCTCAACCACTTCTATCAACTCCAGACTCAAGGAACCTTGAGCGAACAACAAGCTCAAGACCAAGCCAAACAAGCCGTAGCCCAGTTGCGTTATGGAGAAGAAGACTACTTCTGGATGAATGATATGACCCCGACAATGGTCATGCACCCATTTAAACCTCAGCTCGATGGTAAAAATCTTTCTGCGGTGAAAGATCCGCAAGGCAAAGCCTTATTTGTCGAAATGGCGAACATTGCCCGTGATCAGGGCGAAGGAACGGTTTATTACATGTGGCCTAAACCCGGTTCAGACACCGACGTTGAAAAAGTCTCTTACGTTAAGTTGTTCGAACCGTGGGGCTGGATTGTCGGTTCAGGGGTTTATATTGATGATGTAAACGCTTTGGTTTGGCAACGTCTGCAAAGTGTATTTACTGGCTTAGCGATCGTACTGGTAGCTATGTTGACTCTTGCGTATTTGATCGGTCTAAGTATTACCAAACCATGTGTTGCGACATTGCAGGCGATGGAAGATATCGCTAAAGGTGAAGGAGATCTTACCAAACAACTTGATGCATCAGGTCGAGACGAGCTATCGCGCATAGCTCAAGCCTTCAACCAGTTTACTCATAAACTTCGCCATATAGTGCTGGATATTGTACCGGTGACTGATGGAGTGACCGATTCAGCACTTGAGCTGACTCATGTCGCTCAAAATGCGGCAGGCAAAGCAATGGAACAACAGCAATCGGTGGATACCGTTGCTTCTGCCATGAACCAACTTCACTCCAGCAATCAGGAAGTGGCTAACGCGGCACAAAATGCGGCGATTGCAGCTCAAACCGCTAATGAAAAGAGCCAGCAAGGGCGTGATGTCATTAATCAAGTATCAGTTTATATGGATTCACTATCAGAAAGACTTACCGCTACCGACAGCAACACCCAAGCCTTAGCCAAAGAGATTCAGCAAGTAAGCGCGGTACTTGAGGTGATCTACGGTGTAGCAGAACAAACTAACCTGTTAGCTCTCAACGCAGCCATTGAAGCAGCACGTGCTGGCGAGCAAGGGAGAGGTTTTGCGGTGGTTGCTGATGAAGTGCGTTCACTGGCAACCCGCACTCAGAGCAGTACTCAACAAATAGAACAGATCATTGCAGGGCTACAAGAGCGAGCACATCAAGTGAGCGCGTCAATGGACGAAACTCAGCTACAATCGAAAGGTACTCAAGAGCAGGCAGAGAAAGCTCAACAAGCATTGGATGATATTGATCAGCAGATTCGACAAATCCTGCAATTGAATGAACATATTGCCGAAGCCAGTGCACAGCAATCTTTGGCAACAGATGAAATCAGCCGTAACCTTACCCTGATAGCCGATCACAGTGCTCAAGCGGCAATTCAAGCAGAACAAGTCACAGCAGCAAGCGAGCAGCTACAAGAAAACGGGCAGCGTCTGACTCACAGCTTTTCTGTGTTTAAGGTCTAGGCGATAAACCATATTTCCGAAAGCGTTAGCTATTAGAAACCTAAATAATGTTATAGTCTCGTCCGCATGTTTCATTATCTACGGAGACTGATAGCGATGAAAATCGTTGCTGTAACAGCTTGCCCAACAGGCATTGCACATACCTATATGGCTGCAGAAGTTTTACAGAAGGAAGCTCACAAGCGTAATGTTTCGATCAAAGTAGAAACTCAAGGAGCGATGGGTATAGAGAACGCCCTAACTCCTCGAGAAATTGTATCTGCTGATATTAGAATGATCGTTTCCGACATCGAGATAGAAGAAAAAGAGCGTTTCAAAGGCTGCACAACCTTGCATTACTCAATTGAAGAAGTGTTGACCAATGTGCAAGAAATCATGAATAAATGTCTATCTAAGATATGATCACGACTCGTATTACTTTTGTTCTTGAGGATAATCGATTTGCAGCATGGCAACTGAATGAGTTGAAACAGCTCGCTGGCTATTTCCACTCATTATTCGTGCTCTATAACATAACCCGTGGTAAACAAGCGAATTTGAATGAACCCCTTGGCATTCTCAGCTTAGGAAGTTGCCGCCATGACGTATGCCAAATAGCGATTGAGGGTTTGGATTCAGAACTGGCTTGTATGGTTCTCACTGAATATCTCAGAGATCACTCCAGCTTGCTTTCCACCTCACACAAACAAAACTTCCAAGCGAAGCAGTTATTTACACACCATAGCTCGTTCAAACTGCCATTCAGTTATCAATGGCATTATGCCCGAAAAGCGCTCTACCCAGATAAAAATGCGGCACTTGCTACTTTGGCTCAATTGGCTTCAAGTCAAAACGAACACGCCATTCACCAGCAACTCGCCGATAGAGAAGCAATCTCGTCGACTGCCATTCCAGGTGGTATTGCCATACCGCATATCATCAGCGAATTTGTTCAACAACCCACTTTTATCATTCAGTCGTTAGAGTCGCCATTAGACTGGAACTCGTCACAATGTGATGTGCTTTTTATCGCAGCACTAATACTTCCCAAAGCGTTCAAGAAAGAGTACATCATTGCAGCCACTCGTTTAACTCGCTGGTTAATTAACAACAATGTTCATCATTTTATATTGGATGCTGACAGAGAAGAGACCATCACGGGTATTCTGCTCCACGTTATGGCACATATTGACCCATAAGCCTTTGACCTATAAAAAGTCACAGGGACTACTTACTGTATCCGCGAGCGATACTGAGAAGGCGTCATTCCTGTGCGAGTTTTAAATACACGAAAGAAATAGTTCACATCTTGAAAGCCACAGCGAATCGCAACCTCTGACAACCTGAAACGATACTTTTTCAACATAAACTTCGCCCGCTCCATTCTCACCCATGTGATGTAATCCGCGAGAGTCATATGCCCTTGTTGACGAAATAGTCGTGAAAGATGATTAGGTGAAATATTAAATCTAGCTGCAATGCTGTCACGAGTGATCGAGCGATGGAAATTCTCTTGGATATAAATACAGATGCCTTGATAAACATCTTCGCTACGCTTCTTCGATGATTGAACCGGCTGCTCTAAAATGCCGAGTGTGTAGGTTAATAACGCACACAACAAATACTCATCCACGGGGCTCTTTTTCACTTCCGTCGCTAACGCGTTAAGGCTTTCTAGGATGTTATCAATCGCAAATCCTGTTCTGGTTGGGATACTGTGTTTCTGCACATCATAAAACCCACTCTCGCCTTTTCTCTTGGCAACGAAACTAAAACCCAGTTGCCGACGACCGAATAGTAGACTCAGTACCGAGCAATCTTCCCCCCACTCAGGCTTGTTCCAGCAGTTGGGCGGAATATATAACGCATCGCCAGCCAAGATATCGACAGTGGTGATCCCCTGCTCTGCATCCTCAATCTGATTTCGATAACTTCCCTTCAATACTAGTTCGACTCGTGGAAAGTTCACCTGATAGCAGAAAGGTGGTGGAGTCTGCTTATCTCCGGCAAACCAAACTCTCTGGCAGCTGTCTCGTTCATCAACAATCGCTTCAATAATGCTACTAAAAACTTGACTCACTCTATTCCAACCTAGGTATCGAAAATCCAATGCATTTCATCTTATCTAATAGTCGAGAAATAATCATCTACATCAAAAGTTGCAATTTAAAAAATAAGATATTGAATTTTAATAAATTAAATAAACAAACCGTGAGAATAACTGTCATTAGAAATAATCGACTACGATCACGTTTAAATCACTAGGTTACAATAATCCAGTAAATGCATTATCAGTGCTCTACTCTAATTTCCGTGTTAGGACCACAATTAAGCCAACAATAGCAATAACGTAGGGAACGAAAATGATCACAGAACTCATCAATGAAAGGTTGATACTACTCAACCTCAAAGCAAACGATAAATCTGGTGTACTCGAAGAACTGGCCAATGTACTTGAGCAAGACGGTCGCCTAAGTGACAAACAACAATTCTTGCAAGACATCTACGCTAGGGAGGAACTTGGCAATACTGGTTTTGACGACGGTGTAGCGATACCTCACGCGAAAAGCATCGCTGTACAGTCACCAGCAGTTGCTATCGGTATCAGCAGAAACGGAATCGATTATGGTGCTGACGATGGTCAACCATCCAAACTATTCTTCATGATTGCCTCACCTGACGGCGGCTCTAACCATCATATTGAAGTTCTTGCAGAACTCTCTTCAAAGCTGATTGAACCTGGCTTTATTGACAACTTTTTAGCTGCAAAAACAGAAAAACAAGCGTTGGACCTTTTACTGGCCAAATCAAAAGAAAAAGCGACCACCACTGGCGACAAAGGATTTTTAATTGGTGTTACTGGTTGTCCAACTGGCGTCGCACATACCTATTTGGCCGCTGAGTCATTGGAAAATGCCGCTGCAGAAATGGGCTACCGCATCAAAGTGGAAACCAATGGTTCAATTGGTGTGAAAAATAGCCCTACCGCTGATGACATTGCCAAAGCAGACGCCATCATTGTTGCCAGCGACAAACAAGTCGACATGGCGCGTTTTGCAGGTAAAAAGCTGATTGAAACTGGCGTAAAAGAACCGATCCGTGATGCGAAGAATTTAATTAATCGAGCTCTGAAAGCGAGCGTTTATCAGACTAATGTAAAATCGAATCAAAATTCCACTAGCGCTTCTTCAAGTAAGCGAAATGATTTGTATCGCTACCTAATGAATGGTGTATCTCACATGATCCCATTCGTTGTCACTGGTGGTCTTTTAATCGCACTGGCACTAGCGATTGGTGGACAGCCAACTGAAGCGGGTATGGCGATTCCACCGGGAAGTTTGTGGAACAAAGTACTTGATGTCGGCGTCGTCTCTTTCACGCTGATGATTCCAATTCTAGCGGGCTATATTGCTTACGCTATCGCTGACCGCCCAGGGTTAGCTCCGGGTTTAATTGGCGGTTGGATCGCGAACAATGGCTCTTTCTATGGTGCGGAAGCTGGTACAGGTTTCATTGGTGCGATTATCGCAGGCTTACTGGTTGGTTACTTCGTTAAGTGGCTAACAAGCATCAATTACCACAAGTTCATTCAACCACTTGTACCAATTATGATTGCGCCAATTGTCGGTTCGCTATTTATCTCTAGCTTATTTATCTTTGTTATCGGTGCACCAATCGCAAGTTTGATGGATAGCCTAACCGCACTACTTACCTCTATGAGTACTGGTAACTTGGTACTACTCGGCATTGTATTGGGTGGTATGGCTGGCTTCGATATGGGTGGCCCATTCAACAAAGTAGCCTTCTTGTTCTCAGTTGGCATGATTGCTAGTGGTCAAACTCAGTTTATGGGCGCAATGGCATGTGCAATTCCGGTCGCGCCTCTAGGTATGGGATTGGCAACCTTCATTGGCCGTAAACTGAGCCTATTCGAAGATTCTGAAATTGAAGCAGGTAAAGCAGCAGGTGCTATGGGCTTAGTGGGTATTTCTGAAGGTGCGATTCCTTTCGCTGCTCAAGACCCTATGTCAGTTATCCCTGCAAACGTATTGGGTTCAATGGTTGCCGCTGTAATGGCGTTCTCTTTCGGTATTACCAACAGTGTGGCACACGGCGGCCCCGTTGTGGCTCTACTTGGTGCAATGAACAAACCACTACTTGCATTGGTTTGTATGATTGCAGGCTCAGTGGTTACCGCAGTCGTGTGTATTAGTCTAAAAAAAATGCGCCAAGCAAAGTTACAACAAGCGGCAGCATAAATAACCCTTTCCGCCCATGAACCACTTAATGGGCGGAACTTTGACAACAATCATGCTCCTAGGCTTTAGATTTTGTTGTACTCCTGCTTTAATGCAGGAGTTTTTTAATTTGGAAATAAAATCATGAGTAAGATCGCTAGTACTCCATTTTTTGTAATGAAAAATAAAATCCAGAACTATCCTTGGGGGAGTGTGAATTCTGTCAATAAACTATTTGATATCCCCAATCCGAAATTGGAACCCCAAGCTGAAATCTGGATGGGAGCCCACCCTAACGGTTGCTCTGAAGTTGAACACGACGGACAGTCAATTCTCCTTAGCGAATTAATTGCAAAAGATAAAGACGCGATTCTTTCCGCTAAAACAGCCAAACAGTTTGGTGAGTTGCCTTATTTATTCAAAGTGCTAGCCGCTGCACAGGCACTGTCAATCCAAGTGCATCCAAGTAAAGGAGAAGCTGAAATTGGCTATGAGAAAGAAAATCTAGCAGGTATTGCACCTAACGCAGCGAACAGAAACTATCGAGACCCAAACCATAAACCTGAGCTGGTTTATGCATTAACGCCTTACCAGGCAATGAACGGTTTTCGTTCTCTGACTGAAATTTTAAACAATTTCGAAGCGTTAAAGATTGAAGCTCTAAACTCACTGATTGCAGAATTTAAGCAAACACAAAATGAAGCTGGTTTGGAAGCGTTCTTTACTCAACTGCTCTCTTTACAAGGCGCGGTAAAAGCTTCCGCAGTCGAGGCACTATTAGCACATGCAAAATCCAACGCTAGTGAACCTTTGTTTGCATTAATCCTAGAGCTTGCAGAGCAATACCCAGGCGATATTGGGCTATTTGCGCCTCTGATGCTCAATGTTTTGACACTTCAACCTGGTGAGGCCATGTATCTGGATGCTCGTACACCTCATGCTTATCTAAAAGGTACCGGGCTTGAGATTATGGCTAACTCAGACAACGTGTTGCGCGCGGGTTTAACGCCAAAGTATATGGATGTGCCAGAACTGGCGAAATGTACTAAGTTTGCAGAAAAACCAGCAAGCACACTGTTACTCGAGCCCGTAGAACAAGACCATATTTTGTTGTTCCCAGTACCTGTACCGGATTTTAAGTTTGCGATTTTCCCACAACCAGACAACGTTCAAGTTTCCATTGATAGTGCCGAAGTACTAATGCCTTTAGACTCAGATTTAACATTGGAAAGTAACGATGGGACAACAATAACCATATCTAAAGGTCAGTCAGTGTTTGTTCCAGCATATACAGGAAATTACAAACTACGCTCTTTAGGTCGTGTGGCTAGAGCATACAACTAATAAAAAGGGCCTGTTATACAGGCCTTATTTATACTAGAAGGATCTAGAATGAGAATTGGTTTTGATATTGGTGGAACAAAAATAGAAGTTTGTGTTCTTGACCACAAAGGCACAACTATTTTTACCAAAAGAGTCCCCACACCAAGCAATTACGAGCGATTTTTAGAAGCTATTGTTGACCTGATATCAATCGCTGAAAACAACACTGCAACATCCACCGCTATCGGCATAGGCTTACCAGGAGCAATTAGTCCAGCGACGGGACTAATAAAAAATTCAAACTGCACTTTCCTAAATGGTACAGATCTCAAAAAAGACCTTCAAAACAAACTAGGCAGGCCACTGCATTTAGCTAATGATGCGAACTGTTTTACTCTATCTGAAGCAGTTGATGGTGTTGGGAAAAATCACAATGTTGTATTTGGTGCAATTCTAGGAACTGGTTGTGGTGGTGGCATTGTTGTGAATCAAAAGCTGCTCGTAGGCCCCAACGCCGTTAGTGGCGAATGGGGACACAACCCACTTCCTCACTATACAGAAAGACAGGATGGCCCAGCCCGAGTCTGCTATTGCGGAAAGAGGAATTGCATAGAACAATATATATCAGGGACAGGTTTACAACTCAGCTATAAATCTTTGTCAGGAGAAAATATCAGCGCTGAAGAGATTATCGCGCGATACGAAGAGGAAGAATCTAACGCAGTGACTTGCTATAACACACTCATTGACCAAATGGCTCGTAGTTTTGCAGCTATTGTAAATGTGTTAGACCCTGATGTTATAGTTCTAGGCGGAGGGCTATCGAATGTGATGAGTTTGTATCGGCACCTTCCAGAAGCAACCTCTAAATATGTTTTTTCTGACAGTGCGAACATTCGTTTCGAACAAGCCAAATTCGGCGATAGCAGTGGAATCCGCGGAGCTGCTTGGCTAGGACTATAAAATCTCTTCCAAACCAACCTTAAGTCTTTATAGGCCGAGTTACGAATATACTTGGCCTTTTTGCACCACAAGCTTAACTTGCTTTATTTACCTCTTCGTTACTTTTTTCTCTTGAAAAACCTGTTTTTAGATATTATTTTCCCCATGCCAAACGATTGCGCGAGATCTTTTGTAATAAATTGGTTAGAATACGCGCCATCCGAAATCTGGAAGACTATTGATACAGATATAGGGTCTTTACCAAAACTGACCAAGCTGTGATGAATCACCATCACCCATGAACAGTTTTGGCAAACACCTTTCGTATCAACTCCATGAATTAAAGGAAAATGGAAGCATGAGTAACGCTCGTCCAATTCGCCGCGCACTGATCAGTGTTTCAGATAAAACTGGTATCGTTGAGTTCGCCCAAGCGCTAGCACAGCGCGGTGTCGATATCCTATCTACTGGCGGTACCGCTCGCCTGCTTGCTGAAAAAGGCATCGCTGTAACTGAAGTTTCAGACTACACCGGTTTTCCGGAAATGATGGACGGGCGAGTAAAAACGCTACACCCGAAAGTTCATGGTGGCGTATTAGGTCGTCGCGGCCAAGATGATGAAATCATGGCTACTCATGGTATCAACCCTATCGATATGGTCGTTGTTAACCTTTACCCATTCGCTGAAACAGTCGCGAAAGAAGGTTGTACGCTGGAAGATGCTGTTGAAAACATCGATATTGGTGGTCCAACAATGGTTCGTTCTGCAGCGAAAAACCATAAAGATGTGACTATCGTAGTTAACGCCTCAGATTACGACCGCGTTATTGCTGAAATGGATGCGAACGAAAAATCTCTGACTCTTACTACTCGTTTTGACCTCGCTATTGCAGCATTCGAGCACACAGCGGCATACGACGGCATGATCGCGAACTACTTCGGCACTATGGTTCCATCTTACGGTGAGAACAAAGAAGGTGATGAAGAGAGTAAATTCCCTCGCACATTCAACATGCAGTTCGAGAAGAAACAAGACATGCGCTACGGTGAAAACAGCCACCAAGCAGCGGCTTTCTATGTTGAAGCGAATCCGCAAGAAGCGTCTGTTTCTACAGCTAAGCAAATTCAAGGTAAAGCGCTTTCTTACAACAACATCGCAGATACAGATGCTGCGCTAGAGTGTGTTAAAGAGTTCGCTGAACCAGCATGTGTGATCGTAAAACACGCGAACCCATGTGGTGTAGCACTAGGTAAAGATATTCTTGAAGCCTACAACCGCGCTTACCAAACTGACCCAACATCAGCATTTGGCGGCATCATCGCATTTAACCAAGAGTTAGATGCAGAAACCGCATCCGCGATTGTTGAGCGTCAATTCGTTGAAGTGATCATCGCGCCAAAAGTTTCTGCTGAAGCGATTGAAGTTGTCGCAGCGAAGAAAAACGTTCGTCTACTAGAGTGTGGTGAATGGTCAACGCAAACAACTGGCTTTGATGTTAAACGCGTTAACGGCGGCCTTCTTGTTCAAGACCGCGACCAAGGCATGGTTTCACTTGATGACCTGAAAGTGGTTTCTAAACGTCAACCAACTGAAGAAGAGCTGAAAGATGCCCTATTCTGCTGGAAAGTTGCAAAATACGTGAAATCAAACGCGATTGTTTACGCAAAAGGCGATATGACAATTGGTGTCGGCGCAGGCCAAATGAGCCGCGTATACTCAGCTAAAATTGCAGGCATCAAGGCGGCAGACGAAGGTCTTGAAGTTGCAGGTAGCGTAATGGCTTCTGACGCATTCTTCCCATTCCGCGATGGTATCGACGCTGCTGCAGAAGCTGGCATTAAGTGCGTAATTCAACCGGGTGGCTCAATGCGCGATGACGAAGTAATTGCAGCAGCAGACGAACACGGCATGGCGATGATCTTTACTGGTATGCGTCATTTCCGCCACTAACTATCTCGTCATCAGAAGGGCGATAACTACGTTAACAGCGCTCGCTTATCCTAATCACATAGATATCTATGCTCATAGGGATAAGCTCACTCGTTGCCTTGTTCTCGCCCCACTGATTTAGAGACAGAGATAAATTAATTCCGCATTTTGGAATTGTGAATATTTTGAAATGCGTTAGAGACAAGTTTTAAGAATTTAATGCAAAGCCATTTTTGAGAGGTCAAGGAAAGCACGCGCAGTTTATGCTTATAAATGAGCATGCTTGACGCAGAGATCTTAAAAATGGCGCAGCAGTAAGGATTAAAGAATGAATGTATTGATTATTGGTTCCGGCGGCCGTGAACATGCGCTTGGTTGGAAAGTTGCTCAAAACCCGAACGTTAAAAACATCTTTATCGCACCGGGTAATGCCGGTACAGCTTTTGAACCTAAACTGCAAAATGTGGCGATTCAGGTAGAAGATGTTGCTGGTTTAGTGGCATTCGCACAAGAAAACGCCATTGACTTAACGATTGTTGGCCCAGAAGCGCCACTCGTTATCGGTGTGGTTGATGCTTTCCGTGCAGCAGGCTTACCAATTTTTGGTCCAACCCAAGCCGCGGCTCAATTAGAAGGTTCAAAAGCATTCACTAAGGATTTTCTAGCTCGCCACAACATTCCAACAGCGGCATACGCAAACTTCACGGAAATTGAGCCAGCATTGGCTTATGTTCGTGAACAAGGTGCGCCTATCGTTGTGAAAGCGGACGGCCTTGCAGCTGGTAAAGGCGTTATCGTTGCGATGACGCTGGAAGAAGCAGAAGATGCGATTAAAGACATGCTCGCTGGCAATGCATTCGGTGATGCTGGCAGCCGTGTTGTTGTGGAAGAGTTCCTTGATGGTGAAGAAGCAAGCTTCATCGTAATGGTTGATGGTGTAAATGTGCTACCTATGGCCACCAGCCAAGACCATAAACGCGTAGGCGACAAAGATACAGGTCCTAACACTGGTGGTATGGGTGCTTATTCTCCAGCTCCAGTGGTTACTCAAGAAATTCATGACCGTATCATGCAGGAAGTGATTTACCCAACAGTACGCGGTATGGCTGCAGAAGGTAATCCATACACAGGTTTCTTGTATGCTGGCCTTATGATTGACAAAGCGGGTACACCTAAAGTTATCGAATACAACTGCCGCTTCGGCGATCCAGAAACTCAACCTATCATGATGCGTATGCAATCAGACCTAGTTGAACTTTGTCTGGCCGCTATTGATGGCAAGTTAGACCAAATGGAATCTAAGTGGGATCCACGCGCTTCTATCGGTATTGTACTTGCTGCGGGTGGCTACCCTGGCGATTACAACAAAGGTGATGTAATTTCTGGCTTACCAACAGTTGAAGTTGAAGGTCAAAAAGTTTTCCACGCTGGTACAACTGACAAAGACGGCAATGTTGTGACTAACGGTGGTCGCGTTCTATGCGCAACGGCACTGGGCAACACAGTATCTGAAGCACAGCAACGCGCTTATGAGTTAACTAAACAAATTCAGTGGGACGGTGTGTTCTACCGTAATGACATCGGCTACCGTGCTATCGCGCGCGAGCAACAAGCTGAAAAGTAATAGCTAAAGCAATTAAGATTAAGGCGCTGTGGAAACTCAGCGTCTTTTTTATTGGTTGAAACTCAAAAAACGTTATTCAGTTATCAACTGAGGCCTTTCGATACAGTCGTGATCGTCATCTGCAAGAATGAGCAATTCATCGATATAAACGGTGTTATTGCGGATTTTTCCTAGAAAACCAATGTAGTTATCCAGCGTAGACAAGCGGCTCATGACGAAGTTCGGAAGCGTATGGTTAAACTCAACCTTGTTGTAATCAGGTCCGTTGCAACGTTCAAATGTCGAACCATCCCAATACCCCTGAATAAGCTCAAGACCTTGTTTATTCTGGTCTTTAGTCATTTTGGTAATGGCTTTTGCTTCTAAAACGTAGCGTTCTAATTGCCCTTCGTTGAGAGGTAAAATTTTCTTGTTCACTCGGTACTGCTGATATATCGCTTCTCCATCCTTATTAAAACGGACATGTGCAGTATAAGGTACCAAGTCACCATCTTTGAGTTGCTCACCTTTACGAACCACTTCACGCACACTTCCTTCATCCCAACGGTAAGAGGTTTCATACCAACCATAGGTTTCAGAGGTAACATGATCAGAAGCAGATAAAGCTTGAGATGCACTTTCGGTGTACCAGTAATAACTGGTTGCGTCTCCGGTACGTTGACCACCAGAAAACTGACTCATTTGAGTGAAGTTAGATGTGTCAACGGAAGAAGAACATCCCGCAATAAGAGTGGCAGCGATAAAAGAGAAAAGAATTTTTTTCATAGAAAAAGAACGCCGAGATAAGACTACCTCGGCGTAGTATAGATTACTTAACAGAATCTTTCAGTGCTTTACCTGCTACGAATGCAGGTACATTAGCTGCAGCGATTTGAATCTCAGCACCAGTTTTTGGGTTACGGCCAGTGCGAGCTGCACGATGATTTACTTTGAATGTACCAAAACCAATTAGTTGAACTTGGTCACCATCTTTTAGTGCACCTTCAACTGCGCCTAGAGTCGCTTCAAGAGCAGCTTTAGCTTGAGCTTTAGATAGGTCTGCTTTTTCTGCGATAAAGTCGATTAATTGGGTCTTGTTCATTAGTTTTCCCTTCTGATAGGTTATCGAATTCGCTTCACTCTAAAGCATAAGTGCCCCAGCTGGCAAAGGTTTGTCACGCAAGATCTGCTTATCTGACGTAGTTTTAACCATATTCTGAGCATTAACTCACAATTTGCTAAATCAATTGGCTGCATATCCCCTTGCTTTACCGCAAAAAAGCCTTATTAAATAAGCATCAATGTGTTGAAACATCTGAAATATTAGGGTGTATTTCGCTCTCTTACCTAAGGAGTACTCATGTTTCTACTCACGATTTACGTCTTGATTGCGATTGGCGTGTCGTTTATTTGTTCGATTCTTGAAGCCGTGATACTGAGTATTACGCCAAGTTATTTGGCACAGTTACGTCAACAAAATCATCCTTGCGCACAAAAACTGGAACGCCTAAAAGCCGATATTGACCAACCTCTGGCCTCAATTTTGACGCTAAACACCATTGCGCATACAGCAGGGGCTGCGGGAGCGGGCGCTCAAGCATCTGTCGTATTTGGCAGTCAGTGGCTGGGATTATTTTCAGCCATATTAACGCTCGGTATCCTTTTTCTTTCAGAAATAGTGCCTAAGACTATTGGTGCAACTTACTGGCGACAACTTGCTCCGTTTACCGCAAAGATCCTGAACTGGATGGTATTGTTGCTTTTGCCTTTCGTTTGGATGTCTAAAAAGATCACTCATGTGCTTACTCGCAACCGAACAACGCCCAAAGTTCGTGATGAGTTGTCAGCGATGGCTCAGCTCGCCAATGAGAGTGGCGAGTTTACTTCTGGTGAATCCAAAATTCTCTACAATTTATTGAACATTCAAAACGTGCCGGCAATTCAGGCAATGACACCGAGAAGAGTGCTTTTTAGAGTTGATGCCACAATGACCATCAATGAGTTTTTGTCCCAACACAAAAACACACCGTTTTCCCGACCACTGATCTATAGCGAGAACAAAGACAACATCCTTGGTTTTGTACACCGATTAGAGCTGTTTAGACTGCAACAAAAGGGAAAAGGAGAAAAGCAAATAGGTAGTGTTATGCGGCCATTGCATGTTCTGCTGAACACTATCTCTTTACCCAAGGCTTTTGAGCAAATGATCGAAAACCGTTCACAACTGGCGATGTTGGTTGACGAATATGGAACTGTTCAAGGTCTGTTAACGTTGGAGGATATTTTTGAGAATTTGATTGGTGAAGAGATTATTGATGAAGCTGACCGTACAACCAACATGCAAAAATTAGCGGTTGAACGCTGGGAGCGCTGGAAACAAGCACACCGTGTGATTGAAAGTCGCGACAATGACGAGTAACTGAGTGAGATTGCCCTTAGCGCAACTCACTAAGGGCAATATAAAAAAGAATGGTTACTTAACCCGCAAGAGATGATGCGTCTGTTGGTCAAAGTGAAAAATACGAACCTGAGATCGTTGCATATCCTCGACCTGTTCTAGCATCACGGGAGTGTAATTACGACGCTTCATCCACTGTAAAGGTTCTTGAAAACTATCTTCGTTGATAACAAAGGATTCATCTTTCAATCTCGATTCAGATATTCGAATCACCCAAATGCGCGAATGAAAATCTAACGCTCGAACAACCTTGCTACTTACTGCACTTTTCAACTGCGCTATTTTTTTAGATAGAAACATAGCTCGTAAAACCTAAACAGAGTTAGAGAGTCACACCAATATTGCTCTCGCCTTCATCACGAAGTTCTTGGCGTAAATCTTTAATTAGATTGATATCACGACCTTCCGCTTCACGCAGCGGGCGATAAATTGCCCATTGAACGTCCCATTCAGCACAAACTGCTTCGTTCTGCTTTTGGTTTTCGTTAGTGATCTCTTCACCCGTTTGAGCTTCTTCCAATTGAGCGACAGTGGTTACCGATATCTGACTGACTTCTAACATGTTTTCAAACAGGTAGTCACGGTCTAGCAAGCCGTGTAGCAAGGTAGACAAAGCCACACAAGCATCTATGGCAGGATAAACGGCATACATATCGAAATCTTCAGAGTTCGGGATGATCTCTTCTAACTTCTCTAATTGATGCTCAAAGTTCACTTTGGCCGTTTTGACTGTGAGCTGCTCCCACACGCTATCTAAAATATCGCGATATACACGGGCATGAGCAAATTCAGTATTTTCACAAAACATGGCATAGTTAGGGTACATACGCTCACACAAGCAAGCCATGAAGGTAATTTGTTGCCAAGGCTCGAACTTTTCTAGACGAACCTGTACAGGATTTTGGAGCATAAGCACTCAACCGTTGAGGAAAATAGACAGCGGAAGTGTACTGGATAACCAACGGGGAAAAAAGCCGCTCTTATGAACAATTTCACTCACAAGCTTTATATTTTGACGGAACAAAACGACGTTTATCGAGAAAACGTTGAATCATTGAAGCTTAAAGACTTAGTCATCACAGAACACAGAGAAGAAGCGTCGATACTTTTGGCTGCGCCTCCCATGGCTGCGAAATGCCTTGATGATTTCCCAAAGCTTGAATGGCTACAATCCGCTTATGCAGGTGTAGATGCTTTAACTGCCCCTCACCTTCGACAAGACTATGAGCTGACCAATGTGAAAGGCATCTTCGGCCAGCAAATATCCGAATATGTTTTAGGTTACACAATTAGCCATTTCCGTCACTTTGCAACGTATGAGAAGCAGCAAGCTCAACATCAATGGCAGCAACACTTATATCAATCCCTAGATACCAAGGTGATGCTCGTACTCGGTACTGGCTCTATCAGTTCTCACCTCTCTTCAGCAGCAGCGGCACTAGGTATCAAGGTGATAGGTGTTAACACGACGGGTATTCCTGCAAAATCGGGAAGATTTCATGATACTTACCATATCAATGAACTCGAAAGCGCCATGAAACGAGCTGATATCGTCGTTAACACCTTACCAAATACCGCAGAAACTAAAGGGCTGTTAAATGCTAAAACATTGGGCTACTGTTCAAACGCTCTGCTGTTTAATGTAGGACGCGGTGCTATTTTGATTGAAGAAGATTTGATTCCTGCTATTGAACATGGGCATATCAAACACGCCTTTCTTGATGTGTTCATCAATGAGCCACTAATACCAAAACACCCTTTCTGGCAACATAGTAGTATCACTATCACACCACATATAGCAGCCTTGAGTTTTCCACATCAGGTGGTTGAAATTTTTGCTCACAACTATCGTTTATGGAGAGATGGCTTCCAAATAGAAAATCGAATTGACTTTGACAAAGGCTACTGATGTTAGATCTTCTACTCAGGGAAATCAGAACTTGTGATGTATGTACACACTCACTTCCCTTAGGTGCAAACCCGGTTATTCAGGCTAGCAAAGAGGCTAAGTTGCTCATCATCGGGCAAGCTCCGGGAGTAAAAGTACACAAGACTTCTATTCCTTGGAATGACCCCAGTGGCAATCGACTACGAAGCTGGCTGGATATCGATAAAGAGACATTCTATAACCCAGAGAAAATTGCCATCATGCCAATGGGATTATGCTATCCCGGAAAAGGTAACAGTGGCGATTTACCGCCAAGAAAAGAATGTGCCCCACTCTGGCATCAAAGAGTGCTAGCCGAATTACCGAATATAGAAATGACCTTACTGATCGGTCAGTACGCGCAAAATTACTATCTAAAAGATAAACCCGTAAGCCTCACTGAAACCGTGCAGCAATGGCAACAGTGGGCACCGAGGTTTATACCACTTCCACATCCTTCACCTCGGAATACTCTTTGGTTAAAGAAAAACACTTGGTTTGAAGCCGAGGTTGTAGAATACATCCGCAATCATGTTCATTCTTGTATTTAGTCGTTAAGCTTACTCAACAACCTCATATCCTTTGGAACGCAGGATATTTGCAAAAGCTTGTTTGGATTCGAGCTCTCCGTGAATGAGATGAATCTGCTTAGGTTTAACCGGTATACCTTCAACAAACTTGAGTAAGTCATCACTATCTGAATGGGCAGAATAGCCCGACATAGTATGAATGTGAGCGTTTACTGACACTTCCTCTTCATCAATCCAAACTGTTTTGTTTCCTTGTTGGATACACTTACCTAGCGTCCCCTCAGCTTGGAAGCCTGCAAATATCACATCGGTTCTTTCATCAGGCAAAAGAGCTTTGAGATAATCCATAATTCTCCCGCCTTCACACATGCCAGAGGCAGCCACGACAATCGCAGGTTCTCCTGTTGAAACAAGACGATTCACCAGTTCTTGGTGCGCCTGATGGTCGCCAACTGTAATACACTGTTCAAATGCTAGTGGATGGCGATGCATTTTCAGACGTTGTTTAGCTTCTTCTCCCCAAAGACTTCTAAATTTCTGATAAGACAAAGTGACCTTTTGCGCCATGGGTGAGTCGAGGATGATAGGCAGTTTAGAATCAAGTTGATGTTCATGAATCAATTGCTCGATATCGAATAACAACTCTTGAGTTCGACCGACACTAAACGCAGGAATAAGGATTGTGCCACCATCAGACAAAGAACGATCGATGATCTCTTTTAGTTTCTGAGACCTGTGCTCTACCTCTTCGTGTTTGGCATTACCATAGGTTGTTTCAATAACCAGATAGTCTGCTTGCTTAGGTGGTACAGGATCAGGTAATAGCGGTGTATTGCTTGGACCTAAATCGCCAGAAAACACTACGAGTTCCTGATTTGGTAGCTCCACTTCTAAATATGCAGAGCCTAAGATATGACCAGCAGGATTAAATCGACAGCGGAAAGTATCGACATCAATCCAGCGATAATAATCCACCGGATAAAGTAGACGAATGATCGCTTCAATGATTGGCTTTCGAGCTTCTAACGTCAGCCCCTGCTGAATCTTAAGCCCATCATCAAGCATCAAGGGTACTAACTCAGCCGTCGCTTTAGTGCAGTAAATGGGTTTATCAAACTCTTGAGTTATCAGCCAAGGCAAGCGACCAATATGGTCTATATGTGCGTGAGTAAGCACTAACGCTTTCACGTTATCTAAAGGAAATGGTTCAGTAAGTTGCTGCGCATCAGCGCCTTGAAACATACCGCAATCAATAAGAATAGAACGGTCTCCAAACACGAGTTCGTGACAAGAACCTGTGACTGTGTTTTTACCGCCGTGGTGGATGAGTTGCATTGCCAACACTCCCTATCTTTGTCTTTAATTTCAGAGTAATACTCAAGACAAAAATGGGAAGGTTAACATCGTGAAGTTGCGGAGGAAGTCGAGTTAAACTCGATCTCCAGATCCTTTACCTGTCGCTGTTTGGATTAAATAAGTGAAATAGTTCTTCAATGACATAGTTTGAATCATCTTCTCATCCCATTCAGCCAACTTCTCAGGTGTAGACATATCAATTTCATTAACCTGAGCTAAACCTGTGACACCGGGAAGAACCTGAAAAACACCTCTAGCTTCTCTGGCATCGATAAGCTCTTTTTGATTAAAAAGACATGGTCTAGGACCAACCAAGCTCATTTCACCTTTAACCACATTAATTAATTGAGGAAGCTCATCCAACTTGGTTTTGCGTAAAAAGCTGCCGAGTTTTGTCACAGAGCTAGCACCAACCAAGTGCGTAGCGACCGACTGAGTATTTACCGGCATTGTACGAAATTTAATAAGTGTAAACGGCTTCTGATTTCTGCCTACTCGCTCTTGTCTAAATATTGGAGAGCCAGTATCAAAATACCCCAGAACGCAAATAATTAATAAAATTGGCCAAAGAAACAGTAAACCAAAAAAAGAAAACAAAAAGTCAAAAATACGGATCAAAATTTAAACCCCAAACGGCAAATAATCTGGTATCGATAGATTCTTAAACGGTTTCATATTGTATTGCTTTTTAAATAAGCATCCACCGTTTTCTGAATTCCATACTCAAATGAATAAGGTGGCTTCCACCTTAGTGTTTCTTCGGTATGTGATATATCAACTTGCAGGTTTCCGCATATTTTTTGAGATATTTGCGGCTTTCCAATCAATCGAGCTGCAAAATTTATCCATGACATTGGAATTGGTAACATTCGATTTGGTCTACCCATCGCTTTCGAGACGCTATCAAGAAGCTGAGAAGTCGACACATCATAACCATCAGAGACTAAAAATGTTTGGCCTTTAGCATTCGGATGCGTACAGCAAGTCAAGATCAGATCAACTAAGTTATCCAAGAAAACCAAACTTCTTTGATTACGAATTGCACCTAAAGGCAGAGGTAAGCCTTTTTCCACCCAACGCATCATAGAATAAAAATTGGCTTTAACTTCCGGACCATAGACTAGCGGAGGACGAATAACTACCACTTCAAGCCCTGTCTCTTTTGCGATGTCCCACAGCCCTTTTTCTGCTTCATACTTACTAAGTCCATAAGGATCAGTAGGAACTTGATTTGATTGGCTAACAAAAGGAGCATCCGAAGGTGTAAATTCACCATTCACTTTTATCGAGCTGATAAAAACAAGGCGTTTAACACCGTTCTTTGCGGCTTGACGCGCCAAATTTAGTGTTCCGAAGGTATTTACACCTCGGTAAGCATCAATTGGTGATTCTATATTTTCTTTCATTTGATGCACGCGTGCCGCACAATGAACGACACAATCAACACCTTGAAGAGCCTCTCTCCAGTCTGTGTCTTCTGATATTTCACTTTTGAAAATAGAAATATCGTCAATGCTCTTACTACGCGATTGACCTATAACAGCCCAGCCTTTAATGACGGCCATTTGGACAATCGAATGACCGACTAACCCTGATGCTCCAGTTACTAATAGTTTCAAAGTGATTCCCACGAAAGTTTAAAGTGAAAACGTGACAAAGAGTCATTGGTATGTGCAAAGTCTATCACACTGAACGCTAGCTTATCGTACTCAAGAGTTTTACAATCTGGGCGATATAAAATAATAGACTCCACATAACAACTCATCTGTTGGCGAATAATTATAAGGCAAGCTGTAGCGCAATGTTCACACCTATTCGAATTCTACTTAACGCACAACGACATAATAAACGTATTATCACTCTGATTTACGATATTTTAGCGATATTTGCCTCGCTACTTGCTGCGCATGCCTTAAGGCTGGATACACTGACTTTTGATATAGGTTCTCGAGAGTTACTCAGCATGATAACGACTGCTGTAGTGACTATTGTGTGCTTTGTGAAACTGGGAATGTACCGAGCGGTGTTGCGTTACATGATGTTACCAGCCATAGGCTATATCTTTCTATCTGTACTGATATCAGCGATTACGCTAGCTCTTAGTGGATTTTTCTTTCAAGCATTTATTCCTCGCAGCGTTCCTTTTATTTACGCAGGATTGGCAACATTAACTCTTGGAGGTCCAAGACTTTTCATCCGAACCGTATACTACCATTACTACAAAAGACAAAAACCTAATGTACTAATCTACGGAGCTGGTTCTACTGGGCGAGACTTGGCCTACTCTCTAATCCAAGGAGGTGAATATCATCCGGTAGCGATTTTGGATGACGACACCAGTAAAGTTGGCCAGATCATGTTTGGTATTCGGGTGCATCACTCTAGCGAGTTTTCGAATATTCAGTCACTCTACCAACCTGTGAAACTTTTGCTAGCCATTAACAATATCAACAAGGGAAAGCGCCTGCGTTTGGTTGAGAAGCTGTCTAGCTGGCCAATCGAAGTACAATCGGTTCCTTCAGTGGAAGATATTGCAACAGGTAAGGCACAGGCAACTGACGTACAGGATCTCGATGTAGCAGATTTATTAGGAAGAGCTCCCGTTGACCCAGATAAAGAATTATTAAGAAAGAATATCATTGGCAAGAGTGTCCTAGTAACAGGCGCTGGCGGCTCTATTGGGTCTGAGCTTTGCCGGCAGATATTGGCACAAAAACCAAAAACCTTGGTTCTTTTCGAACTTAACGAATATAACCTTTACAAAATTGACCAAGAACTAAAAAGTATTAAAGCGAACATCAAAGGTGAGACAGAAATTATTACCGCTCTCGGTTCTGTGCAAAACGAAAACCGACTGTTTAATATTATGACCACTTACCAAGTAGAGACTGTATACCACGCAGCTGCTTATAAACACGTTCCTATTGTTGAAGATAATATTGTTGAAGGTGTTCGCAATAACGTATTCGGCACGCTCTGTTGTGCTAGAGCTGCAATACGATCTGATGTCGCTAACTTTACGCTAATTTCCACTGATAAAGCTGTACGCCCGACAAATATAATGGGTACCACCAAGCGCATGGCTGAATTGGTATTGCAATCATTAGCGGACACTGACACCAAAACACTATTTACCATGGTAAGGTTTGGTAATGTATTAGGCTCTTCAGGCTCTGTTGTTCCGCTATTTAAAAAACAAATTAGAAGTGGTGGCCCAGTCACTGTTACCCATCCAGACATTATCCGCTACTTTATGCTGATCCCCGAAGCTGCACAGTTAGTTATTCAAGCGGGTGCAATGGGCCGTAATGGGCAAGTTTTCGTTCTGGATATGGGCGAGCCTGTCAAAATCGTCGATCTAGCCAAACGAATGATTCACCTCATGGGAATGAAAGAATTCTACGATGGCAACAGCGATGATGGCGATATCGAAATTAAGTTCACTGGATTGAGACCAGGCGAAAAACTGTACGAAGAGTTGTTGATTGGTGACAATGTCGAGGGTACAAGCCATAAAAAGATCATGACAGCTTCTGAAGACAAGCTTAGCTGGGAAGAGATGGAAAAGTTACTGAAAGAGCTAGATATGTGTTGCCATAGCTTCGATGTCGAATGTATTAAGCGCCTTCTGTTGGAAGCGCCAACTGGTTACTCTCCACAGCAATGAGATATTAATGAAAGTATTACAAGTATACCGAACTTGCTACCCAGAAACTAACGGTGGTGTGGAGCAAGTCATCCGATTTATCGCTTCCGGAACGAGAACATTAGGTGTTGAAACAAAGATACTGACGTTGTCTGATAATGATGCGCCCCCCTACAACTGTGAAGGCACAGAAATTATCCCAGTAAAGAAAACATTTGAGGTTTCTTCAAATGGGTTTGCTTTAAAGCTTATATCCGAGTTTAAAAAATTATCTGAGTGGGCTGATATAATCCACTATCACTACCCTTGGCCTTCAGGTGACTTAATATCGTTATTCAATACAGCTAAAAAGCCCGGTTTAGTGACTTATCATTCTGATATTGTTAAACAAAAACTCCTGAAAATTTTGTATAAACCACTCGAAATTCATTTTCTAAACCATGTAAATATAATTGTCGCAACATCACCGCAGTATGCTCAAACTAGTACCAACTTACAGAAATATAAAAATAAGGTAAGGGTAATACCACTTGCGATTGACGAAGCGACTTACCCGACACCACTGAGCAGCACTATTGAGCAGTGGCGAGATAAAGTAGGTGAAGGTTTTTTCCTTTTCGTTGGAGTTCTAAGATATTACAAAGGGTTAGATTACTTGCTAGAAGCAGCAAGAATAAACAACCTACCAGTTGTGATAGCGGGAGATGGGCCTGAAAGAGCGAAGATAGAAGATTATATTTCGAAGCACAATCTGGGCAACGTTAAACTGGTGGGTTTTATTTCCGAAGAAGATAAAGTAGCTCTCCACTTACTTTCAAAAGCATTTGTATTCCCGTCGCATTTACGTTCAGAAGCTTTTGGAATCTCACTAATTGAAGCTCAAATGTATAGCAAACCAATCATTAGTAGTGATATTGGTACAGGTTCTTCCTATGTGAATATCAATGACGAAACAGGTTTAGTTGTCCCTCCTGCTGATAGCCAAAGCTTCTCAGATGCTATGCTGCAAATTGAAAACAATGCAGATTTGTGTAAGACATTTGGCGTCAATTCACGCACACGCTTTGAACAAGAGTTCACGGCTCAACGTTATGCCCAAAGCTACGTAACGCTTTATCGCGAACTCTTAGAGTAGTAACGTTTATTTATTAGAGATAGAGTCTGCTATCTCTAATATATTCTCTACCGTTTTGCTCCATTGGTAGCGTTCAACAAATTCAATTCCCGATGCTGAAAGCATTTTTCTTTGCTCCGGTCGACAAACCAAATTAACCATTGCTTGAGAAATATCATTTTCATTTTCCGGATCGACCAAAACTGCTGAATCATCAGCAATTTCAGCAGTAGCACCTCGTGATGACGTAATCACAGGAACACCAGAGGCCATAGCTTCAACCACTGGCAAACCAAACCCTTCATAAAGAGAAGGATAAGCAAAAATCATGGCTGATCCATATAAGCGCTTTAAATCGTTATCGGAAAGGTAACCGGTAAATATCAACTGTTTACTTTCAATCAGTTCCTTGGTTTCCGCGAGCAATTCAGCATTCTTCCAACCGTGGTCACCGACCAACACCAGTGGATGTTCATCCCTTATTTCAGTTGGCATCAGCTTATATGCTAAAACAAGACGCTTTAAGTTTTTTCTAGGCTCTAAAGTAGCCACACTTAAAATAAACCGCTGATATTTTAATCCTAAACGCGCATTAATTTCAGCACATTCAGATGCTGAATAAGGCCTAAAAAACTGATCTACACCGAGATAAACCGTTGAGCTTTTATTTAAGCTTGAAGGGTAATATTGATGCATTTCTTGCAAAATATAGTCAGAGTCAACAATTACGTGATCAGACTTATCGATAGAAGACCGTATTTTGCTTGTTAGATAAGCCACCCGAGTTTCAGGATGGAACTGAGGAAAAGAAATAAATGAAAGATCATGAACCGTAGTGATGGTTCGCCCGTTGTAATCAAACGGAATAAAACTTGGCTCAAAATAGACATAATTTTGCGCAGCAAAGCGAGCAAGAGAACGCTTTGCGCGAAAAGACAACAATATATTTTTAACTTGATATGAACCCGGAATACTTCTGATTAACTCCACAACAGAGCGCTTAATCGACTTTTGCTGAGGTTGCTGATGTTCAGTTTCAATAAGAAAACTATCAGTTAGTGCTTGGAGTTGCTGTCTATCAACCGGTCGGCCATTCTGCAAACCGATGACATCGGTATCTTTTCTCAACAATTCGCGTAAAATATTGAGTGTGTAGTAACCAATGCCAGTCAGCGGTTTTCTTATCGGTGTAATATTAATCAATAATTTAGTTTGCATTGTACATATCAAGTAACGTTTGATCGATTGTAATCGTTGGCTTAAAGCCAGTTAAGAACACCAGTTTAGAATTGTCACCACCGAGAACCTTTATCTCGTTATCGCGTACAAAAGCAGGGTTCACTTTTACATTGATTTTATAGCCTGCAATATCTTCCATCTTAGAGATAATGCTTGATAGCGAAGATACATTTCCAGAGCATAAGTTCACTATTTCCGACCTTGCACTCGACTCTAACAATCTTACATAGGCTTTCGCTATATCACGTACGTCACTAAAATCACGGTAAACGTCAATATTGCCTAATTCAATTTCAGCTGCTTTTTTCTTAAAGTGAGAAACAATTTTAGGAATCAGAAACTGTTCAGCTTGTCTAGGGCCGGTGTAATTAAACGGACGCGTGATCAGCAATGGAAAATCATCAAACCAAAGTTTTGCCATATGCTCCATCGCAAGCTTACTCATTGCGTAGTGGTTAACCGGGGCTGGTACAACTAACTCGTCAATTTTCTCAATAGCGATTGGATTGCCGTAAATGTTAGCGCTACTAGCAAAAATTACCTTTTTAAAAGATATGCCGATCTCTTTTGCCATTTCTAATATGTTCAATGCGCCAAACACATTAACATCGTAAAAAGCTCTCTGATCCGCATGTCCCACAAAGGATAGCGCTGCAAGATGAATAACATAGTCAGGTTTAACTTCGACTAAGCAATTTTTAACTGATTGTTTGTCCGTTAAATCACACGCCACTTGTCCTTCTCCAGCATGCTTATAGACCAAACCAATAACTTGGTAGCCTTTTTCGGTCAGCTCTTTGGCTACGTATTTGCCAGTAAACCCATCAACACCTGTTAACAGTACTTTTTTCATAATGTCTCCTAGCATAAAAAAATAGTGGCTTTCAATATCACTACTGAAACCACTACTTAATCAACCATTAGATTGGCTTTAATTAGAATGAGAAACCTTGCTCGTTGCGACGCAAATCAGCTTTAACCATCATTGCACAAAGCTCTTCAAGTGTTGTTTTTGGCTCCCATCCAAGTTCTTTTTTCGCTTTCTCTGGGTTACCAATCAACAAGTCCACTTCCGCAGGGCGGTAGAACTTAGGATTCACTTTAACAACCACTTTACCTGTTGCTTTATCAGTGGCCGTTTCGTTCTCTTCAGAACCAGTCCATTCTAGTTCAATATCTGCTGCTTTAAATGCCATAGTGACAAAATCACGAACAGTTTCAGTACGGTTCGTTGCTAGCACAAATGTATCTGCTTTGTCAGCTTGTAGCATACGCCACATGCCTTCTACGTAATCTTTAGCAAAGCCCCAGTCACGTTTTGCATCCATATTACCTAGCTCAAGAACATCTAACTTACCAAGCTTGATCTTAGCCACTGAGTCCGTAATTTTACGAGTTACAAACTCTTGACCACGTAGTGGGGATTCATGGTTAAACAAAATACCACTAGTAGCGAAAATATCGTAAGACTCACGGTAGTTAATTACCATCCAGTGAGCATATAGTTTAGCTACGCCGTATGGACTACGTGGGTAAAACGGTGTTGTCTCTCGCTGAGGGATTTCTTGAACTTTACCAAACATTTCAGAAGTTGAAGCTTGGTAGAAGCGTATCTTAGGATTCACGATACGAATCGCCTCTAACAAGTTTACAGGACCAATACCTGTAATTTCGGCTGTAGTTAGTGGCTGGTCAAAAGACACACCAACGAAACTTTGTGCTGCTAAGTTGTATACTTCTGTTGCCTGAGTTGATTGCAGTAGGCGAATACTTGAAGAAAGATCCGTCAAATCATATTCAACTAACTCTAAGTTAGGATGATTTTTGATACCTAGCTCTTCAATACGCCAGAAATTTACTGAACTGGTACGACGGTAAGTACCATATACTTTGTAACCTTTTTCTAGCAACAACTCTGCTAAATAGGCTGCGTCTTGGCCGGTAATGCCAGTAATGATTGCAGAATTCATATTCATTCACTCATACGGTGTTGAAAAAATGGATTATTTCACAATTACATCAAATTCTGAATACTTAGAACAAAGATATTATCTAGTTTAAACCCATTAAAAATAATTAAAAATTTATACTCAATGCTATAAATCCTACACCTATAGTTCGTTCATCTGAACTAACCCCTAGAGACCGAGGTGAAATAGGATCTGGAATTGAGAACTGTATTTCTTGAGCGTCAATATCATCCAGGGTAAACTCGACACTATAAGTGTTAACATTTGGTAAAAGAACAACACTTTCCTTTACTCCACCTACAGAAATAATCATTTCCTTCCCAGTGTTAGGCCCAAATGCTTGCCCCGTAAAATTCAACACAAACTTAGAAGGCAGCTTGTTGAAAAACTCAAACCGAACTAATTTAGAATCAGACCATCTTCCCCAATCTTCTACTTGAGACAATCCACTAAGATCCTCCAAATAAGATGGTAAAGCTGCTTGATTAAATTTATAGCTATCCTCTAAGGATAGTGGGAATCGTTTGCCATGCTTATCAACATAGAAACCAACTGAATTCATTATCTGAGTATTAGACATGTTCTTGAAATTACGATAAACGCCTTTAAGATGAAAATACAAAATATATCCTCTAGGATGGACAATTTGGGGCGGCCCTAGAAGATCAGTGAGATCCTTAGATATATTGACTCCATTATTTTCGTATCCACGCAAATCTACATATAAGCCTGAAAAACCTAGTCTTTCAACAATATTGACCTGCTTACTCAATGGTTCTTTAGATAAGGACTTGAAAAACTGATCGCCTTGGCTACCTTTGATTGAAGCATAACTCCAGTGAAGCGTTCTTGAATTAATAAACCCTGAAGCTAATTGATAGTCTTCTAACCCAAACAAAGGTGGCACTTCAGGAAAAGCCATATACGGAAGCTGATAAACAGAACTACCTTGAGGTAAACTTTCTTCAATTGCTTGAACGAATAATTTATCCTCTGTGAATTTATTGCGCGTATTTTTAAGGCAAGAAACACAGGAGCTAGTTGTTTGATCCAAAATAGCAATTGGCATAACCAATATTAACATGGAAAGAAGTAAAACATATTTATAAACTCGATTTCTAATCCTATACACTACCAACTGAATAATAATGAACAATATAACAATACAAAAATAAGCTATAAAAACACTAGCTCTATTCCAACCTCGAATTGAGGGGGTAACATTGTAAGCAAATATTGAACCACCACCACCAACAGTAGACATCAATACAAAGAATAATACTAATAACGATAGGTATAATAAATCATCATAATGATTATTATCACTTTTCATACGAGTGAAAAATAATATTAAAAAGGACAATAGAAGACCTAAAGAAGCAACTATACCAAAACTCGAAGTAATATTCTCGTTAACAAGAGGGCTAGTAGAGCTATAGTAACTATTATAACTAGAGAATTGAGGAAGCCTGTGACCTTGCCTAGGGACAAGGAGTTGATGCAATTTTAAACCATAAACTTCAGATTCTAAAGGAGCCCTCTTAACAACATTTTCAAAACTATTGGAACCATTCCAACGTTCAACCAAAGCTGGTGAAATGTTTAAAGCCAAACCGAACAATAACAATGTTATGAAAATCAATGCTCTATTTAGATGCTTTACACTTCGATATCGCGCCCAGCCTAACAGCGAAGATATTCCTATAGCCATAGCTCCAAAAAAAGTGTAATACACACCGAACGAAGAAATAAATATCGAAATTAAAGTATAGGAAAGCCACTTAGTCCAGCGTACCCTAACTAAACTATTAATAGGAAACTTATACGACAAATATGCAAGGTATACATAAACCGGAACTAGAAAATAAAAGCTTAATAAGAGATGATTAATCCTATCAAAATGGTAAGGTAAAAAAGCATAAATAACAGCAGCAACAAATGAAAGCGTCTTACCAATTTTGAATGTACGTGTGACTATATAACAAGTAAAAAAAACCAAAGGAAAACCAAATATAAAATATATATTCATTGCTTTCCAGTAACTACCAGTTAATAACCCAAAAACTTTTAAAAGTAAGAAACTCCCTGAGTCAGCTATTGGATAAGCTTGGATATTTGAACCAAATGGGTAACCACTTCTGGAATTATCTAGCACCCATCCTTCTATTGCCCGCTGAGCATACCAAGATGTAAACAAGCTATCCCCACCATACACAAAAGGACCATCAAGGTAAGGCAGGATTCCAAAAACAGAACCACTTATAATTATATTCACTGAACAAAAGGTAAATATAATACCAAATATCAACACCTTCCATTCATCCAAAACAATATCTCGAAGTGATATTTTAGGTTGTATTTCTTTACTTATAAACTGTGTCGTATTCATATTCGACCTAGAAACCAAACTCATAGTTATTTAAAGTTAATACGTTCTTTTTCTATAACTAGTGGGAATTTTGAAGTTTTTGTAGCAATAAAACCAACGTATTCACCAACCAGACCTATAAAAAATAATTGTACAGATCCTAGAAAAAACATACCTATCAATATAGGTGCAGTTCCCATTGGAAAGTCATCCCAATAAACCATCTTTATAATTAAATAAGTAATGGCTATCATAAGGCTAATAAAGCTAAGAATAAAACCTGAGATGGTCGCAATATGCAATGGCACTTTGGAGTGACTACAGATTCCAAGCATAGCCATATCATACAAAGAAAGAAAATTATTTTTTGTAATACCACGATATCTTTTGGGTTGGAGGTAAGCGATCTTAGCAACGTTAAAACCGACTTCCATCAATAATCCTCTAAGATAAGGATATGGGTCTGGAATATCACGAAGAATATTAATTATCTTTTTATCATATAAGCCAAAACCATAAAAATTATTTTCCAATTTAGTCTCTGATAGTTTGGAAATTAAGTTGTAATAACATTTCCTGATAAAGAACATAGCTGGAGATTCAGCACTTTCATTCTTCACTCCTATAACAAGTTCGTTTCCATCCTCCCACTTTTTAATGAACTCTGGAATCAACTCTGGCGGATCCTGTAAATCAGAAACCATAAACAGTGTTGCGTCGCCATCGCCTTGCAATAAACCATGCTGAGGTGATCTAACTGGACCAAAATTTCTGCTGTTTACAATTATTTTTACATTATTGTCATTTAAAGCAATATTCTTTAATATATCAACCGTACTGTCAGTTGATGCATTATCGATAAAAATATGTTCATAGCAGTAACCATCTAACTTATCAAATTCATACTTAACTCTTCGATATAACTCTTCAACATTTTGTTCTTCGTTAAAACATGGACTTATAACACTTATTTTTTTCATAAAAATTCTTATCTCAATAAAACACACAAAATTAAATATACACCCAAAATTTCAATAAAACCCAGTTAACTGACACGCTTGGTATCATACATAATAACTGAGATGAATATGGGTCTATAGATAGGTTGTCAACCAATAGTTTTAATAAAAAAACATTAATTATGTATACAAAAAAATAACTCAATATAAATTTAAAAAATATACGCCATTCTTTTGCTCTTCTAAAAACTACCGATCCAAAAGTTAAATAATTAAATAATACACCCAATATTGTTGATACAAATAATGCTCCCGAATAAACAACACCTAAATATATTAAAAGCGCATAAATAAAGTAACCAAAAAAAGTATTTACCAGACCAGTTAGTGCGAAACGTATTATCTGTGCACTATATAACTTCTTAAAAATAAGACCAAAATTAGTCAACTTTATACACCTTATGTTTAATAAACTGAAACTAAAACTTCATCAATTTTACCGGAAAACTGCCGGCCACCGTATTTCCAGTTACCTAGCCATAAATGATTTTCACCCAGAACTATAGAAGTGCCTATAGCTATAGGTGCTGTTTCAACTTCTATACCATTAATGTAAAGGGTTATTCGATGATTATATAAAATAAAGTTGATCTCATTTTTAAAGTTAGGCAATAAAGAGAAACTTGCAACCTTAACCCACGCATCTCCAGTTCCAAAAGCAAGTATATATCTATCGTTATCTTTTCCCGCTGACTTTTCAATAGTGAAGCCTTTGTAGTCTCCATGATTGCTAATTATTGTAGCATAGTCTTTTTGGTCTTGAGATGGCGTCACAACTAGTTTTACACTCATACTATCTCTAAGTGCCAGAGGGGGAAATTGCACACCATCTTTTAAATCGTGGCTTTTAATACCAATATGGAAAATGTTGTTCAGATTACTAGATAGTTGTAATTCATCCTCATTTTTAAATATTATATTCGTAGACTCTCTTATTATCCTAGAATAACTACCATCAATTGAAAAAGCATCGACTGCGAACGGGAATTGATACCCAACGAAATCCCAAGTTCTTGTTTTACCCAGAGTATAACCTTTATTTTGCGCTATTTTCATAGCCTTATCGACATTATATTCCTTGGCAGATACATAAAATTCAGGTTTATTTGGTGAAAAGTATTCTTCATGTTTAGAATACACGTAAATATTATGAGTTGATATGGAGTTTATAGAATCATTTATAATAGAAAATCCGGAAACCTTTGATAAAACAACCATTCCTGATGAATCACCAGTGTCGTTAATATCAACATAAAAAAGAGGGTTTTCTTTTTTTACTTGGCATACCGACATCATATATTCATCATGGCAATTGCTACTTTTAAGTAAATGGTCTTTTTGCTTCTTATTTATATGATTCAATGAAACAACATCAATTTTTTTTCCCAAAAGTGATGCATACTCATTTTTATTATTCCAGTAGTATTCTGGTGATACAATTACGGTTGTGCCTTCAACAATAAATCTATTTATACCATTCCTAATTGAATCTTGGAAAATATCTCGAGGACTCCATATGACCTGATTTTCAACTTGAACTATGCGTTTATTATTTTCAAAGTTTATCCCTGTCAAAAATGCGCCAATAAATATAAGTAAATAGCCCCACTTACTTTTCCACTTAAAATTAGATGAAAATAATTTAACTAAAATCACTGATATAAAAAGGCTCAATCCAAAATATGCTAGATATACAGGTAAGTAAGAATCCCCTAAACTCATTGCTTGAAATTTTTTAGATAGAGATATCAATGGGAAAGGCAACGCGATCATAGATAATGACAAAATTGAAAAATCTCTAGTTATCAATTTAGAATTTTTTCTCTTACTTTGATTGATTGTTTTTTTACAGATTATCCCACTAAAAATGCATGTTAATATAAATAAAAAATTTTCCACATTAAAATAATTAATATCATACGTCTTAAATATAAAATGGGGATCGAATACATAATACGAAAATGGAAGACTTCCAAAAACTTGTGAAAAATATGTTTTTAACACTAAAAGAATGTCAGGATTAATATTATATGCGCTATCCTGACTCATACTTACTTTACTTCTAAAATAAAAGCTAAAAAAAACAAACAAAGCTGTAATTATAAGATAAGGTAGTGCTTTAGATATTGACTTAAATAAATTTCTACTTGAAATGAAATGACAAATAAAAAACAATACAAAGTAAGGGTAAAATATTTCATAGATCAAGCATCCTGTTATATAGATAATTATTGATAATAACTTATAAGATAATCTCTCGTTTAGTGATAATATTAATGACAAAAAAATCAGTAAAGCCAACAGGGGATAAGATGCATGAAATGCAAGTATGGGATCATTTCCATACCTAAATTGATAAAATATGGGTAACGTAGCAGCAGATAGTGTTGCGAGCAATCTATTTCCACCGCTTATTTTTTTAATTAAAAAAAAGTATACTGTGACACTAAGCAATATTATAGATAAGCAATAAGTTTTATATGCAATCAGACTATCAAATGTATCAAATATTGAGTATGCGATAAAAAATCCAAGTGGAAATATTCGACCTGAATTAGTAAACCATTGTTCCGCGTAAAATGCGCTAACTTCAAGCACATTTCTGTCGGTATTTAAAATTTCGCCTTTGATTTGTGAGTTTAATATATCATCAGAAAAATAGCCACTACTCAACATTGGTGATAATGCAATAAAATTTATAATCAATACTAGTATTAAAGGCATCCACCTTTTGTATATATTATCCATTTAGCGTTTAATTTTCTCTGTAAAAATTTACTGTCTTAAGTATGGAGTTATCGACTGACGTATATACATCAAGGCCTAACTCCGATTTAGCCTTACTTATATCTGGAACGTATCTGCTTATTCCAATTCCAGTTTCACCACTAACCGACACAGCTATTTCATCATTAGATATTTTTTTTGCCAAATCCAGAATTGATATTTTTTCATCAGAACCCACATTGTAAACAGCTTTGTCAGTTCCTTTAATAAGTATCGTAAATAGCCAAATAACCAAATCTGCTGCATAGAGATATGTTCTAATCGATTCACCAGAGCTATTTATTTTTATATCTTCATTTTTTAACTTATTTGAAATAAAATTCCCATATGCGTATGTCCCATCAAGAGGCAAATATGGGCCTGAGAAAGCAAAACATCTTGCGATTACTGTTTCAAATTCATCGCAATTAACCAATATTTCTTCTGATTCTTTTTTTGCACTGGAATATGCGTCATTAAGATTAAAGTTGCTATTCTCTGTAAAGTCTTCCGCCATCGCATCTAACGATAGAGGCTGAGGACCATAAGCTGCTCCGGAACTTGTATATAATATTTTTTTGCATTGAACATTTTTTGCAAAACCTATTATATGAGTTATACCATCCATAATAGTACTACGCATCAATTCTGGATTGTTCCTATTTAGCGTAGCCGAAGCATCTGTAGCAGCGTGAATGATATAATCAAATTCCTGACGAATATCCTTATAATCAAAATCTCTTACATCACCTTCTATAAAGGATATGTTAACGCTATTACACAATCGAAAATTCTTATTCTTGAACGATTCAGGATTTCTTGAAAGAACTGTCGCACTAATATTCAACTTATTATTGAAATTTAAATAGTTGATTGTTTCTAATATCCATTTACCAAAAAAACCAGTACCACCAGTAATAAATATTCTTTTGTTTGATAACATTGGAAAAATTGGTGCTAGCTTCTCTTCAATTAATTTCAAATCATCCGACAAAACATTCATTGTATTAACTTAATCTGGAACAAAATTATAATTAATTATAATATGTTAATTTAAATTACGTTTATATAAGTAAATAGCGGTTTATACCAAAACCGCTATTCTATCTATATACTACTATTATGAATCAATATTAAGTGACTTTTCCATAGGGTCAATAATCATTGATTTTTTAAACTCTTCCCGAGAAATAAATGGAGATAGATCTTCTAAAGGTGGTGAAATTAATTCACCTTTAGAGTTTATTGCGACCCCAAGTTTTGGCAAACATGGTTGTTCTGGATCCATGAAAACTTCGCAGATACTTGCTTTAGGATTATTCATAAATTCAGCAAAATGCGTTTCATAATCATCCCAATTATGCAATTGATAGGTATCAAAACCAAATGCTTTACCAACTTTTGTATAATTCGGACACGTAACTCCAGAAGTCGCATCAGCACACGTGTATCGACCCTCAAATAAGCTTTTTTGGCTATTCTTAATCATTAAGTAGCCATCGTTATTGAAGATAACTATTTTTATTGGTAAGCCATGATGAATAACGGTTTGTAACTCCTGCAAGTTCATCATCATACCACCATCACAGTTCAAGCATAATACTTGCCCTTTATCAGAACCGAACGAGGCTCCGATTGCTGCTGGTAGACCATACCCCATTTCACCTAATCCAGTGGATGTGATTAATCGTTGTGGGGGAACAATGTCAAGAACCTGATGGGCAGATAGCAAAGCAGTACCCATATCAGTAACAATAATTTCGTTAGCAGAAATATCTTTGTTCAACCGGTCCATAAACCGATATGAGTTCATAAAGCCATTCGTATCTTCATGTTCAGATGCAATTTTGGGGAATTTCTCTTTATACTCTAAACACTTCGAATGCCATTCACTAACATCGCAAATAGATTCATTCTTAGTTTTATTTAGAATAGTTCTGATAAAATCTCCAGCATCAGCACAAACTGAAATATCTAAACGATCCTTAAATTTATTTAACTCAATAGGATCTATATCTACCGCAATGACTTTTGCTTCTCTAGCAAACTCATTAATATCATATCCAATTTGAGGATATGCCATTCGTGTACCAATACAAATGACCAAATCACTATTTTGAACAATAAAATTCGAGTATCTCTGACCGTAAACACCTGCTCGACCAAATACATAGGGATGATTTGAGTCAATCATATCGATTCCCTGCCAACTAATAAGAGCTGGAATTCTTAGTCGTTCTAGCAGATCTTCAATTAGGTCTTCAGCCCCGGCTAACCTTATACCATGTCCAAGCCAAAGAACAGGTCTCTTTGAGTTGGCAAGTAACTTTAATAAATTATCTGCACCTTCAAGACTGTTATACACGCTAACAGAATTTTGCTCAGCAACTTTTTCCATTTTAGGTTCTATAACTAAATCGCATCTCTGAGATTGAATATCCATTGGAACATCAAGCCAAACCGGCCCTTTTCGGTCACTTAATGCTACATCTTTAGCAATACCCAATTCTGCATAAACACGCTTTGGATCGGTCAACCGTTTAGCCAGCTTAGTCGTTTTTTCAACCATTGCTACCGAGTCATAACCTTGAACACCCCAAATTCGCAGTGAATTTCCTGATGTTGTGAATTGCGACTTTTCGTTACCAGATATGATAATTCCTGGTATTGAATCCATCCAACAACTAACAACACCAGTAACGGCATTACTAGATCCGCCACCGGTAGTAACTAGCGATGCAGATAATTTTCCGGACACTCGATAATATGCACCCATAGCCATAACTGCGGCTTGTTCATGATGCACGCTAACGATCTTTGTGTAACCTAATTTTTCTATACTATCAAAGACATGTGCAATACCCGCACCAATTATTCCAAACACAACCTCAATTTCATTATTTTTCAAAAACAATGCAATTTGGTCACTTACCTTCATATTTTCCATTTTATATGCTCTAGTTACAAATTATACCAAGAAAGGGAGTGAGATATTGCATCTTCAATAGAAACCGTTTCATTAATATTCGTCTTATTACAGATAAAATCTTGACGGGCAAGCTCTGTCATATTAGTAGGACACTTAATATTAATTGCTTTTGTCAAACAACTCCTAATAATCTCAGCAGAGTGACTCAATGTAACAGGTTTATTAGATCCTAATTCTAATGGTGTTTCAAACTCATCAGAAACAAGAAATTTCAATATCCCATTAACCATATCTATTGAATAAAGATAGCTTTTTTCTGTATGTGAATTACCTAATATTCTAATTTCATTATTCCTAATTGCGCCATTTATGAAATCATTTATAGCCCATGGTCTATCTAACTCTTGGAGTGGTCCAATGAAAGAATAAGGCCTTACTATTGATACAGGAAGTTGAAATTGACGAAAATAGACGTGACAGATATTTTCTTGAACTCTTTTAGAATCAATATAGGAAGAAGAGAAATTAAGTGTATCAGATGGTCGATAATGTACTGTCCCATTTTCATCAACATATTGGTTTCCATGTATTAGACCTGATGAAAAAACTAATATTTTCTTCAAACCAGGAACCCTACTGGCAGATTCTAATACATTTCTGGTACCATCGATATTAGTACTTATCACTCCTAATGGATCAGATGCGTGTATCCTACGATCTGGAACACCTGCTAAATGAATTACGTAGTCTACATCTTGTGGAATATCAAATGCGTTGCGAACATCTACATTCCGATATTCAAAACTGCTATCGGTATATTCTAAGAAATCACTATCAAGTATATTTCTTGAAGTTGCGGTAACTTTTATATTAAAGTTTTTTGTCTTATTCAAAAATGAGAAGCTGAAAAGTAGCCACTTACCTATATAACCCGATGCACCTGTAATATAGATTCGCTTATTTTTAAGTAGGTCTACAAATTCAGTTTCTAAGAATGCACTTTTGAGTTCATTATCAATATAACTTACCTGATTTGAGTTCATTAAACCTTCCTTTTGGCTAAAAGTTCTTGGGCAACTTCAACGATCATATCTTCTTGACCTGCTACAACTTTTTTCTCGCCAAGGCTAAAGAATATATCTCGAGGATCAACTCCATATTCCTTAGCGACCTGGTTTACCCTCATAAGATAACCAGAAAAAACGCCAGATAAACCGCTAACAATACTCGTAGAACTGATTGTTGGAACCTTCTCCATCAAATTATGTTCAGCTATGTCAGAGGCATCTAAAGCTTTATAAAGATCTATACCTGTATAAAAACCTTCTTTTTCAAATACTGCAACTAGCACTTCAAGCTGACTATTTCCGGCACCAGCTCCAAATCCTCTTGCGCAACCATCAATGATGGTCGCACCGTTATTCGCTGCTATTAGTGAATTTGAAATAGCTAAGCCCAAATTGTTATGGCCGTGAAAACCGACCTGACAATTCAATCCATCTCGTAACGCTCGGATTCTGTCATAAACATCACTCCCCAAATAGGCGCCAGCAGAGTCCATTATAATTACAGCCTCTGCTCCATAGGATTCCATTTTTTGAGCTTCTTCGACAAGTGCTTTAACACTTGCCATATGGCTCATCATAAGGACTCCATACACTTCTTTCCCATGCTCTCTCGCATAGGCTATGTGCTTGGCGGTGACATCGGCTTCTGTACAATGGCTAGCGATCCTAAATACATCCACACCTAAATCAATTGCTCGGCTCAAATCTTTTTGAATCGTTGCGAATCCAGGTATTACATGTATGCCTAACTTAGAGGTCGTCAGATGCTCTCTTGCTGTCGCCAATAATACTTCATCTGACTCTTTCGCAAGACCAACTTGTATAGAGCTTGCTCCGATACCATTCCCATGCCCAACTTCTACAATAGGAATGTTGGCAGCATTAGCTGCAATGCAATATTGTTGAATCTGTTCACGGCTTAGCTGATGGCGCACAGCATGATTGCCATCTCTGAGGGTTGCATCACTAATAACAATATTTTTCATAAAGGATCAATTCTCCCTACTCTTAGCATATGATTCTGCCAGCGATATTGCAGCGCAATTAATGATGTCCAGATTACCTGCATACTGTGGTAAATAGTCTCCGAGTCCTTTAACTCTAACCATTACCATAATTCGACCTGATTCATACACGGGTTCTACAACCAATTTATAACCAGGCACATAACTTTGAATCGTTTTAACACATTCATTAATCGCTGATTTTACTTCTTCAATATTACATGAGCTAACCTTCGCAAAGACAGTCGTTTGCATGTCTATGTGAGGAATTGCTGGATTCAAATTTATAATGGCTTTTACATTATTGCAGCCAGAAAAATAGGATAAAGCAGCTTCTGTATTATTGATATATTCATCTAAATTTGCTCTAGTACCAGGACCAGCTGAATTAGATGAAATCGCTGACACAGTCTCAATATATTCGATTTCAGGGACGACCTTCTTTAATGTATAAGCAATAGGAACTGAAGCTTGGCCACCACACGTGATCATGTTCATATTCTTCTTACCTAGACATTCCTCCATATTAATAGCAGGTACACACATACTCCCTACTTGTGAAGGTGTCATATCGATTGCCAGTATGCCCATACTTTCAAATATAGGAGCATGCTTTTTGTGCATTTGAGCGGAAGTAGCATCAAATACTAAATCCACATCAAACAAGCCACTTGTAAACGCTTCTATGCTCTTATCTGATATAGGAATACCAAGCTCAACTGCTTTTCTCATCCCTGTTGAATTTAAATTTCTACCGACAAATACTTTACACTCTAAAAATTTTGACCGTATAATTTTAAGCAAAAGATCTGTGCCAATATTGCCAGTTCCTAAAATTCCAACTTTAAGTTTTTTATTCATTTGTCTCTGGCCTATCTTTTAGAAATTCAAACCAAAAAACTCTTCGAATTTTTCTATAATATAATTTAGATGTTCTTTACTTAGTCCTGGGTAAACACCAATCCAGAACGTATTGTTCATGATTAAATCAGTATTAGTGAGTTCACCTACCACTCTATATTTTACATGTTCAAAATATGGCTGACGTGTCAAGTTACCAGCAAATAATAAACGAGTACCAATTTTGTTCTGATCCATAAATTTCAATAAATCTACACGGCTAATGCCTGAATCATCTTTGATTGTGATAGGGAAACCAAACCAAGATGGTTCAGAATTTTCTGTCGCCTCAGGTAAAATAATGAATTCTTCGCATGAAGCTAGTCCATTTTTAAGGTAGGCAAAGTTTTCTTTACGTGCTTGAACAAACTCTTCAACTCGATCCATTTGAGCCAGACCACAAGCAGCTTGCATATCTGTAATTTTTAAATTATATCCTAGATGAGAATAAGTATATTTATGGTCATATCCTTGAGGTAAAGATCCTAGTTGCTGGTCGAAGCGTTTTCCACAAGTATTGTCACAACCAGGTGCACAATAACAATCACGCCCCCAATCTCTGAAAGATTCAATAAGTTTACGTAGTTCTTTATCTTTAGTGAAAACTGCGCCGCCTTCGCCCATTGTAATATGGTGAGCAGGATAAAAGCTTACCGTTGCAATATCACCAAACGTACCTACCATTTGGCCATTATATGTTGAGCCCAAAGCATCACAACAATCTTCAATTAACCAAAGATTATATTTATCCGCTACTCTTCTAGCTTCAGTTAAATCAAAAGTGTTACCTAATGTATGAGCTACCATTATCGCTTTGGTTTTTTCAGAAACGGCCGCTTCAATAAGTTCAGATTTGATTTGATAAGTTGGAATATCAACATCTACAAAAACAGGAATTAAACCGTTTTGTATCGTAGGGTTAACTGTCGTTGGAAAACCAGCTGCTACAGTGATCACTTCATCACCCGGTTTCAATTGACGATCGCCAAGTTTTGGAGACGTTAACGCTGTCAGTGCTAATAGGTTAGCAGAGGAACCCGAAGTTGTAGTCAATACAAATGGAACACCGAGGTACTCACCTAAGCGTTTTTCAAAAGCTTCATTAAAGCGACCAGTAGTTAACCATCCATCAAGAGAAGCATCTACCATAAGTTGTAGTTCTTTTGCTCCAAGAACTTTACCCGATGGCGGAACAACGCTTTCTCCTCCGATAAACATCTTAGGTGCGTATTCAATGGCCGCATATTGTGCTACTAATTCTGCAATTTGACTTCTTAATTGTTCTTTTGACATTACTCTTTACCTGCTCGTGCGGTCATATATTGTTTAATTTCGTTAATTGTATATTGGTGCATATCTTGTTTGGCAAGCCAAGCTTTATGCCAAGAGACAATTTTTTCCAGTGTTGTATCTAGATCCCAAACAGGCTGCCAATCTAGTCGCATTTTTGCTTTCGAACAATCAAGCTTAAGATAATGAGCCTCATGTGGATGTTCCCCATCACACAAAGACCAGCGAGCCTCTGCACCCCAAAGTTCAGCTAATCGATTAACTATCCAATCAACAGGCTTTGCATCTTCGTCTCGAGGACCAAAATTCCATCCTTCAGCAAAGTCGGGACCTCCAGTATAAAGCTTTTCTGCTATAGTTAGGTAACCAGACAAAGGTTCAAGAACATGCTGCCAAGGACGAATTGCATGAGGACTTCGAATTTCTACTGTTTGATTATTTGAAAATGCTTTTAACATATCTGGAATCAATCTATCTTCTGCCCAATCGCCACCACCAATAACGTTACCAGCACGAACCGATGCTAAAGCACATCCATGCTGATGGTAATTTTCTTTATTAAAAAAGGACTGACGATAAGATGAAGCAACCAACTCAGCACATCCTTTACTGTTGCTATATGGATCATAACCACCCATTGGTTCATCTTCTCGGTATCCCCAAACCCACTCTCGGTTTTCGTAACATTTATCAGATGTAATATTAACTACAGCTTTAACGCCACCAACTTGCTTAACCGCTTCTAACAAATAGACCGTACCCATAACATTCGTTGAGTATGTTTCGATTGGCTCATGGTATGAAAGACGCACTAATGGCTGGGCAGCCATATGAAAAACTATTTCTGGTTTAAACTCATACATACTTTGTCGCATGTGAGTAAAATCGCGGATATCGCCTTCTTCCGTTCTCATACCTGCCCATACTTTCCCTTGCTCAAATAAACTGGGAGTTGTCGGAGCAGGAAGAGAATATCCTTTTACTATAGCACCCATTTCCTGTAGCCATAGTGAAAGCCAACCACCTTTAAAGCCAGTATGTCCAGTAATAAAAACTTTTTTACCATGCCAAAATGTTGGATTCATTATTACTCCCAAATTTTCCAAGGCGCTTTGCCAGCTTGCCAAAGTTCTTCGAGATACACCTTATCTCTTAAAGTATCCATTGGTTGCCAAAATCCATGATGCTCATAGGCCATAAGTTCACCGTCTTCAGCTAATTGATTCAGTGGGTACTGTTCCCAAACACAGCTGTCACCATCAATATACATTAGCACCTCAGGTGACAGTACAAAAAAACCACCGTTGATCATCGCGCCATCACCTTTAGGCTTTTCTTTGAAGCTATCGACTTGACCATGTTTAATATCTAGAGCACCAAAACGACCCGGTGGGTATGTAGCAGTTAGTGTTGCTTTCTTACCATGAGAAAAATGAAAGTCTATTGTTTTAGAGATGTCGATATCACCCACACCATCACCGTAGGTAAAACAAAATGCTTTCTCATCTTTTACATAATCAGCCACTCGACCTAATCGACCACCTGTCATAGAATTATCGCCAGTATCAACCAAAGTAACAGTCCATGGTTCGGCTCGCTTTCGGTGTACAATCATCTCATTTTGCTTCATATCAAATGTTACATCGGACATATGCAAGAAATAGTTCGCAAAATATTCTTTAATAACATATCCCTTATAACCACAGCAAATAACAAAGTCATTTATACCATGAGCTGAGTATTGTTTCATGATGTGCCAAAGAATTGGCATTCCACCAATTTCTACCATTGGTTTGGGTTTTATGGATGTTTCTTCACTCAATCGAGTGCCTAAACCACCAGCAAGAATTACTGCTTTCATTTTTCTATATCTCCATAATATTAATTCATTAATTAGCTGCTAGCTGCAATAAAGGCGTCTGAATGGAAAGAATCCATAGGTAAACCCAACTTACAAAACTCTTTCTTTGCTGCATCTATCATAAGTGGTGAACCGCAAGCATAAACTTCATATTCACTTAGTGACTCAAAATCATCGCACACAGCTTCGTGTACAAAGCCTCTTCTACCTTCCCAATGACCTACGCTCGAAAATAGTACAGGAACATAAGTAATGTTGTCATAGCGTTCAGCCCATTTTTCCAACTCAATAACATAAAAAGTATCGGAAGTTGACATTCCCCAATAAACACAGATGGCTCTTGGGTCATTTTTTGCGATTAAGTCTTCAAGTATCGCTTTAATAGGAGCTATCCCCGTCCCGCCAGCTAATAAAATGATTGGTTTCTGGTTATTTTTCACAAAAAAAGTGCCTTTTGGTCCTTCTAACCTCATTAAGGTACCTTCTTTTATTGAACCAAAAATTAAATTTGACATTTTTCCGTTAGGAACTTTTCGTATGTGTAATTCTAGTCCTTTAGAATTATTTATCGCTGATGCAATAGAGTAGCTTCTAGTCACTCCATTAAATTTCAAATTCACATATTGACCAGGTAAATATTCAAATTTGCTCGTAGGAGGCAACCTAAAATTAATTACAACTATATCATCAGTTACATATTTAATTTCAGTAACTTTACATGGCGTAGTTATTTCATTAATACCAACTAGCTCTGGGTAATAATTGGCCTCTATTACTATGTCGGTTTTTGCCTTGGATTGACAGGTTAAAAATTTGCCACTAGAAATTTCTTTGCCATATTGATCTTCCACTATTCCACTTAATAACTTGGCAGAACACACTCCACAGCTTCCATTTTTACAGCTATGTTCAAGAGCGATACCTTTGGACAAAGCATCTTGAAGTATATTCCCATGGCAAGAAAAACTTATACCAGAAGGTATTACTTCTACTTTTTTCGAATTAGACATAATCTACTAAAATCCTTTATCTACTAATAATATGACTTAGCAAGCTATCTGCGCTTTCCTTCCAGCTCAAATACTTCATACCTTCAGATTTTGGATGAGAATTGTTTTTGTGTAAATTTTTCCAATCTATTATTGCTTCATGTAATTTACCATTTTGGAAATAATATGCAAAATCTCCTGCAACTTCTTTGAATACTGGTATATCGCGGGAAATTATCGGCAACCCATATTGAGCAGACTCAATTAAGGGTAAACCAAATCCCTCCCCTTCACTGGCAGATATCAAGCATGTAGAGTTTTGATACAGATAATCGAGATACCCATCACTCAAGCCCTGCAACCAAAATAACCGAACTCCTAGCATAGAATGTGTTTCAAGTCGCTTTATTAGCTCTTTATTTCTCCATCCAGCTTTACCAACGATCACTAGGATATCACTTGAGCTTTCTCTCCACATTAACTCAAAAGCATCAAGAACATCCACATGCCCTTTTCTAGGCTCAACAGTACCCACCATCAAATAAACGTTGTAGCTTTCATTAATAATATATTTTTCCAGTAGTGATGCTTGACTTGGTTTATCATTACTTTTAATTGTTGATACACTAAAGTCAGCGCCTAAATGAAAGTATTCATTCCAAAAGTGTGGATACTTGTATGTGCCACTAGTGGAAATCCATTGTTCCAACTTATTTTTAACATCATTTGAAATACATATTGCCCCATTAGAGCATACTACGGTCTCCAACCATGATTTGAAATCATCCACCAGCTCTTGGACAAAACAATGAGGATGTGATATCGGTAGCAAATCATACACAATAAAATATGATTCTACGCCACGTAACTGCAGGCTTTTAATTATGTCCTTTTTTGTATAAGCATTTGAAGGATGTAAATCCAAAAATAGAATCTTATCACCATCGAAAAAATCAATCATGTGCTTTTCTATTGACGCTGATGATTGAGTTTTATATGTATATTCTAATAAATCCGCTTCATAAAAATGTTCATGTTTGGGGTATGAATAGATAAGCTTACAGTCATAAGATAGGTTAAATGACATAATTTGCTTAGCTAACTCTTTTACAACACGCTGTATCCCTGTAGCATGGTCGAAATGTATCAAAGTGCTAATGTCAATATATAATATTTTTTTAGTATCTGGCTCTACTTTTATATAGGATAATATTTTTGAAACTTCATTTAGCTGAATGTAATTGAGTTTATCATTTTTAATAATATCGATGACACTATTGAGATTAACTTCCTCAGTAATTGAGTAGCAAGTAAATGAATCACCTTTGCAATCATCAACTTTATTAACCTTGTCGCCATCTTCAAAAAGAAAACTATTAATAATATCATCATTAAATGATATAAATGAATTGTAACCGTATGAGTAAAGCATCAGGCTAATAATCTCTAGATTCAACACACTTGTTAAACCTAATTCTATCAGATCTATAGACCTGTAATCCCTACTTGCAAAGCCTCTCCCCAAAATATTAATTATTGTGGTTGGCTCATACGGCTGGTTACAAGAACCTAGAACGAAAATAAATGGCATATCCTTGCATTGTACTTGATTCAAAACTTCGTTTTGAAGTACAGAAAAATCCATACAATCTAAATAATCAGCACTAAATATAAATGCTTTCTTCATTTTCGAGTTCCCATTGAATTTCCCTCCATCTTTTCAAAAATCACTTTTTGTCTTGGTGTCAGAGCTTTGTTCAACTGGTCAAAATTCAATGCAGGACCTGTGGGAGTGAGCATCAATCCAAGCTTTCTAAAAAAAACAGTTAATAATGAAGAAGACATAACAATTTTTTTTAAAAAAAATTTAGTTTTAGGAAATAGACGCAACTTATTCTTAATAAATGCAAAAAAGTGAGCTAATATAAAATAAGTAATTTTTTTCATCATATTCATATTAATCAAACCCAAACAAAACAAAACAAAAACAACTCTATTTAAATATTTTTGATTTCAATCCAAAAATAACATTTAAAATCTTTCTTTCAATTCTAAAAACAATGCTATTGCTGATAATTTCTGACAAAAGAACTATTTTCTCATCCATATCAGAATAAATAGCCTTATAGCGCTGATCAAACTTTTCACAATGCTCATGTAAAGTTAGGCTACCAATCCTTGATATATTACGAAAATTTTTTTCACTTTTCTCATCACTCTCTTTCATGGATATGATGGCATAATCAGGACTAACACCTGAGATTAAATCATAAGACGAAATCGCCTCTTCAGAGTTACCGTTTACACCAATAGCAACAGATTGACTAAAACCGTGGTATTTGGTGAAAAACTTTAAAAATTGATGAGGAATAGGTTTTTCATGTGTTGGGTCTAAATAAAAATTATTAATGCCAACAATAATATTCTCTGGATTAGGCGTTTCTAAGATTAATAGCCCACCTCGTTTTAAAACCCTAAATGCTTCATTAACTAATTCTGTTAATTGCTCAAAACTTATGTGCTCGATGACATGGAATGCTGATACAATTGAAATTGAATCACTTTCTATATTTTTAAGATAGGAAATTCCATCACCTTCTAGTACATCTAGATTCATTTCTGTACAGGCCTTAAGCATTCCGGAGTCAAGATCTATTCCAGTTCCTTTTATATTAAAACTTGATAATATTTCCAACCACTCTCCTCTACCACAACCTATATCTATAGCAAGTGGAGAATTATCATTATAATTTTTAATGAATTTTAGATACGGTTTATAACATTCGAGACGTTTTTTTATCTCATCTCTACTACCTCTAAACCGATCTTCGAATGCTCTATAAAAATCATTGTCCATACTTACTTACTTCTATTGTAGGTGGTAACCAAGATACACCAATGAAGTGCTCTTCTTTCGAATTGATAACAGTAAAAACAAGAGCTAAATCAAGCCACTGATAGTTTCTGTTTACATGCTTATCATCGGCATGTAAGGCTAGAGAAATGGAGTAACTACCTTCACCTAAGTTCGCATCAAATTCAAAGGTATAATTAATAATTTGTCCCTTTTTTAAAAACTTCTCTACCTTGTCATGTTTAAATGTATTAGTACCAAATATATCAAGGCCCAATTTGTTTTTTATAACATACCCTAGAACTAAGTTATCAATATCCTCATTAATCAAAACTTCAACTTTTAATTTTACTTTTTCCCCTGTTGATATAACTTGAACGCTTTTATTATTAACACCATATAGAGCGACTTTATTAATAATCGCTTCTTTGGTTCCAGATACAGTTTGATTATATCCATTATCCAACGATTTAAATTGAACACTAGAGTTATCTGATAAAAGTGCATTATAGTAATCCATCACTTCATCCGGCTTACCTTCTTTTTTTATTACACCTTCTGAAATTAATATTGCTCTGTTACATATAGATTGAATTGCCGCTTTATCATGTGACACTAGTAGTAAAGTTGTACCTTGTTCACAAAATGACTTAATTCGTTCAAAACTCTTGTGTTGAAAGTAAGTATCACCAACAGATAGTGCTTCATCAACAATTAAAATATCAGGTCTTATCGCTGTCGCGACACTAAATGCCAACCTAACCTGCATCCCACTAGAATACATCCTGACTGGTTGATCTATGTAATCCCCTATCTCTGAAAACTCTTCAATTTCAGGCAATAGTTCAATTATTTTATTACGACTAATACCTAATAGTTGACCAGCCATAAAAGCGTTTTGCCGTCCCGTAAAGTCTGGATGAAAGCCCATACCTAGCTCTAGGAGAGCGGAAACTCGGCCAGTCATATTGATAGTGCCTTTCGTAGGGTATGCCGTACCTGTAATCAACTTTAATAAGGTACTTTTACCAGCACCATTAACACCAATAATACCTATTGCTTCCCCAGGAGAAACAGAAAAACTAATATCTTTTAGAATCCACTTTAGCGTATGCCTAGTTTTACTATATGGCATTAACCACTCTTTGAGTCGGCCAAATTTTGATGCATATTGCTTATATGCCTTACCTACACCAGTTACAACTATATTACCCATTATAATTCATCAACCATATCAGCCGAGTGCTTGCGAAATAAATGCATACCAATAATGCAGCAGATTATAGAAACTATTAATACTGGAAATAATGACCACCAGTCAGGTGACTGATGATAGACAAAAATAGTTTGATAAGCGGATATTAAACGTGCTACCGGGTTTAACATTATCCAAAATTTGGCCCAGCTAGGTATAATACTTATTGTATACACAATTGGTGTCGCCCAAAACAAAACTTGTAATGTAACATCTACCAACTGTCCCACATCCCTAAAAAACACATTTAGCACACCTAAAATCATTCCAACCCCTATGGTTAAAATAATTTGCAAGATCAATATTAGCAAAAAATTTATTATTACTATTCCAGGGAAGTTTCCGGTAACAGTTAAGAAAAAAATAAAAATAGCGAATATGATTAGAAAGTTAATCAAAGCTGTTAATACTATAATTATTGGAAGACATATTTTCGGAAATCTTAATTTCTTTATCAAATTCGCATTATCGATAAATACATTTTTCGTTTTAGATAATATCTCACTAAATAATCCCCAAGTAATAATTCCAGAGCAAAGATATATACTATACATATAAGTCCCAGAACTTTCTGGTAAACGGGCTTTCATTACTTGAGAGAAAATTAGGGTATATACTAAGATCATAACCAATGGCTGCAATACTAGCCATGCGGCACCAAGCATACTTCTTTGATAGCGAGACTGAAAGTCTCGCTTAATGCTACCAAGAATAAACCCTCTATAATTATAAATAGCTAGTAACAGCGAACTCATTATTCTTCTCTCAGCAGCTCTAATATATCATCCGTTTTGTTGTTCATCAGAGTTTTGTTTCTCCTAGACTCTACATTTAACCTAACAACAGGCTCAGTATTAGAAGAACGCAAATTGAAACGCCAATCTGTAAACTCCAAACTAATACCATCTGTTTCATCAAAAATAAGAGCTTCAGTTTTGTATGCATCTAAAACTCGCCCAATTGCTCCTTTCGGATTCTCTAGCTTGGAGTTTATCTCACCAGAAGAAGGGTAAGCTGCAATACGTTCCGATACCGTTTCTGAAAGCTTCATGCTTTTCACTGACAGTAATTCTGCGACTAGCAACCAAGGAATCATACCCGAATCACAATAAGCAAAATCACGGAAGTAGTGGTGGGCACTCATTTCACCACCGTAGATAGCGTCTTCTTTGCGCATACGCTCTTTAATGAATGCATGTCCGGTTTTAGACATTACAGGCACACCGCCCGCCTTAGTCACGACATCAATAGTGTTCCAGCTTAAGCGTGGGTCATGAATGATTTTAGCACCTTGTTCTTTCTGTAAGAACGCTTCTGCCAATAAACCTACGATGTAGTAACCTTCAATAAAGTCACCTTTTTCATCGAATAGGAAACAGCGGTCAAAGTCACCATCAAATGCTATTCCCATATCAGCTTTGTGTTCTTTTACTGCATTGGCTGTATCTGCTCTGCACTCTGGTAATAGAGGGTTAGGAATTCCATTCGGGAAGTTACCATCTTCTTCGTGGTGAACCTTAATAATTTCTAGCGGGATATTCAGTTCAACAAAACGTTTTTCCAGCTCATCAATCACGTGACCTGCAGCTCCGTTACCTGAATTAATAACAAGCTTCATGGGCTTTATATTTGCTGGCGTAATATAGCTCACTAAGTGATCTACATATTCTTGAAGTAAAGATACTTTTTTGTAGTTACCTTTTACTTCAACGTCCACAAACTCATTCTTTTCAGCCAAAGCTTGAATTTCGCGTAAACCAGTATCACCACTAATAGGTTTTGAGCCTTCACGGACCAGCTTCATACCATTGTAATCCATTGGGTTGTGGCTTGCGGTTACTTCGATACCGCCATCAACACCAAGATGGAAGGTTGCAAAATAGATCTCTTCGGTACCAGTAATGCCAATATCAATAACGTTTACACCTGCATCCATTAAGCCATTAGCTAGCGCTTGTTTTAACTCTTCACTGGTTAAGCGGACATCACCACCAACGACAACTGTTTTATCTGCGTCATTTTCGCTTTTTAAAAACTGTCCATACGCGCGACCAATTCTGTATGAAATATCGTTATCGAGTTCAGTACCTAATTGCCCACGAATATCATAAGCTTTAAAACACGTTAATTCTTTCATGATTATTTATCCTCGAAACGTACTACATCATCTTCGTTTAGGTATGAACCGGATTGAATTTCAATCAGTTCTAGTGGGATTTTCCCTGGGTTTTCAATCATGTGGTTCATTCCAACTGGAATATACAATGATTGGTTTTCGGTGATAACTTTCACTGAATTATCAAAAGTTACTTTTGCCGTACCTGACACAACCACCCAGTGTTCAGCTCTATGAAAATGCATCTGTAGTGACTGTTTTTTACCTGGTTCAACCGTAATGCGGTTTACTTTATAGCGGTCACCTTTATCTATCGCATCTGATTTACCCCAAGGGCGATAGCTTTCACGGTGCTCTCTATACTCAGCACGGTTCTCTGCTTTCAAATGCTCGACAATTTTCTTTACTTCTTGCACCTGATTTTTGTCTGCAACTAGCACAGCATCTTTAGTCTCTACTACCACGATATCTTTCAAACCAACAGCAGCGACTAGTTTATTTGGCGCATAGATGTAGCAGTCAGAAGTACCATTTAAAATTGCATCACCTTGACATACATTACCGTGTTCATCTTTATCAGATACATCCCACAAAGCAGACCAAGAACCCACATCACTCCAACCTGCATCCATAGGAACAACAACACCTAGCTTAGTGTGCTCCATTACTGCATAGTCGACGGAATCATCAGGACACTTTAGGAATGCATCGACTCCAACTCGGATAAAGTCAAAGTCATGAGTTATACCTTCCATTGCCAATTCACATTGTCGGTAAATATCTGGCGAATGCTGTTTCAGTTCATTTAGGAAAACCGAGGCTTTAAACATAAAACAGCCGCTGTTCCAATAGTACTCACCACTGGCCAGATACTTTTCGGCGACTTCCATCTGGGGCTTTTCGACAAATGCATTGATTCCATAAGTCCCGGATGTCACTTCTTCCCCACGATGAATATAGCCATATCCTGTTTCAGGAGCTGTAGGAACAATACCAAAAGTAGCGAGCTTACCAGCCTCTGCTTGATGTGCGGCCTGAATAATTGCCGATTGGAATGCTGCTTTATTTTTTACAAAGTGATCGGCAGCTAAAACGAGCAGTATAGGATCATCGCCCTGCTGTATTGCTGTCAAAGCCGATAAAGCTATGGCTGGAGCTGTATTTCTTCCTGCAGGTTCAAGAATAATTCGCGACTTTTTTCCATAACTACGAATTTGTTCAGCAACGATAAAACGGTGATCTTCATTTGAAATAATGATTGGTTCTGCTACTTGCAAGCCATCCAAGCGCTCTATGGTTGATTGAAGCATTGTGAGTGAATGTTGATTGTCTAGTGACAAAAACTGCTTAGGAAAAGCAGAGCGAGAGAGAGGCCAAAGCCTTGAACCGGATCCACCAGCCATGATTACAGGAATAAACATATAATTATCTTTGAGTTATAAACAAATATTGAATTCAATGCTTGGTAGTAGCACCCAATGAAAGCTAGTCGTTTTTATATAATTTTATAACTTTAAAACATTTAGCAATGCTACCGCCCTTAGGTATCGCCCCTAAATGCGTAATTTTTTCTAATGCTCTTTAATGTATGCATTTTTTAGTGCGGAGAGTGTAAACCAAAATCAGTGAAGTTGCGACTGGTAAGCAGGTACTGCTCGCTAACGCTCTCATGAAGCTGGAGACTACTTCACATTGAGCTTCTAGCCTTTGTACTATGTAAAAACATCTTAAAACCGTAGTTTTTATGACTACCGTTTTTACCTTTGCCGTGTATTTTTCTTGTATAGAACTATAGCTTCACAGCACTGTAAAACGACTCTCCGTTGAGATCTTTATCTGCCAGTCTTGGTTGCCCACCTAAATCAAGTGGCCAACTAATCGCTAAATCCGGATCATTCCAGACTATAGAATGCTCAGCATTTGGGTTATAAAAGTCTGTGCATTTATAAACGAACTCAGCCTCTTCGCTCGTGACATAAAAACCGTGCGCAAAGCCTTCTGGGACCCACAATTGCCTTTTATTTTCAGCGGACAAATATTCTCCTACCCACTTCCCACAAGTTGGAGAGTCTTCACGAATATCCACCGCCACATCAAACACTTCACCAGATATAACTCTTACTAACTTTCCTTGAGTGTTTTCTGTTTGGTAATGCAACCCTCTTAAAATTCCTTTTCTCGATTTGGAATGATTATCTTGAACAAAAGACGTCGGCTTGCCAGTTACCATCTCTTCAAACCGCTTTTGATTCCAAGTTTCCATAAAAAAGCCACGTTCGTCACCAAATACGGTAGGTTCAATAATTTTCACGTCTGGAATGTATGTATCAATAACTTTCATCGTGCACTACTTATAAGATTGAATATTTTCTAAAGCTACCATCCAATTACTTGGCTCTATACCAAATTGACGGCCAATTTTGCCACAATCTAGCCGAGAGTTTGCGGGACGCTTTGCTGGTGTTGGGTAGTCAGAAGTTGGAATGGAACCTAGTTGAGGCTGATTTTCTAATACACCTTTCTTTACGGCTAACTCAAAAATCTTCGCTGCAAACCCATACCAGCTTACATAAGGCATGCCAGTGAAATGATATACCCCCCACTCAGGTTGAAGCCCTTGCTCAATAGCTTCAACCATAGTTATCAAGGCTTCAGCAATATCGCCAGCATAAGTTGGCCCTCCGAATTGATCATTCACAATACTAAGATGTTCTCTTGTTTGAGCAAGACGAAGCATAGTCTTAACAAAGTTATTGCCATGTTCGCCAAACACCCAAGCAGTGCGTAAGATAAGATGCTTCTCGCAGCACTGTGCAACTGCCAACTCACCTGCCAATTTAGTTTGGCCATAAACACCTTGAGGAGCCGTTATATCTGTTTCCGCATAAGGTTGCTTACTTTCGCCGTCAAACACATAGTCAGTTGAAATATGAAGCATAACAGCGTTAATTTCTTGTGCTGCAACAGCTAAGTATTGAGGGCCAGTACAGTTAATAGCATTAGAAAGCTCAACCTCTTGTTCAGCTCTATCTACTGCTGTATGCGCCGCGGCATTAATGATGTAATTCGGCTTAAAGTCTGTAACTGTTTTTATTACAGCTTGTTGGTTAGTGATATCTAGCCCTTCGTAGTCTAGGGCTAGAACATTAGCTTTATTTTTCAGGCGCTCAGTAAGGCAATGACCGACTTGCCCATTACATCCTGTGATTAAAATTCTCATTATTGACCTTAGTTATTTAATCAAAGAGTCTAAGTACTGACCATAAGCATTTTTTAACATAGGTTTAGCAATGGCTTTAATTTGCTCATCCGTTAACCAGCCATTTCGCCATGCAATTTCTTCTAAACACGCCACTTTTAAACCTTGTACGTGTTCAATGGTTTGCACAAACGATGACGCTTCATGCAAACTTTCATGCGTACCAGTATCTAACCAAGCAAAACCACGTCCCAATAATTCAACATTCAACGACCCATCGTTAAGGTAAATTTCATTAATGGTGGTAATTTCTAGCTCACCACGAGCAGAAGGTTTAACCTGCTTAGCAAACTCAACAACGCGTTTGTCATAGAAATACAAACCAGTCACAGCGTAGTTGGATTTAGGTTGAACTGGCTTTTCTTCGATAGAGATAGCTTTCATGTCATGGTCGAACTCAACCACACCAAAACGCTCTGGATCTTTAACTTGGTAGCCGAATACTGTTGCACCATTCTCACGCGAAGCTGCACTTTTCAGTGTTTTACTAAAAGACTGACCATAGAAAATGTTGTCACCCAGTACCAAGCATACAGAATCATTACCAATAAATTCTTCACCGATAAGGAATGCTTGTGCTAGCCCGTCTGGGCTTGCTTGAATGGCATATTGCAAATTGATACCAAAATCACAACCATCACCCAAAAGGCGTTTAAAGCTTTCGTTATCTTCTGGAGTTGTAATAATTAAAATATCTTTAATGCCGGCTAACATGAGTGCTGAAAGAGGATAATAAATCATCGGTTTATCATAAACAGGAAGCAGTTGCTTAGAAACGCCGCGTGTGATCGGATATAACCGAGTACCAGAACCACCAGCAAGAATAATTCCTTTCATTGGTTATTCTCCACCACCTAGGCGCTCACGGCTGTATGAACCATCCAATACACGGCTCCACCACTCTTTATTATTGAGATACCACTCAACAGTTTTCCGAATACCTGATTCGAACGTTTCTTGAGGTTTCCACCCCAGTTCACGTTCAATCTTCGCCGCGTCAATGGCATAACGAACATCGTGCCCCGGGCGGTCTTTTACGTAAGTGATTAAATCGAGGTATTGAGCAACACCTTGAGGTTTAGTAGGCACTAACTCTTCCAATAGCGTGCAAATGGTTTTCACCACTTCAATGTTTGCTTTCTCGTTATGGCCGCCGATGTTATAGGTTTCACCGACTTTCCCTTCAGTAACCACTTTGTATAGTGCACGAGCGTGATCTTCCACGAATAGCCAATCACGGATTTGCATACCATCTCCATAAACTGGCAGAAGTTTACCGTCTAGTGCATTAAGGATCATGAGTGGGATAAGTTTTTCTGGAAAATGGAAAGGACCATAGTTGTTTGAGCAATTTGTTACGATCGTTGGCAAACCATAGGTACGCAACCAAGCACGAACTAAGTGATCACTTGATGCTTTTGACGCTGAATAAGGAGAAGAAGGTTCATAAGAGGTTTCTTCGATAAACAAGTCATCCGTCCCTTCTAAGTCACCATACACCTCATCGGTTGAAATATGATGGAAGCGGAAAGCAGACTTCTTATCGCTATCCATTTTGTTCCAGTAGCTACGGGCAGCTTCAAGTAGGATATAAGTACCAACAATATTGGTTTCAATGAACGCAGCAGGACCATCAATAGAACGGTCAACATGAGATTCTGCAGCTAAATGCATCACAGCATCAGGCTTATGAACAGCGAAAACACGGTCTAACGCTAGTCGATCACAAATATCTACTTGTTCAAAAACATAACGATCGTTTCTAGAAATAGAATCCAATGACTCCAAGTTGCCAGCATAAGTTAATTTGTCAACGTTGATTACTGAATCTTGAGTATCGTTAATAATATGTCGGATGACTGCAGAGCCAATAAAGCCAGCCCCACCAGTTACTAATATTTTCATCAAACTCTGCCTATAGCAAAAATATAGCTCGCGCTATCTGGAATGGAATAAATCTAGCCCAGAGTTTAAACCAAGATGTAGCCATGTGCGATAGTACTTATTAGTTTTGTGGAGAGTAACGCCTCTTAAAAGAGCATTCTTACACTCGGACTACGGCACACGAGAACGAACCTAGATCGATCATTTCTAATCAAAAGACCCTACAAGATTTTCTTGGATCCCGTTCAGTCAGGGGTGACGCATGAAACAAGCGTGATATACTGGTTTCATCTTTGGGCAGAGCCCCATAAAGCTAATTTGTATTGAGGATTTATCTATGATCATCGTAACTGGCGGTGCCGGCATGATTGGTAGCAATATCGTTAAAGCACTTAACGACCAAGGTATTAACGACATTCTGGTCGTTGATCATTTAAAAAATGGCCGTAAGTTCCAAAATCTAGTCGATCTGGATATTACCGATTACATGGATCGCGATGATTTCCTGACACAAATTATGGCTGGAGACGATTTCGGTCCTATCGAAGCGATTTTCCATGAAGGAGCCTGTTCTGCCACAACTGAGTGGGACGGTAAATATATGATGCTCAACAACTATGAGTACTCTAAGGAGTTGTTGCATTACTGCTTAGATCGGGAGATCCCTTTCCTTTACGCTTCTTCAGCGGCAACTTATGGTGAAACTGATACTTTTATTGAAGAACCACAATATGAAGGTGCATTAAACGTTTACGGCTATTCAAAGCAACAGTTTGATAATTATGTTCGAAAACTTTTGGCAGATGCGGAAGCACATGGTGAGAAGCTTTCTCAAGTGACGGGTTTCCGCTACTTCAATGTTTATGGCCCTCGTGAACAACACAAAGGTTCAATGGCATCTGTTGCATTTCATTTAAATAATCAAATGAACGCTGGTGAAAACCCTAAATTGTTTGCTGGTAGTGAGCATTTTAAACGCGATTTTGTTTATGTAGGCGACGTTGCAGCAGTAAACCTGTGGTTTATGAAGCATGGTAAGTCAGGTATTTTTAACCTAGGCACAGGGAATGCAGAATCATTCAATGAAGTAGCTAAAGCAGTTATAAAGTTCCATGGTAAAGGTGAAGTGGAAACCATCCCATTCCCCGACCACTTGAAAGGCGCATATCAAGAATTTACACAAGCTGACTTAACAAAACTACGTGCCGTAGGTTGTGACCACCAATTTAAGACTGTGGCTGAAGGTGTGGCTGAGTACATGAGTATTATCAATAAATAACCTTTTTAAAAGCTTGCATCTACCCGGCCTAGGGTAGATGCATTTCAAGATAATTGCAGGCTCGAATTGAGCATTCTACCTCACTCATATTTAAGTTTTTCCATGCCAAAATTGCTTACCAAAATAGAAATAACTTCTCTCTGCTTATTATTTTTCTCTCTTTTTATATCAAAAGCAGGTATCTACATTGGCTTAAGTTTATTGCTGCTAATTCAATTCTATTCCTTCGCTAGTAACAAAAGTTTTAGAGAACTAGTATCTCGGAATCGCCTTTTATGGGGATTTATAGGCTTATTCTGCCTTGGTATTGCTTCAACACTGTCAATGGATGCGAAGGACACTATTACTTACTTTCGTAAAGCGAGCATTTTATTGGTATTTCCCATCCTTTTCTTTCAGCTACGAAAGACCAATAACCTTCAGTGGGCACAAGTAAGCCTTATCGCAGGATTACTGGTCGGACTGGGAAATGCTTTTTATGAATTAGCTCTTGTCTCCGAATGGCATGGACAAAGAATTACCAGTTTTTGGGATGTAGGCCGGTGGGCGGAATGTCTTGGATACAGCTTAGCTATTTTATTACCTTTGATCTTTGAGTACCGCAATAGCGTCACCAAAGGCAAACGCTTATTTTACATAATTTTATCAGTCTGTTGTTTAATAGCATTAGTCATATCCGGAGGTCGAGGGCCTCTTTTAGCTATTACCATCACCAGCACGTTATATCTTCTATTGCGTTCTCCCAAAGCGTTTATCACCATCGCTCTAAGCTTTTCAGCAATTTTTTATGTCGGTAAATCTTTTCCACCAATAGAAGCCGTTCATCAGCGCATCTCCAGCATTGCTGATTTGAATCACAATAATTCGAATAATGCACGACTTGTTATGTGGCAGAATGGTTTTAACTTTGCTAAATACAACTTAGCCAATAAGCCCAGTGAGTTTTTTTTCGGCGTCGGTATTGAACACTTTGAATCTAAGTATCTGCTGTTCTTAGACCAGTCGACAAATGTTAAAAAGATGATCGAACAAGCAAATGGAGAAATTTCGTTTAAGGATTTACACAATACATACTTAGATTTGTCAGTCAAAATCGGGGCAATATACGCTTTAGCCTACATGGTTATTTTAGTGTTGATGCTAAAATTCTTTCTGATGCATAAAGATCATGTAAGTGCATGGGCATACTCCGGTATTTGCTTAGTCATAACGTACGGAATAACCTCTGTCTTCTATACTAGCGGGCTGGAATACCAAACGACCATATTCTTTTCCTTGGTCGCTTTATGCTATGCACGGGTTAATGTGGAACTAAAACAAAATGAATAAATATCAGTACGATGCTTCAGTCATCGTATCATTTTACAATAATGTGGATTCATTGGCTTGTATCATCAAGGCACTAGATAATCAAAAAGAGAACTTTGAGATTATAATTGCCGATGACGGATCACGTGAAGAAAACGTGGCTAAAGTGAAACAACTCATCTCGGACGCTTCAAAGCCTGTCACTCATATATGGCAAAAGGACATCGGATTTAGAAAAAATCGCATATTAAACAAAGCAGTAAGTCATAGTAGTAGCGATTACCTCATTTTTATTGACGGTGATTGCATACCGCAAAGTCACTTTGTTGCCGATCATTTATCCAATAATCAGCCAAACTCAATCCTAAATGGCCGTCGAGTCGACTTAGCAATACAGTTTAAGGAACGTCTTTACACTAGCGCATCCCCTGATAAGTTTTTCAACCGCAATAAATTAAAAATTTTTAGCCTTTATTTACTTGGTCACGGCAAGAATGTGGAGAAAGGGATTCGCATCACCCACCCTTTTTTGCTAAAAAAGCTCAACACAAAGAAAAAAGGTATTGTTGGTTGTAACTTCTCTCTTCATAAAGAAGATTTCTTATCGGTAAATGGCTTTGATAACCGTTACGACATACCAAGTATTGGAGAAGATACTGACATTGAGTATCGTCTAGTCAAGCAGGGTAAGCAGATAAAAAATTTATTCTATCAAGCTATTGTTCTACATGTGATCCACACTGAGCTTCCTCGTTTAGAAAAAGCGGAAGAATTATTCAGACAGACTCGCGAAGGAAATCACATCGTTGCTCTTGATGGTTATCATCAGGCGGGTAGCGTAGACTAGCACTTTATAAAAGACTTGATGAGCACACTATGAATATTTTAATGGCTCTTTCCCAGTTAGAAGTAACAGGGGCAGAAGTGTATGCCACAACAGTTGGAGATGAACTAACCAAACGTGGGCATAATGTTGTCTATGTGAGTGATACTTTAACTAAACCTCATCTTGGGCCATTTTTCTCTTTACGATTCAACAAACGTAGTATTCCTCGCAGGTTCTGGCACGTCGCTTACCTTGTTTATCTAATTAGGAAAAACAATATTCAACTGATTCACGCACATTCCAGAGCTTCCAGTTGGAGTTGTCACATCGCTTGTAAAATCACAGGCACGCCAATGGTCACAACCGTTCACGGTCGACAACCAGTTCACGCCTCGCGCAAAAAATTTCATGCAATGGGCGATAAAACGCTTCCAGTATGCGAAGCAATAAGAGATCAACTCCATAAAGACCTAACCGTACCACTTGATGAAATGGTGATAAGTCGTAATGGCATACAAACATCGTATTTCAAATGGCAGGATGCGCCCGAAAATACTAAACCTATCATCACAATTATTGGGCGTCTAACTGGTCCAAAAGGTGATTTATGCTACAAGCTTCTCCAAGATTGCTTAGACACTGAGAAATACGATGTGCGTGTTATTACAGGTTCAGAAGTGACCGATCGTTTTACTCCGTTCACGTCAAAAGTCACTTTTCCTGGTTATACCAATGATGTTCAACAAGTTATGGCTCAATCCGACTTAGTCATTGGCGCTGGGCGAGTAGCGATGGAAGCTTTATTATGTGGCAGACCTACTTTAGCTATTGGTGAAGCCAGCTGTATTGGACTCGTTGATAGCAACAATATTCATCAGGCTATGGCTACTAACTTTGGCGATATTGGTTCTAAAGACCTTGATATTGATTTCAGCCAAATAGCAGACATTGTTGAAGCGGCTTTAAAGACCAAACATTGTGAAACTGAAGTTAACCAACTTATCCAAGACAACTACGACCTCGCAAAGGTTGTTGATCATCTAGAAGATACTTATCAAACCGTTTATGTTGAGAAGCTCCAGCGTGAAATGCCTGTGATAATGTATCATCGATTTATTCGAGATGAGAGTGAAAAAGGCGTTCATGGTACTTACATGCATGTGGATATGCTTGAGAAACACTTCAAGTTACTAAAGCGAATGGGATTTGAAACTCTGACTTTTAGTGACTTAGCGGATAAAAGACTCATCCATAGACTCGAGTATGGAAAGCGCTACATCATTCTCACTGTCGATGATGGCTATAAAGACAACCACGAACTATTACTGCCACTGCTTAAAAAATATCACTTTAAAGCGGTCATCTATGTTGTGACGGGAGAAAATTTCAATCGCTGGGATGTTGAAGTACCAGAGAATCCAGAGAAGTCCGTTCCACTAATGTCTGCTGAACAACTGAAAGAGCTGCACAGTTCAGGTTTGGTCGAGATAGGTGGCCATACGATGACGCATCCTCGACTGAGCACACTTTCAGAGGCAGAGCAGAGAACACAAATAGAAACTAACAAACAAGAACTAGAAGAACTTCTACAAACTAAGTTATGCTCTTTTGCCTATCCATACGGTGACCATAACCAATGTTCTAAGGATATAGCTCAACAAGCTGGGTATCAATTTGCTGTTGCGACTAATAGCGGTCCATTAGCTATGCATCAAGATAAGTATCAAATTCGCCGTATTGCTATATTCCCGAAGACAGACGTATTTGGTTTATGGCGTAAAATTCGTGGCAATTATACCTTTAGAAAAGTCAAAAAGTAGCAGTTCACTTATTCTCTTTTAATCTGCCACATATATACATTCAATGTGAAAAACACTATGAAAATTCTGATTATTGGTCCTTCTTGGGTTGGTGATATGGTTATGTCACAAAGCCTATACACAACGTTAAGAGAGTTGCACCCTGCGGCACAGATCGATGTGCTCGCTCCTGCTTGGTGTAAACCGATACTTGAGCGCATGCCTGAAGTAAATAAAGCGATAGAAATGCCTATCGGCCACGGCTCTTTTAACCTCTCAGGACGCTGGGCGCTAGGCAGAGAACTAAAACGTCAGAAATATACCCATGCCTTTATACTGCCTAATTCAGCAAAATCGGCGTTAATCCCTTTGTTTACAGGGGTTCCAACTCGCACAGGTTGGAAAGGTGAAATGAGATATGGCCTTATCAATGACCTACGACCAGATAAACGCGTTTTTCAATACATGGTCGAACGCTATGTCGCACTTGCTTATCCTAAACAGACCATGCTTGAACAGGTAAAGCTTGAACACTGTCCGATACCAAAATTGACTGTTGATAAAAATGCTCAGCAACTTACACTTGAAAAACTTTCACTAGATCTAGAACGCCCTGTTGTAGGCTTATGCCCTGGAGCTGAATTTGGCCCAGCTAAACGTTGGCCAGATAAATACTATGCAAAAATTGCTCATCAACTTATAGAAAAAGACCAACAAGTTTGGCTATTTGGTGGAGCAAAAGACAGAGAAGTCACAGATTCTATTCGTCAACAACTGCCGCCTGAGCTTCAACAGTACTGCCAAAACTTAGCAGGCCAAACATCACTCATTGAAGCTGTAGATATGCTAGCGGCGTGCCATACGGTGGTAAGTAACGATTCAGGGCTAATGCACGTATCTGCTGCTGTAGGATGTAATATTGTTGCTGTATATGGTTCTAGCTCTCCTCAATATACACCACCACTATCAAATAACGTTGAAATCGTTCATACAGACATCAGTTGTAGGCCATGCTTTAAGCGTGAATGTCCTTTGCAACATTTAGACTGTTTAAATAAGCTTTCACCTGAAACCGTTATGCGTGCTATTAACAAGTTTCTTTGCTAGTTATATCATGGTCTGCATTAATACTGTAATACGTCAGAATTATTTTTAATAAGGGACATTATGAGTCACTTACCAGTAATGGTTGTTAACCGTTCAGTTAGACTAATCGGCAATATATTCAAAGTATTGTCATACCCATTTCACTTTGTACTACCTAAAGTGCGCTTTACTATCCCAGAATATTCACCAGCCAAACTCAAAAGCTCCAATGATAGCGGTGTCACTAAAGTCATATGGCAAACAAACTACTCCAACCGTAGTACTCTGCCTGTCTATCTGAATTATTTGTTTAATCGCTTAATGTCGTTAAGTTATGACTATCGATACGTTAGTACTGAAGCAAGAGAGGGGTATTTGAAAGAGAATGCTCCAAAAGAAGTCTATGAAGCTTATCTGAAGCTAACAGACGGAGCTGCTCAAGCCGATTTATGGCGTGTGACCACCTTGTATAAAGAAGGTGGTATCTATATGGATATCGATGCGACTCTGGTTTGGCCGTTAAGCAAACTGCTTAACGGAGTAAAAGACGCTTTATACATAAAGATTAAAAACGATACTGAAATTACAAATTACTTCTTAGCGACAGCGCCCAATAATCCGCACTTTAAGAAAGTCATGGATGCAATTGTCAATAACATTGAAAACTATGACCCAAAGAAAGGGGTTTATGGAACCACAGGGCCTAAAGTTTTTAATGATGTTCTTGCCAATGAAGCTATACAATCAAAGCGCCGCCGCTATGTTTGTATTCAGGGCACATTTACCAATGAATACTTTCAATACTTGGATAAACCGAGAGGTAAGTGGACTCATATGAAGTCTGAAGACCTAATTAAGAAATAATCGAGGCTACCGTGCTCATTCGCTATATCTACACTGCTTTGCTTGCTGTTGCGTCACCGTTTCTAATGTGGGGGCTATATAGACACCGAACAGGAAAACCATGTGTAGGAAAACGCTGGAAAGAGCACTTCGGTTTAACGCCTAAATTAGACAACTGCCATGGCCCAATATGGGTTCATGCCGTATCAGTAGGCGAAACTCTCGCAGTTACGCCTCTGATTAAGAAGCTAAAAGCACAATATCCGCACCTAACGATAGTCATCACTACAACGACAGCTACAGGCGCGGAACAAGCCCAAAAGTTAGCAGGAATAGCCGAACATCGCTATATGCCATTCGATTTCCCGTTCGCTATTCGTGGCTTTATAAATGCGATAAAGCCTAGCCAGCTACTCATTATGGAAACTGAGCTCTGGCCCAACACTCTGCATACGGTCGCGAAAGCGAACATTCCTATTACCGTAATTAATGCACGTCTATCAGAACGTTCTTGCCAGCGCTACGCCAAAGTACAGCCAATATTTGACATGTTAGCCAAGAACTTAACTCAAGTTCTGTGCCAATATCCTGATGATGCTGAACGTTTTATTAGGCTGGGTGTAGCAAAAGAAAAAGTCTCTGTAACTGGCTCAGTTAAGTTTGATATTGAAGTTAGTCCAAAAGTGAAAGAAGAAGGCCAAGCCCTACGCAATCAGTTGGGTAATAATCGTCCTGTCTGGATAGCTGCCAGCACACATAACGGCGAAGACGAACAAATATTATCAGCACATCAAGAAGTATTAAAAGATCATCCTAATGCTCTGCTAATGTTGGTTCCACGTCATCCTGAACGGTTTAACGACGTATTTAACCTATCCCAGCACATGTTCAATACTGTTCGAAGAACTGAACAGAGTCATAGACTGTTAGACACCAACATTCAGGTTTATTTGGGCGATACCATGGGGGAGATGTTGGTCTTAATAGAAGCTGCTGATATCTGCTTTATGGGTGGGAGTCTGCTAGGCGATAAAGTTGGAGGGCATAACATGTTGGAGCCAGCTGCGCTCGGAAAGCCCGTTTTAACAGGCCCAAGCTATTATAATTTTTCAGAAATAGTTCAGCTTATGCTTTCTAACAATGCGATAATCATTACTCCCTCAGCAAAGGCAATCTCCACATCTGTTGTAACACTAGTCAATAATAGGAGCCAATTAATTAGACTAGGCTCTCTTAGCTATCAATGCATCCTAAAAAGCAAAGGTGCTATAAAGAATACTATAGAAGCATTTATCCCTTACTATAAATCGGAAATAACATTTTCAACCCAAGAAGATAAGTGATATTTACTAATTATATCTTCAGGTACATCTTCATAATCAGTATAAAAGAAACTTTCCGGTACCGATTCTCCTTCTAATATAAAAATATTGGAAGGGTTATAGAAGTCATAATTAACGATATTTGCATTCGTTGTGATCAACTTTCTCTTATAAGCTAAAGATTCATAAACCCTAAATGACATACCAGTCTGATGACCCTGTAGTAAATCTAAAATTACTTTAGAGTTTTCGATATTTTCCTTAAGTTCATCCCCCAACATAATCGTATTGATTACTTTAACTCGCGTGTCATTTATGTATTTTCTTTTCCTTTCATTATCGATATATAAATAAATATTTGGACAAATATTCGGATTATCATCTAGAAAATTAACTATTTGACTATATCTTTCCCTTGTGAAACTCATAACAGAAAAAATATCATATCGAGCATTTTCTAAACTTATACAGGTAAACCATGACGGATCTAAATAATTGTTTATTTTAACGAAATTATATCGACTACAGTCTTCTCGATCATAACTAAAAACGGCGTCAAATAGATCTATGTTTTGCTTGTTTTTCGGCGATTTTGTTAAACTATCCCATAGAGTTGCAACTAGTTTATGGCAATGTTTTTTCAGAAGTAACAAGTGTTCTCTTTCAAACAAACTTGGCTCTGTCATAATAACCGCATCAAACATCTCTCTATCTATGAAGAAGGAATTGATAGTTCTTGATATTTCTATACAAGTTTGTCGATGTTTATAATTTTCGCCAGAGAATACTTGATAACACTTAGAAAGTAATCGATGTGTTTTATTAAAATAGGAAAAATCAGAAAAATCAGAATGATCTAACAAAGTAACGTTATGACCTTGTCTTCTCATCTCTTTGACAATAGGTGTAGCTAACCCAGCCCAATCCGGACAAATAAATAGTATTCTCATATTTATCTATCAACCATCAATGTCATTTGCAATGAATCTATCTTAAAGTTGCTAATTGAACCACTAGTCTTTATCACCTTAGCTAAAATCGAATTAGGGTTCCAGTTTTTAAAGTTAGTCTTGTCATCACTATAAATAGCGATTTGTGGTTTATTCAGACCAGCTGCTATATGGACAATCGAGGTGTCAACAGTAATGACTAAATCACATAACTCGACCGCGGCTATAGCATCAAATATAGATTCACTTTGGTCAAAATGTACTACGCTGCCTGAAAATACGATTGGCATGGATGCTAGAAGCTCTCTTGTATCGGGAGATGAAAGAATCACAACTGGAAGAGATTTTTTGCTCTGAACTTCCAACAAAATTTCATTAATTTTCTCAGCGCTAAGCTTTCTCTCGTTACCGCTACCAAAAGGGTTTAACAATACAAACTTGTCAATTCCTTTTGCTACTAGAAACTGCTTAACTCGAAGTATCGCTTCATCTTTAACTGGAACTATATATGATTCTTCTGGAGCATCAATTCCAACTAACTTAGCTATATAATCAAACTTCTTAGCATAGTGAGCATGACAAATATCGTTTTGTATATTGATATTAATCAAACCGACTTCAGGGTCTACTCCAACATTAAGCTGTGATTCTAGATGCTTTAACATGTAGATATCTTTCATCTTCATATCTTGATTTAGAGATACCACCATATCGACAGAGCCAATTTGCTGGCAAATATTTCGAATCTCACCATATGAAGGGCGCTTTTTGATATGGACGACTTCATCTACGCCAAAATCGTCTTTAAACATCGAAGACATACCTTTCGAAGTTAAAACCACCTGCCTAATATCTGGACGAAACTTCTTCAACTTTCGAATAAGGCAAGATGATACGATTGCGTCTCCAAGCTTAGCGTCATGACGAATGAACAGAATGCTCTTTACATCAGTAGGATTAAAAGTGGCTTTTTTCTTTGTATCGAACAACCATATCCCCAACTTTCGACGGATAATATCCCTAAAGCGCTGTATTTGGCTAACCACTCTTCTCATCATTATTTGCTCTTGTAACCTATTAAAACGTTGGACATATCGTTTTCTCGATATTGGAGATTTCTTTTACCAACTTCTTTCTCAAACGATCTCTTCAACCGTTCCAAATTGCTTTGCTTCCAACTGTCACCATCTTGTTGAAAACATTTATCAAAATCGATAATCCATACTTTTTCTTGGTCATCGATCAAGATGTTATGAATATTTAAATCGGTATGATTGACTTGCGCATCGTGCATCTTACGGATTTCTTGGCCTATTTTCCGATACATTTCGGCAGGCAAAGCTTGTTCTTGGAGAATAGACACTAAATCACGGGCATTAGGAATGCGCTCACTCAATAAGTCGGCTTGGTAGCAAAAAGTTCGCTTTACCGCTCTTGCCGCTATCGGTTTGGGTACATTGACACCAGTTTTAATGAGCGTGTTCAAAAGTTGGAATTCTTGATAACTGCGCGTTTTTTCCCAGCCCTGAAACCAATAATGATCTTTCACTAATTTACCAAACAGACCACCACGTCGATAATGGCGCAGCGCTGCCGAGCATTTTTCACCATCGACAAACCACGTAGTACCTCGACCCGTTGCGCTCCCCAAGACCTTGTCTCGGCGTTGCCAGAAATCGGCATCAAAACATTGCATTGGATCTTCAGCTAATAACGCTTCGTCAAACCAGATCGTTTGGTTTTTCTCTGTTAGTGTCTTGAACAAAAATCGAAATCCTCACAATTATCAACCAACCTCTCACGCTAACAACGTAAGTGCCTTAGCATTTTACATTTTATAGCGCACTCTGCATAATCTTGACTCAATATTTAGGTGGGTTCTTACATGGCGCTTTTTCAAACTGCTCCTCAATCAATCTGTATTTTGCGTTTATCGGCTATCGGAGATGTGTGTAACACCATTTCTGCGGTTCAGGCAATTCAACGCGAATGGCCAGAAACGAAAATTACTTGGATAACAGGGAAGCTGGAAGCTCAGTTAATCGGAGATTTATCAGGCGTTCGTGTGATTGTGTTTGATAAGAAACAAGGCTGGAAGGCCTATCAAACATTATGGGCGCAGCTAAAGAATGACAGGTTTGATGCCCTACTCCATATGCAGTACGCTTTTCGCGCTAGCATTGCTACTCTAGGTATAAAGGCTAGGTACAAATTAGGTTTTGACAACGCGCGTAGCCACGATTTTCAAACCCTGTTTACCAATATTAAAGTGCCTTCTCCCAATAAAACTCACGTTTTAGATGGTTTGTTAGCTTTTGTTGAGTTTATGGGTGTTAAAGATACACAAGCAAAGTGGGAACTCAACTACCAGCTCATTGATGAGCAATGGGCAAATGAACATTTTGTCGCGGACAAACCCAAACTCGTTGTTGTTCCCGCAGCCAGTAAAGGATACAAAAACTGGACGGCAGAAGGTTACACTGAAGTTATTACCTACGCACATGCTCAAGGATGGCAGATTATCTTAGCTGGCAGCCCTGCCAAAATAGAAAAAGACCTCGCCGAAAGTATCCAACAAAAATTAGCTGTACCAGTAATCAATCTCGTTGGTCAAAGCACTCTCAAACAGATGCTCGCTTTAATCGATAAAGCCGATCTTGTTATTGCACCGGATACGGGGCCTACTCATATGGCGAACGCAATGAATACACCTGTAATCGGTTTATATGCACACCATAATCCAGAGCGCACTGGCCCCTATAATTATCGTCAGTATGTGGTATCTGCCTATGAAGAAGCTTTACTCGCTGAAACCGGAAAGTCACCATCAGAAGTAAGCTGGCGTACCCGGGTTAAAGATGAACAGGCAATGAGCCGGATTACCGCGAAGCAAGTCATTCAAATGTTTGATAAAGCGGTACATGACTTTAAAATAGCAGCAACTAGCACTACTAAGGATCCATCGTGACCAAACCGACATTAGCCGTAGCTTTAATTGTTAAGAACGAAGCTCAGCATTTAGAAGCCTGTTTAGAAACCGTACATGACTGGGTCGACGAAATAGTTGTTCTGGATTCTGGTAGCAGTGATAACACAGAAGAAGTCGCTCGTCGCTACACAGATAAATTTTTCGTTAACGCGGCTTGGCCAGGCTTTGGCCCACAACGACGCCTAGCGCAAAATCATGTCGAATCAGACTATGTTCTTTGGCTAGATGCGGATGAGCGAGTCACTCCAGAACTTAAAGAAAGCGTATTAAAAGCAGTAGCAGAAAATAAACCGAATACGCTTTACCAATTTGCACGTCTTAGCTGGGTATTTGGACGATATATTCGCCATTGTGGCTGGTACCCCGATCGTGTACTGCGTTTGTACCCAACCAATCTGACTCAATATAATGACGCTCTCGTACATGAGAAAGTGGAAATGACAGGCAATATGCAGGTTGAGACACTTCACGGGGATGCGATTCATTACACCTACAATGACATTCACCACTACCTAGTAAAATCGGCTGGTTATGCCAAAGCTTGGGCAGATCAACGTCAGGCTAAAGGTAAGAAATCCTCGTTAAGCCAAGGTATTGGGCACGCCATCGGCTGCTTCCTGAAAATGTATGTGCTTAAGCGTGGATTTTTAGATGGCAAACAAGGCTTTTTGATATCTTTACTGTCTGCTCACTCAACATTCGTCAAATATGCCGACTTATGGGCTCGAAACAACGACAGTAACTATAAGAAATAAATGAAAAAGCCTGAGCTAGACTCAGGCTTTTTTGTCTATCAAAGGAAATTTTTCGCCCACGGATTCACTTGCCCGACAACCGTAGCAATATCAATTCGAGTCATGTTTTCTTGGCTCTGCTTGTCTTCTGCTTGTGGGGGACAAAATGCTATATGACGACCTTCTGAATTCAGAGGACGCCAACGCAGCGGCGTGGCTGAACGCTTAGCAGGGAAAAAACCTACCGTGGGTACATCTAATGTTGCAGCAATATGCAGTGGCCCTGTTGAGCCCGCAATAAACAGCTGAGCACAAGCTATAGAGCGAGTGAAATCTACCAGACCATCGTTTTTATCATACAAAGCCGCTTTACCGCCAAGCTGTTCAATAATAGCTTTTAGTTCTGCGGCCTTAGCTTCTTCACCTGGGCCTGCTGTTAACACAACTTCATGCTCACCTTCCAAACCCTGAATTAAATTCGCGTACTGTTCCAAGGTTAGATTGTTTGCCGAGCCACCACTTCCAGCATGAACAAATATCCAAGGCTTATCGACATCAAGAACAAGTTGTTCTGAGAGTTTGTCTCGCTGAGCTTTCAATACTTCGTCGCTAAACGACAAATAAGGTGCACTAGGTTCTACGATTGTTATGCCTGTATCACGCAAAAAAGCTCTGACTAAATCCAAGTTGTACTCGTATTCTGGTTTGGCTGATTGAGAGCGTTTCTGTTTGATACGTTTGTTATAGAAGATTTGAGCCAGTTTTGTTGCAGGTGCTAGACGATAATGAATCCCTGCCTTCCACACTAACAACGCATTGTAGGTAGTGGAGAATAAGTTAATTGATGCATCGAAGTTTTGCGCTTTAATCTCTTCGATTAACGCTTTCTGAGCACTTTTATCTGACTTCTCCGTCGGGTCAATCATTACGGCATCAATCCAGGGACACAACTCAGCCAATGCTGCCGTGTACTTAGGTACCAACGCTGTTATGTGACAATCAGGCATAGACGCTTTTAACATAGCAAAGCTTGGCCACGCCAGCATAAAGTCGCCAATTTTATCGTTGCGAATAACAAGTAACTTTTTCATTCTGTTCTGTTTATACTCAAATTAACTGGTTCAATCATACCGACTTCAAAGCCTTTTTGTTAGTATGGCGGACATTCCGTTCACTAAAGAGCAATAGATTGTGAGTCAAAAACGTATTTCTCGAGTGCTTTATCCGGGCACTTTCGACCCGATTACCAACGGTCATTTAGATTTAATTGAACGTGCGGCGAGCATGTTTGATGAGGTCATTATTGCGGTAGCGGCAAGCCCTAGTAAACAAACTATGTTTACTTTAGATGAACGAGTGGCCTTCGCCAGCGAAGTAACCAAACATCTTGATAATGTCACCGCGAAAGGTTTTTCGGGACTATTAGTCGATTTCGCTAAGCAAGAACAAGCCAATGTCCTGATTCGAGGCTTACGCACCACGGTCGATTTCGAGTATGAGTTTGGTTTAACCAATATGTACCGACGCTTAATGCCCGGCTTAGAGAGTGTGTTTCTCACTCCAGCCGAAGAGCACGCGTTCATCTCTTCGACCATTGTTCGCGAAGTGGCGATCCATGGCGGTAATGTTGACCAGTTCGTGCCGGAAGTTGTCGCAAGCGCGCTGCATACCAAGAAAAAAGTTTAATTCTGACTCTTTTTAAAGTTGGCAAATTGGGCAGAAAAACGTATTTCTCTGCCCGATCTTTAGATCGATGATCGGCTCGCCGCAACTTGGACATGCTTGTTTTGCTTTTCCATACACTTGCAGCTCTTGAGCAAAATAGCCCGGTTTACCATCCGCCTGAGCAAAATCTTTAAGCGTCGTACCACCTTGAGCTATTGCACCGGTAAGCACCGCTTTGATTTCTGCCACCAGCGTTTTCCACTCATCTAAAGACAAAGAGCAAGCTGGGCGTTGTGGATGAATTCGAGAACTAAAAAGCGATTCACTGGCATAAATATTCCCTACGCCTACAACAATTTTGTTGTCCATGATGAACTGCTTCACCGCAACACGCTTGTTCTTCGCCTTTTCAACCATGTATGGCGCATCAAACTCATCCGTCAGTGGCTCTGGACCAATATTCCCGAGCACAGAGTGTGATTCTCCGATTGGGCACCACAGCCACGCGCCAAATCGTCGAGGGTCGTTGTAGCGTAATACTTTGCCATTGCTCAAAGTGAGATCAACGTGATCGTGCTTACCTGCGGTAATAAACCCATCCAACACCCGCAAGGAACCTGACATTCCAAGATGAACGATAGCCGAGCCGATATCGGTTTCAATCAGCAAATACTTCGCTCGTCTGGAAATGGAACGGATAACCTGCCCTTCCATCTGTTTCAGTTCAACGGGAATATCCCAACGTAATTTCGGCGTACGAAAGACTAATGACCGCACTTTCTGCCCCACAAGATGAGGCGAAATTCCCATACGACTGACTTCTACTTCTGGGAGTTCTGGCATAACACTTCCTGTCTCATTCTTTTGATTATTCGTTCTCAGGCAACAAGTAGCCTTGTTCAACCGAAATGGCTATCCACTTATCTTGCCAGTTTTTGAACAGCCAAAAACGCGGTGTCTGATAAAAAGTGATCCTTTGTGGTTCTTCGCGATCGCTGTACCACACCTCTACCGTTTGTGGATTGCGCAGAATAGGCAGGAACGACTGATACGTTTCATCATCGACTTCAGTACCAACCAAGTCTTTCCAGCGTTCTACCAATATTTCAGGTGCGATACTGCTTGGTGGCGTCGCTCTCCAACGCCCTTGATTCTTTTCTAAAGATAGCTGAGGAAAATGTATCGCTTGTAGCTGCCACTCGGTATTGAGCAACGTTGGGTAAGCTGGCGCTGGCGGTTCCATAAAGTAGGTTTTTATCACAGCTGGGAGATTTAAAACCCCGATGAATAACACCACAGCCAGAATGAGAATATTGTTCCACCGACGACGGCGACTAGGAGCAACACGCATGAAGCTATCCTTAATAAATGAGGAGATCCATAGTAAAAGCGTGGATGTAGATTAACAGGAAGAAAATGCAGATCCTAGAGAGGAGTGTCAGAACAGTGAGCCTTTCAAGCAGAAGCTTGCAGAAAAAAGTATGGCGTAGAAAAGAAAAAACCCAACCTTATAGGCTGGGTTTTCTTACTACTTAAAGAGAGCAATCAATTACTTGATTTTCGCTTCTTTGTACATAACGTGTTGGCGAACTACTGGATCAAACTTTTTGATCTCGAATTTGCCTGGCATGTTACGCTTGTTTTTGTCAGTAGTGTAGAAGTGACCAGTACCAGCAGATGATACTAGACGAATTTTCTCACGAATGCCTTTAGCCATTGCTTAATTCCTCTTAAACGTTTTCGCCACGTGCACGGATGTCAACAAGAACAGCATCGATGCCTTTCTTGTCGATAATACGCATGCCTTTAGCAGTTAGACGTAGTTTAACAAAACGTTTTTCGCTCTCTACCCAGAAACGATGAGTTTGTAGGTTCGGCAGAAAACGACGCTTAGTAGCATTTCGTGCGTGTGAACGGTTGTTACCCGTTACTGGACGCTTACCAGTTACTTGGCATACTCGGGACATGAATGTCTTCTCCAAATCGTTTCAGCTCGATATCAACCTTGCTGGCTGAACCCCTTAATGTTCAAAAAGAACTGAGGTAAAAACCGCTATGGAAAATCCACGCAAGGCTATCAAAGGTCGCGCATTATACTAACTTGATACCCATTGCTCAAGACCCGAACAGATCCTTTTTGCAGGATTCGCTGATCTTTTTTCTCTGGCGAGCTGAATTAGTGTCAAAAAATGTGTGCGAATCATACCAGAAAACGACAGAAAGCTAAGCATTTTTTACGCATTCAGGCGAAATCATCAACAAATCTCTTTTAAGCGTTGTTTTTTAACATAATGATAGGTTTAAACATTGCATTTTAGACTCGTTCATTCCGTAGAAAATACAAAAGTTGGCAAGGTGTTGTTCTATTTTGCAGCTTGAGTTTGCTCTTAAAAAGTGAGAATGAAGCGATCAATGTTTACATCCACCCTCGTTCAGCAAAAGAAACGATTTCTCCGTCTCCAACGACAAAGTGATCCAAGACTCGAATATCCACTAAAGCTAAAGCGTCTGAGATACGACGGGTGATCCTTCTGTCTGACTGACTGGGTTCTGCCACACCTGAAGGATGATTATGCGCCAAGATAAGCGCTGCAGCATTGTGGTGAAGCGCGCGTTTTACCACTTCTCTTGGGTAGACACTGGCAGCATCAATGGTGCCTTCAAACAAGATTTCATCCTGAATAACCCGATGCTGATTATCGAGAAAAAGAATATAGAAAGCCTCACGCTGCCTGTCGCGCAACACACTCGAAAGATACAATTGAGTCTGCTGTGGGCTGGTTAAAGCCTCTCCGCGCTTTAATGTTTCAGCCAAAAACCTCTGCGTGATTTCTAGTGATGCCTGCATCTGCACATATTTAGCTTCGCCTAACCCTTTGTGCTGGCAAAAGTGATCTTTGGATGAGGAAAACAGAGATCGCAACGAACCAAACTCCCGTAACAGAAAATCAGCTAACTCCAATACATTCATTCCTTGAGTACCTGTACGAAGTAATATGGCAAGCAGTTCCGCATCAGAAAGGGATTGAGGGCCTCGCGATAACAATTTTTCACGAGGCATGGATTCACTAGGAAGAAATTTTCGCTTCATATCAGCTCCTGTCTATACTCTTCCAACTTGAAGCTGCAACTCCAAGTCGTTGGGGATATTTGGCATACAAAAACGAAAAAATCCCCAAAACCGCAACTGGCTTTGGGGATTTTTAGACTGGGTTCAATATTGCTTGAAGCGAGAGTGTTGGTTAAACCTTAAAGTGTCCAACCAAGCTTCCTACTTTGTCTCCAGAATGCGTTAAACGATGGCTGATCGATTCCGAGTATTTCAGGTTTTCACTCAGATCATTCACAATATGCTGAATAGTCACAAGATTCTGGTTAATCTCTTCAGCTACTGCGCTTTGCTGCTCAGCAGCAGAAGCCGTTTGGGTACTCATGTCTTGAATCACTGAAACCGCATTAGAGATACCAGAGAGCGTTTCTTTAATCTGAACTGACTCTAACGCCGTCTTCTCTCCACGTTCTTGGCTAACATTCATACTGGTGACCGCTTTGTTAACACCTTGATGTAACGCTTCAATCATGTCTCCAATTTCTTTTGTGCTGTTTTGTGTTCTGCTCGCCAGAGAACGAACTTCATCAGCGACCACCGCAAAACCACGCCCTTGTTCACCCGCTCGCGCCGCTTCTATCGCAGCATTCAGCGCTAACAGGTTAGTTTGGTCAGCGATATCACCAATCACTTTAAGAACTTGAGTAATCTTGCTGGTTTGTTGACTTAGCTCTTGAATAGCATCAGAAGTCAGATCGACTTCATTGACCAGAGCGCCAATGCCTTCAATAGCTAGGTTCACTTCTCTCTGAGCTTCGATAATTTGCTGATTTGCAGACTCAATAGCTTGTGCAGTTGCGTTGGTGTTGTTCGCCACCTCGCGAGAGGTCGCACTCATCTCAGTTACCGCAGTGACTACTTTATCGGTTTCTAAACAGTGCTCATTCATCTGCTGGCTGGATTTAGACGTTTGCTTATCCAGTTCCATAGCTGCACTGCTTACATCATCGGCAGAACGTCGAATATCGGCGATCATCGGATGAAGCTTGTCCATGAAATCATTGAATGCTTTCGCAACTTCACCTACTTCGTCGTGACTTTCCACTTTCAAGCGAGCCGTCAAATCACCGCCACCCGCAGCCACATCTTTCAGAGAACCAACAATATGCTGCAGCGGTGCTACGCCTCGAGCCACAAGCAAGCTCACAATTAAACTTGTAATTAACAAGCCTAGGAAAGACAGCCCCACAGCTGAATAGGTTTGGTCATGCAACACCGCCAAGCGCTGCGTTTGATATTCGGCAAGCTGAGTATCGATATCATCGATGTAAATACCTGTACCTAACACCCAATCCCACTTCGGTAAATATTCTGCATAACCTAATTTCGGTGCTTGAGCCTTAATAGAAGGTTTTTGCCAAGAGAAGTATAAGAACCCATCACCCGTTTTAGCCGCATCAATCAAACCTGCAATAACAGGGACGCCATTCTCATCCTTTAATCCGTAAAGGTTTTTGCCTTCCAGTGATGAATTCATTGCGTGAAGGGTATTCACACCTTTTGAGTCGTACGCAAAAAAGTAGCCATCGCTTTCAAAGCGCATCGACTTTAAAATTTCTTTTGCTAACGCTTTGTTTTCAGGGCTGCTGTCTTCCTCGTAAAGAGACTTAACCGCGGTTACACCCATCATCAGGTAGGCTTTTAACTCTTGCTTACGGTTGTTAACTAACTGCTCACGATATTGAGTCAGCTCTTGTTGCAAACTGTTCATCCCTATCCAGTAATACACCATAGAACTGACACTGGTTATCACAACTAACGGGATAACTGTTAGTAATAACAACTTGGTACGGCTTCTCATCGAACGAAACATAGGTGCTCCAGCGTTTGATTTTTTATGTTGGTTTTATTGATACATAAGACATTATCTTCCGGAGGAATCTTTTCTTAAAGAAAATCTCACCGATGTGTAAGCAAAATCTCATATATTTCACCTGTGCGGATTGTTAAGTTGACACAGCTCATACATATTCTGGGAGTTGTGCTAACATAACCCGCAGATTTTTTGAGGAATCCAGAATGCAAACTTTGGCAGGAAAAAAAATTCTGCTTGGCATCAGTGGGGGCATCGCCGCCTACAAATGCGCAGAATTAACGCGACGTTTGATTGAGCGTGGCGCACAAGTTCAAGTAGTAATGACTGATGCTGCGCGTGAGTTCATTACGCCACTTACTATGCAAGCCGTCTCCGGCAATCCCGTTTCTTACAGCTTGCTTGACCCAAGTGCAGAAGCATCAATGAGCCACATTGAGCTGGCCAAATGGGCAGACTTAGTTCTGCTTGCACCAGCAACCGCTGATCTTATTGCACGCATGGCTGCAGGTATGGGTAACGATTTGCTCACCACTTTAGTGCTGGCAACGGACTCACCAGTTGCGGTTTCTCCAGCAATGAATCAGCAGATGTACGGCAACCCGGCAACTCAAGAAAACCTAGTGACCCTTGCTCGTCGTGGTGCAATGATTTGGGGACCGGCTTCTGGTCAACAAGCATGTGGTGATGTGGGTAAAGGCCGCATGTTAGAGCCAATGGATTTAGTTCATCACTGTGAAGCATTCTTTGGTCCAAACCCCCTATCTACTGAAAAACCGTTAGATGGGAAACGCGTACTGATCACTGCAGGTCCAACTCGTGAAGCACTTGATCCTGTTCGTTACGTGACCAATCACAGTTCTGGCAAAATGGGGTTTGCAATTGCAGACGCAGCAGCAAAAATGGGCGCGCAAGTGACTTTAGTCTCAGGGCCTGTAAGTTTGGCTACACCAGAACAAGTAAAACGAATCAATGTTGAGAGCGCACTGGATATGCATGATGCTGTGATGCACGCCGCAACGGAACATGATGCATTTATTGCTTGTGCGGCTGTAGCAGATTACCGCCCAGAACACGTCGCTGAACAAAAAATTAAGAAAACGGGTGACAACGACACCCTTACCATCACTATGGTTAAAAACCCTGACATTGTCGCTTCCGTTGCAGCTTTAACAGAAAACCGTCCATTTACTGTCGGCTTTGCTGCTGAAACGCAAAACGTGGAGCAATACGCACGCGGTAAGCTAACCAGCAAAAACCTCGATATGATCTGTGCTAACGACGTATCTGTGGAAGGACAAGGTTTTAATAGTGATGACAACGCATTAACCGTATATTGGCAACAAGGTGAGCAGGCGCTGCCATTGGCAAGCAAAGCTGAACTGGCAAACGCTTTAATGCTGCTGATAAACAGCTTCATCAATAAAACGGACAGCTAAACGCAAATCGTAGGTGGTGATTCCACCTACTTCCTCATTAAATAATCTCGAACTTACGAAGTAATGGCGTCTATTCCACGCAACCACTACCTCGTGATTAGCAGTGATAACCAGAAGGAAGATACGGGTTATGGCCGGCAATAAAAAAACCAATCGCCGCGAAGAAATTCTCCAAGCTCTTGCTGAAATGCTCGAGTCAAACGAAGGTGCTTCACGCATCACGACTGCAAAACTCGCCGCCCAAGTTGGCGTTTCAGAGGCTGCCTTATATCGCCATTTTCCAAGTAAGGCGCGTATGTTCGAAGGCCTAATCGAGTTTATTGAAGAATCGTTAATGTCACGAATTAACCGCATTGTTGATGAAGAGAAAGATACCCTCAATCGCATTCGATTAGTGATGCAACTTATTCTGGCTTTCTCAGAACGTAACCCTGGGCTGACAAGAATTCTGTCAGGACATGCTCTAATGTTTGAGAATGAACGTCTACGTGACAGAATTAATCAATTGTTTGAACGAATTGAAACCTCTTTGCGCCAAATACTGCGAGAGCGTAAAATTCGTGAAGGTAAATCATTCCCAGTCGATGAAAAAACACTAGCCGCCCAGTTGCTCGGCCAAGTTGAAGGAAGTTTGAACCGTTTTGTACGTTCAGACTTTAAATACCAACCAACCGAAAACTTTGAAGAATACTGGGCATTACTCAGCGCACAAATTAAGTAAAGACAATGAGCACAAAAAGACCCGGCAAACCAGAGTTCTCCTTATCCCTGCTGCATCCTAAATATTGGGGTGTATGGTTTGGATTTGGTCTACTCTCCTTAACCGTTAACCTATTGCCCTACCGTATGTTGCTAAAGCTTGGCCACGCAATCGGGGCTTTTGGCATGCGCTTTGGCAAAAGACGGGTCTTTATTGCTAAAAGAAACTTAGAGCTCGCTTTTCCTGATATGTCAGAAGAACATATCGATAAAATGGTGATCGAAAATTTCAAAAACACTGGAATGGCTCTGATTGAAACCGGTATTACCTGGTTTTGGCCAACTTGGCGTTTTAAGCGCATCTTGGATGAAAAAGATGTTGCGGTTGTACGCAAACATGCAGAAAACGGTAAAGGTGTTTTAATGTGTGGCGTGCACGCTTTGAATTTAGAAATCACAGCTCGTGCTTTTGCGGTTATTGGTCTTAGTGGCTATGGTGTCTATCGTCCGCACAGCAACCCTGCGTATGAATTTATTCAGTACCGAGGCCGAACACGTAATGGTAACCGACTCGTTTATCGTACCGATCTGAAGAAAATGATTCGTGTACTGCGCCAAGGTGAGCGTCTGTTCTATTTGCCAGACCAAGATTACGGACATAACAAATCTGTTTTCGTCCCTTTCTTCGCAGTAGAAGAAGCATGCACCACTACGGGTACCAGTATTCTGGCTTACAGCAGCAAATGTGCGATTGTACCAGTTTCCGGTTTTAGAAATTCACAAGGTAAATACGAGCTTATTGCTGATCAATCCATTGAGGGTAACTACCCTCAACAAGATGAAAAAGCTGCGGCAGCCTACATGAATAAATTTGTTGAAGAGATTATACTTCGCGCCCCAGAACAGTGGATGTGGCTTCATAAGCGGTTTAAATCGCTGCCAGATGAAACACAAACCAATGCCCGATACCAGTAAATAAAAGGTTCTGCTTGTGAGCGACAACGATAACAGCATCAATAAATACTTACATAATCCAACTTTTGAGTGGTCTTTTCTTCATCCTAAGCATTGGGGCACATGGATAGGTATCGCTTTTGCTGCTCTATTCGCTTTTATGCCCGTGTCATTGCGTGACGGATTAGCGCGTAAACTTTCTCGATTTGCTATCAAGAAAAATGGTCGAGTGGTTCGTCGTGCTCGCGTTAACCTAGCTTACTGCTTCCCTGAGAAATCCGAGCAAGAACGTCAGGAAATCTTAGAAGAAACGTTTGTCAAAGCGGCCCAATACATGCTGGGTTATTCAGAATTTTTGGCTCGCTCAACCAAACATAACCAAAATCGCGGCGTGATGATTGGCGAAGAAAATCTATTACCGCTTCTTGATGCTGGTGAAAAGGTGATTATCCTTGCACCGCATGCTTGGGCTGTAGATTACCCAGCGGTAATGCTAGCTGCGAAAGGCTACAAAGTAACAACCATCATGAAGCCTCAGCGTAACCCAATCGGCGACTGGCTAATGCACGTTCAGCGTATGCAGTATGGTGGCCGCATCTTCGCTCGTGACGCAGGGGTTAAACCTTTTGTTCGCTCTATCAAAGATGGTTATTTAGGTTACTGGTTACCGGATGAAGATTTCGGCGAGGCGAACTCAGTTTTCGTTCCCTTCTTTGGTACAGAAAAAGCGACCTTAAAAGGCTTTGGTAAAATGGCTCGCCTTTCAAAAGCGAAAGTCGTTCCAGTGCTACCTGCGTATAACGACAAAACACAGAAATATGAAGTACATATTTTACCTGCGTTAGAAAACTTCCCGACAGGTGATGAAGAAGCGGATGCGCGCGCAATGAACCAAGCGATTGAAGACTTAGTTCGTCCTCATCCAGAGCAATATATGTGGCAGTTGTCGCTTCTCAAAACTCGCCGTGATGGCATTGAGATTTATGACAACTCACATGATGGTGACCAAGAAAAACCGTTACCACCGACCCAAAACTAAAAAAGCCCCGTTAGGGGCTTTTTCATATCCATCACGCGTTATCAATTAAGCATTGATACCATACTCAGCACGGTACGCTTTTACTGCATCAAGATGTTCGTTGTTCGTACCTTTCTCTTCAAGGTAAGTCACAAGATCAGTCAGGCTGACGATTGAAACCACTGCACAGCCAAAATCACGCTCAACTTCTTGAATAGCAGAAAGCTCACCTTTGCCTTTCTCTTGACGGTCAATCGCAACCAATACGCCAGCTAAATCAGCACCGTTAGCTTTAATGATTTCCATTGATTCACGAATCGCAGTACCAGCGGTGATAACGTCGTCCACCAACATAATACGACCTTCGAGTGCGCTACCGACTAAGTTACCGCCTTCACCGTGGTCTTTCGCTTCTTTACGGTTGAAACAGTAAGGCGTGTCCACATCATGGTGATCAGCCAGAGCCACAGCAGTTGTTGTTGCGATTGGAATACCTTTATAAGCAGGGCCAAACAACACATCGTAATCAATACCTGAGTCCACAAGCGCAGCGGCGTAGAAACGACCTAGGCGAGCCAAATCACGACCAGTGTTAAACAGACCAGCATTAAAAAAATAAGGGCTCTTACGGCCTGATTTCAAAGTAAACTCACCAAATTTTAGCACCTGTTTTTCAAGGGCAAACTCTATAAATTCACGCTGGTATGCTTTCATCTTTCTCTTCTCTTCCGTAGTTACTTAAAAAACGTTACTTAAAAAAATAGCCCCCAATTGGGAGCTATAAAAACATCATTCTGCCAGAGCCAATTTTTGAACCTGGACGATATCGGCAATGCCTTTCTTGGCAACAGCAAGTAAATCAAGCAGTTGCTCGTGGCTGAACGGTTCGCCTTCAGCAGTGCCTTGAATTTCAATCATCTTGCCTTCTTCTGTCATGACAACGTTCATGTCAGTGTCGGCTGCTGAGTCTTCTACATACTCAAGGTCACAAAGCACCTCTTCGCCAAGAATGCCTACAGACACCGCAGCTACGTGGCCTTTCATTGGGTTCTTTTTCAAGCGGCCATCAGCAACTAGCTTTGCAAACGCATCCGCCAATGCAACGCTAGCGCCAGTAATAGAAGCGGTACGTGTACCACCATCTGCTTGAATAACATCACAGTCGACTGTAATCATCACTTCTGGCATGGCTTCTAAATCCACCACTGCACGCAAGCTACGCGCAATCAGGCGTTGAATTTCCATGGTGCGGCCACCCTGTTTGCCACTTGCCGCTTCACGACGAGTACGCGAGTGTGTTGCACGAGGTAACATGCCATATTCCGCCGTCACCCAGCCTTTACCTTGACCTTTCAACCAACGTGGCACGCCTTCTTCAACGCTGGCATTACACAGCACTTTGGTGTTGCCAAATTCAACTAACACAGAGCCTTCTGCATATGCCGTGTACTGACGAGTGATTTTAATTGGACGAACTTGATCTGCAGCACGATTGTCTGGACGCATAAGGTATTTACCTGTGTTGTGGAAACAAAGCTGTGTTAGTAAAACTAAGTCCGTAAAAACTCAGCCGGTAACCGAAATTTATTGGGCGAGGATTATATAGGAATTCCGATTCAGTTCCTAGGTGTGAATCTTCAACAACGAGATTAGCGCTCACCTATCCCATGTGTTTGTATGCTACTATTAGCGCTAATTAAATTGCAGAAGATTAATCAAGGATTCACTGATGATTTACAGTATGACGGCGTATGCACGCAAAGAAGTCAAAGGCGATTGGGGTAGCGCAGTATGGGAGATTCGTTCGGTAAACCAGCGTTACCTAGAAACTTATTTCCGCTTACCTGAACAATTTCGTAGCCTAGAGCCTGTGCTTCGTGAGCGTTTTCGTCAGCGTTTAGCGCGCGGTAAAGTCGAGTGTAACCTACGCTTTGAAGCTAACCCTGCTGCGCAAAGTGAACTTAAAATCAATGAAGCATTAGCACACCAAGTGATTAAAGCCGCTGGTCAGGTTATGCACATGACTGGTGAACTGACTCGTATCAACCCATTTCAGGTGATGCAATGGCCGGGTGTAATGGAAACGCCTGAGCAAGATATGGATGCCATTAACCAAACGCTTCTAGAAGCGTTCGACGAAGCGGTTAAAGAGTTTATTGATGCTCGCGGTCGTGAAGGCGAAAACATGAAAGAGTTGATTGAGCAGCGTTTGGTTGCGATCAGCGAAGAAGTCGTGAAAGTTCGCGCACGTATGCCTGAAATTCTGCAATGGCAACGTGAGCGTCTGTTCAACAAGTTTGAAGAAGCAAAAGTTGAGTTAGATCCAACGCGAGTAGAACAAGAGCTGATTCTTCTAGCACAAAAATCCGATGTTGCTGAAGAGCTGGACCGCCTAGATTCTCACGTCAAAGAAGCACGCAATGTAATGAAAAAAGGCGGCGCTTGTGGCCGTAAGCTGGACTTCATGATGCAAGAATTCAACCGTGAATCAAACACATTAGCATCCAAGTCAATCAGCACTGACATCACCGCTTCAGGTGTAGAACTTAAAGTGCTTATCGAACAAATGCGTGAGCAGATTCAGAATATCGAATAACACTAGTTCCAAATTCCATAATGCACAAAGCCCTTATTTATAAGGGCTTTTTATTAGTTCACAACCAAGCATAATTTATTGTTTCAATCTGTTTTACGACTCTTTACTTGCTTGAAAGTAAAAATATTGGCCACCTCATTTTGAACGTTGAAAGCAAATTTGAGATGACCAACAGACTCATAAGACAAACAAATTAATTTAGCTTTCCTTCATCCAAAGCAGAAGCAACCCAAACTAAAGGCGCATTCCAGTTAATCGTGATCTCATTGAACGACCACGCATTAATGCTGTCTCTATAGCAGGTTTGACCCACACATAACCCTTTCAGCGTTGCAGCAACAGGATCGCTGTAGCTTGTTGAGTTTGGCCCACCCACTAGCGCACCTGGTGCTGGAGCTGGTGAGTTTTCATCAGCGGCATGTGCCCAAAAACGGTGATGAGGGCTCTTAGCAGCGTTGGTACCGTAACCTGTAATGTAAGAGAGGTTCATTGGGTTAGCGCCAAGTAAGTAATCCATCGCATTTGCAGCCGCTTTCACATACTTAATATCGCCAGTGAAATCATTCGCATAGATTAAGAAGATAGCTCGGTTCACAAAGCTTGAGTTCGATCCCCATGGGTACTCTTCTACCGTGTAAGGAATGTGGTAACCCTCGTTCTCAATCTGACCCACAAAATTATCAGAGGTAGCGATTAGGTTATTTCTTGCTACTTTAATCTGCTCTTCACCCAGTCCGTTAGGAACAACCGCCAAGCTTATCGTTGCTAAAGGTGCTGTGTACCCCCAGAACATTTCATCATCAGCTTCAATGTTGCCTTTTGGAGTCTCTAGATAATGAGGCGAAGCTTTCAGTGCTTTAAGGTACTTGCTGTCACCTGTGGTGATATAAAGTTCACTTGCAGCCCAGTAGAACTCGTCTGAAAGCTCTTTATCATCATAAGGACCCGAGCCTGTGAAGTTATCATAGGCAAGAATATTAGGATTTTTGCTCGCCGCTTCCCAAGCCTCTTGTGCCGCATTCAAACAGCTTTTCGAAAACTTAGGATCAATCTCTTTCCAAATTCGGGCACATTGAGCACCAATCGCAGACAAGTTCAACGTTGCAGCTGTCGTTGGGTAACCCACATATCGTTTCTGGGTGTCCATATGAGGTGGCAATGGCATACCTGTCCAAGCTTCATCAGCAACTTTATGGAAAGCCATACCTTTTGCGTCAATCTTCGTCAGTTTAAGTGTTTTGTCTTCAGACTGGTCACCAACAGGAACAGCGACGGGTTTGTCACTTTGGATCTGCATCGCCAACATGAACTCGATATTCCAACGAGCCTCAGACAACAAAGGATTCACACCGTTTCCAGCTTCAGGAATTTTCACCTTCCCTTCAGCAAAAGGAATAGGTGCGTTATCTAGCCATTTACCTCTTTCAAACAAGTTCAACAGAGTCCAGGTTGAGATACCGCTGTTCACAGTGTACTTACCGTGGTCGCCTGCGTCATACCAACCACCAGTTACATCGACCGTAAAATCACAACCAGGCCATTTATTGCCCCAGCTGTCCGTCTTATCAAAACAGGTAACTACATCGCTCATATGACCGCCTGGGCGCGCTAAATCGTCACGCTGTACCAAGGCTTTATCGATATCGATACCACTGCGGTTTTGATAGAAATAAGACAACGCATCGTATTTCAACTGGTTGTAGATATCTTTGTTGATGCTGAATGGGAAGCTCTCGTCTTCGCCAACTTTCACTTTCAAACCACTCATATCCGATTTGTAGTTTGATAAGTCAATACGGTGAATAAATTCACCTGAAGCCTTATTAAGACCAAAAACTTCCGTTCTGCCCAAATCGATATTGATATTACTGCTGTTGGTTAGCACCCACTTTAAGGGCTCTTTAGATTCATTAGCGACAAATACAAACTTATCGGCTTGAGGAAGGTAACCAACTTGGTTCGCGCGAACAGAGCTGGTCTTTAGTTCTTCGATGTATCGTTCGCCAAGAATCGACACATTGCTGACGCATATAGTGCCAACTTTCTGTGCGCCCATTTGGAACTGGAATTCTGTCTTCGCATCACTTTCAACATCATGATTGAAGTTAAACTTATAGCTCTTCTTCTGAGTCGAGACCTTTGTTTCATCAATAAAGTAATGCGTGTAAGGAGGCCCTTCATGCTGGATCAGCGCTTTCATTTGAGTGTCGACAGTCGCGTACGCATCAAATGAAACCTGATAGTCTGCGCTATTGGCTAAACCAATGCCGCCTTGACCTAAAATCACATTCCACGAGTTTTCACCCGGATTTCTAATTTCGACGCACGCTTCGCCATTATTGATTTTTACATCTGCACCAGCATTCCACCAGCCATCCATACTACCGTCAAATTTACCGTTAATAAGCTGCTCATTTGCATAAACAGAACACGATGAAAGAATCAGTATGGTCGCCAGTGAGAGTTTGAATTTGTGCATAGTTACTCCTAGACATATGAATTACAACACGATGAAAGTAAGCGATTTCATAGCGAATAGTTTGATGTCTGCGCACAAATAAACTGCTCTAAAAATGTCTATTTTTCCCTTCGTGATACTACTAACACTTGCCTCTGAGCTTATGAATCTGTTTCAAGAGAATCTCATCGATAAATCGACTTAGTAGACTGACGAACGATAAGATCAATCGGAGGTAATCTGACTTCGTGTCGCTCTCCGGAAAGCAAATTCAGCATAGATCTCGCACATAACGCACCAATTTCTTCTATTGGCTGGCGCAAGGTGGTCAATGCTGGTGTGAAATATTGTGAAACGGGTAAATCATCAAACCCAACCACCGAGACATCTTCTGGTACTTTGTAACCATGGTCAGTCAACGCTTTGATCGCGCCATAAGCCGTTTGGTCATTGGCTGCAAACAGTGCTGAGAAATGAACTTTTGATTCGATCAATTCCACCGTCATTTTATAGCCGGTTTCAGATCTAAAATCGCCCTGCTTAATCAGCTTAGGATTAGGTTTGATATTCGCTTCAAGCAAAGCTTTTTTATAGCCTTTAAGACGTGCTCTTGAGTCTGGTTGACTCTCTAGCCCTTTAATATGAGCGATGTTCATATGACCGAGTTGTAACAAGTGCAAAGTTGCAATATAGCCACCCATGACATTGTCCAAATTGAGTGAACGGATGTTTTCTCCCTCGATGTTATAGCCTACCGCTACCACAGGGATTGATTCTGCCGTTTTCAAAATCATTTGTTCGCTTAGGCTACCAGTCACGATGATCAAACCATCAACTGAGCACTTCATTAAGTATTCAAGCGCATGCATCTCAAGCTTGTTCTGCCAATGCCCGGTCGCCAGCACTAAAGAATAGCCCTGTGCCAACAGAACTCGTTCCATATCATTTAGAATGCTACTGGTGTAAGGACTGTCAGGATGCTGTACTAGGACACCAATCGTCATAGAGCGACGACTTTTATCCTGCTGCATCTGGAAGTTTGGCTTGTAGCCTAGAGAGGTGATGGCTTGTTCGATCTTATGACTCTTCTCTTCCGCAACATAGGTAGTTCGGTTCAAAAAGCGTGAAACAGTGCTGGGTGATACGCCAGCCAATTTTGCTACATCATAAACAGTTGGAGCTTTTTTCTTTTTGTTGGTCATCAGACTTACCCCCTCGTTCTTTTTTATAAGTATATGAAGCATAAAGTGGGATTGGCTTTTACACTCAATCCCACATATTCCACCTTTGAACTACCTAATCACTCTATCTATAGAGATAGGCGTAGATCATTCCAGGTCGGAAATAGCGTCCGGCTGTGTATTTCAAACCGGTACTCAACAACCAAGTGTGGAGTTCACGATAGTCGACGTTTGAAGGTAAGTTGGACAAACTCAGCGCAAACTCCTCAATGTTTTGAGTCAGCTCTGGATTCACCCGACCATCAGCAAACAAGTGACCAACCTTCTGTAAGTGCAATAACAACTCACTCGCCACCTCTGACGTTAGGTCAAAGCGTTGTGCAATATCGTTTTCGCTTACAGTAACAGAGCAGTTAAACCCTTCCGGAGCAGCGAAAGGAATTTTTGCCATGCTGTAAAGTGCCTGATATACCGCATCCATCAATCGCTCTGCTTGTGCTTGCTTACCCGCAAGACGCAGTGCAGTCGCAACACTAAACTGAACGCCAATCCAAACATCTTGCGCCTGAAACGCATCGTGAGGTCTACCATCTGCCAGCGTCATATTAGCAACCCCCAATTTAGGACTGTTGGTAATAAAGTTGGTTTGATAGATAAAATCTAGCGTACGTTCAATGCGTGATGAATCAAACAAGCCCGGTAAATCGACCAGCTTCAGATAGCTGTCCGCCAATAGTGCGTCACCAAAACTGTTGTCGGAATCCGCTTCCAACTTGGCAAATTCAGCACTGAATGCTTGCGGCGCTAGCTCGATCAGTCGTTGTTTCTTAGCCAAACGTTGGCCTCGCTTGCTGATACTACTGTCTACTTCGTAAGCATCTAAATAAGCGTTGACCAAGTTAGCATCATGTACGGTATTACCTGTCAGCGTTAAGCCAAGTTTTTCAAGTGATTCGAAACCGTTTCCGGTTAAATGCTTAGCCTGTACTGGTGTGATGAAGAAATGGTAGTAGCCTTTTTGCTCGTCCCAAAGTCCGCGCTCTAGTGTTTCAAGAGCATCCTTAGAACGTTGCGTATACCCCTGAGCCAGCTCTTCCTCACCGACTAACAATGCCAGTTCACTTGCTGCGCGCAACCCTGCTACCCATAAGCTACCACAGTAGATTGAAACACCATGAGAAGCAAGATTATCAAAGGTATCATCAGTACCGCGGGTCAAAGGCAGAGTGTCTCCATCTTCAATAAGATTGGTCAGATAATCGATACTCTCTTTCACTGATGACCAACAACTTTCAACCACTTCGCGGTCGCCCGTTTTTTGCCAGTGGCGATACACCATCAGAATGAATTTAGGCGCTAAATCTTTCCACTCTTTGACGTTATGCCAGCTGTAAGCATCTGGCTCAATATCAAAAGGACTGCCCAGATCGTGAATGACCGCCCCACGTTCAGCTCTGCTTCCCTGATATTTTTCGTCCACCAACTCTGCATAAGGCTTATCTTCATACTCCCAGTAGCGTCGCAGCTTTTCATCACTATTTAAGATGGCTTTGGCGAAGTGTTTCATTACGCAGCCATCAAGCTCCGGAAGCAGATAGAGCAGAGAAAATGAACCGTAGAAATACACATCCAGTGAGTTAAAAAATGGGTAATCAACACACTCTTTCACCAGAAGTACGTTTTCCTTATCCCATACCGTAGATTCCGCTAAGAAGGACAAGCTGTTCATCGCCATAGTGGCGAAACGAAGCGCACAGTCATTATCAACAAAGGTTTGGCTGGCATTATCAAGGAACTCGCGCTGTTGGCTGATAATGTTTTGCTCGATCTCGCTCAGTCTCGGCAAAGTCTGGTTGAGAATAGATTGCGCTCGCGATTGAGCATCAAAGTAACGGGCATAAGCTTTTTCACTTTCCCAACCATCCAATAAGATTTTGCTGTGATCCATTACTTGAGCAAATCGAAGTGCAATCGTCTCACCAGGTTTAAGAGTCACTTGCACACAGACCAAAGCACTTAATGGCTCTCGGCCACTATAGATACCACGATCAAAATGCGCATTGGTGCGGCCTGTTTTTAATGCTCGCTCAACTTGTTGATCCGCTTTGCTGCAGTAGACCTGAGGTTTGACGGTTACCGTTACTTGCTCAGCCGTTACCCCTTCAAATTGGGTATGCACGCCATACAAGACCTCACCTGAGATATCGCCATCATAAGGTGAGTTCGATGTCATACTCACGCCATGGAACTCAAAACCAGCACCAGAGATAGTTACTGGCTGATGTTGTTGGCTGATGGCATTTTGAACTAAGTGACAACAAGAATCTTGCACACCTTCACGTGCTTTCTTATAGGTTGAACCAATCAAATTGCGTAACGGTTGAACCAAGGTGACAAGCTGAGTTTTGTCACTACGGTTACTCATCTCGAAGTGGTTCCAGTGCATCGGCAAGCTACAAAGCATTTGGTCGTTTTTCACAATAGGTGAAATGACCTGACGCGTTAGCGCAACAGACTCAAGCCCTCGATATTCGAACTCTGCGATCGGATAAAGAGCACGGTACTCTATGTTGCTTGGATCAATAGATTCAACGCTTGAACCATTATTAGCCGTCAGCGACAGAGCTCGTGCCGAGTTGTTTATCAATAAACCATTGAAGAAATCGATCACAACAAGCAACTGGGTTTCAAGACTAGAAGGATCGTTGGTGATCGCTTGTTGGGTTTTATCGGAAAATTCAATCTGCCAACGTTCAAAGTTGGATTTATTATTTAGATAGAACAAGCCTGAACGCAAACAATTCTTTATTCCAGAAAGAATTAAATCTTTATTCTTGGCATGAAAAACATCAAAATAAAAGTCCACTGGATAATATTTTAAGAACAGTAATAATTCACCGACATTTGGTATATCCAAATTATCCAGAGAGTGTTCATCCATTACGGAAAAATAGAAGTCATTAAAGTGAATACTTTCATGTTCACAATCAACGAATATGCCTGGAATAAAGCTAAAGTTTGGTGTGTTACCTTGCGGAGTTAAGGTAAATGTCGAACCTATACCACCAACGGCCATCCCTGTATTAGCTGGTGTTGTTGAGATCGGGGTATACCAAGGCTGAAGAAACTCAACGGCATTCCCTTTACTGCATAATGCACCTGCTTGACCTGAATACGATGTATATGGAATTTTATTTATCATAATTTCAAATCCAATATTGAATATTTAAACTCATCCTTTAATATCTAAAAAAAGGAGAATATTTATGTTTAAATTAATTAAAAACAATTTTGGGGAACTCAATTCAACAACCATATTAAACTCTGAACTTGGAATTCAAGTCGATATTATTCAAGACTTCGGTGCTATCATTAATCAATATCGAGTTAACCACAGTCCATTTTCATTTATTGTGGGATACCAAGACAGTCATGATTTAATTCAATCTCATCCTTTCTTTTCGCGTAGCGCAAAGCTCTTCCCCTTTCCAAATCGCCTAAAAGCAGGCCAATACCGCTATAGACAACGTGATTACACACTGGCAGCCAACTTTCCATGGTCTGAGCATGCAGTACACGGTTTGCTCTATAACCAACCTTTTAAACTGGTCGCGCATGAAGCCAATAGTGAATACGCTGAAGCCACATTTCGCTTTGAAACCACTAAATTAGCGGATGGGTATCCCTTCGCGTTTCGCCTTGATGTCCGTTATCGAATTGACTATCAAGGAACCTTAAGCTGCAATACGACCATTACCAACTTAGGCACCGAACATTTCCCATTTGGAGATGCATGGCACCCCTACTTTTCTCTCGGCTGTGACCTCAAACATTGTCAGCTCACTATGGCGGCTCATACCGAGCTCGAACACCAACACGATTTACCTACCGGGCAATATCTCTCTAGCAACGTCTTCTCTACCCCAACTTCATTGGAAGGCGTTAACCTCAATCACTGCTACCTGTTCAGTGACTCATCAGAGCAAACTCTTGCACTGATACGTGATGACAAGAGCGCTTCTTTGCAGTTCAACCAAGGCAAGGGCTACTCGTTCGTGCAACTCTATACGCCACCTTCGGAGCCTAGTATTGCGATTGAGCCAATGACTTGCCCTGCTGATGCATTCAATAATCACATTGGTCTACTGGAGCTGGCTCCAGAGGAAACCGTTCAATTTGAGTGGCAATGCCAAGCCACATTTGTCTAGTTCTATTGGCGAGTTCAAAAAGTGGGGAGCGCAATGCTCCCCTCATTTACTAGCCGAGTCTTACCTCTACTTGATGTTCACCTTCAGTAAACACTGGCACTTTGTTCCCAGCTAGGACTTCACCATTCACGCGCAACTCCGCCACACCTTTACTTACCTTGTCTGGGTTGGTTACGTGAATATGGTAGGTCGCACCACGGAACTGGCGTTTAACGCGAAACTCTTTCCAATCAACTGGAATACAAGGATCAACAATCAAACCATCAATGTCAGGACGCACGCCCAAAATCCATTGTGTTCCGGCAACATAAGTCCACGAAGATGTGCCCGACAACCAAGCGTTTCGGCCAAGACCAAACTGCGGATGCTCATCACCAAGAATGTTTTGCGGGTAGCAGTAAGGTTCTGATTCAAAGATATCAATCACATCATTCTTTGATGCAGGGTTGATTTGGCGGTAGTACTCGTAAGCACGATCACCGTTACCCATTTTCGCTTCAGCAATCATCACCCAAGGGTTGGAGTGGAGGAAAATACCGCCATTTTCTTTCGCGCCCGGCGGGTAAGTTGAAACACCACCAAGGTTCGGGTTAAAGCCATTGTAGCCAGGGGTTGAAAGCTTAATGCCGTTTGCCGTATTGAGTTTGGTGTATACCGAGTTAAGCGCCTGAGTCGCGCGCTCTTGCTCTGCAAAGCCTGCAATTACTGGCCAGCTTTGACCATTGGTATAGATTTGACCTTGCGCATTGGTATGAGAACCGACAGGTTGCCCTTGCTCGTCAAAGTAACGAACAAACCACTCACCATCCCAGCCACACTGGTTAACGATGGCTTTCATCTGCTCATACTGTGCCTGATATTGCGCGGCACGGTCATCTTCACCACGCAAGCGGCAGAGATCGAGCATATCGAGTAGCGCTTTACCGTACATGCTGGCAACCATTAGAGACTCAGCACCTGTTGGCAAGTTCACCGTATCGTTCCAGTCAGCGAAACCAAGCAATGGCAAGCCATGTTGACCAGTATTACCACGAGTGAATTCAATCGCGCGGCATAAGTGTTCCCACACGCTCGCCGATTCAAGTGGTTTGCCTTGCTTATCTTTTTGATAGAACGGAATTAGCTTATCGAGAAACTCTGCATTACCTGTTTCTTTGACGTACTGCGTTACTGCATAAACAATCCACAAGTGGTCATCGCCGTAGTAATCAGGGCGATCTTCTTCTTCACGAGAGTCTCCTGCGTTCGCTTCCATCGTAGATGGGAAGAACTGGTGCATCGCAGAACCATCTACGTTTTGTACTGAAAGCAGACGCTCGATAAACTCGCGCGCTTCTTCAGGCATATGAGTGATAACACCAAGAGTGTCTTGCGAAGAGTCTCGGAAACCAATGCCGCGAGCACCGTAGCCAAGCTGATACAAAGACAAATAGCGTGACCAGTTTTTCGTTGTATGACACTGACGCGGGTTGTGAATGTTCAGCATTGAGTTCATTGCAGGATCAGGCGTTTCAACCTGAACTGCCGCAAGATAGTTGTCCCAATGAGTAGCCAGAGCGTCAAACGCCTTATCCACTTCTTGATGATCGCGATACCTCGCAAGCATAGGCTCAGCTTGTGCTAGGCTCGGCATTTGCGTTAGCTGTACAACGGTACGTTCGTTCTGCTGTGGTGCTAACCAACCTAAACGCAAGTTTAATGCGCCAATGTTGTCACCACGCAGACATTCACTATTACCCAGTTCAGCAGTAAACAGTTTTTCAGGCGCAGCCCAGCTGCCATAACCCATATTACCGAGGAACTTCTGGCGGTCACCATCAAATGAAGTCGCAGGGCGATCTGCCGTCATCAGGTTTACTGCGTAGTCGCGTTTCATAAAGGCATACTGCTCTAGAACTGTATGTCCAGACGCTTGTTGATGCGCTTTCAAAGTCATGGTTTGAGGTACCCAGTCTGCGTTAACCAGTTGTTTTAACGCGTCAAAATGGGTGAATTCAAACACAGGCACAACATCTACATGCAGCTCTTCATCACTTATGTTAGTAACTTTGATGTCTTCAAGTAACACAGGAGCATCTTTAGGCACAAACAGAGTCACTTCACATCGAACGCCATAGCCTTCTGAAATGATTTTTGTGTAAGAAAGACCGGTGTGGTTTTCGAACTTTTCCAGCGGCTTTAATGTTGGCGTGTAAAAAGGTGAAAATACTTCAACTTTACCTTCACGGTTAGTCACTTTCAGATAAACAGTAGAGCCTTTAAAGTCTGAGTTTGGCAGTTGGGCAATGTATTTGGTGATGCGGTTCAGCGCAGGGTCACCTTTACACAAAACAACACCACCGTTGCTGTCAACGAGACCACCAAACTCCAGTGTACCTACATAGTTACACCACTTAATCGGTGTACAAGGAGTGGTGGCGATATATTCTTTATTGTTATCGTCAAAATATCCGAATTTCATATCACTATCCTTAGCTCCCATACGTGTGGGAGCTAACTATTAAATTGATTCTTGGGTCTTGTATTTAGGCTGGTTACTAGTGAGCCAGTGATTTTTCACTCAGCGCGTCAAACAAGTGAATAGCATCCAGGTCAACGTAAAGCGTCTGTTCTTTGCTCTCTACTTCTGCCGCCTGTGTTTCTACAGTCAAAGGTTGACCGCTCACTTCTGTTCTCAGCAAGATGCTTGCACCAAGCAACTCTTTGTCTTTGATAGTGACTGGAATCGGCAACACACGGTCATGATCGACTTGCTCTGGACGTAAGTGGATATCGGTTGGTCGAATGCCAAAGTGCAGAGCAAGATTCTTAGAAGCATGCGCTTTAAAACGCTCAGGGAGTGGAATCTTCACATCACCCAAAAGAATAAAGTATTCATTCTGCTCACTAATCAATTTCGCATCTAACATGTTCATTGACGGGTTACCGATGAACTGTGCAACAAACTTGTTTGCAGGACGTTTAAACACTTCCGTTGGAGTACCAACCTGTGCCACATAGCCATCTTTCAGAATCACGATGCGATCAGCCAATGTCATCGCTTCGATCTGGTCATGCGTTACATAGATTGTGGTTGTTTTCAGCTCACGGTGTAGCTGTTTGATCTCTTCACGCATCACACCACGTAGCTTGGCATCAAGGTTAGACAGCGGCTCATCAAACAAGAACACTTTCGGTGTACGTACCATCGCGCGGCCCATCGCAACACGCTGACGTTGACCACCAGAAAGCTCTTTCGGTTTACGGTCCAGTAGCGCTTCTAGCTCCAGCATTTTGGCTGCTTTACGAACTTCCACATCGATGTCTGGTTTCTTCATGCCTTTGAGCTTGAGAGCAAAAGCAATGTTTTCATACACAGTCATATGTGGGTACAAAGCGTAGCTTTGGAACACCATCGCCAAATCGCGATCTTTAGCATCAATCTTGTTCATCAACTTATCGTCAACATAGATTTCGCCAGAAGAGATGTCTTCAAGTCCCGCGAGCATACGTAGCGTAGTTGATTTACCACAGCCAGAAGGACCAAGGAAAACCACAAATTCGCCATCCTTTACTGTGAAATCAAAGTGCTTAACAACATCCACATTTCCAAAAGACTTTTTAATTTTACGAAATTCTACTTTAGCCATTACTTGTTCTCCTCGGCGCGCTCTAGAAGCATATTGCGGTACGCAATAGCGCTCTGCTTCAATGTTCTTTTCTGGGTTGCATAGTCAACATGGACGATGCCGAAACGCTGTTCATAGCCATATGCCCATTCGAAGTTGTCCATTAAACTCCATGCAAAATAACCATCGACACGAACACCTGCGCGGATAGCGTTATCAACCGCTTCTAGGTGAGTTTGGAAATAACGAACACGTTGTTCATCATTGACGACACCATCGATAATTGAATCATTACCAGCTGCACCATTTTCCGTAATGTATAAAGGCGGCACATTGTCGTAACGCTGATCAATTCTTACGAGAAGATCCGTTAGGCCTTGCGGATACATTTCCCAACCGATGTGAGTGTATTCAGCGCCTTCTGGCTTAATTGTTTCAATCTCATTTTGCTCATTGAAACGAGCAACACTGCGGCTGTAATAGTTAATACCGATGTAATCCACCGGTGCCGACATGATTTCTAAGTCGCCCGCTAGGATCATTGGCATGTTGGCTTTTTGTTTTTCAACTACAACACTCGGATATTGCCCCTTGAGTACAGGGTCGATGAACCAATGGAAGTTCTCTGCTTCACAGTAGTCAGCCGCCGCTTTGTCTTTATCCGTAGCCGGATAGCTCGGCGTTGCGTTGAATACGATGCCATGCATGGACTCAGGCGCATTTTTTCTTAGCACTGGCATAGCTAAACCATGGCCTAACATCAGGTGGTGGGCTGCTAGATAGCCTTCTTTATCACCTTTAATACCCGGTGCATGTTGACCCCAACGGTAGCCTAAGAAAGCAGCAACGAATGGTTCATTGAGCGTGGTATATACATCGATCTTGTTACCAAAATGCGCGCTGACAACTTCAGCATATTCGGCAAATTTGTACGCTGTTTCACGGTTCAGCCAACCACCTTTGTCTTCCAAATATTGTGGAAGATCCCAATGGTAAAGCGTCACATAAACTTTCAAACCACGAGCATGACACTCGTCGATTATCTGCTCATAGAACTTAAGACCTTCAAGATTAACCACGCCGTCTTGAGGCAGGATTCTTGGCCATGCAATCGATAAGCGGTACGCATCCACACCTAGGTCTGCAATCATTTCGATATCTTGCTTCCACAAGTGGTAGTGGTCACAAGCAATATCCCCGTTGTCACCTTTATCTACTTTGCCTGGTACCTTACAAAACGTATCCCAAATAGAAGGTGAACGACCGCCTTCATGAATACCACCTTCGATCTGATAAGAAGACGTCGCGACACCGAAAACAAAATCTTGAGTAAGTAGTGCCGAATCTTTCGGCAACTGATATTTATTTATTGTCATTTTTTAACCTTTTACTGCACCGGACGTTAAGCCACTAATCATCTGTTTAGACGCAAAGAGATAAGTCACAACCAGAGGAAGAATCGAGATTGTGGTGCCCAACATTACTGCTCCCCAAGGAGTATTAGGAATACCTTGTACACTTCGTAGTGCCTGAGTAATTACATAGTTTTCTGGAGTCATTAGCACCACGAGAGGTTGCATAAACATGTTCCAGAAGAAGACGAACTGAACGATAGCCAGAGTCGCAAGTGCTGGTTTCATCAACGGTAGTACCACGCTCCAATACGTTCTGAACTCACCTGCACCATCCAGTTTTGCCGCTTCTAGCAGCTCTTTCGGAATGGAAGCCACTACGTGCTGACGCATCAGGAAAATACCAAAAGGTGTGGTCGTGAACGGAAGCCATACCGATACATGGTTATCCAGCAAGCCTAAGAACTTAACGATCATGAAATACGGGATCAGGCTGAGCACTGGCGGAATCATCATCGAACCAACCAGCATGCCAAACAGAATGTTTTTGCCACGGAACTTAAATACCGCAAACGCATATCCACCCATACTACAGAACAGCAATGAAATCGTTGTTCCTAAGAATGCAACGTAGATAGAGTTAAACATCGCCTGCCAAAAAGGCATGATCTGTTGCAGTTTGGCGTAGTTGATGGCAAGGCTGTCACCAATAGCAAAACTGATTCCTGTACCGAAGATCTCCCCACGGTCACGTGTCGAAAGCAGAGCAGACCAAATGAACGGGAAAACAGTCACAATCGCTGACACAATCAGGACAAGTGCCAAAATAACCATCAAGATCTTAGTGAAACTTTCAATCGCTCGATCGCTAGGCTTAATCGAAGCCCACAACGACGAGTTTGATGTAACAGATTGAGTCGTCATGTTATTGCTCCCCCAAACCTTTTTTACCGAAGAAGAAGAATTGAACCATGGTACAAGCTGCAATCAGAGCAAACAGCAACCAAGAGATAGCTGACGCCGTACCCATTTCAAGCCATTCCCAGCCCACCTTGTACAAGTACATAGAGATAGTAAGACCAGCCTGACCAGTACCGCCGCCACCACGAGTCAACACAAACGGTTCTTCAAACAACTGCAAGTTACCAATGATGGTCATCGTGACTGCGAAGAAAACAAACGGGCGAATCATAGGCAGTGAAATGTTCCAGAAGCGACGTAGTGCGTTGGCACCGTCCATACGGGCAGCTTCAAGGATGTCTTTCGGAATAGTCATTAAGCCAGTGGTGTACAGTACGATGTTGAAACCTGTGTACTTCCAGAACACCATGATGGCGATAGATGGCTTAATCAAAGTCGCATCATCCAACCAGCGAATCGGTTGGAAATCATTAACCCAAGCAAATGCCCAACCAAACAGTGAACTGTCTGCCAGTGCTATCAACGTTTGGTTGATGATGCCGGAGTTTGGTGAATACATGTTGAAGAAAATCAGTGATGCCGCAACCGTAGAAGTGATATACGGAAGAAAATACGCTGATGTTAACCAATGACGGATCTTATCCCCCATTGATACAAGAATGTACGCAACTGGAATGGCAATTAAGTGCTGAGCTAGGCCAGAGGTAATCGCTAACCAAAAAGTATTCTTCAGAGAACGCCATAGCCATGGGTCAGTCAGAGCGATATGGTAGTTTTCAACTCCCACATATTCCATCGCTCCCAACCCTTCCACAGGGTTCCATGAGTGAAACGACAAAAAGACAGAAAAAAGTAACGGAAATATTCCAAATACAGAAAAAATAACTAAAAACGGCAACAGAAACGAATACGGTGTAAGCGCTTTCAAATTCAGGCGAGAAAAAAGGCTTTCGCCGCCTGATGTTTTCACTGAGTTACCTGTAGATTGGTTCATAGTAACAACCCCTTACCTAGGGAGGCGTAAGTAACGCCTCCCAAATTTTAAAACAACTTTGGCTTACAGATTGCGCGTACGACGTTTAATCAAGCGCTCTGCTTCTTCAAGCGCAGTCTTGATATCTTTACCTTCATCCAACACTTCCATCAGTGCATTTTCTAGGACGATTGAACGCGCCACGTGGTCACCTTTCGCTGGTGCGACTGGCTTGATGTTTTTCGCCACTTCAGCAAACAGCAAACGAGCTTTCTGACCACCTAAGAAAGGCATTTCTTGTGAGAACAGTGCATCATCGTAAGTAGTTACGTTAGCAGGGAAAGCTGCGATAGTTTCAAAGTGTTTAAGCTGTACATCACGACGAGTTGTCATGTATTCAATTAGCTTCCACGCATCATCTTGCTTGGTAGATTGAGTCGGGATAGAAAGGAAAGAACCACCCCAGCTGCCGTAGATACCATCAGGTAGGTGAGATACGCCCCATTTACCCGCAGTTCCTGGTGCAATCCAGTTGTTTAAGTGGCCAAGTAGCCAAGCACCTGATAGCTGAGTTGCAAACGTACCGTTACGGAAACCTTCATACCACTCGTTTGACCAAGCTAGAATTTTGCCATCTAAGCCTTTGTCACGAATTTTTTTCGCAACTTCAAACGCGTGCACAAAACGCTCAGAAGTGACCACTGGGTTACCTTCTTTGTCGAAGTACAGACCTTCGCCTTCAGGTACTGTGGTAAAGATAATGGCTTGCGCTACGTCTGCTGCTGAAGCAATCAACTGAATGTTTTTCGCTTTTAGTTTTTCACCTGCATCGATGTAAGAATCCCAGTCTTTGATCGCTGCATTCACGTCGATACCCGCGTTTTTGAAGATATCAGTACGGTAGTACATAACACCTGGGCCAAGATCGACTGGGATACCGTAAACATCACCATCAGCACCTTTGCCTTGTGTCCAAGCATACGGAGCAAAACGGTCAGCGTATTTGTCTGCACCATATTTTTCCGACAAGTTAACTAAACCACCAGACGCAACAAACGGACCGATCTTCTCTACATCCACAACGATCACATCACCAGCACCTGAACCCGTTGCAAGGTTAGTGGTTAGCTTAGTGTGGTGGTCACCATGGTTGTTCATCAGGTAATCAACCTTAATGCCCGTTTCTTTCTCGAAGTCAGGTAGCAGTACTTTCAAGCTGCTATCAAAATCAGGGAAACCATCAAAACGGATCTGGCTATCAGCTGCGGTTGCCGTTGTAGCAAGTCCCAGCGCAATCGCACTCGAAAGTGCTAAGGTCTTAAATTTCATGCTTTATCCTTAATGTAGTTATAGGGTACTCGTTATGTCCTTGACTGAATCTCGCACTACTAACGCAGGGTTGAGTTTGAAATTCACATCTTGCTTATTCTTGTTAAGCTTTTGCAAAGTGAGCTGTACTGCCTCAATGCTCATCTGCTCAATCGGAAAATTAATCGTGGTTAAAGAGGGAGTGAGATAACGAGCAAAAATGTTATCGTCAAAACCCACAAGTGAGACATCATCAGGAATCGAATAACCGGCTTCCCGTAACACCTCAAATGCTCCAAACGCCATATGATCATTTGACGCAAAAATCGCAGTGAACCGACAGTCTCTCTTCAGCAATTTCTTCATCGCGATAACACCTGTTTCTTCAGTAAAACCTGCTTCAGAAACCAGTGCTTCGTTATACTCCAACCCTGCATCTTCCAAGGCTCTTCGATAGCCTTGTAAGCGTCCTCGAGCATCAGATTTGTCTAAAGGTCCGGTAATACAAGCGATCTCGGTATGGCCTTTCTGTAATAGATACTGCGTAGCGAGTTTTCCCCCCAGCTCGTTATCAATATCAATACAGCTTCGATACATCTCTGGAATAAAGCGGTTCACTAAAACAACAGGAATGCCCTGCTCTTCCAAAGATATTAAGTAATCATCACTCAGGTGCTGAACATGGAGAATCAATGCATCGACTCTGCGCCCTAGCAGAAACTCTACAGACTCGCGTTGTCCCTGTTCAGTATTGGAACCCGCTGTCACGATGGCATGGTAGCCAAATCGACGTAGGTTCTCTTCCAAGCAATGAAGAATGCCCGAATAAAAAGGCCCACCAAGTTCCGGAACAACAATTCCCACACTGCCAGTACGACTCGATGCTAAAGCCTGAGCGATAGAGTTAGGACGGTAGCCCAGCTCTTTAATCGCTTTTTCGACTTTTAGCTTTTTATCGTGACTCACACGACTAGTACCATTAATTACTCTGGATACTGTCGCCTGAGATACCCCCGCATGCTCAGAAACGTGTTTAATTGTTGCCACCGATACCTCAATACTACTTTTGTTGAAAACGCTTACAAGTTAAGTATTCCGTAGTTAGTGAGAGTAATGAGTGAGTATGGTCACACTAATTTTTTGGAAAAAATAGAGCTTTCATAAAAGTAGAGAGCTCTTACAATTTCATCCCCTTCCATGAAACAGTTTCATGAAGCTTATTTTCCCAGTCAGGCATCCTTAGTTATAAATATTCTTATTAAAAAGCTTAAAATATTTAAAACACCAATATTTAATTCTTATTTATACAACTTCTTTATTTCTTTCTTCCGATTGCAAAATAAAACTTTCCGTCAATTCAAATTGAATTTCAGCCAAACGTTCTAATTTTTCGCCATGCTCTGCTACTTGGGTTGACCGCTGTAAATTTTGCTCAGATAACGAATGAATATGACTGACATTTTTCGTCACGTCACTGGCAACGGATTGGTGAACAATCGTTGCGGAAGCGATTTGTTGACTACGATGAGACACTTGATTCAGCAGTTCATGCAACTTCACAAAGCGACCATTAACCTGCTTGGCTTGCTGCATGCTTTGGGTCATGCCAGAGAGGCAGTTGGAAATTTGTTTGCCAGCAATATCTGTTTGACGCTGTAAACGCTCAATTTTATTTTGAATTTCCTTCGCACTATGCGTAGTTTGAGCCGCAAGAATCCTGACCTCATCCGCAACCACTGAAAACCCTCGCCCATATTCACCCGCGCGAGCCGCTTCAATTGCAGCGTTTAACGCGAGCAAATTGGTCTGTTCTGAAATACCAGAAATGGTATCCAAGATAGATTCAATGCTGATGCTCTCTTGTTCCAGAGCTCGATTCGTTGCCGTGACCTGATTTAGCTCTTGAGAAAGTCGCTCCAACATAGCCACATTCTCAGTCATATCCGTTTGCGCCTTATCGGAGTGCTCAACCGCTTCAGTCACTAAGCTCAGTGTGTGCTCAGTCGACTGGGCAATATCCGTCACTGAACATTCAATTTCTTCCATCGCGGAAGCCACAGATACAGTTTGCGAAGTTTGCTCGTAAATGGCGTCATTGAGCTCGGTACTGATACCTTGATTGGTTAATGAAGTGCTGTTGAGCTCGGAACTTGACTGACGTATGCGTTCAATAATTAGCGATAGATGGCGAACAACCAGGTTGACCTTTTCAGCCACTTGTCCAAATTCATTGTTTGCCGAATATTCCACTTCCTGAGTCAAATCTTTAGCTGCAATTCGATTTAATGCATTGAGCAAAAGTCCGGTCGCTTTACGTACCATATTGGTAAAACTCAGCACCAGACATGCCGTAATAAAAATGGAGGCCAACGAGATACCAATAAACAGCGAACGAGTCTCACTCGACGCTTGTCTTGCTTCATCATAGAGTTGGTTGGCGATTTGATTAGCATAACGAGAAAGGTTGTCGACATTCGCCAACTGAGCATCAATTTTTTGCTCTAATTCGAAGCGTAATTCTGCGAGATTCTCCGCTTGCTCAACCACATCAACATGCATCTTTACTGCACCTGTTGGTTGGAAAGTGAGTTGTTTAAGTACGGATAGTGGTGTTTCAAGCGAAGAATAGAGCTTTGAGTGATTTTTGATCAGCAGTTGTTCACTCTCATCAAGATAACGCTGGCGATTGGTCAGGCGACGAGCAACGGAGCGGAGTTCCGTCATATCTTGCAACTTGAACACTTCGTTAGCTTCGTTGTTCAACAAACCAACTTGGCTGGTAAGTGCATCCAGGGCTTTTCGCGCCTCTGCCGATTCTGCGCTGCTGCGCGCACGTTGAAGCACATTACCCAACTGAGTGACGAGTGATTGGAACTGAGACTGCAACAGATAGCTCTGGTCTAACTGATCTAAGTAACTGGCATGTGCGTCAATAACAGCATTCAAAACCGCTAATACCTGCTCCCCCTGCACAGTGATTGGCTCTACGTAATCGTGCAAGTCTGGGCGCTGCTGTGTTTGAGCAACAAACCAACGAAGCTGAGTGTTATAAGTCTCTATATTGGCTTGAATTGACTCAACAAAGGGCGGCAATTCATCCAGATACTGCGCCGATAAATACGGCGTCAAACTGCGATTAATGTTAAGAAAATCAATGGTAAGCTGCGCTGAGCGAAGCATCAGCGGCGTTGCATCTTGAGTGATGGATTCCATCTTAGCCGTAACGTTCTGGTTACTACTGACAGATAGCCATGCAGACCCGATCATAATTGCGATAACGCACACACAACCAAGATAGAGACGAGAAACTAACGATTGAAAGGGCATACTCCACCTACTCATAAACAATCCACTACATGCCGTTCTTTGCAAGATAAAAAATGGGCACACATTGGTGCCCAAAGTTGGAGTTAAATTGGTTGGTAAACCAAGCCCCAATAATCTGCCTTTGGGGCTAATACATAGATAGACAGTAAACTATGAGTGGATTACCACCACGCTTCGAACATTGCACCTACTGCAACTGTGTCTACAGTTGTTGAAGTAGAAGAACCTGCTCCAGTCGTTTCAACATCACCCACAGTGGTGTAGAAGCGAAGCATTGGACGGCTCCAAGGTAGGCCACCAAGTGAAACGTTTTGAGAGACTGTTACTTTCCAGCCATTCACTTCTTTACCACTGTCATGGTCTTCCATTGCATAACCCGCTTCTAGCCAAGTTGAATGCACTTCATCCCATTGGTATTGAGGACGAATGATGCCTGAATATTCGTTTCTCTCAAGATTATCACCCGCATCATTTACTACATCTTTACCTGATAGGTTTTTGTATGAAACGAGATAATCGATAATGAACTGATCAGATACTTTGTAGTTACCTTCTAAACTGGTATACAGAACGTTAAAGTCATCGCCTTTTAAATCAAATGCAGAATCATCAGCACCATCAGTGTACTTCATAACCAGTTTGTTTGAGCTGCCTAGGCCCAATACTGCACCCACTTGCCATGACGTTTCATCTGCTTTAGCAGCGCCAGCTTCATCAGAAGCAAAACCATAGTTAGCATACAGATCAAGATTACCGATACCCGCATTGATGCTGTGCAGTCTTGACGTAATAGCGTAAAGACCATTGTCATTGTTCAAGCTACCCTTGTCCGAGTCGACTTTACCGACAAAGCCCATATCTAACTTAGCGCCACCAAGATTTAAGTTGTTGAAGCCCGCCCCTTGACCATCGTGCGTGAATACAAAGTAATCGTTCAGACCTTGTTGTAGACGACCGTGGAAGTCACGACCTGCCCACATATACAGCTCAGGTTGGCTTTCAAATATGTTGGTCACACCTGCGTACGCTTTTTTCAAGCTCACACCTCCGGCAGCAGGCCAATCACGATGAGCCCACTCATCAAACATCACCACTACGTCCCACTTAGCACCATTATCCGCTTGGAATATTTTGCCTAACTGGAACTCACCGCCGTTAGCTTCATTACCAAGACGGCCTACCGCTCTGCCAGTACTACCGACTCCTTCCACATAACGTTTGTCGCTATCTGAATAATGTGCGCCGTAGCGAGCATAACCAGAGAAAATAATTCCTTGAGGTACTTTTGTATCTGGCGTCAATACAGCTTGTTGTTGATCATTTACATAATCAATTTCAACAACCTTAGCTTCCAGCTCTTGAATACGCTTTTCTAAAGCTGACATATCGGTATCTGCCGCGAACACAGAGGCAGAGGATAAAATAGATGCCACAGCAAAAGTTATTGGTAAAACTTTAAAGTTCTTCATGTTATTTCCCTATTAAATTTAGGTTTGTTCTAATTCAGGGAAATAATAAGTAATGAAAGGTTTGAAAATATTTGCCGACTTCACACCCGCGTATCGAAATAAATAGCATGAAACAAGCGCGAAGAGTCTTTGATATGGATATTAAATTGAATTCAACTAGTTAAGAACGATTTTTCTCGTTTACTAATAATGAAATCGCTTTCATTTCATGGGGTTTAGCGAATTTAGTCACGAAATGTTCGTGTTCTTTGTGCTTAAAAAACAAACTGCCCATGAAAACTTTCAACATTATGAAATCTTTCACGGGCAACTTTCTTCCACCGTTATATGAAAACAGCTTTATGTTACAGAAGTTTGAACCTAACCCAAGACGATGAACGCCATCTCACCAACATAATGATGCCACGCACCCATTCATCTAAAGCTATCGCCATCCAAGCACCAATGACCCCAAAGCCCCAATGAATACCTAAAAGGTAAGAGAAACACACCCCAACCCCCCACATACACAGTATGCCGATTTGTACTGGGAAACGAACGTCCCCCGCCCCTTTCAAAGCAGAGATAAAAACAAGGTTAAACACACGTCCTGCTTCAAGAATGATCGACCCCATCACTAATGTCCCTGTGAGATACAAGATCTCCGGTTGATGAGTAAACAGAGGCAATATTGAATCTCTAAGCAAATAAATAGCACTGGCAGCAGAAATAGAGACAACAAAACTCACCAAGAAATAGATCTGCACCCGCTTAAGAATACTCTCTATCCAGCCTTTGCCGATGTAGTAACCCGTCTGAATCTGGGTTGCTTGACCTATTGCTAAAGCAAAGGCAAACGAAAAACGCGCGATATTTTGCGCATAGGTAAAAGCAGCAAGCGAAGCAGTTCCCATTTGCACAACAAAGTAGACAATTGCAATCTGTGCCATGTTATAGGACAACACTTCACCCGCATTCATTCCGCCTATTTTAAGAATTTTTTTGTATACCCCAGCAGGAACGTTCTTTAATGAGCCCATCGGCAATGAAATAGGACTGTATTTCAATATAAAACCAAGAGTCACCGTTCCAACAATCTGACTCACAACCGTCGCTATCGCTACACCTTGAACCCCATAAACAGGCAAGCCGAACGGTTGATAAAGCGCAATATAGTTACCAACCACATTCAGCAAACCACTGACCATGTTCACCACCATAGGTGAGCGAGAATAGCCGTAACTGCGAAGAATGGTGGTAAAGACGATACCAATCGTCACATTAAACGTCATTGCGCCACTGATGATGAGATATTCTTGGGCATAAAGTTCGACTTGAGGTTCGAGACCATAAAAAGAGATAAGATGCACAGCACCCAGCACCGCGCCAATACTGAGCAGTACACCGACGACGACGGAAAGCGCAATGCTGGCAACGCCCACATTAGTCGCATCTTGAGCTCGCTCCGCACCATTGTATTGAGCAATAAGAATGCCGGTACCGCTGCTGACAAATGTAGAAACAATGATCAGAAAAAAGGTTAGCTGAGTGATGACCCCAACCGCTGAAACCGCTTTATCTGAATAACCAGAAAGCATAAATACATCACTGGTACCGAGTGCAGTCCTCAGCAAAATTTCCACCAATATTGGCCACGTTAAAGCAACAATAGACATACGTTGATGAAATTTTTCATTTTTGGGCATTATTTTGACCTTAAAAGGGATAGTAACGCTGTCCCAGAGTGGGCTGACAGGGTGTCATCACTGGCTAGATAAAAGAGTGGTTAGTTCTATATTTTTGCCCGAACGGGATATGCAAGTATGGGTTTGATATTTTTTGGCGCTTAAGTCTATGATAGGAAACAGGCAACTTCTACCAAAAACGCGACCAATAAAAGGAAAATAACGACATGGAGACCACTTATCACCTAAAACGTCATCAGCGTTACCCACACCTGAAGTTTGCTTATCTGGATTGCCACCACTACCATGATTTTGGCTTACACAGTCATGATTATTCTGAACTGTTTTTAGTGATCAGTGGTAAAGGCAACCACTTAGTATCGTCACACATTTACCCACTCAATCCCGGAGATATATTTGTAATAAACGGGGATATTGAACACGCTTTTCAGGATGTCGATAAGCTAAGAATCATTAACTTGATGTTTGAAGCCGATGCCCCATTTTTTGAGACACCTTCACTTAGAAGACTCTCTGGTTATCAAGCGATGTTCAAAGTTGAGCCAATTGCGCGTCAAACCAGTAAGTACCGCTCACAGCTAACCTTAAACGGCGAACAGTTTTCTATTGTTGAACAACTCATTCAGACAATCGGGCAAGAATATGACCGAGCTGAAAACGGTTTTGAGACTATGCTGACTAGTTTAATGCAGCAACTGGCGGTTACCTTGGCGCGAATGTACCAACAACAAACGCAAGACCTTCCTCAAACCACCATGGCTTTAGGCAGAGCGCTGATATTTATTGAACAAAATTTTACCGACAGCAATATGCATAGTCGCGATATCGCCCAAGCCGCATTTATTAGCCAGCGACAGCTCGAAAGGTTGTTTAAACAGTTTCTCAACACATCGCCGAATCTGTATTTAAGAGAGATGCAGCTTAAGTACGCGCACGCCTTACTGACCAATGACAATCCTATGCCGATTCAGCAAGTGGCAGAGCAATCCGGTTTTAGTGACAGCAACTATTTTTCCAAATGCTTTAAGAAGAAATTCGCCTTAAGCCCACGTCAATACATCAAACAAAAAAGAAAACCAGAAACTGAAGATACAGCCCATAGCTAAGCCTTAAATAACTTAGCCTTAAATAACTAAAGAAGCAGACAGAACGTACGTTCTCATCAACGATTTTCTTTCTGACTTTTTGGCTATCGCGTTAGCCCAATTTTCATTAACAGACTAAAGACCAACATAGCTTTTGATACCGTCGAGGAACATCTGCGTAGAAATCATCACCAGCAATAACCCCATCAGCCTCTCAACCGCTTTCAAACCACGCTCTCCCAGAATTTTATGGAAGAATCCATTAAACATCAGAATCACGGAAGTTCCCGTCCAGGCAATCATGACGGCCGCAGACAGCTCTAACAACTGAGTCGGGTTTTGACTAGAGAGTAACAGCAGAGTCGCAATCACGGTTGGTCCCGCAATCAAAGGAATAGCTAAAGGCACAATGAAAGGTTCTTCGCCTGCAGCTAACCCCGTAATACTGCCTGCGCTAGGGAATATCATCTTAATCGCGATGATGAAAAGAATAATGCCGCCAGAAATACTAAGAGTTTCAGGCTGGACATGCAGGAAGTCCATGATTGACTGACCAGCGAACAAGAACAGCATCAAAATCGCCAGAGCGAACAGCATCTCCCGAATCAGAACAATACGTCTGCGCTTGGCATCAATGTGTTTTAGGATCGATAAGAAGATAGGCAGATTGCCCAATGGATCCATGATGAGAAATAACAAGGTTGCGGCAGATAGGATGTCCATAGTGTCTCAGTGTCAATAAGCATAATGGCGCAGTATATCAACGTACTTCAGATTTTACGATTAGGAACAATCGCAGCCTGAAGCACGAAAAAACTGGCACAACTAATAGACTCGGCCATCACTATAGGCACAAATTAATGCTGACAAATCTCTGCCAGATTTAAGTGCCATACACCATCTTTAATGATCACTTTCTGCTTGGCCTGAAAGAACTCAAGCACAGTATCGGTATCCATGCCAGAAAGTTTGCAGGTACGGAAAAGCACTTGGGTGCCAAATTCAGCAGCAATAAACTGACGCAGTTGCTCTTCAGTCATAGGCTGTAACTTCAACTGATTCAAAATTTTATGAGCATGAATGTGTTGTTCCACTTTGACTCTCCTATTGAGTTTTTGAACAAAAGGAGTCTTAGCTTATCGCTGTTATTCAATCGTGGCGTTGATTTAAAACAGCCTTAAATAACAACTGAAGCAACGATCAGCGCTTGGGCGAGTAGATAACTTCCACCGATTAAAGTTTTTCCATAGCGCAAAGGCTGGCGATAATCATGGATAGCGAGAATGATTGTCGAAACGATAAAACTTAAGCTACCGATAAAACCGAGCAAAGATGCGTGTGTTGGAGTGGTAATCCAAACTTCCCCTGATGCCCATGTCATCTGGAGTAACATCATTCCCATAATGGTTACAGGAAAAATAAGAGTATCGATTTGAGGTAACAAGAGGAAAAACGCCACAATACTTGCGGCAATGAGCAAAGCAGGTAACCACCAGATCATCGGCCCGGTAAGTTGTATCCAAAACGCTTTGCTATAAAAGAGCTGTACGACGAGAAAAGCGCTAAAACAAGCTTTAGCCTGCTTTTGCTGAATTCTATAAATATCTGCAACCACAGAAACGACCAAACCGGCAAGAACCCATAAAGGTGCTACCGACCAATCATCTTGCTGATTACCTATTATCGACAATAACAGCATCAACGATAACAGACCTAAACACAGTGTATTGAACACCACAGCCAGCTTCGCTTTATTGCTTTCAAACGCAGATATGCTGATAAATCCAGATATTAAAGCCGAAATCCAGCCCAACATGCCTATACCTCATTAACAATCTGCCGCCAGTGTAGAGAGGTTAGATCGGATGTCCAGAAATGAAAGACAAAAATTGGATCTTGATTATGATTCATTGCCCTCAACTTTCCTCTGCTACCCATTAAAAACGCCTAAACACACCAATAAAAATGCATTAAACACTAAAGTTAAACCAATAACAAAGGCTAGCCACCCCCACCCCCACATAATCACAATAAAACAAAAAGCCAAACGTTTGCTTTCTTAAAACAAAAGAATAAATAATTAAAATAATCAATTAAATTACAATATGTTATTAATAAAAAACCAAAAAAACACAAAATACAAACGAGCTAATGACAAAAAACAAAATTAATAGCCAATAATGGATAATATCTCCCGTGAGAAAGAAAATTAATGAGAAAAGATATCAACAAAGGAAACCATTTAAGGATAAACAACAACAAAATTAACTTAACAAGACCAAACCAGACCAACCGCCCCACCACAATCAAAAAAACGAAATAGAACACTATTAAAACACATTTAAAAACATAATTTTCATACACTTAAAAACAAATAGAGCAATAAAAAGCCACAATGGCGATTAAATGAACGCACCAAAAACACACGTAAACATCACCAAAATAGAGCAAATGTGACTAGTTAAAGTTATTATTTTAAGCCATTAGAAAAGAATGTGTTGATCAAGCCATTAAAACAGTGTTAATCTAATTCCACAGGTGAATAGGCAGAAAAGGAGCAGTGTTATGATTTCTTCATCTCAAAAACAAGGTTTGGTAATGATCGCAGTTATCGTTGGCTTGATGACACTGCCAATGATGTACTAACCCAATGTTATACAAATAAAAAAGGACGCAATTGCGTCCTTTTTTATTTTCAAATTGTTTAACGTTTGGCGGCTACTGAATGTGTTTACTTAGCTCTTCCCAATGTATGTAGTAGAAAACAAGAGCCGTCACAGTCATGAACATGACTAATGAAATTACAATTCCCCATACAAAACGACTACTGCGAGGTGTGAGCTCTTTTTCACACTCATTACACACAGCTAGAAATGCTCTACGGTCTTCAAGCTTATAGCGGTCTTCATGCACGACTTTGTTGCGAATTGTCGCGACAAAACGCAGTTTCGCGATAACATCATGGGGTAAACGCTCTTCACAACTGCTGATCAGTTGATGCAGTCCTTTGCCTCGTGCGTGATACTGTTCGCGCAGCAATCTTTCTAACTTTCGAGTACGAAGAACAACTTGTTCTATGTCCGACATCGAAGTTCTCCTTTTAAAATCGCCATCAATGTACTGATTCTTCGACTTTCACTTATGGGCTTTTCTATTTATACGTATCTCACTTTAAGTATTGGCAAAGCCAAGCAACAAAGTGTGAAGTGCGCCGAAAAAATAAGACCAATCAACGCGCTATATCCCTTTTATAACGTTACGTAACACGAAAAATCAAACTAATACGTAAAATGAAACCATCATTTTGCTTTAGGAGTCACTATGCAGATTACTTTACTTGCAACACTCATCATGCTGCTTGTAGTGGCGCTCTTACTTTTTTCTCGCTTCTACCGACGCCATATGCAAGGTGAAAACGCACCAGAGAAACAAGCTCAAGTCACCATTCTCGATAAGCAGTCCATCGCGGTAGACAATCCTTTCATCGGAGAAGATGATCAAGAATTTTGGATCTACGTGCAAAAAGGCCGCTTGGGTCCAAAACGAGAGTTCCAAGTGGGAGCGCACTACTTTCACGCTCTAAATCCTGGTGACAAAGGCATACTCACCTATCGAGGAACTCAGTTCATCCACTTTTCTTTACAACGTTAACGAGTCATCAGTGTTATTAAATAAGCCAAGTGGTCTTCACTAAGGTAACAACCAGCGAGTCTTCGACGACTGTGACAATAACCAGCTAGTAGCCAGCGCACCTGCACCGCTAATGATTATCCATAGTGGTATTACCCATGCTGGATGCCCCTGATGCCAACCAAACTCTTTCATTGGCCAAAGGAAAATTGGGTGAAGCAGATAAATACCCAAACTATGCTGGCTGATTACGCTCACCACTTTCTTCGCACCTTCTGATAATGATTCTCCAACAGCACGGCACAACACGAAAACCATACTAGCCGCCACCACTACATTAAGCGTTTTGTATGAGAACCAGCGACCGACACTGTACTCACCAGTTGCGAGACTGAGCTCAACTACCGAATTCACCGTAAAGTAGAAAGAAACACCACCTAAAACAACCGCTAACCCGACCGTTACTGGATTAATCGGCAGCTTCTTATAAAGCAGATATCCAAGCGGTAAATAGCCTGTATAGAGCCAAATCTCATAGCTCCAAGGGCCATCAATATGGAACAGGAATAACGTGGTAGTGATTAGCCACATACCAAGATAGACATACCAAGCGGTATCATCCGTTCGTTTCATCAACCATTGCAGTACAGGAATAACAAAATAAAGCGGGATGAAATAGTAGAAAAAGCCCAGATGGTAGTACGTCTCGTGGTGCGGGCTATTTTGCAGTACCTCCACTGCTAACGCAGAATCGAAGCCAGCAGAACTCCAGCCAGAAAGGTAGGCATAGAAGACAGACCAAGCAATAAAAGGAACGAGTACCTTTCCAAGACGTCTTTTGACGTAATAACCAAAATCAAAAGGACGCGTATCACTCAGCATCAAGGCACCAGAGATCAAAATAAACACAGGTACCGCCCAGCGAGTCATGCCGTTTACCGTAACGGCCGTCGCCCATTCACCATAAGGAATCGAGTTTTGTAGCTCCCGATAAGGGGCTAGGACATGAATCGCAATTACCGCCACCGCAGCCACACAGCGCATTAAATCAAAAAATATTACTCGTTTTGTCATTCAACGATTCTCTCTAGTCAATCTGCACTCGAAACCATTTTTCATTTACAACTATAAAGCACAATTAAAATAATACGTCAGTCAGTGGTAAACGTTAGTCAACATTACATTTATTGAATACCACACTGTGAATAACAAAAAACAGACATATAAAAGCCCTCAATTGAGGGCTTTTGCAGCGAGTGGTCTACCGAAAGCATGCTGAAATACTAATTAGCGAGTCTCGGCAGTCGTAAAGAGATAATGGTAGTCAGAACCAAGAACGCTAACGATACCCATAAACAAGCGGCTAAGCCGCTGACCTGAAAAAGGTAACCAGACAATATGGTTCCAATCAGTCGTCCCATCGCGTTAGCCATGTAATAGAAGCCAACATCAAGAGAGACACCATCACCTTTGGCGTAACTGACAATTAAATAGGAATGAAGCGATGAGTTTACCGCGAATACAGCGCCAAACAGCATTAGACCAATCACGATCACCCATTGAGGATGCCAGTTTTGGCTGATACCCAACGCCACAGCCGCCGTTACGATACTTAACCCTAAAGCCCAACGAAACGCAGCATGCCCATCAGGAACTCGCCCTTGCGCCTTGCCCGTAATTCTTGGTGCTTGGCTTTGCACAATACCGTAACCAATCACCCACAATGCTAGGAAACCGCCCACCCAGAGGTGATCCCACTCGAACACCGTTCCCAGATAGACCGGCAGAGCAACCACAAACCAAACGTCACGAGCACCAAAAAGAAACATTCGAGCCGCAGAAAGAATATTCACCGCCGGAGACTTAGAAAAAATCTCAGAGAACTTGGGTTTGTTCTTCGCTTTACCCAGCTCCTGTTTAAGCCCTAACAAGCTACCAATCAGCACAAGTGTCAAAATCGCAGCCATCAGCAGAACAGCTCCTTTAAAGCCTACTGCTGTTAACAACAAGCCACCAAGGAAAAAGCCCAACCCTTTTAACGCATTTTTTGACCCAGTTAATACTGCAATCCAACGGTACAGAGCCCCCTGTTGCTCATCAGGCACCAGAGTCTTAATCGCACTTTTCGCGCTCATCTTGTTGAGATCTTTTGCGATACCAGACATCGCCTGAGCAGCCATTACCCACGGAATCGTCAACCAAGCAGGAGGAACAGCCAGCATAACCAGCGCGATGATTTGCATCGCTAGGCCAATATTCATCGTTCTGTTCAGACCGAGCCTAGCACCTAACCAGCCACCAATCAGATTGGTCACAACGCCAAAGAACTCATAAAACAAGAACAAAGAAGCTATGGCTAAGGTTCCATAGCCCAACTGATGGAAATACAACACCACCAGCATCCTCAATGCGCCATCCGTGAGAGTAAAGTTCCAGTAATTGAACGTCACTAACATGTATTGGCGGATCGATGAATCCAAATTTGAAATCACTTTCAACATAATACTGATCCAAAGGGAGCTTCGGGATCATAATGATCCCAAAGCTTAATTAGCTGATCACTGCTGCTACATGTTCAATATATTCACGTTGCTCGGGCTTGGTGAACGCACCCGGACGTAGCGCTTGAACTTGAGAAATAATGGTTTCCAGTTCCCAGTTCATATCCAGCAACAGATGCGCCGCTAATAATCCTGTACGGCCAGACCCCCCCATACAATGCAGCGCAACTTTATCGCCTTTTTTGAGCAGATTGCGAAGCTGTGGACTTACGGTTGGCCAATGCTCATCAAACCTCTCATCAGGCACCGCATCGTCTTCAATCGGCAGGTGAATCCAAGAGATACCGTTGGCTTGCGCGATAACGCCAAGCTCTTCAACGTGTTTTTCATGCATCTCTTCACGGGTAATGGCAGTGACAATCGCTTTCACACCGCTTTCTTTTAACTGCTGAATACTTTCCGTTAAACCCAGCTCTTTGGTCCCCGGACAAGGCATCAATACTAATGCTGATGAGTCAACAGTGAGCTCCCAAGTAGGGTGAACCTTGGTTGAATTAGACATTATTGTGCCTCCCCTACTTTACGGACTAGCTCAGCCGTACGGGTTGCGTAGCCCATTTCATTGTCATACCAAGCATAGATTTTCACCATGCGCGTCCCAACAACCATAGTTGATAGAGCATCAACGATGGTAGAGCGTTGGTCACCTCGATAGTCGATAGACACTAATGGTTTCTCTTCAAAGCCTAGAATGCCTTTTAACTCACCTTCAGATGCCTCTTTTAACAGAGCATTCACTTCTTCCGCTGTGGTATCACGTTTGACATCAAAAATGATGTCCGTCAGCGATGCGTTCGCTAATGGAACACGCACTGCATGGCCGTTAATTTTGCCTGCCAGTTCAGGGAAAATTTCTACGATAGCGGTTGCACTACCTGTTGTAGTTGGAATTAAGCTCATTCCACATGCGCGAGCACGACGTAGATCTTTGTGTGGCGCATCTAGGATAGTTTGAGTGTTGGTTAAATCGTGAATGGTGGTGAAAGAAGATTGCTCGATACCTAATTTCTCATGAATCACTTTTACCACTGGTGCAATACAGTTTGTGGTACAAGAAGCCGCCGTCACAATACGATGCTGTGCTGGATCAAAAATGTGGTCATTGACACCCACAACAATATTGGCAATACCGTCCTCTTTCACAGGTGCAGACACCACAACGCGTTTTACGCCTTGCTCTAGGTATTTATTTAGGAATGATGTCTTACGGTGCACACCCGTCGATTCAATCACCACATCACAACCAGACCAGTCAATCGCAGCGATATCACGCTCCTGAGTCGTTTTGATGCGCTTTCCAGCAATGACGATTTCATTGCCTTCTGCGGCAACTTCATGGTGCCAGCGACCTTGGATAGAATCGAATTCCAACAAATGCGCCAGTGTGGTGGCATCACCTGCCACATCGTTAATTTGTACGAACTCTAACTCAGGCCAATCGTACGCAGCACGCATCGCTAATCGACCAATACGACCAAAGCCGTTAATACCCACTTTAATTGTCATTCTCTGTTTCCCTAATATCTGAAATTAAAAAGCTTTTGCAGCAAGCGGTTCTTTTAATAAGAAGCGCATGTGGAACAATTCGTTAGCAGCAAGACGGTCTGTCCGTCATATCGCTCAAACGCTGCGTATCGACACTGTATTGCTGCTGTAAACAGTTTGATTGCTTCAAACCATCGATAATCTTGTTCAGCCACCCTGGTAACTGATCAGAAACCTTGTAGTACACCCACTGCCCTTGACGTTCGTCAGTCAAAACACCCGACTGACGCAGCTGGGCAAGATGACGAGAAATTTTAGGCTGGCTTTCATCAAGCGCATGCGTTAATTCACACACGCACAACCTTTGTTCTCTTGCGATTAGCAGTAAACATCTCATTCGAGTTTCATCTGCAAGTAGTTTAAAAAACTGATGAGGTAACATAGCTATCTCTCACATATACGGATATATGAATATATTAGATATAAAAAAGCACGCGTCAATGCGCGTGCCGTTACTGTCATCAAAAATTCATCTAACCCAAACTACAGGGGAAATTTCGCTGTCTACTAGTGGGAAGGGTTATTGATACTTCGGTTTATACCAAGCTGCTTGTCTCTTGACTCCAACGTTGTGCTTCGTTGAGATCTCGTGCCACATCTTCATATGAAAGCCCGAGTAACTCGCAGTAGTCCTGCACACCTTGCCAGTCTGCTTTTTCAAAGCATTCTTCGAGATTTAGCAACTCTCCAAATGGTCCTAATCGCTTATTCAGTGCTTCTTTAACAGACTCTGTCAGTGGCAATTGTTCGACAATAACGTCGAGGGAGATATCTAACATCGCATCCAGCACCGAAAATAAGCCGATTAGAAAAGCTTGATCTTTGTGCTCGTCAAACTTGCGGCGGGTAGCGGTGAGTTGACAGAACTGCGCTCGCTGCAACGACAAGTTATACAGCTCTTTGGGTTTATGATTGGAAATATAAGAAGCAACCGCCAGTGATACGAAGATCTTGAGTCGGTCCTGACCAAGATAAACCAAGGCCTGACGAAACGAAGAAATCGGTACCTCAATGCGTTCCGTTATGCTGTTGACAAAACAGAGTAGCTTATAAGAAAGCGCGACATCTTTAGCCACCAGCTGTTCCACTCGTACAAAGTCGACGTGCGGTTTACACACTTCTTGGAAAAGCTGCATAGCCACAATGTGTTTGGGGCTCACATAGCGTTGCTTGATGATTTCAGGCTTACTGAAAAAATAGCCTTGGAAAAATCGGAAGCCGGCCTCTCGCGCTGAACGGAACTCATCTTCCGTCTCAACTCTTTCCGCGAGATAGCGTTTTCTGCTGCCTCTGGCGAGTTGTTTTTTCACCATCGCACAAGCAGCATCAATCCCCATCGCCATAATATCGAGCTTAATAATTTGCACGTAAGGCAGAAATCGTTCCCACTCAGGCGAATAGACGAAGTCATCCAGTGCAATCAAATAACCTTCGTTATTCAGTTCGATAATTGCTTCCAGAAGCTCATCCGTTGGGTGGCAAGTTTCCAGCACTTCAATCACTATTTTTTGCTTAGGAAGAGTCAGTGGCAACCTACGTATCAGGCTGTTATAGGGGAAGTTGATAAAGCAACGAGAATTATCAATCGCGGGATTGGTTCCAATCGAAAGAAAGTTTTCAACAATCAGACGATAAGTAGCACGATCAGCATCCACATGCTGAGGAAAACTATTTTGCTCGCCGTCACGAAACAACAACTCATACCCTAGAGTGTGTCGTTTCGAATTTAATATCGGCTGTCGTGCTACATAAGTGGTGTACATATTACCTTCAACGAATACAGTTCAATTAAGCTCTATTGAGTGCTCAACATTTGCAATTACACTCATAACTATAGAAGTAAATGGCCAAGGCAATTCAACTCTATACGATCAGTGAACAACTCACTACGACTGCTTAATTTTTACTCTCCACGAGGACAACAAAAATAACATCAATCGGTCTAAAAGCAAGTAGGCAGATCGATTGCATTTCCGCCTAACTCCCTTATTCTTAACATTCAATTTCAGCCACGACGGCTTTCTAGCACGTAAATTATGAGCCAAAAAAATACAACCTGTCACTCTTATACGCAAGAGTCAAACTTTTCCCAACGTATCGAAAATGAAATCAAAGCATTGTGGGAACAGCGACAAGAAGGATTTCTGCAATCATTTGATAGAAAACAACTTTACTGGTGCAAAATCACATCCCAAGAGCACAGCAAAGCCATAGTGGTCGTGAATGGCAGAATTGAATCCTGTTGGAAATACCAAGAACTGTTTTACGATCTCTTCCAGCAAGGCTATGACATTTATTCTTTTGACCATCGAGGCCAAGGCCTTTCTGAACGCTTAATCGACAACAAGCAGATTGGGTATGTGGATGAGTTTCAGAATTATCTTACGGATATGAACGATCTGGTTAAGCACTTTAACCTCAACCATTATCAACAGCGCTTTTTGCTTGCTCACTCTATGGGCGGCGCAGTGACCGCACGATATCTACAAACGCATCCGCAGCATCCTTTTGAAGCCGTTGCTTTTAGTGCTCCAATGTTCGGTATTAACGTTCCATGGCAGATCCGACCGATAGCCATTACCCTGACGCAGGTGTTAACCGCAACGGCCAGCAAGCCAACCTATGCTCCCGGTTATACGGACTACTATCCAAAACCTTTTGAAGATAACCCTCTGACTCAGTGTGAAGTGCGTTATCGCTGGTTCCGTGAGTTATATGAGCAGAAGCCTGAACTGAAACTGGGAGGCCCAAGCACTCGCTGGGTATGGCAAAGCTTGATGGCAACCAAGCAGTGCATTCAGTTCACAAGGCAGATCACCATTCCGACATTAGTGCTGCAAGGTGGCAAAGATACCATCGTCAGTAATGCCGCACAGATAAAGTTTATCGCCCGATTAGCCAAGACCAACCCGGACAGCGAACTGCTGATGATTCTTGATGCAAAACACGAAATTCTTTTTGAGAAAGATGAATTCCGCAATCAGGCATTGGATGCGGTACTGAAGCATTTCTCCAACGCAGTAAAAGCCGCTGATTAAGCAGCAATCTCGTCTAAGAACAAATAGGGAAATGACGGATAAAAAGGTTTTCCCTCTTTTTTCGATCCTTTTTGGCATACACTTAAGCCCAATAAACAAGCAACTTATATTCAAGTGACGTAGTTAAGAGAGAGACATGAGCGTAGTAAGTAACGAAAAACCAATCAAAATCGTGGCTTCTGATCTGGATGGCACCCTATTGGCGCCGGATCACAAGCTCAGTACTTTCTCGAAGAAAACGCTAAAAGAGCTGCATGCAAAAGGCTTCACTTTTATCTTTGCAACGGGACGTCACCATGTTGATGTCGCGGGTATCCGCGAAATCGCAGGTATCCCAGCTTATATGATTACCTCTAACGGTGCTCGTGTTCACGACCAGAACGATGCTGAGATGTACAGCAAAAACGTACCTCAGGATTTAGTACAAGCGATCATTGATTTAGTTAAAGAAGATAAGCGAGTTATCACTCATATCTACCGCAACGATACTTGGCTGATGAGCCGTGAAGATGAAGCTTTACACGCTTATCACAACGAATCTGGCTTCCATTATCAGCTGTTTGATATCAATAACGCTCCTACCGACGGTATCGCAAAAGTCTTCTTCACTAATGAAGACCACGACCATGAAATGCTGGTTGTTTATGAGAATCTGATTAACGAAAAATTCGCAGGTCAAGTGAACGTCGCCTTCTCTACTCCTTATTGCTTGGAAGTGATGGGCTCTGGCGTTTCTAAAGGTGACGCGCTTAAAGCGGTGGCTGAATCTTTGAATCTGACGTTGGATAACTGTATCGCATTTGGTGACGGCATGAACGATGTAGAGATGCTATCAATGGCTGGAAAAGGTCTGGTGATGGGTACCGCTCATGAGAAAGTCATCAAAGCGCTGCCAGAAATCGAAGTGATTGGCAGCCATGCGGATGATGCTGTCGCGCATTACCTTCACGAACACCTGTTCTAACTTACAGGCCATCCTGAAAGAGTAAAAAAAACCGTTTTTAAAGAGTCCCCCTACTCTTTAATCAGGCAGCACACGCTGCCTGTTTTTTTAGCGTGCGGACTTACCCAACTCTTCTTTACTTAAAATCGCCTGCCACTCTTGCTCTGAAACTGGCATGATCGACAAGCGGTTGCCTTTTTTCACTAACGCTAACTCACTAAGCTCAGGCATAGCCTTTAGTACACCAAGTGGAATCAAACGTTTTGTCTTACGTACAAATTCCACATCCACCATGACCCAGCGTGGATTTTCCGGGCTCGATTTTGCATCGAAATAGTCACTTTCTGGGTCAAATGCAAAATGGTCTGGATAGGCTTCACGCACGACTTTGGCAATCCCTGCGACACCCACATTTTTGCAAGATGAGTGATAAATTAGAACTAAATCGCCAATTCTGATGTCATCACGTAACATGTTTCTCGCTTGGTAGTTTCTCACCCCTTCCCAGCAGGAAACTTGTTGGATGCGTAAAGTATCAATCGAAAAGGTGTCTGGTTCAGTTTTGAATAACCAATATGCCATAATGAAATCCGTTCGTTTTTGCCATGAGGAAAAGCAACCATGAAGGTGCTGATTACCCCAATTGCCATTTTATCGGCTTGTCTTTTACAAGCTTGTTCAACAACGTCATCTGCGCCTGAGTCTATGCAAGATAACGCAAAAGCCAGTTTAGATCAGCCTTCCAGCGTCAAGCCTCAGACTTTCATCATGCGCGGAGAAGTTGTGGTTGGCAGTGACACTCGAACGTTCACACCTTGTGGCAGCAACCAGCAATTCTTGCTCGATATGCCTGCCTCTTTAGTGCAGCAAACCATGAAGCTTTCTCATTCACCTTATCAGGCCATGTACGGTGAACTGATTGGTCATTTAACACCACCGAGCAAAACCAGCTACAAAGGCGACTACAGTGCGAAATTTGTGGTAGAGAACATCAATATCATCAGTACAGAAAACCCTAAGCGCTGCCAACGACCAAGTTCTCCCACTACCGCATTCGGTACTGAACCAAACTGGAACATTAAGCTGGGTAAAGACAAATTAACTTTCCAGCCAATGGGTGAAGAACCACAGATCACCACGTTAAAAGGCAGTGAAATTTCACCAGCCACACGCCATTACCAGTTTAAGGGCGGTCAACTTACTCTTGTACGTCAAACCTGTTCTGATGGCATGAGTGACAGTTTGTACGGTTGGTCTTCAAACCTCACCTTGGCCAATCGCAGCTACAAAGGTTGTGCGACACTAGGCAACAGTGATCCAACACTATCATGGACAGGAGAGTACTTCGCCAGCTCGACACAAAACACCGACTTTAGTGTCAACCTAACGCTGAGCAGCGACCACACAGCAACCACTGAATACACTTATAGCAATGGCGATCCCACTATTGTTGAAAAAGGCTATTGGCAACAACTGAATCAAACACAAGTACAAGTGGTGATGACTCACCACCAGCAGCAATACTTAGTATCCGAGCGAATTTTCACCAAGCAAGATAAGCAGCTTATTGCTGAGAAAGAACGAGTGGGCAACATCGTCTATCCGATTGCGAACGGTGGCTTAGTTCTGTTTTCAGCCAAAAGCACAACCGAGTAATTCAAAGTATGTCGTTAGATTTAGTGTCTCAAGCTTCAAACTGTGCGTGCCCCAAATGCGGATTGCGTTTGCAATGCGTCTGCCAAAACATCCCGACGTTGGACAGCGACATGCCATTGTCTCTGCTGATGCATGAAAATGAGTATCTGCGGGAAACCAACACAGGAAAATGGCTGCTTGAAGCTCTGCCTTTGTGCCAAGAGTTCAAATGGAGCCGAGTGGAAGAAAACCGATCGCTTGTTGCAAGAATTAGCAACAGTGAATACCTCTCTTTTCTGGTGTACCCCAGTGAAGAGAGCATTCCTTTAGATGTGGCGTTAGAAACCGCCAAACAACACGGTAAGAGCGCGCATTTTATTGTTCTTGACGGAACCTGGCAGGAAGCGAAGAAAATGGAGCGCAAAAGCCCGTGGCTGGATGATGTTCCAAGAGTTCACCTTACCCCAAGTCAGGTATCAAACTACCAGCTGAGGCGTAATCAAAGCGAAGGACACCTGTGTACACTAGAGGTTGCCAGCGAAATTTTGGCGATAAGCGGAAACCTTAGTGATGCAGAAAAACTCAATCATTTCCTCGCCCATTTCAGTAAGGTTTATCAGGCGGATAAAAGCGGGCATATTTATTAGTGTCCGCTTGCTTGTAAGGCGAGAAAACTAGATTAAGCGGCTTGGTTGACCAAGATAGAAGCCTTGCAGGTAATCAATGCCCATATCCTCACTGATACGGCAAACCTCTTCATTGTGGACGAACTCGGCAACCGTTTTTGCATCCAGTACCTGACATAGCCTGACAAGCTGCTGGGCAATTTTGCGTTGCTTGACGTCTTTATCGATATTACGAATCAGGCTACCGTCGAGCTTAATTATCTGAGGTTCTAACTTCACAATCTCGTCAATATTGGAATAACCGCATCCAAAGTCATCGACAATGATTGAAGCCCCCAGAGAGCGGAAATGATTACACACTTCAATCATGTGCCCGTAATCTTTGATTTGCTCCGTTTCTAACACTTCCAGACCGACTCTGGTTGGGTCAGCCAATTTTTGGATTGCGTCTTCTAAATGGCGAAGCGTTTTATCACTCATAAAATCTTGTGGCGACAAATTGATAGAAAACGACTCACTGCGAGAATGCATGAGTTCAAAAGTACGAGATATCATCTGACGGCTTAAACGCGAATATAGATGTGTCCCTTCCACAATAGGAAGGAAGCGCCCCGGTAGTATGATTTCACCGTTGTCTTCGATACGAACTAAGCATTCATAAGACGACAACTCATGAGTTTTAGCTTTTACTATCGGCTGCGCAAATACCTGTACATTCTTTCCAAGCACAGCTCTGCTCACACATGAGAGCCAGCTTAACTGCTCCTGCCGAACCTGATCTCGGGTTCGTAAATCACTGGCACAGTAGAAATGGCGATTCTGATTCTGCGCAAATCGGCGCGCTTCAATTGAACGTAGCAAGAGCTCATCTTTTCCTAAATTAGGAAAGTCTCGGCGACTAATAAAGCCGGCACAAAGCGATACTGATAAGTAATCCACCTCTGGCAAACCATAAGGCTCAAAGTTGAAATTTTCTAACTGCTCAACAAACATTGAAAATTGCTGGTGGATATATTCGCTATCAAAATCACTGCGGAACACGCATGCCCACTCACCCACCCCAATGGCGTATAAGTTACTGCGCCCCGCCAGCATTTTATTCATATACTGCTGAAAATGGTCACTGAGATCTTGCAGCAGTTTATCACCCACTTGGTAACCGTATTTCTCGTTAATAAGGCTAAAGTTGGTTAACTTCAATGTGATCAAATGATCGTTATTTCCCATCAACGCCAAACGTTCATGCAGAACTTCTCTGTTCGGTAATCCTGTGCGTTTATCGACTCGATAACTGGCAGTGAGTAATGATGCCTGTGTCTGAATCTTCTTCTCCAGATTACGATTCATCCTGTCTACATCAGCTAAAGCATTACGAATAAGACTAAATAACGGAGCGATAACGTTATGACCTTGCCTTTCTTCAGCAGGGGTCGCAGCACTGATCTGCGCCTCACCTTCTCTCAAAGCCAAAAACGTCAAACTGTGGTGCAACATTTGTTGATGTTCACCTGTGCGAATCAGCTCACCTGCGCAGTAACAGCCGTAACAATTAGCCACTTCCTGTAATGGGATAAGCTCTGTATTTCCATGCATAAACTCAAGACGAGACAAGCAGTTATAGACAAAGATTTGATCAGGTTGAAATTTCTGTAAACGCTCAGCGCCAAGCTGAACTTGCCCAAGAGTTAATGAAGGATGATCAAAACAAAAACGAACCTTATCGCCTACCTTTAGCTCACGGTTTAACAAAATACCGTTTTCAGAGAGGCTTAACGGCAAATAAACATCCTGTTTCTTACTTTCACCTTTAATCAAAGGAAAATGTTGCAGTAATTCTAAAGGTACAGATTTAGAATCACCCAAATAGCGGTCATATACAGTATGAACAGACTCACCATCTAAACTTTGTAAGTTGCGCCCCGTGGCTTTAGTTACCGTTAATTGTCGCCCTATGGGATTCCACTCTGTGTAACACTCACTGGTCAGATGCAAAGTATCACTATGGAATGCCACTCCAACAATGGCATTTTCGAAAAATTCGTTACCTAAAAGAACCCATCGGCCACCATCAGTCCGACTTGAAGCACCACCAAAAATAGGAACTGGCGAAAACTGGCTGAATTGAGTAATTCTCTCCTGTCGAGCAAACTCCATACGACTGGCAAAGCAGATAATCGCTTTGGAATTACTTTGCAAATTCAGTTTCTGGGCAAAATTAGAGCTATCGGCAAGCAAATGGTCGGTGTAGTTCACCACCGCCGAACTGAGTGACACGTTCTTGAAATGGGTAAAGACGAGCAAAGTGGCATTTTTGTGAATCGAGCCTTGGTGAATCACATTTGATGAGCTCATACCAATAATATGAGCGTTGGGATATACATCCAAAAGTTGGTTAGCGATTTCAACCACTTCGCTTGGTGGCTGACTTGAAAATAGCTGAATAAGTGTAATGCCATCATGAGTAACAGCATTTTCATCAACAACACTCTTTACAGATTGCTCAGCAGTGATTAATAGCGATGACGTGAACATGAACGTTGGCTAGCCCGACTAATGGAGAAAGATTCACATCAAAGCGTTATGAATCTTTTGTTATTATTGTTAATAATTATACTGCATGGACGCATAGGTATGTCATCTTATGAGTTGTGATAATTGCTCAATTTGATTAATTTCGAGATCTGGAAGGATTTTAGCCTTACGCGTTGCAAGTAATGTGAGACCTCGATCATTATACCAACACGCTTGAAAGCCGTGCTTCTTGGCCCCCATCACATCTTTTACGGGATGATCTCCGACATGCAAGATGGATTGCGCGGGCAAGCCTAAAAATTCCTGCGCACGTAAAAACATATCCGGATACGGTTTTGCATGTCCGTCAGGGCCGGCTCTTAATATCAGCTGAAAATACTGGGCTAAACCGATTTTCTCAGGATCAACATTGCCATTAGTAATCGCCACCAACGGAATTTTTGCAGCAAGCTCGGCAAGGACTTTATGTGTCTCATCAGGGACATCCACTAAGTTTCGCAGCCGATGCACTTCCAGCATCGCATCGGTCGCCGCGATACGCGCATCGGTTTCCGAATAACCTAACAGTATCAAGCCTTGACGAATTTGCTCGAAACGCCACAAGCTCACATCATGCGGCAACCAAGGGTCATCCTTAGCTAATTTGGCTTTTAGTGCCTTCCACCATACTAATGGTTTGGTCGCCGTCACTGGATGATGTTGAAACAGCCAAAGAGCTACTTGCTCTTCGACATGATGAATGACTGGACGATTGTCATAAAGGGTATCATCCAGATCAAATGTCATCGCCTGAATGGGTGAAAGGCTGCGATAAATTTGCATCACTCACTCCTTATCTTTGTTTTGCTTACGCTTATGAGCTCTTGGATGGGCTTGGTCGTAAACCTGCGCTAAATGTTGGAAATCCAAGTGAGTGTAGATTTGAGTTGTCGAGATATTCTCGTGTCCCAGCAACTCTTGCACAGCCCTAAGGTTATTACTTGATTCCAGTACGTGTGTGGCAAACGAGTGACGCAATTTGTGAGGGCTAATATGACTAGGAACCGCTTGTTTCTGTCCCCACTCTGCCATACGTTTTTGCACACTTCGGTGAGAGATTCGGCTACCCAGCTTAGAGACAAATAACCCGTCTTCATCTGCGTTTGCTAGCTGCCCACGAATTTTCAACCAGTTGTTCAGCCACTCTTTCGCCATTCCAGAAAAAGGAGCGACACGTTCTTTGTTCCCTTTACCGACCACACGTATTTCACCAGCGCTGAAGTTAACGTCTTTGACATTAATCGATACCAGCTCAGCCAAACGCAAACCAGCACCATACATCAGCTCCATGATGGCGCGATCACGAATAGACAGAGGGTCATCTTCATTCACTTCGAGCAACTGCGCCATTTCATCCACATCAAGGTTCTTCGGCAAAGGACGCTTTTTCCTTGGTGCAGACACCCCTTTGGCGGGATTGGCATTCATTTCGCCACGCAATATCAGAAAATCAAAGAAACTACGCAGTGAAGAAAGACGAGTGGCGATGCTGCTCTCTTTCATTCCCGAACGCATACCTTTACTGGCAAGCTGACGCACCCAACCGGCATCAACATTTATCCAACCGTCGACGCCGACAGACATGAGATACAAACCCATGCTCTCTAACTGCTGCTTATAATTTCGCTGCGTATAAAGACTTAGGCCTTTCTCACTGCGTAAGTACTCATAAAAGCGCTCTAGAGGCTCAGCAAAGTTAGTTGACAAATGAGGTGCTGATTCGCTCATGGGACTCCTGCTGCCAAGGTAAGGTGTCGATTAAATGAGAAACGACTAAAGCAAGATGGCGCAAGAACAGAGTATCCATAGAAGGTTGGAAGTGACCGCCATCTTCACTAGCAAACGCCAATATCCCCAACGGGTTACGTTTAACTAACGGCAAAATCACGTAAGAGCCCATTTCGGGTGCAAATCGTTCTTCACCTACCAGTTTTCCACCAAATAACTGCTCACCAAACAGTAGATGGCGATCAGCTTTTCTCAGGCGGCCAAGGTAAGCGCTTTTGCCATTAAAATGATTGGTCGAAAAACGGCTCCACTGCTCTTTGGATAAGCTGTACTTAGTATCTTGATTGTTTAGCAAACGCACATAACCAATCAGGTTCAATGTACGCGCCTTCTCTTCAATCATGGCACAGACGTCGGCAAAGCATTCACATTTTAATATCTGTTCTTGCAGATCCATGAACTCATGAAAAGTACGATCATTACTCGCAGCTAAAGACATCAAAGAAGTAATTTCTTCTTCTAAATCTTCAATTCGCTGACGCTGACGAGCCATTTGAACGTGAACTAAAGAAACCGAGCCAGACTGCTGGCTCGGTAAAGATAAGCGGTCCACCAACTCTGGGCGGTGCTTAAAAAAGTCTGGGTTATCTTTTAGATACTCAGCAACCACTTCTGCTGTCAGAGTATCTGCTTCCAGTTGTGACAAAACGATGTATTCCTTAACAACAATTCATCCCTTAACTCAGTGGCTTCTTCAATGCAGCCACAAGGGAAAATGAGATTAGCAGGAAACCTGACCGTCATAGACGTGAGTCGCAGGACCTGTCATGTATAACGGATAGCCTAAACCTTTCCACTCGATTTCTAAACGGCCGCCCGGTAGATGAACAACCACTTCGTCATCCAGCAAACCTTGCAGAATACCCACAGCGACTGCCGCACACGCGCCACTTCCGCACGCTTGAGTTTCTCCTGCGCCACGCTCATAAACACGAAGCTTCACTTCATCACGGCTAACCACTTGCATGAATCCAGCATTGACTCGTTCAGGAAAACGCTCATGGGACTCAAGTAATGGACCTAACGTTTCCACTGCTGCTGTGTCGATATCATCAACAACAGTGACCACGTGTGGGTTACCCATGCTGACAGCGCCGCAAAACAGGGTCTGGTCTTCAACGCGCATGATGTAAGTCTTTTCCATCTGCTTGGCGCGGAAAGGAATTTTGCTTGGTTCGAACTCAGGAACACCCATATTGACAGTGATATCATCGCCATCACCGACATTTAGGATCATCTTGCCCTTTTTGGTGCTGACGCTGATGCTGTACTTATTGGTTAAACCTTTCATACGCACAAAGCGAGCGAAGCAACGGGCACCGTTCCCACACTGTTCTACTTCACTACCATCAGCATTAAAAATGCGGTAGTGAAAATCCGTTTCCGGATCATAAGGGGCTTCAACCACTAACAGTTGGTCAAACCCCACACCAGTATGACGATCCGCCAAACGGCGGATCAAGTCTGGAGAAAAATAGGTGTTCTGAGTAATGCAATCCACAACCATGAAGTCATTACCCAAACCATGCATTTTAGAAAAGTGGAAGTGCATAATAGGTCACTTTACTCCGGCAAAATATTTTCTAGAGCCCATAGGCTACTTAATTCTTCACGCTTACGCACAAGGTGAACCTTATCGCCATCAACCATCACTTCCGCCGCTCGGGCACGAGTGTTGTAGTTTGATGACATAGTAAAGCCATAAGCACCTGCAGAACGCACAGCCAGAAGATCACCCGCTTCCAATACCAAAGAACGGTCTTTACCTAGGAAGTCGCCAGTTTCACAAACTGGGCCAACTAAATCGTAAGTTGTTGGCTCACCTTCACGAGGAACCAGCGGAATGATGTCTTGCCAAGCTTGGTAAAGCGCAGGACGAATCAAATCGTTCATTGCCGCATCAATAATGGCGAAGTTCTTGTGTTCAGTGTGTTTCAGGAATTCGACTTTGGTTAACAACACACCCGCGTTAGCCGCAATCGCACGTCCCGGCTCAAAAATCAGCTCAAGGTCTTGATGGTTCTGCAAACGAGCAAGCAGTGCTTTCGCATAGTCAGAAGGCTGCGGTGGTAACTCATCGCGATAGATAACACCTAAGCCACCACCCACATCAAGGTGCTTAATCTTGATGCCAGAAGCGGTTAACTCATCAATTAACGCCAGCAGACGATCTGTTGCATCAATGAAAGGTTCAATCGCTGTAAGCTGAGAACCGATGTGACAGTCAATACCGCATACCGATAGATTCTCTAAGCTTTGAGCCAGACGGTAAGCGTGTGGTGCGCGGTCAAAAGCGATACCAAATTTGTTATCGCGCAAACCTGTCGAAATGTAAGGGTGAGTTTTAGCATCCACATCAGGGTTAATACGCAGTGAAATCGGCGCTTTCACACCAAGCTCGCCCGCGACTTTGTTCAAACGTTCCAATTCTGGCTCTGACTCTACGTTGAAGCATTTAATCTTCAGCTCCAAAGCACGCTTCATCTCTGCTTCGGTTTTACCCACACCAGAGAACACCACTTTAGCCGGATCACCACCGGCAGCGATAACACGTTCAAGTTCACCACCCGAAACGATATCGAAGCCAGAGCCTAAACGGGCTAATGTGTTCAAAACACCAATGTTTGAGTTTGCTTTCACCGCATAACACACAAGGTGCGGATGATCTGCCACAGATTTATCAAACGCATGCCAGTGACGTTCTAATGTTGCGCGAGAATACACGTATAAAGGAGTGCCAAACTGCTCCGCAAGTTGCGTTAAAGCGACGTTTTCCGCCCAAAGCTGGCCATCATCCTGATAATTGAAGTAATCCAAAATTCTTTCCCTTATTTTTTCATTCGTTATTTATTAGAGCGTTATTTGCTCTGCTCACTGTTTTGAGCGTCGTCTGGCATATAGAGTGGCCCTGTTTGCCCGCACCCTGCTAATGCAAGTGCAGACAAAAGAAATAGTGCTGTAATGGACTTTTTCATTTTGCATATCGTGATTATTGATTCAATGCCCCCTATAATCGCACCACAATCAGGAAAAGCAATAGGACAGATAGGATGAACGAGACTGAATTTCATCAACTAGTCGATAGCCAGATGCAAATCATCGAACAAGCCATTGATGATTCGGGTGCCGATATCGATTATGAAACGACGGGTAACGTGATGACGTTAGAGTTTGACGACCGCAGCCAAATCATAATCAACCGCCAAGAGCCGATGAAAGAGATCTGGCTGGCGTCTAAATCAGGCGGTTTCCACTTCCAGTGGCAAGACGAACAATGGATCTGCTCTAAAACAGGTGTTGAGCTTATCAGCATGGTTAAGCAAGAGTGTGAAAAACACGCTGGCGAAGAGATTGACTGGGAATAAAACCCAGCGCCTTACGCGAAATGTTCCCTCTTCAAAGGGCAATGAGAAAAAAGAGCACCTAGGTGCTCTTTTTTACTTTGATTCTGATTATGTTCATCTGACGATGACAACCGTTACCCGTTGACCGCTTTCGATGGTCGGGAATAAAGCGATGAGTCGTTACGATAAGGCACAACGTATGTTTCGCCTTCTACCGGATGAACAATCTGGTAATACTGAGGCAAATTGAAGTTGATCAGTTGAGAGGCCAATTCGTTATCATCACGAACTGATGTGTAGAATGAGTTCACGCTGGCGATCATCTCATCTTTCTCACCGTTAAACTGGTGATAAACTTCTACGCGGTTGTTTTCATCCAACACATAAATATTGAAACCCTTCTCTGTATCTTCAAAGAAGAACTGCACCAAACCTTCGCTGGCAAAGCCATCAACCACATCAGGCAGTTGATAATCTTCATCACGGTCAAGCATCAACAACGGCGAGCCTTTTAGCTTGTTGGTTGAAATGCTGCGGTAGAAATCCACTGAGTTCTCGAGTTTTTGTACCGACACACCACGACGTTCAAAGAACAGACCGTACATCTGGTCGCCAATACGCAACGCTTTGAAGCGACGACGCTTCTCTTGCTCAACTGGTTTCAAACGTAAATCGATACATTCAGCCAATAGCTGATAAACCAGATTACGCATCACGCCACGTAAGTTCTTGCTGTAGCAGAACACATCCACCGATTCTGGTGGCAAAGCGTCTTGGTGCATTTTACCGAGTACCGTTTTCAGGGCATCCATCATGGCGGTTTCACCCTTGAAGTGCAGAGTACGCACTTCTTGCCATGAATTTCGGTACACCAAATCTACACTGCCGACTAAACATTTCTGTTCTGCACCAAAGCTGAAAATATCCGCGTTCTTCAAGTCAACTTTCAAAGACTTACCGCTTAAATCTGCAGTAGGGTCATTTTCAAAGTTGATGAACATCGCCAACTGGCTAATTTCACACGGACTCGCCAATGCTTGCATCGTTGGGCGACGTTTACGCAGCGAGAAGGTATTCCGCAAATCGCTCACCATCTGGTAGAACTTATCTATATCCAGATGAGCTCCGCGAACCACAGAGTGCAAACGCGTCGATTCAGTGATCATGCCGTTAAAGAATGACCAAGCGACGAGCTTACTGAGGTATTCGTTGTGCTCTAGGTAAGGCTGACCAATGATGCGGTGCGCCTCGATTGGTTGCTTATAAAGGTACCAGCCTGCTTTGTTAGTTCGGCCTTTACTCACCTCGATAAAGGTTAAGTCTGGCTCATGCAGGTCAGGAGAAATTTGTGGGTTTAGCAAAGTGACTTTGCCCGGCAGAACTTCAAATGCCGCGTATAACTTACGCGCCAAAATCGAAATGTCTTGCGGACTAATTGCCGACGTAATGTCATTACGACGCGCAAACTGAATCAGGTTACGGTAGCTGAGCATCAATGCGTCAAGCAGTGAGTGGTGAACCACTTTCACTTGCTCAACCTTCCAGTGACGACGGTTATCCAGCTCTTCAATCACAGAGCGTGACCATCCCCATTGTTGAGTTAATTCACCAAGAGCCTCACGACGCCACTCAACAGAACCGACACCCGGTTCACGAGACAGCTTTTCATGAGTTTTGAGATAGAAACAGCGGCGCACCAAGTCTAAGCGAGTATCGTCACCAATACGTTCCAGATAACGCGTCACTTTCTCCAGCATCAGATAGTATGAGTCCATACTATAGAGGTCAGGATCATGAGCAAAGAAACGACGCTTGCTGTCGACACTCAATAACTGAGTTTGTGGGTACTCCCACGAATATGCCTCTAGCAGTATCGCCTTCATTACCGATTTGTACGGTGAATCGATACTCTTATACAGCTGCCATAAGTTCGCACCAAAGTACTCTTCTGCTGGAATATGGTTAAGTTGACCGAAGTCGATCCATTCTGAGCAGTCGATATAGGATTTTGAACACAGCTGAGTGACATATTCGTCGTAGCACTCTTCCATCTCTGGCGGCACAATTTGCCACAAAAGACGCTTACCAGCTAAGCGTACTGCCGAGCGATAAAACTCATCCAGTAACAGCATATGTTGTGACGAGCCACAGTTTTCGCCCGTCATCTCTTCTGATTGTTTAGAGCGGAATCGTTGCTCATCCATCAAGAAGAAGTTTGCTTCTACACCTTGGCTCTTAGCCCAATCCGTGATCAATAAACACTTATTGGTTAAACGTTCACGCGCTTCACAACCCATCAACGAGCTAACACATACCCAAATATCCAAATCACTAGACGTGCTTTGACCAATAGACGATGTGCTGCCCATGGTATACAGACCCAAAATTTCTGGGCGTTCTGCTGTCGTCAGAGGTTGGTTGAGTGTTAATTCCGCATCACTAACAAACTGTTGCTGAACATCATTAAGTTCAAAACATTGAATGCCATGGGGAACTTCGTTACTGAAATAGCCGGGAATAAGCGGATGGTTGTAGTGAAATAACGCGGGGATCAGGTGGAATACTCGCTGACTTTGCAAATCCATAAGAGCCAGCGCACGCTGAATGCGTTGCCGGTTTAACTTGTCTAATCTCTGGATTAACGTATGTGTGTAAGCCTGCAAGGGATGGTCCTTGGTTGAAACAAAAATGTGCACTTTGGTTGCATTTCACACTAAAGCGCCATCAAAACGTGATCAATTTAACACTTTAATCAGCACTGGTAAAGCGTTCTTAGTACTATGTCACACTAAAGTATTATTGAACAAGATGGCTTGAAAGCCCATGAAATCAGCGTTGTAACTATCCACCGTAAGTAAATAATAGAATCATCATTAAACAGTGTTAATGGTCACACTTACCCCTCCTTTTTTCGTAATAAAACACCACAAGCACAAGACAAAGAACTAGTAGTGAAACTTTATTTTTTCCAGTGGTAGACTAGGAACCTGTAAATCTTCTAGGTCAATTGCCTTCAAACTAATATTTTTATCAGGATTACCATGACACAGACAACACCTATTCGAATCGCTACTCGTCAAAGCCCACTGGCTTTATGGCAGGCTCACTATGTAAAAGATGCTCTACAAGCTGCCCATCCGGGTCTCGAAGTTGAATTGGTAACCATGGTAACGAAAGGCGACATCATTCTAGACACACCACTAGCCAAAGTGGGTGGCAAAGGTCTATTCGTAAAAGAATTGGAAGTTGCCATGCTGGAAGGTCGCGCAGATTTAGCTGTGCATTCCATGAAAGATGTGCCTGTCGAGTTTCCTGAAGGCCTTGGCTTAGTCACTATCTGCGAACGAGAAGATCCTCGCGACGCTTTTGTGTCAAACACTTACGCTTCTATCGATGAATTACCACAAGGTGCGGTGGTTGGTACTTGTAGCTTACGTCGTCAATGCCAGCTGAAAGAAGCTCGCCCTGACTTAATCATCAAAGAGCTTCGTGGCAACGTCGGAACGCGCTTAGGTAAGCTAGATGCTGGTGAATACGATGCAATCATTCTTGCAGCCGCAGGTTTAAAACGCCTTGAGCTCGAAGAGAGAATCCGCAGCTTTATTGAACCAGAACAATCACTTCCAGCCGTTGGACAAGGCGCTGTAGGTATTGAGTGTCGTCTGGATGATGAACGTCTGCTAAAACTGCTGGCACCGCTTAACCACGTTGACACAGCTGACCGCGTGAAGTGTGAACGCGCAATGAACCTGACATTGGAAGGTGGCTGTCAGGTGCCAATCGGCAGCTATGCACTTCTCGACGGTGATGAACTTTGGTTGCGCGCTTTAGTCGGAGAACCAGATGGCACGACCATCGTACGCGGTGAAATTCGAGGCGCTCGCCAAGATGCCGAAAGTTTAGGTATTGAGCTTGCCCATCAGCTTCTCGATCAAGGTGCCAAAGAGATCCTCACGAAGCTTTACGCTGAACACGAATAAACTCTGACAGCTGAATAATAGATGGTGGCTAAGTAACTGATGGCGGTACTGGTAACGCGCCCCGAGGCGCAAGGCATAGAGCTGTGCCAACAACTCGAAAATGTGGGCCTCACCGCCCTACACCATCCTCTCATGACTATCGAGGCAGGTACCGACCTGCCTCACCTTCTTCCCGATATAAAGCAATGTGATACCATCATTGCGGTCAGTCAGCACGCTGTTGATTTTAGTGACCAATATTTGAGACAACAGCAATCAAATTGGGCAACATCAACAAGATACCTTGCCGTTGGTCAAAAAACAGCACACCTTTTAAGCAAAGTTACCGGACAATCAGTAAACTACCCTCACGTCAGTGATAGTGAGCATCTGCTTGAACTGGCAGAACTACAATCAGTCTCTGGGCAGAAAATTATAATTTTGCGCGGAAATGGCGGACGTGAACTGATACATGAAACACTGAGTGAACGAGGCGCTTTGGTGGCCTACAAAGAAGTGTATCAACGTAAAGATTTGCCTTTTGACGCCAGTGCTTATTGCAAGCAATGGCAACAGCAAAACGTTGATACCCTAATTATTACCAGCGGTCATCAACTGGCTTTTTTTATGTCTCAACTAGATAACCCTACAATGGCGTCGTGGGCTCATCAGTTGAAGCTTTTGGTACCAAGCGAACGTATCGCCAATGATGCAAGAACAATGGGATTTGAACACATCGTTGTTACTCGCAGTGCAGCGAATCAAGATTTAGTGGCCGCTCTCCAGCCATAACAAACAGGACTCTCAGCAATGACAAGTAAAAAAGATAATCCGCAATCAGAACCGGAAAAAAACCAAGAAACACTTTCTACTGCTGCTCCAACTGAGACTTCGTCTGACTCAACTTCATCAGACTCTACTTCGTCAAATACGGACTCAAAAGAAGCACAATCAAAAGCGGAAACCGCGCCAACTCAAGAAGCTTCTCCAGAGATCAAACCAACAGAGCCTAAGCCAGCAAAAGACAACGTAAAATCCAATGCTGAGCAAATGAACAAATTAGACAAGCAAAGCAAGAAAGGAACAAAACTGGCAACCGTTGCCATTGTGCTTGCCGCGCTGCTAGGCGGTGGTCTTGCAATTCAGATGCAGCAGCAACAAACGCAGTACGAAGCACAAATTGCCGCACTGCGTGCCGAGTTAAATCAAACTCGCAGCGCCGTTGATACTCAGCTTGCAGAAGTAACCCAACAAGCAGAAGCCAAAGCCACTGAAGTTACTCATCGCGCAGAAACCGTGCTTGAACAACAGCAAAAAAGCATTCAAAGCTTGCAGCTAGCCATGGCTGACGTCAAAGGCCGTCGTCCGAATGATTGGCTGCTGGCAGAAGCAGATTACTTAGTAAAACTGGCCGGACGTAAGCTGTTCCTTGAACACGATGTGGAAAGTGCAACCCAGTTGATGGAAAGTGCTGATCAGCGTATTGCCTCACTGAATGACCCAAGTTTAACGCCACTGCGTAAAGCCATGGCGAATGACATTACCAAACTAAAATCCGTTCCTCTAATTGATCGTGATGGTCTGGTTCTTCGTCTGATTAGCCTGCAACAACAAGTCGATGCCTTACCTCTGGCAAACGCGATCTTGCCTGACGCACCACAAGAGACACAACAAGTCGTCTCCGATGACATCAATAACTGGCAAGACAACTTGATGACCTCACTGAAGGACTTCGCAGAAAACTTCATCACTTTCCGCTCCCGTGATGGCAATGTGATTCCACTACTCTCTCCTGAGCAACATTTCTATCTTAAAGAGAACATGAAGGCGAAGCTTGAAACCGCAATTAAGTCTGTTTATGTGGAACAGCAAGAGATCTACACCACTTCGCTAAAAACGGCTCAAGAGTGGTCAACGTCATTCTTTAACCAAAATGACAATACCGTACAAACCTTCCAATCGACACTGGCTAAACTGGCTGAACAAAAGGTTCAGGTTGATTACCCAGTAAAACTGGAAACGCAAAAACAGTTGTCTGATGTGATTAGTGAGCGCTTACGCCGCGAAGTGACGTCGGTGATTAAGGAGGACAAAGAATGATTCGTTTAATCTTTCTTTTCGTTGTCCTTGGTGCGGGGCTATTCGTCGGCACTCAATACGCAGGGCAGCAAGGTTATGTTCTCATCTCAATTGCCAATAAAACCATTGAGATGAGCGTTACAACTCTGGTTATCTTTGTTATCGGCGCTTTGGCTGCGCTGTTCGCGCTTGAGTTTGTTGTGAAGAAATTCTTCTACATGAGCTTCACAACCTGGAACTGGTTCAGTATCCGTAAGCAGCGCCGCTCTCGTCGTTATACCAACCAAGGTATCATCAAGTTACTCGAAGGTGACTGGAAACAGGCAGAGAAAAAAGTAACACGCTGGGCAAGCCACCACGATATGCCTCTGCTCTGTTATCTTGTCGCTTCTGAAGCGGCAAATGGCATGGGTGACCGCGAAAAACGCGACCGATACCTAGAGATGGCGGCGAAACAAGAAAATGCGACCTTAGCCGTCGAACTGACCAGAGCAAAGCAACAAATCAGCGATGGTGATTACGAAAAAGCAACGCAAACACTGACGACTTTGCAACATCAGCATCCTAATAACACCATCATCTTGAACTTGTTGAAGCAAGCTTACCTTCAGCAAAAAGAGTGGGCTCCTCTGCTCGAACTTCTGCCTAAACTAGTGAAAGCAAAACGCCTAACAGAACAAGAAGCAGAAAAACTTACATTAACGGCTCAGTGCGGCGCTCTAGAATCGATTGCCAGCCAGAAAGGTACAGAAGGCCTGCTTGCACACTGGAACGGTTTAGCGCGAAAACTAAAAGCAGAACCAGTATTAGTTAATGCCTTGATTCAACAACTGATTAAACGCAAAGCTGACAATGAAGCGTTCACCTTAATCAAAGAGAATCTGAAGAAGCAGGCAACGCCTGAGCTTTATGCTCTGATCCCTGAACTCAATATTAGTGACCGCTATCCTGCGATTGTTATGTTGAAAGATGCAGTGAAGAAAAACGACAGCAACGCAGAAGCTCATAGTGCTCTCGGACAACTCTATTTCCGCGAACAAGAATGGAAGCTGGCACAGGAACATCTGGAAAAAGCCTTATCGCTACGTTCTAGTGTTTCCGATTACGCTTATTTAGCCGATGCTTTGCAACATCAGAACATGACTCATGCTGCTCACGATGTTACTCGTAAAGCACTAAGCCTGTTAGAAACAAACTAAAACTGTTCTAAAAAGCAAAAAGCCAGCAACTAAGCTGGCTTTTATTTTGTTCTCTGTTCGTCGATTTATCTATTCGCTAAATCACGCGTGAGAATTGCTGCTGACGAGCACGTTGACGCAGGTACTTGTCAAAACACATACAGATATTGCGAATCAACAAACGACCACGAAGTGTAACTTCAATATACTGGTCATCCACCACAACCAGTTGGTCATCAATGAAGGTCTGAAGCAACGCTAAATCATGCTTAAAGTATTGGTGGAATCGAACACCAAACTGCTGCTCAATAGTTCGCTTATCCAGTTTGAAGTTGCAAATCAACTGCTTAATTACTTCACGGCGTAGCAAATCATCACTATCTAAACTCACACCTTTCCACAAGGCATGTCGCATCTCATTCACTTGCTCGTAGTACTTTTTCAGCTCTTTTTGATTCTGCGCGTAAGCGTCGCCAATCATTGAAATAGCTGAAACACCAAAGCCAACCAAATCACATTCACCTTGGGTGGTATAACCCTGGAAGTTACGATGCAAAACACCATTACGCTGAGCAATCGCCAGTTCATCATCCGGCAATGCGAAATGGTCCATACCGATGAACTGGTAGCCCGCTTCGGTTAAGGTTGAAATCGAGTGCTGCAGAATCGCCATTTTTTCATCGGCTGACGGCAAATCCGCATCTTTGATTTTACGCTGAGCAGCAAATAACTGTGGCATGTGTGCATAGTTAAACACTGACAAGCGCCCCGGTTTCATCTCCAGAACTTTTTCGAGTGTCTGACTAAACGTCTCTAATGTTTGCTTAGGCAAGCCGTAAATCAAATCTAGGTTGGTAGAACGGAAACCTAACTGCTTAGCGCGCTCAACAAGCTGTACGATGAACTCTTCGTCTTGCTCACGGTTAACGAGCGCCTGAACTTCTTTATTGAAATCTTGAACACCGATACTCAGACGGTTAAAGCCTTCACTTCTCAAGTGGTCAAGAACACTCAATTCAATTTCACGCGGATCGACTTCAATACTGATTTCCGCGTCATCTTCAAAGAAGAATTCGCTACGCAGTAGCGTCATCAGGCGTGTTATTTGTTTATTGCTCAAGAAAGTCGGAGTACCGCCACCAAAGTGCAACTGAGTGACGCGACGACCTTGCAGTAATGAAGCGCGTTGCTGAATTTCGTGAGTCAGAATGTCCAGATACTCATCCGCTTTGTGCGAATGGCGAGTAATTACTTTGTTACAACCACAGTAGTAGCAAAGCTTGTGACAAAATGGGATATGAACGTAAAGCGACAGCGGTCGCTCTGGGTACTGTGCACATGCCCTATCGTAATCTGCAATGGTAAAAGCTTCATGAAACTCTACCGCAGTAGGATAAGACGTGTAGCGAGGCCCAGAGTAGTTGTACTTGTCTAAAACAGCCTGATCCCAAACGATCTGCTGGCTCGGTACGACTTGCGACGACATAGTGACTCTTTCCGTTATTTAGGGTCTTTTGACCTAGTATCAATAGGTGTATTTTGCCACACGACAAGAAAAGCGGCGGGCAGCAAAATTAAATTTAGCGACAAAATGTTCGAATCTGCTAGCTCGATCACTTACTAGCAGATGAACGATTTATCACACCATTTGAATGGCAATTTGATTATTCAGTGGCTGAACACGTTTTTTCAACGCGTGCAGCTCTTCAATGATGGCGTCATTCAAGCGGCCTTCAGCCTTCTGACGAGTGAGATTTTGTTTCATGCGCTCTTGTTTCGCCATTCCCTGACGAGCTTCGCCACGAGGCATATCTTTAACGATATGATACAGCTCAGAGATCGCAGGGTATTCAGCTTCGAAATCGACGCGTTCTTCGCCTTGCACATAATCCATGATGCAGTAAACGCGAATACTTATCTCAGAAAGGTCACATTGTCCCTGAATACCTGCCATGCACAATACATTCACACTTTCGAAAATGTTCGCATTGCGCTTTTCAATAGCCAGAGACTGATGTTGCTGCTGCAACACTTTTTGCTTTTTCAGTTGCAGCAGAAGGTAGCCAGCATAAGATGCCAGACCAACAATGATCGCAGCGCCAACTATTACTAATAGGGTTACGTTCATTGAAAATCCTTAGCCTTTATAATCGTTTAGATCGAGGTTTTCGAAATCAGACAGGTAGTCATCATCTGATTTTGGCTGACGTTTAGTCGCTTTCGGTGCAGGTTGTTTACTAGCAGAAAGTGACTCGTCTTCGTCTTGCTCGTCTTCAACATCAAGCTCTTCTTCGTAGATGCCCAACTGCTTCATCAACATTTCAATACGGTCTAATTTCTCATCCACGTATTTTTGCAGACCAGCACCCAGCTTCTCGCCGTTGTCGATACGGTCCAACAATACGTTTAGTTGAGCATCATTCTCTAGCATTTCCAGCTCTTTCTCAGCCGAAATACGACGCTCTTGTTTTGTTGGTTTCTTAGTATCAACAATCAAAGGAATCTTTTTCTTGCTACCTAGACGAGGGTCACGAGCTTGCGCTGCCGCTCTTTCTGATTGCTGCTTGCCTTCAGAGTGACGATTACCGCTTTTCAATCCTTTGTGTTTCTTCGCTTTCTTGCGTTCACGACCTTCAACTTCGTCATTCTTACGGTTATGTTTACGTGCGAAAACGAGATCGCCGTTAATACCTGTTTTAGTTTTCTTTTCTCTAGACATTACTGGGGTTTCCTCAGCAAAATTACATCGTTGCCTATAAATTCAAGTTCGAGCTTATCTCGCTCAGCCAAAAACTGGAATGTGGCGCGACTAAAGAAGATCACATGTGTGAGGTCATTCTTATAGTGCCAACTAGCAAAAGCATCTCTGTCTTTTACCATTTTGGTCATTAGACCAATCCAGCCTCCGGGTTTAACCAAATTCAACCATTGCTGCCACACCGTATCTGGGTGATGTAAGTGCTCTATCACCTCTGTAGCAGTCATAAAATCGTATTCTGTCTGTAGCGCCTGTTCATTTGGATGAAAGAAGATATCGTACAAAGCCACATCGTGACCCGCTTCTTCTAACATCAAAGAGAGTGTTGGTCCGGGACCACAGCCAAAATCTAACCCTTTCGAATCTGGAGCCAGTCTTTCAAGCATAGGATCACATACACGAGATAAAAAGCGACGATAGCCTGCGTCGTTTGGATCGTTTTCATGTAAGTCATAAAACGCTTTTTCACGCTCAGCACTTAAACGGTGCTGCGGGTTTACAAATACCAACTGACATGTCTGACATTGAAGATACTCTCGATGTTTATCTTCAAAATATGCATCGGTTTTATCGCCATTGCATAAAGGGCAGCGACATTGAGGGCAGTTGTGCATTTCGGCATCCTTTAACGGGGGATGCGAAACATACCAGAAACTGACGCTAGAGTGGAGACTCGACGAACATTTTTTCAACAATTTAGTTAAAAATAAAAAAAGCGATAGGGTTACCTATCGCTTTCTAAGTCGCCACGTATGTGACAAAAAGTGGGTCGTACCGATTCGGTACACCAATATTCCATTTGTTTTTAATGCTTTCCCTGCCAAAAAGTGTGTTTTGTCATCATCCTGATGAATTTTGGCCTTCCCTCTTATTGCTACCTTTTATAGCATATATCGCTACTTTTTATAGCAAATGTTACTTCCTGTAGCAAAGCGGTCCTTTGCTCGATCCTTTACACTGTCTTACCTTTAGACGAGGTGACCATCCTTATCCCAATAAGCATCCTACTTATTGTCTGTCCCTTACCGGAATGCAAGCTATCCCTACCTGCTCCTTGGAGACCTTCATGGTCTGAGTTCCTCTGTCAGCATCTTGCCAACACAGGAACTTTACGCCGATGACGCGTTTAAACAATGGATCTAGCTCTAATTTTTAAGCCAATTTTCTCAACCTTAATCAAGCTCTATACAAATCAATTAGTTAAGTTTTGGTTAACAATAAGATAAGCAGTCAGTATGGCAAATATCTCACAAGGTCATCAGCCATTTCTGATAATGAGCCTTTATGGAACCATGATTAGAGAAGAAAATTTAGCCCTAAAACGCAACAACCCCGAAGCGGACTTCAGGGTTGTTTACAACATTGCTCGAACTTGGCTAGGCTTCGTTAGTGCAGACCACCAACATATTTAGACAAAATTTCGATGTCAGCATCAGTTAACTTCTTAGCAACATCACGCATCATAGCGTTCATGTCATTACCACGAGAATCATCGCGGAATTTCATCAGCTGAGCCTTAACATAATCAGCATGCTGACCAGAAATTTTAGGGAACCCTGAAAGTTCTGTACCATTACCACGTGGGCCATGACATGCGATACACGCTGTTAGACCACGAGAGGCGTCACCCGCTGTATATAGTGCTTTACCCGTGCTTACTACATCTTCAGGTGTAGAGTTAGAAGAGATAGGGAGAGAAGAGAAGTAAGCGGCCAAGTCAGACATGTCTTCGTCGCTAAGTGGCATCGCCATAGCGCTCATTACAGGGTCGTAACGGCCTTGTTTACCAGCACTCGTCGCACCAAGTTTGAGATCTTTTAGCTGCTTCTCAATATACTTAGCGTGTTGGCCAGCAAGTTTAGGGTAAGTTGTAATTAGACTGTTGCCATCAGCACCGTGACAGGCAACACACGTTTCGGATTTTGCTTTGCCAGCTTCTATGCTGCCTTGGGCCCATACGGAGCAGCTGGCTAAAAGACTCAATATTAGCGCTAATTTATTCATGACATTCCATTTATAATAATCAAGCTTCCAGTACCACTGTGGTACAATTGGCGACCTTATGCCGAGCACGGTTATTTTACACAATTTCACAAAAAAGTAATCAATCGACTACACAAAGTCGAGATGGAGTTAACAGTGAGCGTAAAAATTCATTATCAAAACACGCATTTCATTACCAGTGCACCAGACATTCGCCATCTTCCAGCTGACGAAGGTATCGAAATTGCGTTTGCAGGACGCTCAAATGCTGGCAAATCTAGTTCTCTCAATCGATTAACCAATCAGAAGAGCCTAGCAAAAACCAGTAAAACCCCAGGACGAACTCAGTTAATTAACTTGTTTAAAGTGACCGAAGGTTGCCACATTGTTGACTTACCGGGCTATGGTTTTGCTCAGGTTCCACTAGAAATGAAGAAGAAGTGGCAACAATCGTTAGGTGAGTACTTACAAAAGCGCCAATGCCTGAAGGGTTTGGTGGTTTTGATGGATATTCGTCACCCAATGAAAGATCTCGACCAACAACTCATTGTTTGGGCGGTTGAGTGTGGCATCCCAGTTCAGGTACTACTTACTAAAGCGGACAAGCTAAAGAGTGGCGCACGTAAAGCGCAAATTCTGAAAATCCGTAATGATGCGAAAGAGTTTGGTGGCGACGTAAGTGTTGACGGCTTCTCTTCATTGAGCGGTATCGGCGTTGATATTCTGCGCGCTAAGCTTGATGCTTGGTTTGCACCAGCACTTGCTGAACAATTGGTTGAAGAAGTACTTGAAGACCAACAGCAAGATGCTGAAGAAGAACAAGCTAAAGAAGAATAAATAGAAGGATTTTACCTTCTCAGAAACATGAGCCCTGCCAATTGGTGGGGCTTTTTGCTATTAAAAAGTGGCAGATACAAAAATCCCCACCTAAGTGGGGGAATGGAGAGAATAAAAGCTAATCGTTATTGTTATGCGGTTTAGCATTCCCCAATCTCCTAGTAAAAACAATATGCCTTGATCACGAAAAATCCCTCCCACATCAGCCTCACTTTATTTTTATTAAATATCAGATAGTTACAAAACCATTTGTAGAATCATTACTCTAAAAATAATCATTAATCATGCTGATATAAAATTACGAAACTGACATTAGAATTCACGAAAACACAGTGTGGGTGTCGACAGTAAAAGAAGAAAAGCTCAGAAGATTTTTGCTAAAAGAAAGGCAACTTACGAGAAGAAAAAGTTTTGTAGCGCACAAGAAAAAACGCCCCAGTCAAAAGGAGACTGGGGCGGCTGAATCAGCCTAATCCAATAACGTGAAACAAAAGGTCTGAAAGATAGAACATCTTACCTCTGTACCCTACGAAAGTTAATGTACAACAATTGGTCAGAAATGAAAACCACTTTTGTAATTTTTTTTCATTAAGTTTTTATTAAGCTACATAAACATTTGAAATGCGTTTATTTTTTTATAGGTAAAAATAAAGCCAGCATTTGTGCGTTGGCTCATGTTTATCTCGTGTTTTGGACGATTCAGTGTGATTAGTGTGCCTGATCCCAGTTGTCACCGTGCCCTGCTTCGGCAACCAGTGGCACTTTAAGTTCAGCGGCAGATTCCATCAATTGTCGTACTTTACTTTCAATTTCGGATAAAGCTGACTCTTCAACCTCAAACACCAATTCATCGTGCACTTGCATCAGCAATTTCACTCGACCATCACCCTCTTGGCGAATCCATTCATCAACCAGCAACATGGCTTTCTTGATGATGTCCGCAGCGGTTCCTTGCATTGGCGCGTTGATCGCTGCACGTTCCGCAGCTTTACGACGCATACCATTGCGAGACTTGATTTCCGGCAAGTGAAGACGACGACCAAAGATGGTTTCAACATAGCCCTGCTCAGAAGCCGCACTGCGTGTATCTTCCATATACTGCATCACGCCAGGGTAGCGTTCGAAGTATCTGTCCATATAGGTTTGTGCTTCACCACGTGGAATGCCCAATTGTTTAGCCAGACCAAATGCACTCATACCGTAGATCAAACCGAAGTTAACCGCTTTCGCTCGGCGACGCTGTTCACTGGTAACCTTATCAATACTGACGCCCAAGATCTCAGCAGCCGTTGCCGCATGGATATCTTTACCTTGCTGGAACGCTTCCAACAGTGCTTTGTCACCTGACAGGTGCGCCATAATGCGCAGTTCGATTTGCGAGTAGTCGACAGCCATAATTTTCCAGCCATGCGGAGCAATAAACGCTTGGCGAATACGACGACCTTCCTCGTTACGAATTGGAATGTTCTGCAAGTTTGGATCGGTTGAAGATAAACGACCTGTTGCCGTTACCGCTTGATGATAAGAAGTATGTACGCGCCCAGTTGTTGGGTTAATCATCTTAGGTAGCTTGTCGGTGTAAGTCGATTTCAGCTTCGCCAAACCTCGATATTCCAAGATCACAGCCGGTAACGGGTAATCCAATGCCAACTCTTGCAGCACTTCCTCGTTGGTTGATGGCGTGCCTGAAGGCGTTTTCTTCACAACCGGAAGCTTCATCTGATCAAACAGAATGGTTTGCAGCTGTTTTGGTGAGCTTAAGTTGAACTCTTGCCCTGCAATTTCAAACGCTTTCTTCTCTAGCTCATCAAGACGCAGAGCAATTTCTTGTGATTGAGTACCAAGCAGCATGTCATTAATCAACACGCCCGTACGCTCAATACGCGAAATCACAGGAACCAGTGGCATTTCAATATCACGGTAGATAGAAAGCAGCTTTTCATCTTGCTCAATTAACGGCCACAAGCGATTGTGGAGACAAAGAGTCACATCCGCATCTTCTGCTGCGTATGGCGCCGCTTGCTCTAAATCGATTTGGTTGAAAGTCAGTTGTTTTTTACCTTTGCCCGCAACTTGCTCAAACGAAATACAGCTATGCTGCATAAAGCGCAGCGCCAAGCTGTCCATATCGTGCTTACCGCCCACACTGTTGTAGACGTAAGAGGCTAGCATAGTGTCGTGCGCAATGCCGCGCATCTCAATACCATAACGTGCAAGTACGCTCGCATCGTATTTCAGGTTCTGGCCAACTTTATGTTTTGACTCATCTTCTAAAATCGATTTTAGCTGCTCAAGTACCCATTCACGACTGAGCTGCTCTGGTGCATCAAGATAGTCATGAGCAACCGGAACATATGCTGCCTCACCTTCTGCCACAGCAAATGACACACCCACTAAGTTAGCGACCATGTAATCTAGGCTGTCCGTTTCAGTATCAAAAGCAAACAGCTCTGAAGATTGCAGCTTATCCAGCCACACTTTAAACGTTTCTTGATCGAGAATGGTTTGATACTGACTGCGGTCAATTTTCACTGCTGAGGTATCAGCTTGAAGTGCGACACTCGCTGCCGACGCTGTAGATGCGGTATCGCCACTCTTCTCAACGGCTTCAACAACACCAGATCCGCCCTCCAGCAATTCAGATAACCAAGATTTGAATGCCATTTTGCCGTACAGCTCAATCAGAGCATCACGATCCGGCGTTTGTTTATGCAGAGATTCAGGTGTGTTTTCCAGCTCAACATCGAGCTTAATGGTTGCCAACTTGTACGACATGTACGCGTTTTCGCGATTATCTTCGAGTTTCTGAGCCATGGTTTTAGAACCACGGAAACCTAAGTCAGCAATCTTATCTAAGTTCTCATAGAGCGCATCCAGACCGCCGATGCCTTGCAGCAGTGCCGTTGCGGTTTTATCACCCACACCCGGTACACCAGGAATGTTATCGACCTTGTCACCCATCAGCGCGAGGTAATCGATAATCAGCTCTGGTGGAATGCCAAACTTCTCAATCACACCTTCTCTGTCCATCACCACATTGGTCATGGTGTTGATAAGAGTGACGTTATCGTCCACCAACTGAGCCATATCTTTATCGCCAGTACTAATCAGTACTGGCATACCCGCTTGTGACGCCTGATAAGCCAAGGTACCGATCACATCGTCCGCTTCCACACCTTCAACAGAAAGCAGTGGCAAACCCATTGCGCGAATAATGTTGTGTAGTGGCTCAATCTGACAACGCAGGTCATCCGGCATTGGCGGACGATGAGCCTTATATTCTGGAAACATGTCATCACGGAACGTTTTGCCTTTGGCATCAAAAATAACGGCAATACGATCCGAAGCAAATTGGCGCATCATAGAACGGACCATATTCACTACACCGTAAACAGCGTTAGTTGGAATATCCCCATTACTCATGGTGCCTGGATAAGCGTGGAATGCGCGATATAAATAAGAAGAACCGTCGATCAAAATTAACGGATTATCAGGAATGCGAGCCATAGTGTTGCTAGTCCAATGAGAAACAATTGGCGACTAGGATGCCACGACTGTGTTCAGGATTCTATACTCTTCCTACTTGAAGCTGCAGCGGTGTTGGCTACGTTCGTTCACCCCAATCACATAGTTATCTATGCTCATGGGGATTCACTCACTTGCCGCCTACCTGCAACTTCAAGTAGTTTGGGTATATGTTACCTTGCAGACTCAAGTTCACGCTTTCGTCTAATTACTCACCAACATACAAACCATTCTGTGGATAACTCTGTTCATAGATTTTATCCACTGGTTATTAATGTGTAAAAAACAACAACGAAACATTATTTAATTTATTGTTTTTTAATACAAAAATAAAAGATCCAAGTTTTGAAATACGATCATCCCCCGATCATCAATTGTGGAAAAGACACTCGGTGTCCTTTTAGTCACCTTGAGATCTGGATCCAAAATGAATGATGAATTTTCATACTCTGACACAGGATTCTTACAAAAGAGGATTTTTCTGACGGTGAGAAATCTGGTTAATCACTGAAAATAAAAACTTGTCACTATACATCTCGACCCAAACAGAAAAATATAAGATCGCAGCCTCGCCAGAAAGGGGCGGTGGATAAGTGGCATAAAAAAAGCGACATCGTTTGATGTCGCCTAGCAATATAAGGTCAGCCTGAAATAAAACGTTCAGCACTACCGAAAAGCTTAAAATTACACTGGAAGCAATGTGAGCAATGTCGTGTCAAAAAGAATAGGTTCGTTCATTCAGCTGTTCATTCTTTGCAATTAAACAAGTTTAAAAAGCAAGTCACTCACATCCTTATGAAATTCACTCATTCCCTAAGACGAAGTTAATAATAATGATTCTCATTTAACTGTCAACACTAAATGAGAAAAAATCTCATTTATTTTTTAACTGCTTCACAAAGTGGATACGGCTTTCCAATAGCGGCTCATACGGCTCAAAGTTATCAATCAGGTAATTATTCCTTAATAGCAGCCTGAGCATAGCTGGAAACTGATTGCGCGATTTAACCTTAAGTTGTTGATATCCTTGCTCAATAACCCAAGATTCCTGCACATCTAATAGCTTTTGCGCCAACCCCAAATTGCGAGCTTTAGGCGAAACACCACCAAACCAACTGTAGAAAGTATCTGAATCGAGCTCATAGCCGATTTTGAAACCTAATATTTGGCCTTGTTGCTCCGCAACCAGAATCAAATGGCGCTTACCTTCTAATCGCTGAGCTAAGCTTTGTTCGTTTTCTTTAACAATGAACTCATCAATTTCAGTCACCACGGTTACAACTTCAGACAAACTGCCTTCACGTATCTTCATTATTGTTTCCTTAAATTGAGTTCAAAAAGAAAAGGCTGGTCAATGGCCAGCCTTTAGTGACTTGTTCGTTTTCTGGTTTATTTTAGGGGTTTTACTTTAGAAACTGAGCTGCTTGCGCATTTTCTTCAGCCAGCCACTGCGCGACATCTTTAGCAAAGTAAGTCAAAATGCCGTCCGCGCCCGCGCGCTTAAAGCACAGTAGAGATTCCATCACTGTTTCTTTCTCTGACAACCAGCCATTGAGAATCGCAGCTTTGTGCATCGCGTATTCGCCAGAAACTTGGTATGCGAAGGTTGGAACTTGCAGTTCCGTCTTAACACGGCGAACCACATCCAGATATGGCATACCCGGTTTCACCATCACCATATCCGCGCCTTCATTCACATCCATCGCCACTTCATGAATCGCTTCATCGCTGTTCGCAGGATCCATCTGGTAGTTCTTCTTGTTACCACCTTTCAGATTGCTCGCAGAGCCGACTGCATCACGGAACGGGCCGTAATAACAAGAAGCGTATTTTGCTGAGTAAGCCATGATTTGAGTATGAATGTGACCCGCTTCTTCTAGCGCTTCACGGATTTTGCCAATACGACCGTCCATCATGTCTGATGGTGCAACCACATCCGCACCCGCTTCAGCATGAGAAAGCGCTTGTTTGATCAGCACTTCTGTCGTCTCATCATTCATCACATAGCCGGTTTCATCGATAATGCCGTCTTGCCCGTGAGTAGTATAAGGGTCTAAGGCTACATCGGTGATCACGCCCATTTGCGGAACGTGTTCTTTCAACAAACGAACGGCACGCTGAACCAATCCATCAGGGTTGTAGGCTTCCGCAGCGTCTAAACTTTTTGCATCTTGATTAACCACAGGGAACAGAGCGATAGCAGGAACACCAAGGTTTGCTAGATACAACGCTTCTTCCAACAATAGATCGATAGACAGACGTTCGATTCCCGGCATAGATTCAATCGCTTCACGGCGATCTTTGCCCATCAAAACAAACATCGGGTAAATCAGGTCATTTACCGAAAGCTTGTTTTCGGCCACTAGGCGACGAGAAAAATCGTGTTTACGTATACGGCGTAGACGACGACCTGGGAACTGGCCTTGGATGGATACTGACACTCTACTCTCCTTCTTGGTCTGTCTGATTCAAAGTTCAGACTTTATTTGATATGTAGATTCCCATTCAGACAGAAAGCACTCATACAAAAGCACTTCAAGTGGAACAGGTTCAGGCGAAATCATATCACTCTCAAACTCTGGTGCTAGAGCCTTTAAGTAAAAATACAAAAAATGACCCGATGCTCACACTCACGTATACTGCCCGCAAACAGAATTTAGCGAGACAACACCATGATTGATACCCATGCCCATATCTATGCCAGCGAATTTGACCAAGACAGAGATGCCGTTGTTCAACGCGCCTTAGAACAAGGTATCAACCAAATCTTGTTGCCAAATATCGACTTAGAATCCATCGAACCTATGCTGGCAACAGAAGCGGCTTACCCTGAAGTATGCCGTTCTATGATGGGGCTTCACCCTTGTTATGTAGACGCTAACGTAAATCAGACTCTGGAAACTATTCGCGCATGGTTTGATAAACACAATTTCATCGCTGTGGGTGAAATAGGTATCGACCTCTACTGGGATAAAACCTACCGCGCAGAACAAGAAATGGCGTTTGTCACTCAGCTTAACTGGGCGAAAGAGATGGACCTTCCAGTGGTGATACACACCCGAGACTCCATTGAGGAAACCTTAGCCTTACTGCGTAAAGAGCAAGATGGTTCACTGCGTGGCGTGTTCCACTGCTTTGGTGGCAGTGTAGAAGAAGCGAAAGCGATCAACGATTTGGGCTTTCATCTTGGCTTAGGTGGTGTTTCTACTTTTAAAAATGGTGGTATGGATCAGGTGATTCCTCATCTCAACCTTAACTACGTGATTTTAGAAACCGACTGCCCTTACCTAGCGCCGGTTCCTCATCGCGGTAAGCGCAACGAACCGGCTTACACCCAACTCGTCGCGAAACGAGTCGCAGAACTGCGTGAGATGACCATTGAAGAAGTCGACACACTCACCACATTGAACGCCAAAAAGCTGTTCAACCTTTAGTAAAAACAAAGCCCCCTCATCTTTTAAGGGGGCTTTCTCATAGTGAGCCAAGAGTTAGAGTTTTATTCCTTTCACCTTAGATTAATGTTCCTCCTCGTAGCCGGTAATCATAGTTTTGATATGACTGGTGGGCGTCGGCCCTGTGGTGGTCATGTAAATATGCCCAATCAAGAACACCACAAATAAAAACGCTACCAACAAATGCATCCCCGATAATGTGCCCAAAGGAATGACTTCAATACCGAAAGGGTGAAGCAATAACAGAGCACCAGAAACCCAAATCAATGGCGCTAATATCAGCTTAAAACCCAGATAGAAAAAGCGCTGCAAAGGATTGTGCTTTCTCTCTGGTGTCGCTTGATACGGATGTGACTGCCCAAGGAAAATACCTCGCACATAGAAACGCACCACATCAGAAAGTTTGTCGGTCGTTGGCATATATTGCCGCCATTCCCCTGTGGTGAAATGCCAGAAAATGGCAAACAACCAAAGCACAATCAATGTCACTGCACACAACTCATGCCAGAACAAAGCATCTTCGAAACCTAACCACTGGTAAGAGCCATGAATTTCAAATCCGGTCGCTATCATCGCGATAATCAGTAAGCTCTGTGCCCAGTGCCAGAAGCGTTCAAAGCGTTTATAAACCATATGACGCATAACCTACTCCTTACCTTGTGGGCGAGCAAAGAACCTTAGCAAACCGTGTAACGCAACACCCAGCACAGTCAAGGCGACCAACCACCACAAGTACTGACTGCTACCACCAAGGGCGTCATCACGACCGGGAATATAGAAACCCGCAATCTTAGCCATTCTTCCGTCTTTACTGTGGCAATCTTGGCACTCTAACGCTTTCTCTGCTGGAGCCACCATATGGGTGATCGGAAAGTGATAATCCGTGTTCACAAACGCCATCTCACCGCCAAACTCTAATCCACTCGCCGCCATACCTGCTGTAGCAGCCGCAGCCCAATCATAAGATTTCCAATAAGCTGAACTATCTTTACCGAACAAGTGTGGCGTTATCATCAGTTGATTTTTCACATCATAAGGCTGCTTGCCTTTCATCACTTTGAACGGCCAGATGCGAGTGCCTTCTTCACCACAAGTTCCCTGAACTTTGGTCAGTTCAATCACACCATCGGCATTAGGCTGAACCTTCTCACCCACAGTGGTGTAATCAATCTCGCCATTGAAACAGGCATATTCAGGAACCACGTTTTTCTCCCAGACGAAATCCCCTTTTTTCGGATCGTAAAGTGGATTGCCCCACTCATCTTTGGTCATTGGCCGTTTCTTGTCGCCAGCAGTAGACCAATCCCAGAAGGTTTTTGTCGCTTTTTCACGGGCAAATTCTGGAATATGGCATGTCTGACAAGCGACATTTTCTGCATGCTGATTAAGGCGAATCGATTCACGTGAGCCTTGGTGAGGCGCGGCACTATGGCAAGATTCGCAAGTCGCACGACTCATGTCAGTGTGTCCGGGAATATCGATACCGGAGGTATCTTTCGCATTCAAGGAATAACGCGATCCCTGAGTGATGTGCGCACTGGTGGTATGGCAGTCCTGACACTTCAAATTAGCGCCCTCTTTGGCAAGGTGCACATCGAGTTCAGGTGAAGCGGTATTTAGACTTGAATCCATATCACCGTGTTTGACGGCATCACCACCACCACCAAAGAAATGACAACTGCCACAGTTCTTTACTTCAGGTGTCGCAACACTTTTGGCGGATTGTGCCAAATCAACCGCAGGGAGAATTTTCCCTGAGCCAACAGGCCATTCAGTGTCGACATAATTGGGATGACCGGCTGCGGTAGGGAATTTTCGGTATTGACCGGATTGATCATGGCAGACCAAACAGTCGATACTCTCTTGTTTGGTGAAATCAAATTGGTCGTCTTTCCAGCCATAGCCTGTATGGCAGCTTGTACAGCGAGGCTCATTGGAAGCAGTAGAAATGCAGAAGTTATTGACGACGTTTTTCTTGCCGTAAATCTCATCTGAACTGAGCTGTTCATGCTCCCACGTCCAGTGGGTTGAAGCCTGAATCTGTTCACCCGCTTCGGTGTGGCATTCCAAACACGCTTTTGTCACTTCCTGAGCTTTGTTAAAAGGCCCGTTCAGTTGTTCAAAGGTTTGGTGATCAGCCGTTGACGCATAAGCCAATGACGTAGTTACGGTGAAAAACACCGTAAGTAACAGCAATAACACCGAGCTGTGTCTAATCGTTATAGTTTTCATTCCGAACATACCTTCCTGGTAAATTAGAATTCGCTTATATAATTAGACAAAAGAATTTCAAATGCGAAAGCAGATCGCAGCACAATTGTTTTAAATCAAACTATTGTGCAAAAAACCATCAACAACGCATCAAATCGTAAAACTGTGATGGTTATAGAATTTGCTCAGCCAGCGGGCACAAAAAAAGGAGCCAAAGCTCCTTTTTTTCTCGATGTTCACTGTGGCTTATTGGCCTATTCTTCCACTTCCTCTTCATCCGTTTCTTTCTTGGTATAGAAACGAGCAAAGATAAGTCCGACTTCAAACAGCAAGCACATAGGCACAGCCAGTAAGGTCTGTGAAATCATATCCGGCGGCGTAAGCAGCATGCCGACAATAAAGGCTGCCACTATGATATACGGGCGCTTAGTTGCCAAAGACTTCGGTGTGGTTGCCCCTGTCCAGCAAAGCAAGCAGATAGCGACAGGTACTTCAAAAGCGATACCAAACGCCAAGAAAAGCGCTAAGACGAAATCAAGATAACTGGCAATGTCAGTTGCGATTTCCACACCACCCAATGCAATAGCGGTAAAGAAACCAAACACCAGCGGGAATACCACGAAGTAAGCGAAAGCGACACCGCAGTAAAACAGCAGTGAGCTAGAGAACAGCAAAGGGAAAATTAAGCGGCGCTCATGTTTATACAAACCCGGAGCCACAAACGCCCATACCTGATAAAGGATATAAGGCACAGAAAGAAACACAGCAACAATCAGAGTCAGCTTAAGTGGCGTAAAGAACGGTGAAGCAACATCGGTTGCAATCATCGTCGCGCCTTCCGGCAGACGTTCCACCAGCGGCTTGGAGACAAACTCGTAAATGTCACCGGAGAAATAGATCAAAGCAAGAAACACAACCAGCACGCCCGCGATACTGTGCAATAAGCGGTTGCGTAGCTCAAGAAGGTGACTAATTAAAGGCTGCGTCTGTTCTACAGAAGACATTGGAACCTCATGTGACAGCTCATATAACTGAGATCATAAAACAGAAAATGAAGAGCAACGTGTGCTCTTCATTTGATGGCTTATTCGGCTTTCTTTTCTGCCGATTTAGACTCGTCCTCAGTTGGCTGAGTTTGAGCTTGCGCAGTAACATTTATCGTTTCTGAACCCTTGATTGATTCTGAAACCTCCATAGTTTCTGCGCTCGTTGCGGCTGAATTATCCGCTGTTTGCGTATTGTTCGATGCAGCATAAGGACGCTGAACATCTTGCGCCGCTTGCTTTAGCTTATCGACCGATTCTTGAAGTTCAGGTGAAAGATTCTTCATGCCCATTTGCTCAGCTTTGCGCAAGTTTTCTTGTAACTCTTGCACTTTCAGCTCATGAGCCAACTCATCTTTCACACTGTTCGCCATGCTTTTCGCCGCACCAATAAACTTGGTCACGCTGCGAATAGCATGTGGCAAACGTTCAGGACCTAATACCACTAAAGCAACAACAGAGATTAATACCAGCTCCCAAAAACCGATATCGAACACTCTTTACGCCTGCTCTTTGTCTTTTTTGGTTTCAGTTGAAGCAGCTGTTTTCTGTTGCTCCAAGTTCTTTGGTTCAAAGTCAGCGTCTTTTTCTTCTGGCTTCTCTTCTTCAGCCATCGCCTTTTTGAAACCTTTTACTGCGCCACCAAGATCACCGCCGATGCCACGTAATTTCTTTGTACCAAACAATAGAACTACGATCACAGCAATGATAAGAAGTTGCCAAATACTGATACCACCCATTATTTCTACCTCGGGGTTATTTACTCATAATGATTTCTGAAGTTTATCGCTTAACGACGATAAGCCCGCCAACTAAACAGCCAAAATGTGAAGCCTGCAACCGCACTGCCCACAGCTAACTGCTCAAAGTGACTGGCGACCAGTATTGCCGAGCATACGACTAATGTGGCGCCAATACCAAATAAAAACTTGCCTGTAGCCTGCTGACGCTTTGTTTCTCGATACCCTTGGTAAAGCTGATCAATACGCTGATTCATCACTTTACCTTGGCGCAAACTGTCGTATAGCAGCTCTGGTAATTCAGGTAATTTTTCTGCCCAGAATGGCGCACGCTCTTTCACTGCATTGATGACAGCTTGCGGCCCCACTTGGTTCATCATCCATTTTTCTAGGAAAGGTTTCGCCGTTTGCCACAAATCGAGTTGCGGATAAAGCTGGCGACCAAGCCCTTCAACATAAAGCAGAGTTTTCTGCAGCAATACCAATTGTGGCTGAACTTCCATATTGAATCGGCGTGCGGTATTGAACAGATTCAAGAGCACGTGACCAAAGGAAATTTCACAAAGAGGTTTTGCAAAAATAGGTTCACAGACGATACGAATTGCGACTTCAAACTCATCAATATTGGTATCGTGGGGTACCCAGCCAGAATCGACGTGCAGCTCAGCGACTTTGCGGTAATCTCGGTTAAAGAATGCCAAGAAGTTTTCGGCTAAATAACGTTTATCTTCGCTGTTGAGTGTGCCTACGATGCCACAGTCCAAGCCAATCCACTGTGGATTTTCTGGATGTTCAGGGTTCACAAACACGTTGCCCGGATGCATGTCGGCATGGAAGAAACTATCGCGGAACACCTGAGTGAAAAACACGCTCACTCCGCGTTCAGCTAACAGCTTCATATTGGTGCCGTTTGCTCGCAAACGTTCTACGTCTGAAACCTGAATGCCGTATATTCGCTCAGAAACCATGACAGTTTCATTACTCAAATCGCTAATTATTTCAGGAACGTAAAGTTCTTCACTGTCTTCGAAGTTACGACGCAAGCGAATCGCGTTGGCCGCTTCTCTGCGCAGATCCAGCTCATCGATCAGCGTTTTTTCGTACTCTCGTACCACTTCGACGGGCTTGAGACGCTTCGTCTCCGGAGTCGCTTTGGCAACAATCCGCGCCATGCGATACATCAACTTAATATCGGCATCAATCACAGGGCGAATATCAGGACGAATCACTTTTAAAACGATCTCGCGGCCGTTTTCTTTTAGTTTCGCAGTGTGCACCTGAGCAATTGAAGCTGACGCCAGCGGTTCGATATCAAAATCGTCAAACCAAGTTTCTAAGCTGCCGCCGAGCGCTTTTTCCATCTGCTGTTTTGCCTGCTTGCCGTCAAATGGCGCAACCTTGTCTTGCAGCAGCGCAAGCTGATCAGCGATATGTGGCGGGAACAAATCGCGACGAGTCGACATCATCTGACCAAACTTAATCCACACTGGTCCCAACTCTTGCAGCGCAAGACGCAGACGTTCACCTAACGGCTTATCACTGTGCTGATTACGAATCCAAAACAGCGACTTACGCAACAAGCGTGGTGCTTTTGCTAACTGATGATCAGGAAGGAATTCATCCAGCCCATATTCGAGCTGAACTTTGATAATTCTATATAGGCGCTTAAGTTCTGAAGGCGTCATAAGTTATTTGGCAACCTCAGCGTTTTCCTTGCTTATTTTCTCTAGCAGTGCCACTAGCTTTGCTTCTAAACGTGCAGCCTGACTTTTCACGTCATCGACTTGATCGCAGAAATAGGCGATCTCTAACGGAGCGGGTGCAACGCGCCACTCTTCAGTCAGCACTTGAGCCAGATGGTTCTGATGCTTATTAAACTGAGACGTCAGCAAAGAGCCGACGTTCTTCGCCCCCTGAACCACTGTATGAGCAACCACATCACCAGTGACTCGTGATAGCCATTCTTCAATGTCAGGTTTGCAATCTGTCATCAACTGAGAAAATTTCTGAGCCAGTTGGATATCACCTTCCAGCACCAACTTATCTTGTTTGATGAGTTTAGTGATATTGGCTTGTTCACGCAGTTCAGGCAGTACAGACAGATGCAGTGACAAGTAACAGTCTGGCTTGCCTTCATAATTTGCCAGTACATCGATCTGTTGGCTGAAAACAAACGTTAGAGTCTTATTCAGTTCTTTGAGATGCACTTGAATCACTTGCCCTTTAAGGCGAGCAAGACGACGACCCAAGTTAGGATCGTCTTTAATCAGGGTATTTAGAGAGGTTTCAATCACCGCGGTGACGAGAGGTTCAAACGGCATAAGCGGTCCTTAGAATTTGTAACCGCGGTGCAGTGCTACGATACCACCTGTTAGGTTGTAGTAGCTTGCTTGCTCGAAGCCTGCTTCAACCATCATACCTTTTAAGGTTTCTTGGTCTGGGTGCATACGAATTGATTCTGCTAAATAACGGTAGCTGTCTGCATCGTTAGCAATCAGTTCACCCATTTTTGGCAGAATGTGGAACGAATAGGCATCATAAATTTTAGAAAGCGGATCTAAAACAGGCTTAGAAAACTCAAGCACTAACAGACGACCACCCGGTTTTAAAACGCGGTACATAGAGCGCAGTGCTTTATCTTTATCTGTTACGTTACGCAGACAGAAGCTGATAGTAATGCAGTCAAAATGGTTATCTGGGAACGGCAGTTCTTCCGCGTTCGCTTGTACGAAATCAATGTTGCCGACAATGCCGCGGTCACGCAGTTTATCGCGACCTACGTTAAGCATTGAGTTATTGATGTCCGCCAGAATAACGTGGCCTTTATCGCCAACAATACGAGAAAACTTCGCAGCCAGGTCACCAGTACCGCCACCAAGATCGAGAATTTTTTGTCCCGGACGTGCGCCTGAGCAATCAATCGTAAAACGCTTCCATAGTCGATGAACACCACCCGACATTAAGTCATTCATGATGTCGTATTTCGCTGCTACAGAGTGAAATACCTGAGCGACTTTGGTTGCTTTTTCTTCTTTACGAACGGTTTCGAAACCGAAATGCGTTGTGTCTTGATCTGTCATTGCTGTATTCGTTTGCACGCTACTACTGTCCGTCATCGTTTCTATCCGTCATCGTGGTCGCTATATTCTTCCTACTTGAAGCTGCAGCGCTTTATGTTTTGGTATAGGGGCTACGTTCGGTCACCCCAATCACATAGTTATCTATGCTCATGGGGATTCACTCACTTGCCGCCTACCTGCAACTCCAAGTAGTTTGAGTATATTGCGCCCGCCATCATTCGTTTCTTTTCAATTTGGTTGCTATGCAGCGCACTCTTTGTTTAAGTACTTTCCTTTTGAAAAAAGCGTTCAAAAAAGTGACTAAACTGCCGCGGGCAATCAGTTTACTTTATCCTCTCCTTGATGTCTTTCTACTAAAGGGGCATTTTCAAAATCTTCGCCAATTTGTGCCTTTTCCGCCCACTGAGAATGGATAGAACGTTTCACTTCAACCCCAAGCTGCTTAAAGCTTTCTGCCTGACTGATAGCATTTCCGCGACCAGTGACAAGCTTGTTCATCGCACCCTGATAATTTTGGTTGGCTCTGTCTAACGCAGAACCCAATCCTTCCATATCATCAACGAACAGGCGTAGCTTGTCGTAAAGCTTGCTGGCACGCTCGGCAATGAGACGAGCATTTTGGTTCTGGCGATCATTACGCCAAAGGTTGTCAATGGTGCGCAGCGCCACCAGCAATGTGGTTGGACTGACAAGGATAATATTTTGCTCCATCGCATCTTTCACCAAGCTTGGATCAGCCTGAATCGCGACTTGGAATGCAGGTTCCACCGGAATAAACATCAGCACATAATCGAGGCTCTCAATGCCGCGAAGCTGATGGTAGTCTTTCTGGCTTAAGCCTTTGATGTGATTACGAAGTGCAAGCAAATGATCGCGCAGCGCAGCATCACGCTCTTCATCGGTTTCAGCATGGAAGTATCGCTCATAAGCGACCAGCGCCATTTTCGAATCCACCACCACTTGTTTATCTTGTGGCAGATGAACAATCACATCCGGCTGATAACGCTTGCCCATATCATTTTGCAAACTAACCTGTGTTTCGTACTCATGGCCTTCACGCAAGCCTGATTCTGCCAGCACGCGAGCCAGTACGACCTCTCCCCAGTTACCCTGCTGCTTGTTGTCGCCTTTTAGTGCCTGAGTAAGGTTCAACGCCTCTTTTGCCATCTGTTCATTGAGGTTTTGCAAATTACGCAGCTCGTGCACCAAGGTGTGACGCTCTTTGGCTTCGTTGTTGAAGTTGTCATTCACCTGTTTACGGAAACCTTCTAACTGCTCTTTTAGCGGACTCAACAAACCATCAAGGCTCTGTTTGTTCTGTTGATCCACTTTTGCCGCTTTATCTTCAAACACTTGGTTAGCAAGGTGTTCAAATTGCTGTTTCAAACGTTCTTCGGCGGTTTCCAGTAAACGTAATTTCTCTGAGTTCGATTCAAGCTGCTGTTGATGACGCGCTTCTTGCTCACGCAATTGGACATCAAGCTGCGCTTTTAGCTCGCGTAAGTGGTTCAACTCATCGTTGTACTGATCTCGTTCAAGCTTCACGGCATCGAAATAGCGCAGTTTTTCCATAGCAGCCATCAGTTTGCCGTGCAGTTGTTTTAGCTCGAACTCAGCTTTATCACGCTCTTGATCCAGCTCTTCCAGCTCACCCAAACTGTTGTTCAAGCTTACCTTCAGTTGCTCGATTTGCTGTTGATACCAGCGAGCATCATTAATAATTTGCTGATCGAGCAGCTGGGTTCTGACTTGCATTTTTTGCTTAACCCAAAGCCCAATCACGCCCCCAGATATTATCGCACTCGCAAGTGCAGGAGCCCAAAGCAGTATGTTGTTGATAATCCATTGCATCATAAAGATTTACTTCGTCTAGTCGTGACTTAAGTCTGTTGACAAAAATGGTATTTCCATACTGGATAAATGTCCAGTTTGTGGCGCATTTATTCCACCGTTAGACTAGCCAAATAACGTCAAATAAAGTTAGGGAAAACCAATGAACGAGCGTCGCGCATTAGGGCTAGGACTGTCCGCAGTTCTGCTTTGGTCCACCGTTGCCACAGCTTTCAAACTCACTCTGGCAGAATTCACGCCGATTCAAATGCTCACTATCGCAAGTATTGTCTCAGCACTGGCTTTATTCATTATTTGCGCCCTAAGAGGTCATCTAAATCTGATCGCCAGCACCTTTTTTGCTAACCCTTGGTACTACTTGCTTCTAGGGCTGATTAACCCTCTGGCTTACTATTTAATTTTATTTAAAGCGTATGCTTTACTTCCAGCTTCGCAAGCTCAGTCCATTAATTATAGCTGGGCAATCACCTTAACGTTGATGGCAGCGGTTTTCTTGGGTCAAACTATCAGAAAGCAAGATTGGCTAGCCTGTATTCTCAGCTACTTAGGCGTTATTGTCATTGCCACCAAAGGCGATGTACTGGGTTTGAAATTTGACAGCCCACTTGGCGTCGGTTTAGCGCTGCTTTCCACATTGCTTTGGGCCGGATACTGGATTCTCAACACTAAAAACCAGGCAGAGCCTGTCGTCGGTGTATTACTTGGGTTCCTTGTGGCCATTCCGTTTACTATCGGTTTGAACCTTTATGAAAGCGCTCCTTGGAACCAGATAACCTTTAACGGTTGGGTGGCAGTAACCTACGTAGGGCTATTTGAAATGGGCATTACCTTTGTGCTCTGGCTCGGCGCGTTGAAAAGCACCAACAACACCGCACGAATCAGTAACCTGATTTTTGCCTCACCGTTTATCTCTCTAATACTGCTGGCAACGATCATTGGCGAGGAGATTCATCCTTCAACCTTAATCGGCTTAGTGATGATCATCATTGGTCTTGTTGTGCAACAGCTGAAGTTTTCAAACAAGCTCTCACCGTCAACTTAAACGCTGACATCAAAGCCCACGCTTCTGCATGGGCGAACTGACTACTGCTTACGACTTAAAACAATTGGTGAGCAAGCTCCACCCCATGCCCCCTAACTTGGTCAATTTCAATATAAACATCGGATGATAACGCCAATGCCTTCGCGGCTGGGTGACGAGTGAGAAACGCACGTTTTTCTCGTTCATCAAACAGTGAGTCCCATCTTTTATGGATTTCGCGCGCTAAAAACAGCACACAGGCCAGACGTTTAGCTTCCGTTGCCTTGCCCGGATGATTCACATTTTCTATCGCATCCGCCATATCTGAAGGAAACTGCCACTCGCGAGCTAGCCTTGCACCAAGCTCCTGCGCATCAGTATCGAGCAGCTCTTTTTGCACCGCTATCAACTCCTCACCATGATCAACGCGGTATTTTATTTGTGATGCAATATCTGGCTCTAATGCATGAATCATAAGTTCACCGATATTGTGTAGCACTCCGGTCGTAAAGGCTTCATTCGGGTCTAAGCGTGCGGCTCGCGCCAGCTTGCTGGCTATCATGGCAATTTCAAAAGTATTGGCCCAATAGTCTTTGATATTGAGGGTGGCGAGTTTAGGGAAAACACCAGACACAACCGAAGAAGAGATCAGCGTTCGCACCGCACCGCTGCCGACACGAATAATCGCTTCGTTAATCGTTGAAACACCATGCGCGCCACCAAACTGGGCTGAATTTGCCATCCGCAAAACTCGGGCACTAAGCACTTGGTCCATCGACATCTTACGCGAAAGCTCACTGAAGTTGAGGTTCTCACTGTTCACCATGTTCAGTAGCTCTTGTTGAATACTTTCAATACGAGGTAATTCATTAAAACGAGAGAGCAAGGCTTCTTGATTCATTCTGGCTACTCCTTTTGCCAACCAACAAATCAACTATAGTTTAGAAATAATCATTGTTGAAAATGCCATGCGCTTTACAGCTAAAGCTGGAATCTAGCTCAAGATACTTGCTCTCATCATTGTTATTTAGCCAGTAAAAACAAAGCCGGAGAAGGTCTCCAGCTTTGTTTTAGATAATTTATCAGGTAATTTTCTCTCGATACAGTTTCGGGCTGACGCCCGCTTTGCGCTTGAATACGCGAGAGAAATAGAGGGGATCGGAATAGCCTACTATTCGACCAATATGGTTAACCGAATAGTGAGTAGTCACTAACAATTGCTTCGCGCGGCTAATTCGCTGATCATCACGCCATTGGGTAATGGTCATCTTCATTTCGTCACGGAACAAGTGTCCTAAACGAGATGGCGACAAGCAGGTATGCGCAGCAATTTCCTCAAGAGTGAAATCCTGATTGAGGTTTTGCGTCATATAGTTAATCGCTTGAATGATTCGCGGATCAAGCGGTTTGCAGACCACATCCGGTTGTACTGATTTACAACGGATCAGTAACTGCTCAAGTAAGTTGATTGCTAAATCATCCCGATATGGAAGGTCCGATTTAGCCGTATATTCGATATCAACAAACAAGCTTTCAATGTGTTCGATGTCCTGAGCAGACAAGCCGCTGGTGACATAAACACCATTACGCTCTTCCTGCCAGTTTAACCAGTCATTCCAAAATGCACGCGGCCGGAAATACACCCAACGGTGAAACCATGAAGCGTTGTCTTCTTTGCGGCGGTAATAATGGGCGGCGCTAGGGGGAAACAAGAGTAAGTCTCCAGCTTTAACATGAAACTCATGTTCACCGGAAAAAATGGTGCCTTCACCTTTGCTGGTGATATTGATGATGTACCCTTTCATGCCGTTTGGACGATCAATGGTGTAGTCGAGCTCGTCACCTTCGATAATGGGTGTGAGACCCGCGACTAAATGCGCATCAAAGTCATACCCCGGCTTGAGTGGATCTGTGTTTTGCATAGACCAACAATCATTAGAATTTTTTCTAGTGTATGTTGAGCCCGGAAGTATTGCGATTTTCGACATCACATTTTATCTAATACGATCCATTGAGTCGCGGAAAAAGCTTCGCGAAACAGGTCTGGTTTAATGGAGTGACGAATAGATTCACTAGGAAGACCATGACGACAGCGCTGCCAATCCGGTTGTTCTGATTGTGGCGGTTGATCATTCTCCACGCTATCTAGCGGCACTATCTCATGTCTAATGTCTAAACGTGTAGGAATACTATTGCGCGCCAAATACTCAATCACCACTGCTTTATCGTGAAAGTAGTAGTTCATGTTGACGGATAGCTTGTCGACATGGTGCAACTGACACCACTGCTCTATTCGATCATGGCGATGACGAAACTTCCACTGAGCCTCAGAAACATCCAACGGCTCACCATTGTTAATCAGTTCCAGCTTACCTTGATACAACACCTTATCCGCATACAGAAGTTCAAACTTCTCCGGATTCTGGCCTGCGACTCGCAGCGTCCACTGGTGGTAGTTAATATCAAGCGGACTGTGAACATCGAAGCCCTGCTCTGTTTTAGATTCGTCAACCGCCATAAATACCTCTACAACCTCTCCCTCACAGCCATGTCACTGTGAGGGAGAATCTATCGATTAAACACCTGAAGCTAGACGGTAGTACAAGCTGTTGGTTTTCAGCTCTTGCTTGAACTTACGAGTCTCAGTGCTTTCGTCGATCACAACCATTTCCATTCCCAGAATGTCCGCATAATCCGCCAACATATCCACACTCACCTGTTGGCTGTACGCACTGTGGTGCGCGCCACCCGCGTGAATCCAAGTCGCCGCAGCCACTTGTAGGTTTGGCATTGGTTCCCATAACGCGTGTGCAACTGGAAGATGAGGCATGCTTTGCGGTGGAGCAACGGTTTTCAACGTGTTCACTACCATGCGGAAGCGATTCCCAAGGTCAATCACAGACACGTTTAGCGCATTGCCTTCTTTACCGCTGAACAGCAAACGAGGAACATCACACTTCAATCCAATGGTATGACGGTGGATTTCGAGACGAGGTTTGGCTGCCGCAATTGACGGACACACTTCTAGCATGTGCGCGCCTAATGCTTGGTCAGTGGCACCGAAGTTATAGGTGTAGTCTTCCATAAATGAAGTACCACCTTGGCGACCTTTACCCATCTGCTTCATGATGTGAACCATTGCAGAAGTCTTCCAGTCACCTTCACCGCCGTAACCAAAGCCTTTCGCCATTAGACGTTGTGTTGCAAGGCCTGGCAGAGAACCCAAACCGGTTAGGTTTTCGAAGGTGTTAGTAAATGCGCTGGCACCTACGTCAGTTAAGAAACGTTCCATACCCATTTCTAGACGTGCTTCGTGTTGCATCAGTTTTAGCAGAGCGGCATCTGTCAGCAGCTCTGGCTTCATTTCATAAGTCGATGCGTATTCATCAAGCAGACGAGAGACATCCGCATCCGAAACCGATTGAACCGCTTCAGTCAGTTCACCTAAGCCGTAGGCGTTCACTTCATAGCCAAACTGGATTTGAGCAGAAACTTTGTTGCCTTCGGTGACCGCAACTTGGCGCATGTTGTCACCAAAACGCGCCACTTTTAGATTCTGACCAGCGTTAATACCGATAGCAGCACGGCACCAGTCATCAATTTCAGCGTGAACATTGGGATTCTGCCAGTGACCAACCACCACTTTACGGTCAATCCCCATACGTGTGCCGATAAAGCCAAACTCACGACAACCATGCGCACTTTGGTGAGTGTTCATGTAGTTCATATCGATGTCGTCCCAAGGAAGTGCCGCATTGAACTGAGTATGCAGATGAAGGAATGGTTTGTTCAGTTGAGATAGACCCGCAATCCACATTTTCGCTGGAGAGAAGGTGTGCATCCATAGCACCAAACCAACACAGTCAGGATCGTTGTTCGCCGCACGGCACACATTTAAGATTTCATCAGGAGACTTCACCGTACCTTTATCTAGCATAGGTACTGAGATAGCGTTGCTTTGATTAAAGCTGGCAACGATCTGCGCGCTGTCTTGCGCGACATTTTCTAACACTTTTGGTCCGTATAGCGTTTGTGAACCAGTGACAAACCAAACTTGTTTTTCATTAAATACTTTCATGACTTACCCTTTATTCTTAGCTGACTGACCGTAATAAGCATTCGCTCCGTGTTTACGTAGATAATGCTTGTCGAGCAATGCTTGATTGATATATTCCACCGCAGGATTGATCTGCAGAGTTTGCATGGCCATACCGGCAACAACCTCTGTCACCACTGCGTTGTGCACCGCTTGATGGGCATCTTTCCCCCAACAAAACGGCGCGTGTTCTTTGACGAGAATTCCCGGAATAGCAATTGGGTCGTTGTCGCCGATGGTTTCTGCGATCACCAGACCTGTATTCAATTCATAATCGGAAGCGATCTCTTGATTGGTGAGCGCACGAGTACATGGAATGCTGCCGTAGAAGTAATCCGCATGAGTGGTGCCTAAAGCAGGAATCGCTTTACCCGCTTGCGCCCAAGCGGTTGCTTGTGGTGAATGGGTATGAACCACACCACCGATTTTGGCGTAGGTACGGTAGAGAACGAGGTGCGTTGCGGTATCAGAAGACGGATTCAGCTCGCCTTCCACCACATTGCCTTGCAGATCGACCACCACCATGTTTTCGGCGCTTAAATCTTCGTAAGCCACACCGCTTGGCTTAATGACCACTAAACCAGATTCACGGTCGATCGCTGACACATTGCCCCAGGTGAACGTCACTAACTTGTGACGTTCGAGATCCAAGTTCGCTTGCCACACATCATGGCGAAGCTTGTTCAGGCGCTCTTGTTGATTCAACAAATCACCCATGATTACGCTCCTGAGCATGTTTTGCTTCAGAGATTTGCTCTAGGTGTTGGCCCAGTTCACGGTAAGCAGAGTAACGTTGTTCACGTAGCACTTTTGCTGCCGCATTCGGCTTGTAAACTTGGCTGATTGGGCTAGCCATCGCTTTCTGTGCTTGCTGAGCATCGTCGTAAATACCTGCGGCAACCGCGGCGAAAATAGCAGCACCCAAGGCACAACATTGCTCAGAGCTTGCTACCGCAATATCGCGGCCGATAACGTCTGCACACATCTGCATCACGTAAGGCGACTTTTGCGAAATACCGCCGATAGCGATAACGCGCTCTACGTCCATGCCTTGGTCAACAAAGCAATCAACAATCGCTTTCGCGCCGTGTGCGGTTGATTCAACCAGAGCGGCAAACATCGCTGGTGCGGTTGAACCTAAGTTCAAATCGGTAACTGCGCCTTTGAGGCGTTGGTTGGCGTAAGGAGTACGACGACCATTGTGCCAGTCCATTGCCAGTGGCGAGTTGTCGTTGAATCCATATTGCTGCGCAGAATCCGCAAGCATTGGAATAATCGCTTTATCCAACTGCTCCATCACTTTTGCCGCTTCTGGATTGGTTTTCGCTAATGCTTGAATTGGCCACATCAGCACGCGCTTATACCAAGCGTAAACATCGCCGAATGCCGACTGACCAGCTTCCAGTGCCATCAAACTTGGCAGCGCACTGCCTTTAACCTGACCACAAATACCGTGAATGGTGCGATCGCCAACTTGGTCTGCATCAACCATTAAAATGTCGCACGTAGAGGTACCAATCACTTTTACCAAGTCATGTTTGCCAGCACCGGCACCGACAGCGCCCATATGACAGTCGAACTCACCGACCGCAATGGCTAAACCAGCAGGCAAGCCCAGTGTTTCAGCCCACTCTGAAGTTAAGTAACCTGCTACATCCTCAGAGGTATAAACCTCATCAAACATACGCTCACGAATACCATCAAGGGTTGGCGAGATTGCAGAGAGGAATTTTTGATCCGGCAGACCACCCCAACTGTCATGCCACATCGCTTTATGACCAGCAGCACAGATACCGTGGCGGAACTTGCTTGGGTGTTCGTTGCCAGACAGCAGCGCTGGGATCCAGTCACACAGTTCCACCCAACTATGAGCCATTTTCGCCACTTGCTCATCTTGTTCACTGACCCAAGCCGCTTTTGCCCAGAACCATTCTGATGAGTAAATGCCACCAATGTATTTGGTGTAGTCGATGAACTCGCCACCGTGAGCCAGTTCATTAATCAAATCCGCTTTGGATACTGAAGTATGGTCTTTCCACAAAATGAACATCGCGTTCGGGTTTTCTGCAAATTCAGGTAACAACGCTAAGACATTACCTTGCGCATCAACGGGGGCTGGCGTAGAGCCAGTTGTATCGACACCGATACCCACTACAGACTGAGCAATGTCCGCAGGAACTTGTTCAAGCGCTTCACGTATCGCTTGAGTCATCGCTTCTATGTAGTCTTTCGGGTGGTGACGAAACTGAGATTGCTCAGGCTCGTTATACTGGCCTTCCATCCAACGTGGGTAGTAAGTGACACCAGATGCCACCTCCTCACCACTAACAGCGTTGACCAATAATGCACGCACCGAATCCGAACCAAAGTCCAGACCAATTACGTGTGCAGGTTGTGTCGCTAAATGCTTCATAACAACTCCATGTAGGGTGATATTTTTGTTTGTTATACCCCTGCATGGATGATTCAGCCATGACATTGCCTGCTAGATGTATGGACAAATTCGCCAAATACATATTTCTGTGCAGCTGTTTAAAAAACGTTCTAACCCTTTATAAATAAGGCCAAATCGCGGGTGTAAATGATTACACTTGCCCCAAAAGTAATCAGAAATGCACTAAAACGTAACATTTGAGATCACCATCATGTTCACCTCCGCTAAATGAATGGACAAAATTGCTACATTTTTTTGGTGTGATTTCCATCACTTCAACTTCAAATTAAATCTTCAAAGATGTCGGTGAAACAAACCCCCTACCCAGCGGATGGAATAACAATGAAACTAAAAACCTTAATAACAGCAACAGCCTTATCAGGGCTGACTCTACTTAGCGCTTCTGCCAATGCATTTTTTGGTTCAAGCGACGACATGCGACTAGGCTACCTAGTTAAACAGCCAGAAGAACCATGGTTCCAAACGGAATGGTCATTTGCAGAGAAAGCCGGCAAAGACTTAGGTTTTGAAGTGGTAAAAATGGCTGTGCCAGATGGTGAAAAAACATTGAACGCTATCGATACTCTTGCCGCTCAAGGCGCGAAGGGTTTCGTTATCTGTACTCCTGACCCTAAATTAGGTCCAGCAATCATGGCGAAAGCAAAAAGCTATGATCTTAAAGTCGTGACCGTTGATGACCAATTCCTAAACGCTAAAGGCGAGCCTATGGTTGACGTACCTTTGGTTATGATGGCAGCAACCGCTATCGGTGAGCGCCAAGGTTCTGAACTTTATAAAGAAATGACAAAACGCAACTGGGACGTTTCAACAACAGGTGTAATGGCAATCACTGCTGATGAGCTAGACACTGCACGTCGTCGTGTTGATGGTTCTATCTCTGCTCTAAAACAAGCAGGTTTCCCAGAAGGTCAAATCTATCGCGTACCAACCAAAACTAACGACATCCCAGGAGCGCTGGACGCAGCGAACTCGCTACTTGTTCAATACCCAAATGTTAAGCAATGGCTTGTGGTTGGTATGAACGACAACACAGTTCTTGGTGGCATCCGTGCGACTGAAGGTCAAGGCTTCGGTGCTGACAACATTATCGGTATTGGTATCAACGGTGTAGATGCGGTGAACGAACTGGCTAAAGCAAATGCTACTGGCTTCTACGGCTCTCTACTTCCAAGCCCAGACGTACACGGCTACAAGAGTATTGAATCACTTTACAAATGGGTAAAAGACGGCGTTGAACCAAGTAAATTCGTTGAAGTTACTGACGTAGTTCTTATCACTCGTGACAACTTCAAAGACGAACTAGCGAAAAAAGGGCTATAAGCTCAATTTCGGTGACGGCTACTTTGGCCGTCACCCTCTTGATTTAACGGAGAGAATGTCATGGCGAAGTCCCCTTCTTACATAGAGTTTTGTAATATTTCGAAGCACTTCCCAGGTGTAAAAGCACTGAACAACGTCAGTTTCCGCGCAAGCGCAGGCAGTGTTCATGCTTTAATGGGAGAAAACGGTGCAGGAAAATCAACTCTGCTTAAAACCTTGAGTGGGTTCCACCAGCCAACAGAAGGTCATATCGCGATTGACGGTAAAGAAATCAACCTTACCTCAACCAACGATGCACTTGAGCACGGTATCGCAATTATCTACCAAGAACTGAACTTAGTTCCTGAGCTAACCGTTGCTGAAAATATTTATCTTGGGCAGCTTCCAACCAAAGGTGGCCGAGTGGATACCGAAACGCTAAACAAAAATGCACGTGTGCAGTTAGAGCGTCTCGGTGAAACTTTCGACCCTGCATGCCAACTAAAAGAATTATCTATCGGCCAATGGCAAATGGTGGAAATCGCCAAAGCCCTTAGCCGCAACGCGCAAATTATCGCGTTCGATGAACCGACCAGTAGCTTGTCTCAGCGTGAGATCCAAAACCTGTTCAAGGTTATCCGTGAGTTAAGAGATGCTGGCAAAGTCATCATGTATGTCTCTCACCGTATGGAAGAGATTTTCGATCTCTGTGATGCCATTACCATCTTCAAAGATGGTCAACACGTTCGTTCATTTGAAGACATGTCGGAACTGACTCACGATCGTCTCGTAGAACTGATGGTTGGCCGCGAAATTAACGACATCTACAACTACCGCTCAAGAGAACTGGGCAAAAGTGGCTTACGCCTAGAAAACATTCAAGGTCCAGGGCTTTCTGCTCCGGTTTCATTGGATATTAAACAAGGTGAAATTCTTGGCTTGTTTGGTCTTGTCGGCGCGGGACGTACCGAACTGACCCGATTGGTGTTTGGTGCGGAACGTAAAACGGCAGGAGATATTTATCTTCACGATGTAAAAATTGGCATTAAAACACCACAAGATGCGATTCGTGCAGGCATAACTCTTTGCTCTGAAGACCGAAAAGCGCATGGCATTGTGCCAATCATGTCGGTGCAAGAAAACACCAACATCAGTGCACGTCCATGGCACCTTAAATTTAACAGCCTGATCGATTTCGGTTGGGAAAAAGAGAACGCAACCAAGCAAAAAAAAGCATTGAATGTTAAGGCAGCATCACTTGAACAGCCTATCGGCAAACTGTCTGGCGGTAACCAACAAAAAGTGATTCTTGGTCGTTGGCTGTCTACCGCAATGAGCGTGATCTTACTGGATGAACCAACACGCGGTATCGATGTGGGTGCAAAATCTGAAATTTACGAATTGATTTTTAAGCTGGCGGAAAACGGAGTCACCGTATTGGTCGTTTCCAGCGATTTACCTGAAGTGTTGGGGATATCTGACCGCATACTTGTCATGAAAGATGGCGCAGTAACGGGCGAACTTCAACGAGATGAATTTAACGAACAAACCGCTCTTCGTCTTGCAATGCTCGACAAAGAATCGGCGGCAGCTTAAACCTGAGGAATATCATTATGTCTTTATCTAGCCCTACTAAAGCGATGGCATCAGAGGAGAAATCCGGCGGATTTCACTTCTCTAAAATCTGGGACAAATTTGGAATGCTGATGGTGTTTGCAGGTCTGTTTCTGCTTTGCGCACTGTTTGTTCCTTACTTCGCAACCTTCATCAATATGAAAGGCCTAGGCTTGGCGATTTCAATGAGCGGCATGGTAGCGTGTGCCATGTTGTTCTGCCTGGCTTGTGGCGACTTGGACCTTTCCGTTGCCTCTATTATTGCCTGCTCTGGCGTTGTAACCGCAGTGGCTATCAACGCCACCAGCAGCGTAGTTCTCGGTATCGGTGCTGGCCTGCTTTCTGGTGTGGTATTTGGTCTGCTAAACGGCTTCGTTATCGCCAAACTGCAAATCAACGCGCTGATCACGACTCTGGCAACGATGCAAATTGCCCGTGGTTTAGGCTATATCATCTCTGACGGTAAAGCAGTGGGTATCACTGAAGAGAGCTTCTTCACTCTTGGCAACTCTTCTATTCTGGGTATCCCGACTCCAATCTGGTTAACGCTGATCACTTTCGGTGTGTTTGCTTTCCTTCTCAACCGCACCGTATATGGCCGCAACACACTGGCGATTGGTGGTAATGAAGAAGCGGCACGTCTGGCGGGTGTGAATGTAGTCAAAACCAAGATGATGATTTTCACCATCTCTGGTTTTATCTCTGCACTGGCGGGCGTCATCCTCGCAGCACGTATGACTTCAGGTCAGCCAATGACTTCTGTTGGTTTCGAGCTAGTGGTTATCTCAGCGTGTGTTTTGGGTGGGGTTTCACTGAAAGGCGGTATTGGTAAAGTTTCTTACGTTATCGCAGGTGTCCTAATCCTCGGTACGGTAGAAAACGCGATGAACTTGTTGAACATGTCTCCATTTGCTCAATATGTTGTTCGCGGTGCTATTCTGCTTGCTGCGGTTATTTTTGACCGTTACAAACAGAAATCTCAGTAAAAATATTTACCAAACTATTTGGCATTGCAGATAAGTATCTGCGTGAGCCGATTAATCATAGAAATCTCTGTGATTGGGCAAACAAAGAAAGCCATTACGACTACAATATCAAATAGAAAGGATAAATAAAACCTCCATTTATATACCTTTCTCATGTTGCCCTCTGTTATAAGAGGGCTTTTTTTATTCAAGAAAATAAAGCTCGTAATCGCTACTCAATTAAATGCAATATTTTGATTGCACTTAGGTATTAGTTTTTTGGGAATAAGTTGCTAATAAAATGGACTATTTTGCTACCAAATTTTTTATGTGATTAAAATCTAACCACCGATAATTTATGCGTCTTAATATTTCATTGCTCATGGCTATTTTAATAATTTTTAATAATGAGCAATACGTGAAACAAGAATTTCTCAAGGTCTTTGAAATGTCAGTCAAGCAAAAGTGAACAGGTATCCTTAGCGTAGAACCGATGTAATGACATCTATGTTGCGGAGTAAGTACATTCATAAAAACGCTGTCGTTTCTTGAACGGAGAGAGAGTTAAACAAGATAGGGATTTAATCATGTTAAAAAAACTCACTTTAGCAACTGCTGTCAGTACCATCCTAATGTCTGGTTCACTAATGGCTGCCTCATTAACCGTTGGTTTCTCTCAAATTGGATCTGAATCAGGCTGGCGAGCAGCTGAAACAGCAGTATCCAAAGTTGAAGCTGAAAAACGCGGTGTAACACTGAAAATTTCTGATGCACAACAAAAGCAAGAGAACCAAATCAAAGCGGTACGCTCTTTCATCGCACAAGGTGTAGACGCAATCTTTATCGCACCTGTAGTACAAACCGGTTGGGGACCAGTGCTTGAAGAAGCAAAAGATTACGGCATTCCCGTGTTTCTGCTAGACCGTGGTATCACAGTAGAAGATGACTCGCTTTATATGACTGCGGTCACCGCTGATAACGTGCTGGAAGGCGCTGTAGCGGGTAAATGGCTAATCGACAAAGTAGCTGGCAAACCATGTAACGTGGTTGAACTGCAAGGCACCGTGGGTGCGAGTGTGGCTATCGACCGTAAAAAAGGCTTCAGCGACACTGTAGATACCGTCGACAATATTAAGATTGTGCGTACTCAGTCAGGCGAATTTACCCGCAGTAAAGGTAAAGAAGTTATGGAAAGCTTTATTAAAGCAGAGAATAACGGCAAAAATATTTGTGCGGTATTCGCCCATAACGATGATATGGCAATCGGTGCAATCCAAGCAATTAAAGAAGCAGGTTTAAAACCGGGCAGCGATATTTTAATTGTCTCTATTGATGCGGTTCCAGATATATTTAAAGCGATGATGAACGGTGAAGCGAATGCGACCGTTGAACTTACTCCAAATATGGCTGGCCCTGCTCTAGATGCACTAATGGCTTATAAAGATAAAGGCACAATTCCACCGAAGAAAATTGTTACCGAGTCCAATTTATATTTACCAGCTGATGCAAAAGCTCAGTTAGAAATGAAAAAAGACTTAGGTTATTAATTTTATTATCCCCCTCCCTCCCATTCGGGAGGGAGGGTTTAGATTGTTGGAGTTATTATGCCGTTAAACAATCAGCAAGATACCAATCAACAAAATATTGTGTTGAACGCCAAAGGGATCTGCAAATATTTCCCTGGCGTTAAAGCGCTAGAAAATGTCGATTTCAGCCTGAGAAAAGGCGAAATCATGGCGTTATTGGGGGAAAATGGCGCAGGTAAATCAACGTTAGTGAAAACCTTAACGGGTGTGTATCAACGTGATGGCGGCGAAATTACTCTCGATGGTCAATCCATCTCTCCACAGAATACCGCTCATGCACAACATCTTGGAATCGGCACGGTTTATCAGGAAGTCAACCTGCTACCGAACATGTCCGTGATGGACAACCTTTTCATCGGCAATGAACCTAAAAAATGGGGCTTTGTTGACCGTAAAACCATGGCTGAAAAAGCACGTAGAATCGTCACTAGCTATGGCTTAGATATTGATGTGACTCAGCCTCTCAACCAGTTCTCCGTTGCGATTCAGCAAGTGGTTGCGATTGCCAGAGCGATTTCACTGTCGGCCAAAATACTGATTCTTGATGAGCCGACAGCCAGCCTTGATAACAACGAAGTGAAAATGTTATTTAACATAATGCTGGGGCTCAAAGAGAAAGGTGTGAGCCTGATTTTCATCACTCACTTTCTTGATCAAGTTTATGAAGTCAGTGATCGCATTACCGTATTACGCAACGGTCAGTTGGTTGGCACCAAAGAAACTCGTGAACTACCACAAATTGAGCTGGTTAAAATGATGCTCGGCCGCGAGCTGGAAGATACGGCTCTAAAACGTGCGGGTAAAACGCGTAAACACAATGAGCCGATGGTGTCCTTCACTAACTATGGCAAAAAAGGCACCATCCACCCCTTCAATCTCGAAGTTCATGCGGGAGAAATTGTAGGTTTGGCTGGGTTATTAGGTTCCGGCCGTACCGAAACTGCGAAAGTGATTTTTGGTATTGATCCAAGCGATTCCGGCACCTGCTCTCTGAAGGGGCGCCCTATTCAGGTTCGATCAGCTCGTCAAGCCTCCCATCTGGGCTTTGGATACTGCCCTGAAGATCGCAAAACCGATGGCATCATTGGCGCGGCTTCTGTTCGTGAAAATATTATTCTGGCTTTACAGGCACAACGCGGCTGGTTTAAACCCATCTCTCGTAAAGAGCAGGAAGCGGTGGCACAACGCTATATCGACCAGCTAGCCATCAAAACTCCGAGCCTTGACCAACCTGTAGAGTTCCTCTCTGGCGGTAATCAGCAAAAGGTTCTACTTGCTCGATGGTTGCTTACTAAGCCGAAGTTCCTGATTCTCGATGAACCCACACGAGGTATCGACGTCGGCGCACATGCCGAGATCATTCGTCTGATTGAAAGTCTTTGTGCTAACGGGCTTGCTCTGTTGGTTATCTCTTCCGAACTCGAAGAACTGGTTGGTTACGCCGACCGCGTCATCGTGTTACGAGACAGAAAATCGGTAGCAGAGATTCCCACTGAAGAACTTTCCGTACCAGCCATAATGCAAGCGATTGCGAGTTGAGGTGATTATGAATACGCTCAATCCACTGCAGTCAGTCAAGAAGCCCGAGCAGCGCAATAGATTTACACTGCCAAAAGGCACGCCACAGCTTGCTGCTCTTATTCTGCTGTTCATTGTGAACAGTTTGATTGCTGATAACTTTTTCTCTATTCACATTCAAGATGACCGTTTGTTTGGCAGTGTCATCGATATTTTTAACCGCGGTGCACCTGTTGCACTGCTTACCATCGGGATGACACTGGTTATCGCAACGGGCGGTATCGACCTTTCCGTCGGTGCGGTGATGGCGATAAGCGGAGCTGTGCTGGCTAGTATGGCAGAGCAAGGCTACGCGCCAGCGACCATTTTGCTTTGTTCAGTGCTAGCGGGGGTGGCATGTGGTTTATGGAACGGCTTCCTTGTTGCGGTGTGTAAAATCCAACCCATTGTCGCCACCTTGATTTTGATGGTCGCAGGGCGCGGTGTCGCACAGCTCATCACAGAAGGACAAATCATCACCTTTAACAATGACACTTTGTCTTGGTTTGGTAGTGGTTCACTGTTCTATTTCCCTACCCCAATCCTGTTGTTGGCGTGTGCCTTATTGATTGTTTGGGCACTCACCAAGAAAACAGCATTGGGGCTCTTTATCGAGTCTGTGGGTATCAATATCAAAGCTGCCAAAAACGCAGGTATTAACACCCCAGCAATTGTGATGTCTGTGTATGTCATCAGTGGTGTGATGGCGTCTATCGCAGGGATCATTGTCGCAGCAGATATCAAAGGCGCTGATGCCAACAACGCCGGTTTATGGTTAGAAATGGACGCCATTTTAGCGGTGGTTATTGGTGGAACATCTCTGATGGGTGGCCGTTTTAATCTGTTACTCGCATTGGTTGGCGCTTTTATCATCCAAAGTATCAACACTGGTATTCTGTTGTCAGGTTATCAGCCGCAATGGAACCACATTGTGAAATCGCTTGTGGTGTTAACCGTGTTGATACTGCAATCCCCGACAGTTATTCAATTGATTAAGAGGAAATAGATCATGGTAAAACGTAACTTTCCTCTGTTTATCACCATCGCAGTGTTCCTGATTGGCTACGCGTTTTGCATGGTAGAGTTCCCTGCCTTCATTAGCACTCGGGTGATTTGTAACATTCTGACGGATAATGCCTTCTTAGGCATACTCGCCGTTGGTATGACTTTCGTCATCCTCTCTGGTGGTATTGACCTGTCAGTGGGTTCGGTAGTCGCGTTTACCGGTATCTTCCTCGCCACGGTGATAGGTGAATGGGGCGTTCACCCTTTCACAGCCATTATCATGGTATTGGTGATGGGCTCATTGTTTGGCGGTTTAATGGGCTGGATTATCGATACCTTAAAAATACCAGCCTTTATCGTCACTCTGGCTGGTATGTTCTTTCTGCGCGGAGTGAGCTTTTTAATCTCAGAGCAATCCATTCCAATTGAGCACCCTATCTATCGTGAGATGTCTCGATTTTCATGGCACATCATCGGCGGTGGTCGATTAAGCTTGTTGGCCGTGGTGATGCTTGTCGTCGTTGCGATCGGGATGCTTGTGGCTCACCGCACCCGTTTTGGTAACAACGTGTACGCGATTGGCGGTAATGCGACTTCTGCGGGTTTGATGGGGATTCCGGTGAAACGCACCACAATCGGTATCTACATGCTTTCCACTTTCTTAGCCACCTGTGCAGGCATTGTGTTCTCTATCTACACCTCTGCGGGCTATCCGCTCGCTGCTGTCGGTGTTGAGCTGGATGCCATTGCTGCTGTGGTTATCGGTGGCACTTTGCTATCCGGCGGTGTCGGCACTGTGTTTGGCTCGTTATTTGGCGTGCTTATCCAAGGACTTATCCAAACCTACATTACTTTCGACGGCACGTTGAGCTCTTGGTGGACCAAAATCATCGTCGGTATTTTGCTGTTCAGCTTTATCGCTCTGCAACGTCTGCTGATCATCATGAGCGAACGCCGCAAAGTGGTGAATACCAGCCGGATAGGCTCACTGGCAACCGGAGATTCTTAGTTATCTTCGACTTAGAAGCATCTTTATCCCAGAGTTAAAAGCAAAGAAGCCAGTCGTATGACTGGCTTCCTTTCGTTGTGGATTATCGGTTCTCAAACCGGTTGTAATCCAGTAAGCCAAATTCAATCGGCTGATCTTGCTTATACCACTGATGAACTTTATCACTGAACGACCAGAAATCTGGTGAACTACGACGAACCGCAAACCGATCCAGTAGCTGAACATAACTCTCTTCACCATCCAGTGTTTTCAAACGTGCCACCAGCTCAGGAATTTCCGTTTCTTTAAGCGACAGATAGGCTGCCGGATAACTGCCCAGAACACCTCTTACCAAGGTTAACGTATCGTTTTCTGGAACTCGGTTGTTCTCTTCATCAAACAAGCTGGAAATATTGCTGTGAGCGTTGTTGTGGATCAGAGTAAACAGTTGCGACTCGCCCGACTTGGATTCAATCATCAGCATCATTAACTGAGGGATCGGTAGGATGCCCTCTCCCTTAATATAATTGATGCTGTTAAGTGCATATTCATGATCAGCGGTAAACCCAGTATCAACGATGTCATATCGCTGGCTAAGTACTGGCTGGACATGTTCGCGTAGCTTATCAAACAGCTCTGATTTCGGGTCATCCGTGGTGTACTCGATATTACTCGGCTCATCAAATGGCTTCACGTTACGCAATAGAAACTCGGTGAAATACGCACTTTGATCCTGATACCAGCTCGACAGTTCCTCGTGTCGTGTTTTCTGTGGCAGTAAGGTAACGAAGTTGCTTTCACCTTCTAAGCGCAAGAAATCCATGAACATACGGGTCACGAGCTGATGACCGAAGTTTCCATAGACATCAAAGCCCGCCACCAGCAAATAATGAATGCGCTCAAGCAAAGCGTAATCTAGCACCCAAGCGGTTTTTGGTTTTCGCCCTACCAAACCTTGCGCCACAGAGGCACTGTCAAAGTGACGGAAAATGGTTAACGCAGCATTGGGGTTAGTACCATCACCAGACCAAATCAAATCCGTCGTCACGTAGCGGCCATCTTTAAATTGCTTAGCAGTGAACTCAGATTTCTCTTCCAGATAACGAGCTTGCTGCTTGGCATAGCTAATCCAAGTAGAAATTGGGTTGATGGTGTCCTCACGCTCCGCCGGTAGTTTTAAGTTATCCGCTTGAGAACGGTAAAACTCGTTGACCTCAGTAATGTCGGCTTTGTCTGGGTCTAAGAAGAAGATCCAAAAATCATCATTGATAACGTTTAGCGCCAGTTGGCCTCGGCAGACCGGACCTTTAATAAACGCCATGACGGTATTCTGAGCGTTATCCAATAAGAAACGATAACGAGCATTGACGGGTAAATCGATAAAGGCCGTCATCGGATTAGCCGCAACCGAAGGCTCGTAACTTGGCAGTTCGTTAATCTTGTAGTCCGCATCGATAAACCAAGCTTTCCAATCGTGGATACGCTTCTTATTCAAGGCGTAAGGCATATGGGTTTTATCAACGATTGTGCCTTGCTCAGGGATAATACGATAGTAAACGCGGTCAACTTGGGGATCATCATATGGACGACGAGTTGCAATGCGTTTAACAGGCTCACCCGGCGGAGTTGCAGAACGAACAAGCGTAAAGAAACGCGGAGTTTTCTCATTCAGATCAGAGAAATATAAATGGAATAAGAACAAATGCTCATAGATATAGCGAGCCGCTAACTGGTTCTTCTTACCGTCGGCATTTAACAGTGTTTCGTAGTTATCAACTAGGGTCTGTTGCGATGTTGTCAGCGGTATGTGTTCATTCATCTGAGCGCCGTTTTCCAACCATGCCATCAGCTTGTTGTACTCACTCTTATTGAGGTTTGGCATGCCAAAAGGCATTCCCCAGTCAGGGTAATCCTGCTGGTAAGCTTCATGCTCTTCTAATGTCGGACATTGCTGCTCTCGATAAATCGAAAAATCGAACCCTTCCAGCTGATCTTGCTGCTGCTGAGGGTGTAACTCTTTTTGTTTTAGTAGTCTTGCCACCAAACCCGCTTCAAGGTTTGCCCGTGTGATTTGGTCTCGTTCATTCAGCACAGGATGAAAGCCCAAATCACGCCACTCTTGGGTTGTTTGAGCATCTTCAAACAGGCGAGTTGGCGTTGCCGCGCTTAAACGCGTCCCTTCATAAACTTGGGTTTTACTTGCACCGCGATCAATCCCTTCCACCGATGAGAGTTTCAACTGACAAGGTGCGTCATAGCAGGCATGACAAACCACACAGCGGTTATCGATGATGGGTTTCACCTCTTGCATAAAATACTGAGCTTGAGGCGAGTCTAAAGCCACCTGACGCTCTCGAACTTCAGGTGCACCAAACAGTTCATCGTAGTTAAGCCCAGCATAAGTGGCACAACCAGAGAAAACTAATACCAAAAAGACAAAAAAGAGTTTTCGTAAATTCATATAGTTATATGTTTATGTAAACCAACGTTAATTAAAGTAGAGAGTACTATATTTTCAATATACAAACGAAAATACCATGTGAAATCTATCTTTCTGACTACGCTCTGTCGCTATTTATTACACAAATCATTTTTACTTAAGGCAATTGAATGAAATAATCATTCGCGATGTTGTCAAACATCCTAAATAACGACTGATTGATAGAGAACTCGCTTCGAAAAATCAGGAAAAGTAGATAAACTTTAACTAACTGAGCAGAGAAAAATGTTCTGCTGCGTCTTTACCTAATTTTGAAGAGTGGCTAAAGCCAAATTAACTAAGATGACGAATCACACTGAGCAAAGACAATATTTTCGTCTAAGTTACAAGACCAAAGTCGCCATGCCTACATTCCGAGTTCAAAGCAAAGAATTTAAAGTCAGCGAAATTTCGGAACAGGGCATGCGTGTGATTGTGCGTGATACTTCATTGTTTAGTCCCAACGACACTGTTGAAGGTGAAATTCTTCTCAATGCCTTCGACACCAATATTCCAGTTAAAGGTAAAGTACTGAGAACGGTCGGTAATGAAGTGATTTTCCTGCTATCGGAAGGCCTGTCATTCAAAGAAATGATTGGCGAGCAAAGGTATATGCGTAAGCACCATCCCAACGTGTTTCCCAAGAACTCTCAACTGGTAGAGAACAAATAAACCCCGCAATTCACTGAATAACACTCTGCGGGGTTTAAATATTTCAACAGCGATTTTATACGTTCAGCCCAGCAACATAGCCGCTTGACCATGCCCATTGGAAGTTATAACCACCGAGCCAGCCAGTCACATCCATCACTTCACCAACGAAATACAGACCTTTAATGTCTTTGCATTCCATCGTTTTAGAAGAAAGAACATCGGTGTCCACGCCGCCAAGAGTCACTTCAGCTGTTCGATAGCCTTCTGTTCCGTTTGGTACCACACGCCACTGTTCTAAAGTCTCTCTTATTGCTTCCAGCTCTTTCGGATTGAACTGTTTGAGAGGTTTGTCTACCAGCAACTTACGTTCGATAAACACTTCCACTAAACGCTTAGGCAGGACGCGAGCTAAGGTGTTTTTGAGTGTCTGGTTCGGGTGCTTTTCTCGGGAACGAGTTAATAGTTCATCAACATCGACTTCAGGCACTAAGTTAATGGTAACCGCTTGTCCCGGCTTCCAGTACGAAGAAACCTGCAACACCGAAGGGCCAGATAAGCCGCGATGGGTAAACAGCAGCGCTTCTTTAAAGCTTTTCCCGCATTCTGCCTGAATTTCAGCAGGAACAGCGATACCCGAAAGCTCCGCTAATGCGTCTTTGTCTTCAACATGCAGGGTAAATGGTACTAAGCCTGCTGTAGTTGAAATAACTGGCAAACCAAACTGCTCAGCAATCTTGTAGCCAAACGGTGTGGCTCCTAGCTTTGGCATTGAAAGACCACCGGTTGCCACAACCAAAGACTCACACTCAATGTCGCCCTGTGTGGTGTGCAACAAGAAACCTTGTTCGGTTTTTTGAATATCGAGCGTCTCGACTTGATAGCGCTGACTAATGTTCGGAAGGTCGCACTCTTCAAGCAGCATTTTTACGATGTCTTTCGCTGAGTCTAAACAGAAAAGTTGGCCATGAGATCGCTCTTCAAACTCAATACCATACTTACTCACCATCGAGATGAAATCCCAGTTGGTATACTGCGAAAGCGCCGATTTCACGAAGTGCGGATTGCGGCAAAGGTAGTTTTGAGCCGAGACATCGTAGTTGGTGAAGTTGCAGCGACCACCACCGGAGATAAGAATCTTACGTCCTGGTTTTTTCGCATGATCAATCACCATCACACGGCGTCCACGTTTTCCGGCTTGAGCAGCACACATTAGGCCAGCCGCTCCGGCGCCTATGATGACAACATCTACTTTTTCACTCATGACTCATACCAATGCCAGTAATCAGAACTCTACCCGTCTAGAACTATGTTATTAGCAAGAACAGGCAATAAAAAAGGACGTACAGCGGTACGTCCTCACTCACTTGAAGCGGCATTTTAACGGTAAACGTTCACTCTTACCAATGCGTTTATCCAATACTCCTATTCTTCAAAAAAGCACAGAAGTTCTCCTAGAGCATAAACGCAACCACAGAGGTAAACACCACGAGAGACGAAGAGAGAATGAAAAGCTCACGCACACGATCACACTTGCCAGTAAACACTTCATCGTGGTGATGAAGGTACTCTTTACTTTTCAAGTAGTGATATAGGCGAACCTGCTTAGACATGTTGCCATGTGTGGTGAAAAACCCCCGTCCATCGACTTGTTGGTAAAGCAACGGGTGAGCTTCTCGCATGATATAAATCAGAGCTCGCAGCGCGGTAAGGTATCTTGCTACGTTAATACCAGTAACAATCATTAGCGCTAGTAGAATGGTATCTCCACTGATCATCTTTTCCTCCCTACATCCAAAGTAAGAGGGCTACCCGGAGAAAAAGACGATCGTGTTCAGAGTCTTTTTACTGCAATTAAGCAGCAGGGGCATCCATTACCGAAGATGAGCCTTTTTGTGCCAAAGCAGCTAGATCTTTGTCGATAAAGAACAACGCTTTACCATCTTCACCAACCAGTTCTAGCTTGTCTAAAATCCCTTTAAACAACTTCTCTTCTTCATGTTGCTCCGCAACGTACCACTGAAGGAAGTTAAATGTTGAGTAGTCTTGCGATGTGAATGCCGCATGAGCCAATTTGTTGATTTTTTCTGTAATCATTTGCTCATGTTCGTAGGTTTCACGGAACACATCACCTAAGCTTGCAAAGTTATGTCGAGGAGCCTCAATCGCGCCTAAAATCGGCAGTGAGCCTGTTTCGCTGACATAAGTAAACAGTCTTTGCATGTGCTGCATTTCTTCAGCTGCATGAACTCTTAAAAACTCAGCTGCTCCTTCGAATCCTTTATCTTCACACCAAGCACTCATTTGTAAGTATAGATTGGATGAGAAAAATTCGAGGTTAATTTGATCATTCAATTGATCAACCATCGTTTGTGAAAGCATAAAACGCTCCTAAATCATTGTGCAAACTGGAAGTCACTATAACACGATCATTAGTATTTGTTAGTTTGAGCCACCCTCTCATTCAATATGGATATGAGATCATCATGGCAAAAATGTTTCTAACTAGGTGCTAAAGTTTAATTAACCTAACTTGAGGACAATTAAATGGAGAAGGCATCATGAGCTATAAACACATCTTAGTAGCTGTTGACCTATCTGAAGATAGCAAATTGCTGGTAGAAAAAGCCGTTGCACTCGCGACACCTCTCAATGCTGCTGTCTCGTTTATCCATATCGACGTCAACTATGCCGAACTGTATACCGGACTAATTGATATCAATTTGGCGGAAACTCAGCATCACGCAATGGAAGCATCGCAAACTCAGTTAAAAGAACTGGCAGATCATGCCAATTACCCGATTAACCACACTTTAGTAGGCAGTGGAGACTTGAGTAATGAGCTTTGTGACACCATCAATGAGTTCAATATTGACCTTGTGGTTTGTGGCCATCACCAAGATTTTTGGAGCAAGTTACTCTCCTCAACAAGACAGCTCATAAATTGTTCACCTGTCGACATGTTGGTAGTACCACTTAATGACTGACGAGCAATAATAAATCAGATAGACTGCGGATAATTTCCAACATCCACTTATAGAAATATCCGGGATTATGTTTTATTTATCTGCAGTTACCCTACTTTGGGCATTTTCATTTAGCCTGATCGGCGTTTATCTGGCGGGTCAGGTTGACTCTTGGTTCTCAGTGTTCATGCGCGTTGCACTGGCAAGCGTTGTCTTCCTGCCGTTTTTGAAATTCAAGCAAGTACCAAAAAAACTGATTGTTCAGCTAATGTCTATCGGTGGTATCCAACTTGGATTGATGTATTGCTTCTATTACCAATCGTTTTTACTGCTCTCTGTTCCAGAAGTATTACTGTTTACCGTATTCACACCTATTTACGTCACTTTGATTTACGATTTGCTTAAAGCACGTTTCTCTCCGTGGTATCTGGTTACAGCCGCTATCGCAGTAGCGGGTGCGGTGTTCATTAAGTTTGCTGGCATCAATGAGAACTTCGTGATTGGCTTCTTTGTTGTACAAGGTGCCAACCTCTGTTTTGCAATCGGTCAGGTGGCTTATAAATATGTTATGGAAAACCAAAGCGTAGAGCTTCCTCAGCGCACGGTGTTTGGTTATTTCTACTTAGGCGCACTGGTTGTGGCAACCGTAGCGTTCGCGCTGTTAGGTAACCCAGCGAAGCTACCAACTACCTCACTACAATGGGGCATTCTGATTTACCTTGGTGTGATTGCATCTGGTCTGGGTTATTTCGTGTGGAACAAGGGCGCGTGTTTGGTTAATGCGGGTGCATTGGCGATCATGAATAACGCTTTGGTTCCAGCAGGTTTAATCGTCAATATCGTTATTTGGAACCGCGATGTGGATGTCGCTCGTCTGACTATTGGCGGCATCATCATTTTGTTCTCACTGTGGGTTAACGAAACTTGGGTGAAACGTAAAGTTGCTCAAAGCTACAAAGAAGCCGAAAGCGCTTAATCACAGGTAAGAAAGAATCGCATAGCAAAACGCCCATCAGGTTAAGCCGATGGGCGTTTTTGTATTTGAGGCTTTAAGTAGCCGTTAGTGATACTGGGAAGTAAGTGAATACTCACTGCTTGTTGCCTGATTTAACTTGGCAAATTTCAACTGCAGAGCTTGCTGTTTCTTGGCAAGCTTGCGTTGTTTCTTCAGCACTTTTTCCAGTTTCTTTTGATACTTTTTCTGCGCTTTTAGCGTTTTCTTAGCAACTTTTAACGCCGCTTTGCTGCTCTTATCAACACTCTTGTCAACGGTAGTACTTTCTTTCGCAACCGGAGCATTCACAGAAAAAGCCTGAGGTTTGCACAATCTCTTTTTGTCGGAAGATGAACGAGCGCACGAGCGACATAAGTACTTAGGTGCAGCAACGATTCGATGAATATCTGACAACGAAGCAGTGATATCGTGACGACTTAATTTACATAAACGCTGAGCCATAAATACAACCAAACAAAAATGATAATGATTCTTGGTTATATATAACCCTCTGCTAATAAAAAGGCAAGCCTACTATTCGTCAGATGTCTTCGCCTGTTATTTTTCGCCCGTCATCGCTGCAATCACATAAACATCAAAGCGGTTCTTTTTGGTTTCTATTGCCATACTTGGCTTTTGCTCTGCCAGCCAATTTGCGTAATCAGGACGCTTCACCACCACTCGTTTAGTCGCAAGTTGCAATGCGGGTTCTAATAGCGCGTCAGCGTCGTTATCTGCGCCAACAAGAGATTGGAATACGCGCATCTCTTTCTTAACCAAAGCGCTTTTCTTTTTGTTCTCAGGATGCGGATACATAGGATCGAGATACACCACATCTGGGCGAACGAAGCTTTCGTCATTGGCTAATTTATTGAGAGCATCGTGACTGGATGCGTGCAGTAGCGTCACGCGCTCTGATACCCAACCACCAATTTCACTGTCCTGCTTGGCTCGATTTAATCCATCATCCAACAATGCCGCAACCACAGGATGACGCTCCACCATTTGTACTTTGCAGCCCAAAGAGGCTAAAACAAATGCATCTCGGCCTAAACCAGCCGTCCCATCCAGCACCGTAGGTGTGGCACCTTTATTGAGCCCTGCAGCTTTTGCAATGGATTGACCTTTACCGCCACCAAACTTACGACGATGCGCCACCGCCCCGGTGACCCAATCAACGAAGATGGCTCCCAGCTTAGGTTCATCGACTTTACGCAGTTCTAATTGCTCGCTGGTGAGTACCAGCGCAAAAACGCTTTCATCACTGTGTGTAAGCTTCCAGCGTGTTGCTATTTCATCAAGCTCAGAAGCGCGTTCAGGGGCTTCACAAATCAGTTGTAGCTGCAAAGTGTCATTCCATAATGAGTTTCAAAAATCGCTGCCAGTGTAGCGGATTTTCATCAGAAACCTAAGGTTTCAGTGTGATAAGATGCGGAAGAATCTTCGTTGAATAAGTGAACTAGGAACCTGTATGCAAGTCGCCTCTACAAAGCTCGACGAGCTTGATCGCGCTATTCTGAAAATCTTAATGGATGATGCACGTACGCCCTATGCAGAAATGGCGAAGCAATTTAATGTCAGCCCTGCCACTATTCACGTACGCATCGAAAAAATGAAAGCTGCGGATATCATTCAAGGCACTGAAGTTGTCGTGAATACCAAAAAGCTCGGCTATGACGTGTGCTGTTTTATTGGTATTAACCTGAAAGCCGCGCGTGATTACCATTCTGCACTGGAAAAGCTCAATGCTCTTGATGAAGTGGTTGAAGCTTACTACACCACCGGTGCTTACAGTATTTTCGTTAAGTTGATGTGCCGTTCAATTGAAGAACTGCAGTTTGTATTGATCGACAAGTTGCAGGCGATTGACGAAGTTCAGTCAACAGAAACGCTGATCTCGCTACAAAACCCGATCAACCGTAATGTGATTCCTTAAATCGACGCTAAAAGCTAGCAAGTTCAAAAAGCAGAAAAGACAAAAAACCCAAGTTTCAAACTTGGGTTCTTGTTATAGCATCAATTATTTTTTCAGGTAGTTCATCAGCTCTTCTGCTGAGATACCTTGTTGCGCTAATTGCTTAGCCAGCAAATCGACTTGCTCGCCTTTACGCGAATCTATCACTTGTTGAAATTGATAAACGAGATCGCGCAGAACTGGTAGTGGGACTTGTTTAGCAGCACTACGTACACGTTCACTGCTTTGATTACCTAACTCATTAAGTAACTTACCAAACATCACTTTTTCAGGTGATTCTTCTAACTGCTCGAGAATACGAGCCATTTCATAGGTAGTTAGGGACACTGTATTTCGATTCCAAGACGCTATTTCTAATGATAGTGAGCGAAATAATATACACCTGTTACCCTGATTAGAAAATAGCACGTCAGACTATTTACAAAACCTTGTAACTCTTCACTATTTCTTTGAGTGAACGACGTTGCTATTTCCTATTCCTGCCAACCACATCACTGAAATGCTAAGCGATGCCACTCTTTGCCCGCTTTAGACAGCAAAATAATCAGCGCAGGGGCAATAATCAACATTTGAAGTGCAATCATCATCTGCGGTTCAAGCTCTAAACGTTGTAGCGTACCTACAACAAGACCAGCACCACTCATCTGGAACAAACCCAACAGTGCCGCGGCTGTGCCCGCTTTGTCGCCAAACGGAGCCAGTGCTTTACCCGCAGCTGAACCCAGAATCCAAGCAAAACCTACCGATGAGAAGAAGATTGGCAGCATAAAGGCTAAAGCCGTGCCTTGAGACTTCATTCCTACCATCAGACCACCAGCCACTAATAACATCACGATTCCAGAGAACAGAATTTTATGTGTTCCCCATTTGTCCATCAACTTAGGAGCAGACAAACAAGCCGCGATGTTAACCACAGCGTTAATGCCAAACCAGAAAGTAAACTCATTCATGGTTAAGCCTAAGTTTTCCATCAAAACCACAGGGGCTGAAGTGACATAAGCCAAGATAACCGCCATCGCCAGCATACAAAGCGAAGCATGGAACAAAAATGAAGGGACTTTTAACACAGACCAATAACGCGCCAGCTTAAACACGGCTTGCTTTTCAGTACTTGGATTGGTCTCTTTCATACGAATCAACAACCAGAATCCAACGAATACACCAAAGCCTGCCATAAAGCTAAAGTTAGAACGCCAGCCAAATTGCTGTGTTAACCAGCTTCCCAGAATAGGCGCTAACGCCGGAATAAAGCAAATAGCACCATTAAGGTAGCTGATCATCTTGCCACTGCGCTCAGGGCCAAAGATATCGCGAACTGTCGCAAAGGCTGCTACAGACGTTGCACACGCACCCAATCCTTGTAGCAAACGAGACATTAACATCCACTCAATACTCTGAGCGCCCCACGCCAATAAAGCGCTCAAGATGTAGATGCTAACGCCAGCCAATGCAACAGTTCGACGTCCGAGTTTATCCGCCAAAGGGCCAGCAAACAGTTGCCCGACACCCATAGCAAATAAGAACCAAGTAATCGTATCTTGAGCTAAGGCATGTTCCACGTGAAACGCTTGCGAGATTTGTGGCAACGCAGGCAAGTAAATATCGATTGCCAACGGGCTAAACAGTACCAACAAAGTCAGCAGAATCATTTGCTGTTTGCTTTGCACAGAAGACTCTTTCACAGAAGAAGTTACGCTCAAAATAGGTTCCAAAAATTGAATAACAAAGAGCGTGCATGATAGAAGAATGCTGTTATTCGAACAAATGGCTTATAATCATCAGTAATATTCCTCAATGGAAAATCACATGAACATTGATAAATTAGCGCGAATAGATCTTAACTTGCTTGTTTGTTTACAAGTTCTTGGAGAGGAACTTAGCGTTACACGCGCTTCGAGCCGGCTGCATCTGAGTCAGTCTGCGGTCAGTAAGTCGCTGGCGAAACTACGCGAACAATTCGATGATCCACTTTTCATCCGAACCTCCCATGGCCTAAAACCGACACCAAAAATGTTGTTTTTAAAGCCTAAATTGGAAACCTTGGTTGATCAGCTAGAGCTGATTACTCAGCCAGAGCAGTTTTCGCCTCAGTCGAGTGAATACCGATTCCATATTGCGGCTGTCGAAAGTGTCTACCCATTAATCCTGCCCCACTTTTTGCCAGCGATATTCATGCAGGGCCCAAATCTCAATATCAGTACCCACTCTTGGACAGACCAAACCTTCAAAAAGCTGCAAATGGGCGAGCTCGATATTGGTATCACAGGCAAAGACATCGACATCAACGATGCTAAGTTAACCATGCTTCCACCAAAGGATATCTGCGAGCAAGAGATCTATCGCGATTCACAAATGTGTGTCGTTCGACGAGATCACCCTGTTCTAAAACAGCCATGGAATTTGGAACGCTATCTAACCCTTCGACATGTACAAGTTCGCTGTGATGGCAGTGACCGCTGGCTGTTGGACTACCGCTTGGCTGACTTAGGCTATCAGCGTGATATTGCGATTACCGTCCCCGACTTTAACAGTGCCGCCAGTTTATGCAGCTACACAGACTTTGTGTTTACCGCGCCTAGCCATTTCACGCATCTGGTCGCCAAACATCTCGATTTGGTGGTGCTGCCACTGCCTCTTGAGTTCCCTCCAATGGCTTATACGCTGTTCTGGCACAGAGACAGAGAAAACGACCCGGCACTCTCTTGGTTAAGGCAAATCATTCAGACGAAAACCTTACATTTGCGTTAAACAAATGCCCTATAACACTATTGATAAGATTAAGTTCAGCACATTTGCACACTCACTACAAAACGAGTAGCTTATCGGTTCACGTCCTGCACTACATAGATAGGCAAAGTGGGTATATCAAGAGAACGGATATATCGGCATCAGCTGAACAAAAGGACAATTATTAGGAGAATAGCAAGATGTACCAATCCATCTCCCAGCGTGTAACAGAACTTCGCAACTGGTTAACACGTAACGGTTTAGACGCACTCATTATTCCTCATGAAGATGAGTATCTTGGCGAATACGTACCAGAACACAACGAACGATTACATTGGTTAACTGGATTTACTGGTTCAGCGGGTGCCGCTGTGATTACTCAAACCTCGGCAGCCATTTTTGTTGATGGCCGCTATACCGTTCAGGTTCGCAAGCAGGTTCCACAAGAACTGTTTGAGTACCGTCACCTGATTGAAGAACCGTATTTAGATTGGCTACAAAGTCATTTGCCTACAGGTAGCAAAGTGGGCTACGACCCAAGAATGCACCGTGCGAGTTGGTTGACTGCGACTCAAAGCAAACTTGCCGGTGAACTAGAATTAGTTACAACCGAAGGCAATGCTATTGACCAACTATGGCATGATCGCCCTGCTCCTGTTGTCTCTGATATGCGTTTAATGAGTGATGAGCTGGTTGGTGTAAACAGCGCGACAAAACGTCAGCGTATTGCAGACATCTTGCGTTCTAAAAAAGCAGATAGCGCAGTGCTGACAGAATTAGATTCTATCTGTTGGCTGCTGAATATTCGTGGTCTAGACGTATCACGCTTACCGGTATTGCTATCGCACGCGATTGTTCATGCTGACGCAAGTGTCGACTTCTTCCTCGACCCAGCTCGATTAGCCGAAGGCTTTGAGAATCACGTTGGTGCAGGTGTACGAGTTCATCATCCAGATACGCTGCAAACAGAACTGGAGAAACTTTCAGGTAAGAAAGTGATTGTAGACCCAGCCACCAGCAACGCTTGGTTCACACTGACACTGCAGAATGTCAACGCTGAACTCATTAAAGACGCCGATCCTTGCTTGTTACCAAAAGCCGCAAAAAACGCGACCGAAATTAAAGGCATGAAAGCGTGTCATGTTCGCGATGGTGCTGCAATGGCAAAATTCCTATCTTGGCTAGACAGCGAAGTGGCGGCTGGCAAACTGCATAACGAAGCGCAACTGGCTGATAAGCTTCAAGCATTCCGCGAGCTTGACCCAACATTAGCAGACCTGAGCTTTGACACCATTTCAGCAGCAACCACGAATGCAGCTATGTGTCACTACAACCACATGAACCAACCAGAGCCAGGTAAGCTAGAAATGAACACGCTTTACCTTGTTGATTCAGGTGGCCAATATACTGATGGTACAACCGACATCACCCGTACCATTGCGATTGGTGAAGTCAGTGACGAAATGAAGCAACAGTTCACCTTGGTTCTAAAAGGTCATATTGCTTTGGCTAAAGCTCGATTCCCGAAAGGCACTTGTGGCCACCAACTTGATGTTTTAGCCCGCCAACATTTATGGGCAAACGGCTACGATTATGATCACGGTACAGGTCACGGTGTTGGTCACTTCCTCAGTGTTCACGAAGGGCCTCAACGTATTAGTAAAGTGTTTAACAACGTTGCCTTGCTACCTGGCATGGTGTTGTCGAACGAACCGGGTTACTACCGAGCTGACGGCTTTGGTATTCGTATCGAAAACTTAGAATTGGTTGTAGAAGTCGAAACCCAAGGCGACTTCCATGTTCATGGCTTCGAATCACTCACTCGCTGCCCTATTGATGTTCGCGCTATCAATGTCAACATGCTGACAAAACCTGAACTTAACTGGCTGAATGACTACCACCAAAAAGTGTGGGACGACGTTAGCCCTCTAGTTGAAGGTGATGTTAAGCAGTGGCTAAAACAGGCAACTCAGCCAATCGCCCATTAATAACAATTCATTTACTTTTAAATCAATCCCTTAGTGAGAAATCACTAAGGGATTTTTTATTTCTAACTCGTTAATCAACAAAACAATCCTACTCTAATCATTTAATAATTTTTTAAATCATATAAACAACTGATTTTAATTAAATTAAACACAAAACCAAAACAAAACCATACAAAAACCCCCGTAATTTAATTTGAGATCTAACGATTATTTTGTTTAACTTATATTTAACTAATCGTTCAATTAAAAAAATTAAGGAGTGATTGTGCCTAAAGTTGGAATGCCTAGCATACGCAAACCACAACTCGTCAATGCCACTATGACAGTGATTGAACGTGTCGGTTTACACGCAGCAAGCATCGCATTAATTAGTCGCGAAGCAGGTGTATCCACAGGCATCATCAATCACTACTTTGGCGGTAAACATGGCTTGCTTGAAGAAACCATGCGAGCAATCTTGCGCGAGCACTCTGAAACGGTAATGCAATTGCTGTCCGCGATTCCTAAGCACCAACATCAAAAGCGTATCCATGCAATTGTTGAAGCCAACTTCTCCGATTTCCAAGCATCCAACAAGGTTGCAAAAACATGGTTGGCATTCTGGTCTTACTCAATGCATGACTCGCAACTTCACCGCTTGCAACGCGTGAACGAAAAGCGACTCCTTTCTCACCTCACAATCGAACTCAAAGCCCTATTACCTCATCAACAGGTTAAGCAGGTTGCACAAGGTATTGCCGCACTGATTGACGGTCTTTGGCTACGCGGCGCAATGAACCAAGAAGGTATCAACGCTCAACAGGCGCGTGCATTAATTGGCGATTACTTAGAACTACAACTGGCGCAACACGCGCTAACAACTCGTTAGGTCTTCAAATGGAAAAAGCATCACTTTATATCGATGGTCGCTATCAACAGGCGTCATCGGGCGAAACTTTTATTAGCTATAACCCTGCAACCGGTGAACCTTTGGCCACTCTTGGTCAGGCTAGTGAACAAGATGTTCAGGCGGCGGTAGATTCTGCCAAGCGTGGTTTTGCTGTTTGGTCGGCAATGACAGCCGTAGAACGAAGCAGAATTCTGCTAAAAGCGGTGGCAATCCTTAGAGAACGAAACGATGAACTGGCACTTCTAGAAGTATTGGATACCGGTAAACCAATCCAAGAAGCCAATTGCGTTGATATTGTGACTGGCGCAGATGTTATTGAATACTTTGCTGGTCTTGCACCTGCTCTTCAGGGCGAACAACAATCGCTTTCCGAAAGCCAGTTCTTTTATACACGTAAAGAACCACTAGGCATTTGTGCTGGTATCGGCGCTTGGAACTACCCAATTCAGATTGCCATGTGGAAGTCAGCGCCCGCTCTTGCTGCAGGTAACGCTATGATATTCAAACCTTCAGAAGAGACACCGCTGACCGCACTCAAGCTGGCTGAAATCTTTACTGAAGCGGGCGTACCTGATGGCGTATTTAACGTTGTTCAAGGTGATGGTCGTGTTGGCCAAATGCTGACAGCTCACCCAGACATCGCAAAAGTATCATTCACCGGTGAAACGGGTACTGGCAAAGCGGTAATGTCTGCCAGCGCCCAAAGTCTGAAATCCGTCACTATGGAACTGGGCGGCAAATCTCCCCTGATTATTTTTGACGACGCAAAGTTAGACCAAGCCGTATCAGGTGCAATGACCGCTAACTTCTACACCCAAGGCGAAGTGTGTACTAACGGTACTCGTGTTTTCGTTCATGAAAATATCTATGGCGACTTCATCGCTCAACTAAAAGCCCGCACGGAAAAACTGATCGTAGGCGATCCCCAAGATCCGAATACTCAAGTGGGTGCTCTTATCTCTAAAGAGCATTTAGCGAAGGTTCTTGAAGCCATCGAAAGCGCAAAAAACAGCGGAGCTAAATTGCTAACCGGCGGCTATCAAGTCACTGAGGGAGAGTTAGCCAAAGGTAACTTTGTTGCTCCCACCGTGTTTGTTGATTGCCAAGACGACATGAATTTCGTCCAGAAGGAAATCTTTGGTCCGGTCATGGCTGTGATTAAGTTTAGCGATGAAGACGAAGCGATTAAGCGAGCCAATGCGACCAACTATGGTCTTGCCGCTGGCGTATTTACACAGAATATCTCCCGCGCACACCGAGTAATCCACCAGCTGCAAGCGGGTATCTGCTGGATTAACACTTGGGGTGATTCTCCTGCTCCTATGCCTGTAGGTGGCTACAAACTCTCTGGCGTTGGCCGTGAGAACGGTATTGAAACCTTAAGCCACTACACACAAACAAAAAGCATCCTGATTGAGCTGGATGACTATGTTGGAGCTTACGAGTAAGGAAGAATGATGAAACAACACTTTGATTATATTGTTATCGGTGCTGGTTCAGCAGGCTGTGTTTTGGCTGATCGCCTAACTGAAAGTGGCGAGCATTCTGTTTTGTTACTGGAAGCCGGAGGCAGCGATAAAAGCATTTTCATCCAAATGCCAACTGCTCTCTCATACCCTATGAATACACCTAAGTATGCATGGCAATTTGAATCTGTAGAAGAACCGGGATTAGATGGCCGCCAACTGCACTGCCCTCGAGGAAAAGTGCTCGGTGGTAGTTCATCAATCAACGGTATGGTTTACGTTCGTGGGCATGCTTGCGACTTTGATGAATGGCAACAACACGGAGCTAACGGCTGGGATTACGCGTCTTGCTTACCTTACTTCAAGAAAGCTGAAAGCTGGATTCATGGCGGCGATCAGTACCGTGGCGATCAAGGCCCGTTAGCCACTTGTAATGGTAACGATATGGAATTGAACCCGCTCTATCAGGCATTTATTGATGCCGGAGAAGAAGCCGGTTATCCAACGACAAACGATTACAACGGTTACCAGCAAGAAGGCTTCGGCCCGATGCATATGACGGTGGATAAAGGCGTACGAGCTTCGACTTCGAACGCTTACCTGCGCCGAGCGTTGAAACGCCCGAACCTGACTCTGCTTAAGAATGTGCTGACACGTAAAATTGTTATCGAAAACGGCAAAGCAATAGGTGTGGAGTTTGAACATAAAGGTCAGATCCAAACCGTATTTTCAAACAAAGAAGTGATTTCTAGTGCTGGCTCTATTGGATCAGTACAGTTGTTACAGTTATCTGGTATTGGCCCGCGCGATGTGCTGGAAAACGCGGGTGTCGAAGTAAAACATGAACTACCCGGTGTAGGTCAGAATCTGCAGGATCACTTGGAAGTCTACTTCCAGTATCGCTGCGAAGAGCCTATCACATTAAACAGCAAGCTAGGCCTTATCAGTAAAGGGATGATAGGCGCTGAATGGCTGCTTACCAAGCGCGGCCTAGGTGCGACAAATCATTTCGAATCTTGTGCGTTCATACGCTCTCGCGTAGGCTTAAAGTGGCCAAACATTCAATACCACTTCTTACCAGCAGCCATGCGGTATGACGGCCGTACAGCGTTTGACGGACACGGTTTCCAAGTACACGTTGGTCCTAACAAACCACTGAGTCGCGGTCAGGTCTGGATTCGTTCAAATGACCCAGCAGACAAACCAGGCATTTTGTTCCGTTATTTATCAGAGCAGCAAGATATTCAGGATTGGCGTGACTGTATCCGCTTAACCCGCGAGATCTTGGCTCAACCTGCGTTAGATAAATACCGTGGTGATGAAATTCAACCGGGGTTCCATATCTCTTCAGATGAAGAGATCGATGCGTGGGTTAAGCAGAATGTAGAAAGTGCTTACCACCCCTCTTGTAGCTGTAAAATGGGCGCAGACGACGACCCAATGGCAGTGCTCGACAACGAATGTCGCGTACGCGGTGTGCAATCACTGCGAGTGGTGGACTCATCGATTTTCCCAACCATTCCTAACGGTAACCTTAACGCTCCAACCATCATGGTTGCTGAGCGAGCGGCAGACATCATCTTAGGTAAAACTCTTCTTCCTCGTGAGCAAGCACCTGTGTGGATCGCAGAAAACTGGCAAAAAGACCAGCGCGAAAACGCACCACGACGCTCATTGGACTCACTTCAATCTTCGGAAATGAAAGATCAATAAGGAAATAAAACATGCGTAAAGTCATCACTCTTGCAGCAGCAACTATGCTGTCGTTCAACACCTATGCAAACACTTGTGAAACGGTTCGTTTCGCTGATGTCGGCTGGACAGACATCACAGCAACTACCGCTGTCACAACCGAACTGTTAAAAGGCTTGGGCTACCAAACCAAAACTGACCTACTTTCAGTACCGGTTACCTACTCCTCTATGGCCAATGGCGATATCGACGTTTTTCTAGGTAACTGGATGCCAACAATGGAAGGCGATATTGCCAAATATCGTGATGCAGGAACGGTCGAAACTATTCGCGCCAACCTTGAAGGCGCGAAATACACCCTAGCCGTCCCTAAATATGTTTATGACGCAGGCGTAACGTCATTTGCTGACATTGCAAAGCATGCTGATCAATTCAAAGACCGCATTTACGGTATCGAACCTGGTAACGATGGTAACCGACTCATTCAATCAATGATTGATAGCAACGCATTCGACCTTAAAGGTTTCAAACTGGTTGAGTCGAGTGAAGCGGGTATGGTTTCTCAGGTTAAGCGTGCCGTTCGCCGCAACGAATGGATTGCATTCCTCGGTTGGGCGCCACACCCAATGAACAGCAATGTTGAGATGGAATATCTGGCGGGTGGTGATGACTACTTCGGCCCTAACTACGGCGGTGCGAACGTTTATACCAACGTACGCAAAGACTACGTAGCACAGTGCCCGAACGTGGGTCAGTTACTTAACAACCTGTCATTCAGCCTTGATATGGAAAACGTTCTGATGGAAGCCATTCTTAATGAAAAGAAACAGCCATCAAAAGCGGCTCAGGAATGGCTGCGTGCTAACCCAGAAGCTATCGAGCAGTGGTTACAGAAAGTCACTACTAAAGACGGTAAACCAGCGATAGAAGCGGTAACCGCATATTTGAACAAAGACGCTTAACAAGCGGTTGGCGGGGCTAAATGCCCTGCCACTAAATAAGGAATTCTCGTGAACATTATTACTGAGCATAAAATCCCATTAGGAAGTTGGATGGAAACCGGGGTCGACTGGCTCACCATTAATGCCTCTGGTTTCTTTGATACCATTTCATTCTTACTTGAAAGCATCATTATGTTGTTGGTTGATGTCTTTAAATGGATGCCACCAGCCGCTCCTATTCTTTTAACCGCCGCTATTGCGTGGTGGTTGCACCGCAGTGTTTCGTTAGTTGTGTTTATCATCGCAGCCCTGTTGCTGATCTTAAACCTTGGCTACTGGCAAGAAATGCTGGAAACCTTTGTTATGGTTTTCTCCGCGACAACGATTTCCGTATTAATTGGCGTCCCACTCGGAATCATGGCGGCACATCGTCCATGGGTTTACACCCTGATGCGTCCTATTTTGGATTTGATGCAGACAGTTCCTACTTTCGTCTATCTGATCCCTACACTGGTATTGTTCGGTTTAGGTGTCGTTCCGGGGCTGATATCTACCATCATCTTTGCCATTGCAGCGCCGATTCGTTTGACTTACTTGGGTGTTACCCGTGTACCAGAAGAGCTGATTGAAGCCGGTAAAGCGTTTGGTGCTAACCGTACAAAACTGCTCTACAAAGTCGAACTTCCAGCCGCTCTGCCAAGCATCATGGCGGGTATTACCCAATGCATCATGTTATCACTGTCGATGGTCGTGATTGCTGCACTAGTCGGCGCAGATGGTTTAGGTAAGCCAGTCGTTCGCGCATTAAACACGGTAAACATTTCGCAAGGTTTCGAAGCGGGTTTAGCGATTGTACTCGTCGCCATCATTCTGGACCGACTGTGTAAAGCACCAAACAGCAAAGAGGTATCATAATGAAAACCATTAATATCGAAAATCTGGACGTCGTGTTTGGTGACCAAACAGCCGCTGCAACAGAGCTACTGGATCAAGGTAAAACTCGTCAGGAAATTATCGATGCGACAGGGTTAGTTGTTGGCGTCGATAATGTAAGCCTTGATGTAAACCAAGGTGAAATCTGTGTTCTTATGGGTTTATCGGGTTCCGGCAAATCGAGCTTACTACGAGCAATTAACGGGCTTAACCCAATTACTCGTGGCTCTCTAGTGGTTCAGGACAAAGAGCAAAGCATCGATTTAGCTACATGTAATGAAACAACTCTGCGAGAACTACGCACCAATAAAGTCTCTATGGTGTTCCAGAAGTTTGCGCTCATGCCTTGGCTAAGTGTCTTGGACAATGTTGCCTTTGGTCTTGAAATGCAGGGACTAGCTAAAAAGGAACGCCGAGCTCGCGCACGTGAAAAACTGGAAATGGTTGGACTTGCAGAATGGGAAGAGAAGCTTCCACATGAGCTGTCTGGCGGCATGCAACAACGCGTAGGCTTAGCACGAGCGTTCGCTATGGATAGCGATATTCTGTTAATGGATGAACCCTTCTCAGCGCTTGATCCATTGATTCGATCGCAACTTCAGGATGAGCTACTCAGCCTACAAAAACGCCTAAACAAAACCATTGTGTTTGTTAGCCACGATTTAGACGAAGCACTGAAAATTGGGTCTCGTATCGCCATTATGGAATCAGGAAAGCTGATCCAATATGGTAAGCCAGAAGAGATCGTTCTCAAGCCGAAGACTCAATACGTCCAAGACTTCGTGTCTCATACCAACCCATTAAATGTTCTTAAAGGACGCTCTTTAATGAACAGTTGTGATGAACTTAAGCAAGAATCTGGTCGCTGGCAGATATGCCAACAAGCGGATGTTTGGATAGAGAAAAGTGACAACAAATGGCATGTTTCATCTTCGCCAAAACTGAAGCTGATTGAATGGAACGAACAAACTAAATTCGAGGAATTAACCAGTGATTCACTTGTAGTAGCTTCGCCAGATATTGAAATGCGTGATGCCATCGAAATTCGCTACCATACTGGTAACCCTATTGTGCTGATAGAGAATGGAGAGTTAGTCGGAACGTTAAGTGACCATGACTTCTACCACGCCCTACTTGGTAAGTACCAGCAAGAGCAAGCTGCTTAGATTAGTAGATTTAGTTCGATAAGAAAAAGGCGACTTCACGGTCGCCTTTTTTATGTTTCACGTGAAACATCTTTTGTCTCTATTCTTCTCTCTATCTCAAGATCTCAATCGCCCAAATCGAATAGTCAGCTGGTGGCTTTTATCCTGAATAGGCAAAATGCCAATCTTGCCACACTGCTTCCAGCCCTTTGCTCTTCATCGCCAGCGCCACATCATTTGCAGAGCGTTCGTCACTAATCGCAAACTGTTCCAGCTCAACATTCGAATTCGCGTAACCACCGGGTTGAGTTTTCGAAGCCGCAGAAATACTAGTGATACCGAGTACTGAAACGTTGTCTCTAAAACTAGCAGACTCACGTGTCGATAGAGAGAGTTCTACTTCTCCATTCCATAAGCGATAAGCGCAAATGAGCTGTACAAGCTGTTTATCACTCATGACAGATTTGGGCTGCATGGCTCCGGCACACGGTCTTAATCGTGGAAAGGAAATCGAGTATCGGCTTTGCCAATACGTTTTTTCCAGATAGTCGATATGAGCGGCTACATGGAAGCAATCCGTTCGCCAATCTTCCAAACCAATCAACGCCCCTAACCCAATTTTATCGATACCCGCTTTGGCTAACCGCTCCGGTGTGTCTAGGCGATATTGAAAGTCCATCTTCTTACCACGTAAATGATGCTTGCTATAAGTCGACGGATGATAGGTCTCTTGATAAACCATGACTGCATCTAAACCTAACGTTTTTAGTTCCGCATACTCCGCTTGATCTAGGGGCTGAACTTCCATAGCCAGATAGTTAAATGAAGACTTAATCAGAGGAACGGTTCTTCGAAAATAATCCATTCCTACTTTGGTTTCATGTTCGCCAGTGACCAGCAAAACACTATCAAATCCCATTTTTTTAATTGCTTCTACTTCAGCCTCTATCTCCTCATCAGTTAAGGTTTTACGTTTGATACGATTGCCCATTGAAAACCCACAATAGGTACAATCGTTAGAACATAAATTTGATAGATAGAGCGGAACATAGAACGACATCGTATTACCAAAACGCTGGCGAGTTTTCAGGTAAGACTGTTGTGCCATTAGCTCTAAGTACGACTCTGCAGCAGGAGAGATTAGCGCTTTAAAATCTTCAAGATTTCGCTTTGACTTGCTTAACGCCAGTTCGACATCCTGAGAAGTCTTACTATATATAGAGAGCTTAATATCATCCCAGTCGAGTTGTTTAAATCGCTCCAGAAAGCTCATCATGCGCCTCCCAGAAACTCTGTAAACGGACTTGACGCTACAGCGTGATTTACCTGACCAGCCAATCCACTTTCAAAAGCAATTCGCCCCGCCTCTACCGCCAGCTTAAATGCTTTGGCCATAGCAATCGGATCACCTGCAGTAGCAATTGCGGTATTCACCAATACTGCGTCCGCCCCTAGTTCCATTGCTAATGCAGCATCTGACGGTGCGCCAATTCCAGCATCAACTATGATAGGAACATTCGCCTGGTCGATGATAATTTCGAGGAACTCACGGGATACCAATCCCTTGTTGGTACCGATAGGCGCACCCAACGGCATAACGGCAGCACAACCAACCTCTTCCAACCTTTTACACAGAACAGGATCTGCATGACAATATGGCAATACGATAAAGCCATCTTTTACTAACTGCTCGGCTGCCAACAACGTTTCTATTGGGTCTGGCATCAGATACTTTGGATCTGGATGAATCTCCAATTTAAGCCAATTTGTGCCAAGTGCTTCACGAGCCAAATGCGCCGCAAAAATGGCGTCTTTTGCTGATTTTGCACCTGATGTATTTGGCAATAGATTCACGCCAGCTTCTACTAGCGGAGACAAAATATCATCGTCACGAGTCTCAAGATTCACTCGCTTGAGGGCCATAGTAACCAATTCAGATTCGCAAGCTTGAATAGCTTTCGCCATAGTATCGCGGTTAGAAAACTTGCCAGTACCTGTGAGTAGCCTTGAGCGAAATGTTTTATCCGCAATTGTTAGTAAATTTTGACCTGAAAGACTGTTGTTCGACATAACGTTAGCCTCCTGCTATCGCTTGAAAAAGAGAGATTCGGTCCCCTTCATTGAGCACCTGAGATGACCACAAGCCTTTAGGGATAATTTGATCATTGATGGCAAAGACACAACCAACTGCGGGTAAATCTAATTGCTGTTGCAAAGAAGTAAGCGTGGTTTGCTGATTGATCTGCTGAACAATGCCATTAACGGTTACAGTGATGGACATATCACCCCCCCATTGTTATTGGTATTGGCTTCTTTGGCTGCGCAGATTTCACAATCAGGATCTGCCATCAACTGCCACTTTTGCCAATCTAGGTGTTTAGCGTCGAATGTCATTAACTGATGAGTTTTAAACTCAGGCAGCTCAGCCAAATATTGAATAGCCAACAAGGCTTGTAGGTTGCCAATAGTTCCGACTACCGGACCGATAATCCCAAGGTCACTGCATTTCCCCAGTTGATCGGTATAGTCGCGAGGAACCATACAGGCATAGCAGCCAGTTGCTTTGTTTGGTGCGGCAAAATCAAAAGCGATAACCTGACCACTCCAACCAATAGCAGCGCCTAATATAAGTGGAAGCTGACACTCAAAGCACACCTGATTAATGAGATGTCGAGTCTCTAGGTTATCCGAACAATCCAACACCACATCCGCCATCGACACTTCCAAAGGCAACAGATTCTTATCAGCTCGTCGTTGTACCGTTCGAATATGACACTCTGGATTTAAAGCTCGTAGCTGTTGCGCCAATGCTTCGACTTTTGGTGTTGATACATGATGATTACGAAATGCGATTTGACGAGATAAGTTAGAAACTTCTACCTCATCATCATCACAAAGAACCAGCTTTCCGACTCCTGCAGCAGCTAGGTATAGAGCAGCCGAGTTACCTAAGCCTCCACAGCCGATGATTAGTACAGAAGAGTCGCACAGTTTTTGTTGCCCTGATTCACCGATCTCAGGTAAGCATACTTGGCGTTGATATCGTAAAAAGGCATTGTCAGATAACATCGAACACCTCCTGTCTATTCGAGGTGCGGCTAAACTTTGACTGCAACTCTTTTACGTTTGCTTCCACATTTTTTGCTTCGGTAATAGCTCTGACCACAGCAATGCTTGAAACACCTTGATCGAGCACTTGCTGAATATTGTCTAAATCAATACCGCCAATCGCGACACTTGGTACTCCGATGGATTTGCCATAAGGCATACTATCAAGCAGCTTTTGATAAAGACCCAATCGTACTAAGCCTTGTGGTTTTGATGGCATTTGCTTAGTAGTGGTAGGAAATATATGTCCAAGGGCGATGTAGCTCGGTGATAGCTGATGGATACGTAGCAACTCAAAATAGCCATGAGTGGATAACCCCAATGCCATTCCACTATCTGCGATAAGCTCCAAATCCGCGTCTAATACATCTTCTTGACCAAGATGAACACCAAAAGCTTTGTGCTTCAAAGCCAACTGCCAATAGTCATTAATAAACACTTGTGCCTTGTTTTCTCTACCCAGTCGAATAGCTTTAACGATTTGTTGTTCTAAACTTGGCTCATTTGGGTCTTTAATCCGTAATTGTATGGTTTTAATTCCCAACTTAAGCAATCTTTCAATCCATTCAACATTGTCAACGACTGGGTATAGACCCAATGATTGTTTACCTAGAGTGGTAAAACCTGTTTGAGCAATAGAAACTGCAGGTTGCTCAATAAACGGAAAATGTTGGAACTGTGTCGGCCATGTTTCACGTGAAACATTCATTGCAGCCCGACTCAAAACAAGGGCATCTTCCAGAGGAAAATCGAGAGCGAGAGAAGCTACAACCCAGGAAAAATGATGCCAAGATTGATTCAAAGATAAGGTCTGACTATGAATCAAGAGCGTTGTTTCATCTAGATGAAGCCAGCTATCTACCAGACGTTCATCATAAGAAACGCCAATTTGAACAACATTAGGTAGACAAATCTCTTGAGGTTGCCCCCCGTAGAGAAACGTCAGTTCTCTCTCTAGATCACCGTCGCCACTTGATTCAAATAAATTGCTGTGTAAACGAGACGTCTCTGTATCAACAAGTTCAATACATTGGGTCGGGCTTACGCCCAACTCAATGTGACTGATATTGAAACCCTGCTCAGTTGCGAGCAGCAAAACTTGTTGAACTTCTCCCGTAAACTCAAGGCAATGAGATGGGATAAGTATCTTCACAAGTTACTCCTCCGTAACGACAGAGTTCTGTTTAACTACTGGATGGTAAAGCTCAGAACCTGACTGCAAAAACTCCTGAGATTTTTGACGCATACCTTGATCCACTTGTTCAAATAGCAGTGGGTCATCCAGCATTTTGATTTCGATGGCTTGGTCAGCGGCAACTTGCTCTTTGTTATTCGCGTATTCCCTAACCTCTTGTGAGATCTTCATTGAGCAGAACTTAGGACCACACATAGAACAGAAATGGGCAACTTTTCCTGACTCTTGAGGAAGTGTTTCGTCATGGAAGGCACGTGCGGTAACTGGATCGAGAGACAGGTTGAACTGGTCTTCCCAACGGAATTCGAAACGTGCTTTTGACAAAGCGTTATCACGGACTTGAGCACCTGGATGCCCTTTAGCAAGATCAGCAGCGTGAGCAGCAAGCTTATAAGTAATAAGCCCTGTTTTTACATCTTCTTTGTTAGGAAGTCCTAAATGCTCTTTTGGCGTCACATAGCAAAGCATGGCACAACCATACCAACCAATCATGGCAGCGCCGATACCAGACGTAATATGATCATAGCCGGGTGCAATATCTGTCGTCAGAGGACCAAGAGTATAGAAAGGCGCTTCGTGGCAATGCTTCAACTGCTCTTCCATGTTCTCTTTAATCATATGCATCGGAACATGACCCGGGCCTTCGATAATAACCTGAACATCATATTCCCAAGCGATTTTGGTTAACTCGCCAAGTGTTCTTAACTCAGCAAACTGAGCTTCATCATTCGCATCAGCAACCGAGCCCGGACGTAAACCATCACCTAACGAAAGCGAAACATCATACTTCGCACAGATTTCGCAGATCTCTCTGAAGTGGGTATAAAGGAAATTTTCCTGATGATGAGCCAGACACCATTTAGCTATGATTGAGCCGCCACGAGAGACAATACCGGTTACGCGTTTAGCAGTCATAGGTACGTATCGAAGAAGCAAACCAGCATGAATTGTGAAGTAATCGACCCCCTGCTCCGCTTGTTCAAGTAAGGTATCGCGCATCACTTCCCAAGTCAGGTTTTCAGCTACACCGTTTACCTTTTCCAGAGCTTGATACATAGGAACAGTACCAATCGGAACCGGGCTGTTACGTAATATCCACTCACGTGTTTCGTGAATATTTCTGCCAGTAGAAAGGTCCATAACCGTATCAGCACCCCAACGCGTCGCCCATACTAGCTTTTCTACTTCTTCTTCAATTGAAGAGCTCACAGACGAATTACCAATATTGGCGTTTACTTTCACTAAGAAGTTACGGCCTATAATCATAGGTTCTGCTTCTGGGTGGTTGATATTGCATGGAATCACCGCGCGCCCTTCAGCCACTTCTTTGCGCACAAACTCTGGAGTGATGTCTTTTGGAAGATTTGCACCAAAACTCTGTCCTGAATGCTGCTGGTTGAGTTGTTCATCTTGGTAACGGCGATTACCCATGTTCTCTCGCAGCGCGATAAACTCCATTTCAGGAGTAATAATACCCTGACGAGCATAATGCAGCTGAGTAACGCGTTTTCCTTCTTTGGCACGACGAATCGAAGGCAAATTGCCATAGCGCAGCTCGTCCAATGTTTCATCAGATAGACGCTCTTGAGCGTATTCAGAACTCATCGATTGCAGAACTTCAGTATCGTTTCGCTCTTCAACCCAGCCAGCTCTTAGTTTAGGTAACCCGCTATATAAATCTATTTCATGTTCAGGATCGGTATAAACACCAGAAGTATCATAAACACAAATTGGTTCGTTAGGCTCAAATATCGGAGCTTCTTTGCTTCCGCCGATTAAGCTATCAGCAAGTGAAATCTCACGCATCGGTACGCGTAAATCGGCACGAGAGCCAACGACATAAGTCTTAGTAGAATTTGGATAAGGTTGAACGGAGAGGTTCTCGATAAACTGTTTTGCTTCCAGTCTCGCTTGTTTGCGACTCGACATAGCATTTTCCTTGTATTGTTTTTAGGGATAAATGCTTGGCGGAAAAATGTGTCAATAAGAGATGAGTAGACGGATCTTAGGTTTGGGGCTTATCGCCAACCAATCTAGAAAGAGGCTCTTCTCTTGTTCCCTTCGCTGGTATTAACCAGATCAGGTTCAACGGATCCCGAATAAACGGTCTCAGCCTTATGGCACTCCGACAAGTGAAACGATTATAGATAAAGAAACTTAGTTAACCAAGAACAAAAGTAGAGTTTTTAATCAACCTTTTATTAACCATTGATAAGCAAGCCAGGCAGCTGAAATGCTCAACAGTACATTAAGTAGCACGTTAAAACCCATTTTCACAAATGCACCTTGCTGCATAAGAAGTACGTTATCCATTGAGAAAGTCGAAAACGTGGTCAGTGCCCCAAGGAAACCTAAACCGATAATTTGTCGCCACGGATAAGGAGCCAACCACTCATTTTCTACTGCTGCGATCAGCAGCCCCATAATAAATGAGCCGACCACGTTAACAGTTAGCGTGCCATATGGAAAAGATCGTCCGAATAAGGTGACACACATTTCTGATACTAAGTATCGAGAACACGCACCGATCGCACCACCGATCGCAATAAGACCCAGAATTGAAAATTGCCCCATGTACCCTCCCAAAATCATTTCAGCCATTGTACTGATTTATTGAGCACAAAAGAGTCAAAAATGATGAAAATAATGTTCTCAAAATAAGAGGAATTACCCTCTATAACTGAATAGTTTTAAAAAGTTACAGGAGTCACTTTAAGCAACTTCGATGTATCCCATCAAACCCGTTTTCATGTGTTCAATCACATGACAGTGATACATCCATCGCCCTGGGTTGTCGGCAACGAACGCAGCCTTCGCCGAGCCATTTTTTCCAAGCAATACTGTATCAGTATGAAAAGGAGCATCGACAGGTTTTCCATCCAACTCTAACACGGTAAACGTATGTCCATGCAAGTGAATAGGATGATGATACTGCGTGACATTTTTGAGATTAAAAATATACGTTTTGCCGAGTTCTAAACTAGCGAGTGGTGCAGGAATATTATTGGCGCTCATTCCTTCCCAAGCTCGTTTGTTCATCAGCCAAAAATTAGGTACCGCATGACCACTTTCATCAGCAGGAGAAACGGCACCTTCCCACTCAAAAACGAAGTCGATGGATTGAGAATTGGCTAAATCAATCTTAGGAATTGGATTGAGAGGCAAAGCTGGGATCTCGGAGCCTTCGGGTAACTTTGATTGCTGGCATTTAAATTCGCACAGTGGGAACGGGAATTTTCCTTTCATCTGGCGCACGTAAACCACATTTCCAGCCTTAGGCGCAATAAAAGCGATGTCCACTCTCATTCCCGGCCCTATCTTGTGCTCTTTTAAAGGATAAGGCGTTTTAATCGGATTACCATCAATAGCCACTACCCACGCTTCAGCACCTTCAACAGCAATTGGATAAGTAATCGTGTTGTCGACATTAGCGATTCTCAATCTGACACTGGCATTTTTCTGCACATCGTAACTAGGATTGTGAATACCGTTTACCGTTCCCCACTCCCCCGGAGTACCCATGCGAGCGCTGTAGCGTGGAATCATCAAGTCCTTCCATTGGCCTTTTTTATCAAGATGCCAATGTTTAAGAACTAACTCATGTTCTTCATCGAAAGTGACTGGTTGCGCTTCTTCCACCACGATAAGTCCAACCAGTCCCATACCCAGTTGTTTTACGCTGTTCATATGAGGGTGATACCAGAAGGTGCCCGCATCCGGTGGAGTAAACTCATAAACGAACGTCTCACCAGGCATAATCGGCTTCTGGCTTAGAAATGGAACACCATCCATACCAATAGGAATACGCAAGCCATGCCAATGGATTGTTGTCGGTTCGTCAAGTTTGTTGGTAAAGCGAATGGTCACTTTTTCCCCCTGACGACAGCGTATTGTCGGAGCGGGTATTGAACCATTAAAGCCAAGAACAGGAGTGACATAACCCGGAACGATCTCAGCAGAAGAAGCTTCCGCTGTAAGTTCATAAACATATCTTTCCTGATCAGTCCGGATCAATGAACAGGCAGGTAATAACGTAGATAGCCCAAGAGCTGAACTAACTGAAAGAAAGCGACGACGAGTAATATCCATTTCTGCCTCAGGTAAAGCAACACAACAAAGCGTTAATAAAACTTATTCTCATCACAATGTAAACAATAGTGGTAACTAAATTGCTATCACACACCTATTTTTTAATGATGCAGTTTCTGCCGTTGCGCTTCGCCATATACAACGCTGAATCCGCTTTACTGAATAAACTATGTAGCGTGTCTTCGTTGCTCACTTCGCTGTAGCCGACACTGATAGTAACGGGGTTAGGAAGCATTACAGATGCTTTGGTTTCAACAGCCCTACTCATCTCTTCTAAAAGCGTTTTAACACTCTCAGAATCTCTCTGAGAAAGAAAAAGAACAAACTCTTCGCCACCGTAACGACCAATCAGATCTTGCTGTCCCATAAATGATTTAAGGATGTTAGAGACTGCAATAAGCGTATTGTCACCAACATCGTGCCCAAAAGAGTCATTTACCTTCTTGAAATGGTCGATATCAACAACCGCGATGACGCCTCGAGAGCCAGAATTGGATAAAGATTTAGAAATACGTTCATTGATATAGCGCCTATTGTACAACCCCGTCAGTTCATCACGGATAGAGCGCTCGTAATGCCAATCGATCTGCTTAAACAAAAACAGCGACAATAATGAACCAAGCAAAAAGAAACATACAATGTTCTGAGTTACAACGACTGCCACACGATAGTAATCAGGACTGTTAGTTATCCCCAAAGCGATAGTTGGAAAGCTAGCGGCAACCATACAAACCACAGCAGAGAGCGCCAACATGCGCTCACCTCTTCCGTTCAGATGTCGATTCTTATAACAGACCCAGCATGCTGCTAGATAAACCAGAATAAAGTTAAAAAAAGCTAACTGAACTCTGAACTGAAGGGTTCCGGGCCAGTTATAGTAAATTACGTACTGAACAGCCGTGTAAGCAAGAACATGAATAACAGCAAGCTTCCATAGCCAATACTTTATTGGTTTCTTATACCAGCTTAGAGTGCCAAATAAGAGCAAATAAGCCACGCTCATATAGAGTGCATTATTAATTAATACAGAATAGCCAAGAGGAACCCAAGAGCGGATAGCCATTGCAAAAAAAGCAGAACCTAACAACAGAAAAAATAGGAAAAAATACGACGCTGAGAGTCGCTGATAGCCAGACAAACCACTACGAATTTGTAATAAGAACAAACATCCAACAACACTGCAGAGAATATTGTTTAAGACGCTAGCAAAGATAATAAGATCAGAGGCTGAGTAAATCACGGTATGGCGTTTATATAAGCAAGTGGGGCGATAATATCACCGATATTAATGATAACAAAGCAACCAATTAGGTAAGCATATTTTCATTACTGTTGTAGAAGCCTACGCTCCACTGGCTAATCTCACCTACTAGTCAAGAAATCCCTATTATCCAAATGACAGTGTGAGAACCCCCTAGTATTTCGACTGAGGCTGATAATGGCAGGGGTGGAGAGATTTGAACTCCCAACACGCGCTGATTTTTGGCATTGGCGGAATCCGCTGCTCTGCCAATTGTGCATTACAACAACTAGCTAAACGACTGATGTGAAAAAGCCCCAGTCTTTCGACTGAGGCTTCTAATAATGGCAGGGGTGGAGAGATTCGAACACCTAACACGCGCTGATTTTTGGTGTTGGCGGAATCCGCGGCTCTGCCAATTGAGCATTACAGCAACTATCCAAACGACAGATGTAAAAAAGCCCCAGTCTGTCGACTGAGGCTTCTTAAATAATGGCAGGGGTGGAGAGATTCGAACTCCCAACACGCGGATTTGGAATCCGCTGCTCTGCCAATTGGAGCTACACCCCTGCAGAATTTCTATTCTCTAGATTTGCAAAAACCTCAGCTTTTCAGCTGAGGTTCTTTAAATAAGTGGCGGAGCGGACGGGACTCGAACCCGCGACCCCCGGCGTGACAGGCCGGTATTCTAACCAACTGAACTACCGCTCCGCATTGGTTAGCGCTTGGTGCTAAATAAAAGCCTGGCGATGTCCTACT
>NZ_JAKKCI010000008.1:0-179612 GCF_021726015.1 Vibrio sp. A1-b2
TGGGCGGCGCTTATCTGTTGCTCACCATTGCGAAAAAAGCATGGGGCAAAATCGGCGGTTAAAGTCGCCTTTGCTTGCTGACTCAAGGGCTGTGTATTCAGCCCTTTTTTGATCGAACTTGAGGGTTAAAGGATGGCACGTTATGACGTTAGAAATGTATGTAATTACGGTGTTCTTATTGGGTTTATTTGTATTGCACTCCTAACCAGCGTGAATACTTATGCCAATCAACCGGCTAGATGGGTACTTGCCAGCATTAAGCCTCTCGATTGCAGCTTCAAACCTTATGAAGACAAGTCCGTGTGTGTACAGCGTACTGATGAAGAAGCCGCTAAACGAATGGCAAACAATCCCGATGAAAACTACATCCGTGTTGGTGAAATACGCAATATTGAGGAGCGCTACGGCGGCTCTCTGTTGCTGGCGTCAATAGATTATGAGCGTTGGGTATTGTCCAATGCGAATAATGCTGAAAATTGTGCTCAAGGTGAGTACCCGAAATATCCGGCGGTACGGTGTGAACCTCCACCGCCCACCTGTGACGATCCTAAGTTCCAAAAAGAGTTTGAGCAGGCACAATACGCTTGTCAGATTGGCAACCCTAACACGCAATTATGGACAACCGATTATCAATGGTCTTGCCAGGATGTGACCGGACAACATCCCAACATCGTTTCAAGCTGCAACTATGTGCCGAGTGACTGTATCGTTGGCTTAACGTGTGAGAAAGCACCCAAGGATGTTGCCTATTGTGACCCAAGCAAAGAGACCTGCGCCCTGCCGCCACAAACCGAAAAGACCGATGAACCTATCCCCGATTTGCCGCCCCTTGATGGTTCAAACAATGGTGCCGGTAATGGCTCAACTGGCACGGGCGCAAACATCCCCACGAATAACCCGAACTTCTGCGATTTGAATCCACAGCTGTGTGAAAAGCAACAACCGCCAGAAGCTATGCCTGAGCCAAATCCCACGCCGACTGAAAAGCCTGACGATTCGCAACTGTCAGCCGGTGACAATGCGATTGTGAAAGAAGTGTCGCTCTCGAATCAGCATCTGGAGAACGTCAACAGCAACTTGAAAAGCCTCGGCGGTCAACTGCTTGAACAGCTTTCACGAGGTAACGAGTTCTCTCAGCATCAACTCGGGTTAATGCGTGAAATGCTGGAGCATCTAATCCGAGGCGATAACAGTGCGCTGATTCCCAACGACACTGGCAAAGAAGAAAAGCCCAAAGAAGAAGAGCAAGAGAAAACCGACCCTCCGATGGCCAGCGCCGATTGTGATAAATCGATTTTCGAGTGTCGCGGTGATGTCATTCAATGCGCCCTGCTTAAAGTCCAGTACGACAGTACGTGCACGGTCGATGAATTCGCCCAACTGGAAGAAGCGTTTAAGGGTATCAAGTTACTCAACAATGAAGCGCTGCTGGTTCAGAAAGACAGCATCGATTACTCGCGCATGAATCAGAAGTACCTCAATGGCGGTGTGTCCTTTGGTAGCGGTGCTTGTCCTGCGCCTGAGCGCATTTCGTTTCGCGCCTTTGGTGACAGCAAAACCATTGAATTTAAGTTTGATCCAGCCTGTCGCTATGCGGAGTTATTACGCCCCCTATTGATTGCCTTTGCGTGGTTAACGGGTCTGTTCATCATCGGTCGCACACAAGGAGCCGTTTAATATGCAGTATTTCATTGGATTTTTAGCCACGGTGCTGGTTCCTCTCATTCCCAGCATTGCAAAAGGTCTGGCGACTTATGTCGCGCTCTCGGTTGGGTTCTCTTTGGTCGCTTACACCGGCGTATCGCTGGCAATGGATTCGATAGCCGATTACATACAGTCGAACATGAACGGCGTCACTCCGAAACTTGCCGCGCTCATGGCGATGGCTGGCGTGGATACCTATATCAACGTGGTGCTCACCTGTGTGGTGTTCTCGTTCACGTTAAACGGACTCATGTCGGCAACTGGCTATCGTCCTTCATGGCGTAAACCGGTCGACCCAGCGTAAGGAGTCAGAGTTATGTTGCACGGTTTCAGTGGCGGTATGGGAACAGGAAAAAGCCTTAACGCCATCAAGTTTATCATCGAGAACGACAACTTCGCCGACCGTCCTGTGTTCTATCATGGTATTCGGGTGATGCTGCTCGACTACAACGTGTGTAACAGCTTTCAGGGCTGGCTTTATGGCGTGTATTTCCCTGCCAACAGTCACAACAAAGAGTTAGAAGCGAAACTGTTACGCATTGAGACAGAGCAACGTCTGGCAACTCTCGAAGATTTGCCCTATCTGGGTTTTCACTACAAGAAGCATGAGCCGTTTAAGCAGTGGCTTCACTGGTTCAAGAAGCTGGCATCCCCTAAGCGCCTCGCCTCGTTTAAAGAAGCCTTAGCCGTGCTTGAACTTGATGAAGAGTCCATCACTTACCAAGACATTGAACACCTGAACCTGTCTTGGACATCGTTTGATGATCCAACGGAGATCCACATGCTTCCTGCCGGTTCGGTGATTCTGGTGGATGAAGTGCAGAACATTTGGGGCAACCGCACTGCTGGTAAAACCGTGTCGCCTGATGTGAAGTTCGTGACCACGCACCGGCACAAAGGCATTGATTTGGTCTACATCTCTCAAGACTTTAAAGACGTTGACCAAATCATTCGTCGGCGTATGCAGTATTACGTCCATTACGAGTTCATCGGCGGTGACTGGCTGCATCGATACTTTCACATTGAAGGCTTTGACCCTGCCAATAAAACCGAACTTGCCAAAGCCGAGAAAGAGAAAGTGAAACGCGATAACAAATACTATGGCGTTTATCTCAGCTCGATTAAGCACACACAAAAGGTCAGGCTCGACCCACAACTGAAAAAAGGCATCATCGGTTTAACCGTTGGCGTGTTGGGTATCAGTGCGGCGGCGTTCTACCTCTATTCGTGGTTTCAAAAACAGGTCACACCGGCTCCCGTTGAAGTGGTTCAGAGCGATGTTTCAACCGCTGAAAGTGCCCAAAATACGGAAGATTTAAAAATACTGGATATAAACACAGTGTATATAGAAAAATTCCTTCCGCGCTTAGATTCCCTGCCGTTCTCTGCGCCGGTGTATGACTCGCTCACGCTCGATGCGAATCAATATCCTGAACTGACCTGTGTAATTGTGAGAAAGCAATGCAGCTGCTTCACCCAGCAAGGTTCAGCCTATGCCATGCAAGAGAGCGCCTGTTTTAACATCGCTCGCTATGGCTACTTTGACCCGTTTGAGGCATCCAGCGAGAACCATCAACGCCGTAAAACAGCCCAAAATCGCACTAATAGTGACAATGTCACACTTAACAAAGGTGGACTATATTAATGAAACGCATCCTTGCCCTCGCCTTACTGTGCCTTGCTTCCCGAGCGTTTGCCTTTGAAGCTAACCTCGCCGGTAAGACGCTCAATGAGTTCTTTATTATCTCAAGCAAAGTGTTTGATAAGACCATCATTGTTGATCCATCCGTGAACGGTGACTTGAAGCTCTATCAAGCCTCGGGTGCGGCGAACTTTCGTGATGTGTGGTTCAGTGTCATGCGCGCTCATAACCTCACTTACATTGAATCGGGTTCAGTCATTCGCGTAGACAAGCGCAACAAACTCACCGGCGGCAATGAAATCGTCACTCGCACGTATAAGCTGCTCTACCTCACCGCCGATGATTTACTGGAGCCGCTGAGAAAGTCTTTGGTTGTCCAATCGTCCGTGCTCGATGTGCCTGACGTCACCAACGTAGACAGTATCATTGCTGGCTCTGCGCTGATGATTACCGCGCCCAAATCGATGCACAACGACATAGCCGAGTTTATCGATACGGTCGACAAACCACTGAAACAAGTGAAGATACGCGCTGTGATTGTTGAGACTGTAGATGGTGATTTACGAGATTTAACGGTCAACCTCGCGGCTGGTGCCGGTGCGATTAAGACGGCGTTTGATGGCTCCGCGATTGCGTTCTTAACCGGCTCTCCTAACTTCACCGCGACCAGTGATGATTTTAATGCCTTTGTGCGCTGGATTGAGTCCAACGACAAAACCGAGATATTGAGCCGCCCTGAAATCAGCATCCTGCACGGTCACAGTGGTTTGATTAGTGTTGGTCAGGAGCTGCCTATCATCACCGGCTCATACACCACAGAGACAGACGGAAGCAGTAAACCGTTTCAAACTATCGAGCGTAAAGACGTAGGCTTATCGCTTTGGGTACAACCTATGATTGGTTTGAATGGGGATATTAAACTCAGGGTAAAACAAGAGCTTAGTCGTGTTGATAAATCCGTGGAAGCCAGTGACATTGTCACGAGCAAGCGACAAATTGATACCGTTCTCACAGTAAAATCTGGTCAAACCATTGCACTAGGCGGAATGATGGCAAGAGATTCACAAACCGTGACCATGAAAGTACCGGTACTGGGTGATATTCCCTACCTTGGCGTGTTGTTTCGTTCTGAGTCTGAGAAAACCAGTAATCGAACTCTTGATGTTGTCTTATATGTTAATACGATATAGTCGTATCTCACGTCTTTAATTAGATTGCAGAGAGGCTCATTTGACACTATATAAGCTCTATAAGTTTAGGGAAGTTAATACCAATAGCTTGGCATCATTGGCTAATTATGAAGTCTGGTTTTCGTCTAAGGAAGACTTCAATGATCCTTTTGAAGGAACACTAGTTATAGATGAAACACTTACAAAATCTGACTATAAGTTATGGGACTCTCTGGTGTCTTGGAAACACAATTTGACACCAGATGACAAACAATTTGTTGAATTGTGCAGAGACTTGGATTTAAACCCGCGTAACTTTACCAAGGAAGAGCTTATCCTAAAAGGACTTAGATACGACCTTGGTGTTTTAACTCAAATTGTTCATAAATCGAAATTTTTGTGCTTATCACTTAAAGACGAAGAGCATGACCCTTTGTATAACAATTTAATGTGGTCACACTATGCTCAAGGACTTCGTGGATTCTGTTTGGTCTTTAACAACGAAAAACTACAGGATGACATTAATGTTGCCTCAAACAAGCGCATGAGAGGGATTAGGGTCGATTATAAAGACGAGCCAAATAAACTAAGTTTAGCTGACTATATGCGTTCAGATTCGTGGACGAATATAGATAAACTGAACTACATACAAAAAGTAACAGAAACAGTCGCGACGAAGTCAACTGCATGGAAATACGAAAATGAAATGCGCATTATTACATTGGAGTCAGATATTAGCTCTTACAAGTTTTCACCTGAGACTTTAGAAGGGATCGTATTAGGTGACAAGATGCTGAGCCAACATCAAGAGCTCATACTGGCGATCGTCAAATCAAAATACCCACACATAAAAGTTCAAAGAGCTAGATTAATCCCGAGCACATATAAAATTGAGATTGTACCGTTCGTTGATTCTACTACTATCTCACTGTAAAGCAGTTTTCCCCCGCAGGGATAAGGGAGCGTCTTACGCGACCGAGGCACCAAGCCCACACAAATGCTGAGTGTCTCGTGTCGTTAATTGGCGCGGAGCTTCCCAAACATTTTAAGGGCATCAAATCCCCCCCTTCCTGCCAAGCCTAACAACCTAATAACCTAAAGCGTCAAGAGTTGCTCATAGCTTTGCAGCATACTCATAGCGGCTTTCCGACTAGCATTAAAAGCGCAATTACGATTGAGTGTGTGCTCGGAACGAGCGCACGCACAAGCGTGATGCGCTTGAAGGAAAGGCAAAACCCCCGAATCTGTATTACGGGGGTAAATTCCACCGAACTATCGGCGTTCTCTGTTTTGGGGACGTTTAGCGTCTCTCTAAAACTAGTATCTTCGCCACAGCTCTAGCAAGCTTTATTAATCTTGACGTTGTTTTAACTGTATACTCACACTGGCCGTATACAAGAGCTTGGGCAAGTAACAGCTGTTGAGGGGTTAAAGTTTCACCTGTTGGTGTAACTATACGGTGATGGGCAATTTTGAAGTTTTTCCAATTCTTTTGATGACTAATTGCCCTACCAGTTTGTAATCGCATTAAGCGGCGGCAACATTCTGGTATTTCACGCCCTCTATCCCATGCTTTAATGGTATTTATACTTTTGCAGCAAACATCTGCTGTTTGTTCAATACTTAGTCCACATTCGAACTGCCGAAAGATTTGATTACTTGTGTAAACCTTGCTCTTCATATTTCTATATCAATTTAAAAACTCGGCGTTATACACATATAGAAATTTAATTACTCAATATTCAATTTATTATGAGACGCATATCACTTAATTGACGACTGGGATAAGAACCGTTAAAAGTGCTTACCCCAGAACTTTAACTACTCGCAAAAAGCAAATGTTATTATTTCCTTTAGAGTATCCTGAGATTTCTTTGTTAGCTCTTGATTTCCGTCCAAATAGTCTCTAACCCTTTTCCATGAATTTAGTGGTTTATCAGCCGCTTTAATAGATTGATTCTCATCTTGGTCCCATAGAACATGTTCAAAAGTATCATCAACTAAATATACTTTCCCTTCTCCAGAAACTTCCTCTATTTTTACGTTAGCTTTAAATGGGTGGATTGCTGGCTTTTCATTCAACTCGAAATCAGTGAGTCCCTTCCTATCTGTGTCATGAATTACTCTATAATTGATATCCATAGCCCTCAATATTTTAACTATTGCTGGAATTGTCCATTTGCCTCCTGCAGATACAACGGTTGTATCTTTGTGCATACTACTTTGTACACCTAGTTTAGTGGCCAGTTCTTCTACCATACTAAATACAGCAACTTCAGTATCACCTTCAACAATAACAACACGCTTAGCAAATAAACTTTCGCAAACAGTAGGATGGAAATCTAACGTTGCTCTTAATAATACCTTTTCATCATAGTCACCGTTTCGCTCAAAAATATCATCTGAAATCTGATGTACATACCGTCTATTGTCTACATTTCTTTTGATTAATTTTAATGACTTAGGGTTGTCAGCTAAACTTATTAAAAAAGGAGAATGTGTTGAGCATATTACTTGCCATTTTGGATTCTTAGAACGTTCTTGTAGAGTGGTTTTTAACCTTCGCATTAGATGTGGATGTATATATAACTCAGGTTCTTCATATAAAACGATAATAGTTCTTTGCTCTCCAGCAACTTCAGATTCAACTGATGCGTTACTTTCTAACATCGCGAAAGCTAAAGCTCGTTGAACACCACTTCCTTGATATTGAAGGCTAGTTTCAATTTCGTCATCAACTAAAAACGTTGCAGCCTTCATAAACAGTGGCTCTACATCGATATCGCCTACAGCAAGTCGTACTTTTGAATCAAAATCTAAAATTTGGTTCAATGTTGACGATACGGCATCCAATGCTTCGCCAAGCCCTTCTATTTCAGACCCATCTTCAGCTTTACCTTTAAGCTTTTTCTGTAGTAGATCTGCCCGCTCTATATAATCTTGATATGTTTGGTCACCTTTAACTTTAGGGAAAAGTTTATTAGTGAAAAGAAATGAAAATGGACTATTATTAGTAGCTTTTAACTCATCTTCTATTTTAAAACTAGCAGGAACATACATTATATGAGGTACAGCTTGTTGAAGAGAGTTGGCAAATTTTTTCACATGCCAATCTTCAGACTTAATTACATGCTCGCTATAATTATCTCTTGTATATTGCTCTAGCTCTATAAGACGGTCTTTAAATGCTGTGGCATTTGTAATCCCTAAGTCACTAAAAATTGATTTGCAGGTTGCATCTTTTTTGGCATTTGTGAAACTTTCATCAGACCAAGGGAATTTTTCTTCTGTGTTATATACAGAATACTCATAACTGTAGTCAGTTTGTTCAGTATTCCATTCAGCAACAACTCGAACAATTAACCTGTCACCATGAAGCAATTGAGAAATTGCTGGTTTGTTTCTTTCCCATTCTTCCAATTCACCTAGCTCACAAATTATTTCCATCTGGTCTGTAGAAGCTTTCTGTCCCGGCCAATCTTCAAGTTTAGGTTTTTTGTTGTCCAAGACTAAATGAATAGCATTTAATATTGTAGATTTTCCGATATTGTTAGGCCCAACGAGTGTAGTGAAGTTTTCAATATCAATTTCCGCAAATTTAATTCCCCTGAAATTATTTATTACTAATTTTTTTAGCTTCATAGAAAGTCCTTATCATAGTTCACTAGTGATTTTATTTAAAATAACTTCATGTTTCTTAGGTATAACGGCATAAGAACCCCATTCTTCAAGCATTAAATAAGGCTTACCGTGTTCGTCCCATAATACGCTTCCAAAAAACATTACATACGAACCTATACATGTAGCATCAAATTTTTTCCTTACATCTAACTCGTGGTTTGTATATAGATATAAAAATTTCTGATCTCTACATGAGATTTTGGTTCTATTTTTAAACGTTTGCACATGGAACCCTTGCATCTTTCCATAAAAAAGCTGCGGCTCCTTTCCAATATCTCTTCTCAGTAACTTGGTGTTGTATAGCAAGTCCTTTAGCGGAAGTATTACGCCCTTTTTCGGCAAAGAGAACCCGACGTTAATTAACTGATCCAGATGCCAACATATGTATTGTACAGTCTCAATGTTGGAGGCAATTTTGACCTTTTCTCCAAAATGTCTAGGAAGAGTAACTTCTGTTTTTTGACCAAGAGGATCATGATTAATGCCTTGGTATACGACCTTAGTTTCACTGGTCATTAATTTTTCTGGAGGTAGCTTAGCCCACTCTCTTACATTTTTTATCTGATTGTTTTCTTCTGTCTCAGATGTTGTTTCCTCATTAACATAGTTTAATCCTGGCTGGTAGACGGTGTGGTAAGGGCAAGGTACTTCAGCATAACTGGGTAGGTGTCTAAAGTGCGCCGACTTTGTATTAGCAGATAAATTTTTGTTAGCTGGATTACGAGATAAAGGAGTAAAGCATTTAGGACAAAATATAGAACCATACATATGCGGCTGGTAGTCTTCAGGCGTTACGTCAACACTGCCAATTTTCAAAAGTCTTACATCTATACCATATCTCCACTTAGGGTTATATATAGCATAAGTTATACTGTGACCACTCAAGTCGCCCCCTTAACCACCTGACAATTGATAAATATATTTGTCGTAAGTAAATCCTACTAACGCTTAAGTTTATACATTTAGAGGAAAGTGTGCGGTTTATTCCAAATATTCATTTGATATATTTGTTTTAATTCACAGTAACTATGTGCATATGACTAGCGTTTATCAAAATGAAGTGAGCAAGACCTCATAAGTTATATCAACATGAACTTAGAATTGGAGTTTTCAGATAAGTCGTTCTATCTGATTTGTCGAGAATTTTGCAACATTTTTGATAAAGCTCTAGCATAACGAAGCACTTTAGATGTCGTTTTCAACTCCAACTCAGACTGAATAGATAGCAATGCTATTCCAATAACAATTTGTTGAGGGGATACTAGTTGGCCGGTGGGAATTTCGAGTCTATCGTGGATCACTTTGAACTGCTGCCAACACTCAAGATGGCTCAATTGACGACATGTAGCTAAACGCATGAGCCTTTTGCATTCTGGCGGGATCATATGCCCTCTATCCCAATCAGTGACAGTCCTCGCACTTTTAAAACACAATTCAGCGGTTTCTTCGACGCTTAACCCACATTCAAATTCTCGAAAAAGTCTATTTTTATGCATTTCTAGACACTCCCACTGAGAAAGCGTATAAAAACATCATTCTATAAGTTTTTGTTAAATAAGGATAATTTACCGTAACTGGACATAATGCGCACTCATTGATGGGTTGTTTTAGAGCGTTCTATGCCAATGTTTTCTTTAAACCAATGTCGATTGGCTTATCTTCTAATGGCTCGATTATCATACCAAAGCGTTTTAGCTCTAAGCCACCAAAGTTGTTTACCACATAACTTGAACTGTGCGGCGTGTATGTTCCTGCTGAGTATGGCTCTTGGTCTTTCTCAAGCGTCGGCTTCATTTCTATTGGGAACTTACCGCCTAGATGTGCGTACGCGATTTATTGGTAGATCGTGCGACCAGGTTTGTCATCTTTACTTGGGATGCTACGAGTTTCTACTCGAACGTTCTGGGAAAATATCTTCAAAAGAGTTGTCTATATGAGTACGACTCCATCTTCCACACATCTTGTATATCTATAGTTGTATCTTGCATATCGGTATCTTTAATTTTAGCGAAGAACTTAGTGGTTAGGTCTGCTGCTTGAACATTCTATTTTTATATCAATTAGCTTCATCGAGAAGCCAAATTCAACGACTTTATTAAGCAAAAGACGGCCTATGTTATTCAGGCTAAGTAATGTTAGTTCTGAATCAACGCATTTTAACGTTCTGTACAAGCAGTAAGTGACAATGTCACTAGCTAAATGTATCAACCTTTCCCCAGTGAATTACACCAAACACTTGATTTAACCTCAAGCGAGATAGCCTTTTATCTGCTCACTAAGTGCACCAACTCATAATCCTTCATAAATTAAATCCATATCGAATTTGCAACTGTATATAAGGCTCTAGAGATAAGTAAGCAATCACACCGTAACCAAGCAGAATAATACACTGGCCCGTTACCTCGCTTGTAAGCGGCTTGTAATTTTATTACAAAACGAGAAAAGGCACTAAACTTTCCAGAGAAAAACTCTGCCGTATCTTATTGAAAGTGAACGCTTTATAGTTTTATCTAACGGTTTTATTGTGTTTTGGTATGGGGGTTTTGTGATTTACACAATTACAGCGGTGGTTTTAATGGCTAGCAGAGAGTGCAGCAATACCTAAGGGGTAATTGCTACAAGTGTTTAGATGAGTGTGAGAAGTGAAATTGGAGGTAATAAAAAAGGCACTTACGTGCCCTATCAGTCTCAGTTTTGTTGCTCTTGTTGCTTAGCTTTTCGAATCTCATCAGCAACTATTTTTATTGCCTGTGCAGTGCTTATGCCTTCAGACATTAAACTTTGTATCTTTTCGACTGCTTCTTGCTGTTCTGCATGTGTTAAAGGTGGGAAATCATCAAACATAAAAAAGGCTCCTAATATAGGAGCCCTACTATAGTGAGTTGATTAGTAACTCGCAAGGAAGTTAATGTATGCCCCCATAGCATTTTCATTGGTGTAGCTTGCTGCCAAATCTAGCTGGAACAAGTTCAATGGTGAAATACCAACACCCGCAGTTATCGTTCCTTCGCTATCATCATAAGCGAGATTCTTGTAATATCCAGCTCTAAGCTTTAGTTGTCGTAGGATATCTATTTCACCACCAACTCGAATCATCTGCGTGTTGTCATTAAAATCAACGTAGCGTTCTTTTTCATTGAGATCGTAATCCACACTTAGCGTAAAGTAATCAGCAACGATACCTGCACCCACTGTATATTGAGGTCGCATTTCGTATTGGTAGCTAAGTGAAGGATTACCTGACACTGCAGATGGTATTGTCAGTGTTTGTACATCACGACTAACCATGTCACTTGCAGCTAAGCCCACTCGAAATGGCCCATAGAACCAAAGTGCACCAGCATCGAGGTTAAACATAGTTTCACCATTGCCGTTGTCTGCAACATCAGCCAAATCGTAGTTTGACATGCTTGCTTCATAAACATAGGTATAGATACGTTGTAACTTTGGAGTTACGCCAAACGCTATATGTTGGCCAAGAAAGGTTTGGTATTTGGCTAATGATATCCCTACTTCAGTAACGGCGACTGATACAGCATTTACAGTGCTTCGCTGTGCTCGGTCAACTGTGCACTGTTGAGTAGTAAGTGACGGATCACAAGAACTCGCGCTCGCTATTTTCGGATTTGAGAAGGTTTCTGAATAAGCTTTGCCGTAAACGTTGGCAGCTATGAATTGGTTTGGAATAGCGAATGCAACAACACCACCCAACTCAGCGTTAAGAATGCTGCCGTTGATATGATCTAAAGTTGTTCCTAGCTGATCTACATTGCTGTAATCACCATTATTTGCTTTATCGAGAATATCTGAAATGGTATCCAAATCATCAATCATTCCATCTTGGTCATCATAAGAAAAACCAATACTTGGAAGGATCATACCTACATCGTCATTGCGGCGATATATTGCAACTAAAGCGGGATTATAAAACGGGCCGGTAAGAAAGCTTCCAGATACGACACCAACTCCACCCATTGCGTCACCGCGAGCTTCAATTGCATAGTTAGCCGCAAACGCCGTAGGAGCGCTTAGCATAATAGAAAGTGTGAGAAATTTAATTTTATTATTCATGACGATATAAGCGTTAGTTCCTTTTCGTTTATAACGGCATATTGTGAACTAACTTTAGTTATTCCTCTACGGAAATATCATATGTCTTACTGATAACCTGAGATTGCTCAATAGAAATCGGTCCTTGCCAACGAAGATGCGTCATCGATACCGCTAAAATGTATCTATCAGGCGAAAGATCTGTTGCTTCCAGATTTGTTGGATAATCGGACTCGTATTCTTTTGACCACACTTCTTTATATTTTCCATCAATGTAGTCATAGACATTAATATCTAGCTTGGGTAAAGGGCAAAAACGATTAAGTAATGCATTCTTATCTACTGTCCATTGATCTTTTGAAGCCCAGCGAACCGTCTGTTTTGCTCTACTTTCGGTAAAAATAACCCAAGTGCTCCATGACTCGTTGTCTGACGTAGAAATATCTAAACGATATAAACCCATATCTGGTTTATTGTTTAAGTTATAACGTTTAATAAATGACGTAGAACCTTGAGTGACGTTGTCACGGTTAATTTTGGTAAACGTTGTATCACCAGATAAAGGTTTATCCACCCATTGTGTGAGTTCAATGGAATTGAGTTCTTTTTGACTCTTTGCATCAACCAGTACCTGATAGGCATCTCTGCCAGGGCTTCTTATATCGAGCCGACGAATATTGATTGATGAGATCCAGCTAGGTAAAGGGTTTGCATCTAATCCTTTGCCGCAATCCACGGTTAAGGCTTGGAGCAGCAAATCATTAAGGTGATTTTTGATATTTTTGTTATGTTCCAGTTGCCACACTTCTACAAGTGAAACGAACATATTTTCGAGATCATTATTTAGAAGACGCTGATGAGCTTGCGTCAGTGGTGAATTGCTTTCAAACCACTCTACACTATTTGCAGTTAATGGCACGCAACATAGCGTGCCAACGATGAATGCTATTTTTCGCATTGATTACGCTTTCATCTTATATCCTACGCCTCGTAATGTTTCGATCTCAAGACCTGGCAATTTCTGGCGTAGTTGAAGAACGTGCGTATCAACCGTTCGTGTTGTTGGGAAATGGTTGTAACCCCAAACATGATCCAACAGTTCATCACGCGTAAATACTCGACCCAAGTTGCTCGCTAAGAAAAGCAGCAAATCAAATTCAGTACGTGTAAGTGTCACCGATTCGCCTTTGTAAAATACATCACGAGTCGCTTTGTCTATTGTTAATTCTGGCAACACAACTTTAGTGTCGTCTTGACCATCTGATTCCGGAGAACGTAACTGAGCGCGAACGCGTGCGAACAATTCTGCTTCAGCAAAAGGTTTTGTCAGATAATCGTTAGCGCCTGCATCTAGGCCTGCTACTTTATCTTTTACTGTTACTAACGCGGTTAATAAGATGACAGGTACATCTTTTAACTTTTTCCAATCCGGTAAATGTTGAACAGAATCACCATCTGGAAGCTGGCGATCTAGAATCACTAAATCAGCCTTTTCCCAATGCTGCTTAACATCTGCGATTGTTTCTGCATGTAAACAGTCATATCCTGCTTGCTCTAAGCTTACTAAAAGACCATCAGCTAGGTTTTTGTCATCTTCAACAAGAAGCAACGTCTGTTTCACAGGGTATCTCCAATATAAAAGTAGTTGGTGGGCCAATTAGGGTCATTCTACCGCCCATTCTATCGACCATCGATTCTACTATAGTTAAGCCAAGTCCTAAGCCACTCTTACTTACAAATGGCTTACGTAGGTGACGCCAATCCTTGTTTGTTAGTGTCCCTTGATCAGTAACTTTAATCGTCACTGAATCAGATTTTGTGATTACTTCTAACGTCACTGGTGCAACACCGTACTTCACGGCATTACGTATTAAATTGTCTATGCATGTGCCTAGCCAATATACATTTAATTTCGCAGCAATATCATCATTAATGACGAGTTCAATAGCATTATTAAACTCTTCTTCCACTTTATACTGCAGCCATTCTTGCACAGATGGAACCCAATCAGTTGCAAGTGGTTTATTGTCTGATTGCAAATAGTCTTTGCTTGCTTCAGCCAACTGTCTTAAACGTCTAGAGTCTTCGCACAACCGGCGAAACTCATCGTATAAGGAATCTGGTAAGCGTTCAAACTCTCGCCTAAAGCCTTCAACAGTAAGAGATAGACTCGCGATGGGTGTTCTTAGTTCATGTGTCAGTATTTGCAGTACCAGCATGCGACTTTTCATCTCTTGTCGCTTACTGTTCCAACGATAAATAGACCAGCCGATCACCAACAAAATGTTGGCGATAACAAGTCCGATCATACTTATACGCAAAAGATCGGAATGATCTTCAACATTCCAGCAAATATTTCCTCGTTGAACAAAACAAGTATTGTCTATTGAAGCAATACTGTATGTTAATCCCGCCTGAGTTGAGTTCGCATCCCACGTATCTTTATCGAAAATGTAATACTCGTCTCCTTTTCTAAGCCAAAGCTCCTCTCCTTCTGCGAACATCATCGCTCCAGAGATCAATGCTGTTATAGACTCTTCATCCATCGCTTGTAAGCGCCCTAATAAAGTATTAGGTTCCGCTTTTGCGCGTTCCTGAATATGCATATATTGCTCTAGTTCATTAAGCTTTTCAGGATACTTTTTTACATAACGTTCAGCATATGTGCCTCCACCTGGGTGAATCAGGCCACTTCGAGCAAACCAACGTGAAGACAACTGGGTGCCTTTACATGTTGCTCTGGTAAAAACGAGTGGTTCTGTTACCAACGGATTAAGCGGAAGGTTTCCAGCACAATTCAATGCAAGCTTGTACAACATTTGAATATCTTTTATTGGATATTGAGCTGTTTGCGGGAGCATGCTTTCAGGGGTAAGTAAACGAGTTGGGTAGTCGGTTTGTATTCCTCTGATATCATAAAAGTCGACGGCGGAATCATAATCAAATAGCGACACGAACAGATCAATACGCTCTGGGAGCGAATCTGCAAATGTAGTAGCCGAAAAAGTCGTCACAATTAGGGCAAATGTTAATTTAATCGCTTTTATCAATTTGATTGTTCGTTAAATCATAAGTTTAAAAAACTATAACGTATTATGCTCAAAATGAACATCTAGCATGTTATATCGATGTCAATAATACTTATTTACGGTTTTATTGATTGCAATGTGTGAATTGTCGGATTTTGCTGAACCTGTACGTTTGTACCAAGTTTGTTTGAGAATACTGCCTACTCCAAGCAAAAAAAAAGAGCAACATAAGTTGCTCTTTGTCGTTTCAATAAGGGTTAGCCTATTAGATGTGGCTCAAAATATCATTACAGCTCTGTTTCGCATCGCCGAACAACATTTGCGTATTCTCTTTAAAGAACAATGGGTTCTGAACACCTGCATAGCCGGTATTCATTGAACGTTTAAACACGATAACGTTTTGAGCCTTCCAAACTTCAAGCACAGGCATTCCTGCGATTGGGCTGTTCGGATCTTCAAGAGCAGCTGGGTTAACAGTATCGTTTGCACCGATAACTAACACTGTATCCGTGTCAGAGAAGTCATCGTTGATCTCATCCATTTCAAGAACGATATCGTAAGGTACTTTAGCTTCAGCCAATAGCACGTTCATGTGACCCGGAAGACGACCAGCGACAGGGTGAATACCAAAACGTACAGTTACACCTAATGCTCTTAGTTTCTCAGTAATCTCATAAACAGGGTATTGAGCTTGCGCTACCGCCATACCGTATCCAGGAGTGATGATGACAGACTTAGAGTTTTTAAGCATATCTGCTACATCTTCCGCATTTGTTTCGCGGTACTCACCCTGCTCTTCATCTTCGCTGATTACTACTTCTTGACCAAAGCCACCGGCAATAACACTGATGAAAGAGCGGTTCATCGCTTTACACATAATGTATGAAAGGATTGCACCCGAAGAACCTACTAGTGCACCCGTAACAATCAATAGATCGTTTGCTAACATGAAACCAGCCGCTGCTGCTGCCCAGCCAGAATAAGAGTTCAGCATTGAAACGACTACTGGCATATCGGCACCACCGATAGATGCAACTAAGTGATAACCAAAAGCGAAAGCGATCAGTGTCATCACGATCATTGCAAACATGCTGCCATCAACATTAATGAAATGAATCATTAGCAGTGTTGAGATAACTATTGCCGCTAAGTTTAGCTTGTGTTTGTGTGGCAAGTTTAATGGAGAAGACTTAATGATCCCACGAAGCTTACCAAACGCGACAATAGAGCCCGTAAATGTTACCGCACCGATGAACACACCAATGAACACTTCAACCATATGGATAACGTGTTCAGCATGAGTCGCCACTTCTGGAGCATCTAAAAAGCTGTTGTAGCCAACCAACACGGCCGCCATACCTACGAAGCTATGAAGAATGGCCACTAGCTCTGGCATTTCTGTCATTTCAACTTTCTTAGCGAAATGGATACCAATACCGCCACCAATCACCATTGCGATGATGACCCAAGTAAATCCTTCAGCATTAGGGCTAAAAATAGTCGCAATCAGTGCGATTGCCATGCCCGTAATGCCGTAGTAATTACCTGCTCTAGCGGATTGTTGTTTCGACAATCCGGCCAAGCTCATAATAAAGAATAAAGCAGCTACAATATAAGCTGCTTGTACCAATCCTGCAGACATTGCTTACTCCTTTAGTCTTTACGGAACATTTCAAGCATACGTTTGGTAACGGTAAAGCCACCAAAAATGTTAATGCTTGCGATAAGAACGGCGATAAATGCCAAGAAGCTTACAAAGCCATTACCTTGCCCGATTTGTAGCAATGCGCCCACAACGATAATGCCTGAAATTGCGTTGGTTACTGACATTAGCGGAGTATGCAGAGAGTGAGTCACATTCCATACAACGTAGTAACCCACCACACATGCAAGTACAAACACAGTGAAGTGACCTAAGAATGCAGCAGGTGCAACACTTGCAACCCATGCAAACGCACCGACACCAACAGCCAAGCCAATAATTTTCTTAGCTGGAGAGGTTGGTTCTTCTACTTTCGCTGCTTTAGGATCAACTTTCTGTGGTTTAGCTTGTGGCTGTGCTGAAACCTGAATTGGTGGAGCTGGCCAAGTAATTTCACCTTCTTTAACCACCGTAACGCCACGCAGTACCACATCTTCGAAATCGATGTTGATATTGCCGTCTTTCTCTTTACATAGCAGTTTTAGTAGATTCACTAGGTTGGTTGCGTAAAGTTGTGAAGACTGAGTTGGTAATCTGCCTACCATATCGGTATAACCGATAATTTTTACGCCGTTCGGAGTGGTAATCACTTGGTCTTTCACTGTGTACTCACAGTTACCGCCATTGGCTGCTGCTAAATCGACAATAACGCTACCCGCTTTCATTGAGTCAACCATCTCTTTGGTGACTAATTTTGGTGCAGGACGTCCTGGAATAAGAGCAGTTGTGATAATGATATCTACATCTTTAGCTTGCTCTGCATAAAGTTCTGCTGCTTTTTTATTAAACTCGTCAGACATTTCTTTAGCATAGCCGTCACCTGAGCCCGAGTTTTCTTGGTAATCAACTTCCAAGAATTCTGCACCCATTGACTGAACTTGCTCTTTTACTTCAGGGCGTACGTCAAATGCTCGAACAATTGCACCTAGGCTACCAGCGGCACCGATAGCAGCTAAGCCTGCAACACCTGCACCAGCAACAAATACTTTAGCTGGTGGTACTTTACCTGCAGCTGTAATTTGCCCAGTGAAGAAGCGACCAAACTCATGCGCCGCTTCAACGACAGCGCGATAACCCGCGATGTTAGCCATTGAAGACAATGCATCTAAAGACTGAGCACGAGAGATACGAGGTACAGAGTCCATAGCCAGCACGTTAATGCTTTTTGTGGATAGTTTTTCCATTAACTCTGGATTCTGTGCTGGCCAGATAAAGCTAACTAATGTTGCGCCTTCTTTAATAAGAGCAATTTCATCCGATTCATCATTAGATAGCGGAGCATTAACTTTCAGAATTAATTCCGACTTCCACACTTCATCCTTTGAAACGATTTTGGCTCCAGCCTGTTCGTAAGATGCGTTATCGAAACTGGCTAAATCACCGGCATGAGATTCGATTGAAACCTCAAATCCCAGTTTAACAAGCTGCTGAACCGATGAAGGAGTAGCAGCGACCCGCGTTTCGCCCGCGAGTATTTCTTTTGGTACACCAATCTGCATAGCGATTCCTTGACTATTGGCACTGTGAATAATCTTTTTTATCTAACGCCTAATTCAAACTCAAGATATTTATAACAATATTTTAGTTTTGTTGGTTATAACGTTAAGTTGCGACTGTTTATCAATTTTGCTGAAATTACAAAGCGTTTATTTGAAGTAAGAGCTCAAACCAGTATAGGCAAGTATTGAAATTTCGTAGTGCCAAAATAAATAAAGAGCTACAAGACTATACACTTGTAGCTCTTAAATTTATGATTTCTGTCAACGACTTGATGGGTAACTAAAAGATCCGACCAGACATTTGATCTATGAACATCTGCGCTTTCTTTAACATGAGTTCTTCTGCGTCAGCTTTGTTCGACAGTACATCGGATCGAATGAAACGGTGAGTTTTAAGTTCGCCGTCTTCTTCTTTAGTTATTCTGCCTGCAATTCTATACTGGCCACCTTCAGGAATGACCTCTTGGTAAATCAAAAACTCTTTGTACTCTACGGGTTCAACCGACGCTTCTTTTACTTCTGATTTACTACCGAAAAAACGAGAAAAAAATCCCACGATAACTCCTTAAGGTAAGTTGTGCTGCTTATGGCCCAGAATTGGTTTTTCATACCATTCTAACTCGGCATCTTCATCAAATTGCGTTTGAGACATAACAATAGGTATATCAGTATCACGATCCTTACGTCTGTCATCAATGATCATACTTTCCGCTGCTTCAACCGCTGTCTGTGCGTGCTCTTTTAAAATAACGAGGCGCTCTTCGGGTAAGGCAGAGAGAAAATCAATATCAAATCGAATATAGATTGGACGAAGTTGGCTAAGAGCCAAGCACGCGAGATCTGCTAATTGGTCGTGATTATATGTCGTAGCATACTTGTCTTGTGCTATCACTTGTCCAACGAGTGTTTCCATATAATTGTGCACTTCAACATTCAGTTGCATACGAGTTCTCCTATACCGATGTGTCGATGTGATACGTTCAAACAAAGTTATTGCATCAATGATCTTTAATCAAACGAAGATAGAGCCTACTTGAACAATCTTTGCTCAAGCGCGCGCTTTTATAACTAAAGTTTAGCAAAAAGCTTGGAAATTCATTAAATAAAGTTATTCTTAGTTTATTAATCATAAACACAATTAGTAGTTATTCTGTTGGCTAGTTTATAAGCATGTCGTCGAGTTTAGTTACGTCGCCTTGGTTTCGTTTTACATTCCCGTTGATGCTCTTGGCAGCTATTTGGTATGGAATGAACAACGTTATTGTTCTTACCCGCGCCAATAGTGGTTTAGCGGGTGGCTTGCCTTACGCTTTATTTCTCAGTTCTATTGCCATTGCATTTATTTTCAAACAAAGCCGAATGGCAATGGTTGCTTGTACCATGCTGATTAGCTATTGGGTAATTCAGTACCGATTGCAGTCACCGCTCTATACAGGCTCTACCCTGCTTGAACTCTCAATACTCAGTTTTGTATTACCTGTCGCCTGTTTATTGAGTTATGCATTTAAGAATGGCGATTTGCTTAGCCGCGCATTTTTTGTCTACTTAATACTATTGGCATGCTTCGGGCTTTGGGCGTATGTAACAGTTGATTACTATGTCTCTGGTGGGTACGGCAGCCTCAAAGATACCTTCTTGTTTTCTGTTCCTGAGATATCAAAGCTTCCATTTATACTGGTACTCTACTTGCTCGCAATGGTTGGTATCACCGGTATCTTTGTTTTGACTAAGAACCGAATTATGGATGTATTCATCTATACCGCCATTTTGATGTCTTCGACCACCTTTATATTTTTTCAACTTCAGTTTGTTTCCAGCACAATGTTTTCGTTGTCTGGTGCGCTGATGATGCTCTATTTAATTTCAGCCAGCCACGAGATGGCCTTTAACGATCAATTGACGCAGCTACCCGGACGACACGCACTCGAAATCGACTTAAGAAGCCCGGGACGCAAGTTCGCCATCGCTATGGTTGATATCGATCATTTCAAGTCATTCAATGATTCCTATGGGCATGATACAGGTGATGATGTATTGAAACTTGTGGCTAGTCGCATTCGCCTAGTCAAAGGAAAAGCAAAGATTTATCGCTACGGTGGCGAGGAGTTTACGATTCTGTTCAAAGGGAAAACAGCCGAACAAGCGAAGGTGTATTTGGAGCATATTCGCCAAGACATAGAACAATATGACCTAGTGATTCGAGATTCAGACAGTCGTCCTAAAGATGATAAATATGGTGCAACGAAACGTTCAGATAACCGTAGCCAATCCGTAAACATTACGATAAGTGTTGGTGTGTGTGACAGTTCTTTGGAAAGAAGAGCAAAAGAAGCCATTAAACGAGCAGACGAAGCACTCTATCAAGCAAAAAAAGCCGGTAGAAACAGAATCAAAATTGCGTCTTAATCTTGATTAAAGAACAACACCAAGCTTCCTCCTTTAAAAGCACTTCCGTAGTTAAACGTTAATCCTAAACCTATATTGTCAACAAAGCTGATCTCAAATGGTGGCGTCATCAACCACCCGACCGTTGCTTCATAATAGAAAGTAGTACCAAGAGGTTGTGAGACATCACTGCCTACATCGACCCTTCGGATGGTGCTATAGACCGATTGAATTGAGCGGCCTATTTGCTCAATGTCGTATACGAGCGTAGCGCTGTTAACGATATACCATCCTTCACTATTGCCGATTTCGCCTTGGTTTGCTTCACCCCATCCGTAGCCATAGAAATAGTGTCCAGCAGAGGAAACTTGCCATTTGCCCCAATCTTCATTTTTCTTATAGCTGAGCTTTAAATGGGGTTCGTAGATGTTGGCCCAAGCTGTGGTGTTAAACAACAATCCATCCAAAATGGGAGCGTATGATTTACCTGTGGCACTGTTGTAGTCCATGGTATTTTCATAACGCATTAAATGCGTACCTATCCCTGGGGTTATCGTCCAGTGTTCGTCGAACTTGTACTCATATCGATAAGCGGTATACACATCTAAGATAACTTGACGGAAATCGTCAAAGACAGTTTCGTTGCCCCATTTAACATTTTCATCTGTTCCTAAACCTGACATGCGGAAAAAGAGTTCATGCTTGTTTTTCTCTTCTTCGTCATTTAGGCGAAAAGACATTGGTAGCGTCGATATTCCATACTTCTTTCGATTGGCAACCGAGTCTTCAGTTCCCAACTCTGGATTGTCGGTATTGAAAAGCTCATTTGGATTGAAATCCTTAATCCCAACGGTGAACACATCACTATCACTAAGTACCACTGTATAGGCAAAACTCTGCTCTAAAAAATTTTCAATGACATCAAACCCTTTTGCATGAACATTACAGGCAAAGGCAAGAGAACAAAGTGAAAACAGTGTGGTTCTTTTAACAAACACTTATTACCGATCCTTTGTGATTGGAAATAAAACTAAACTTTAATGGAAGTATGCATCTATAGTAATCATTTAGCAGTATAAATCTCATTTACTGCCTTAAGTATCAGTAAAAGTGGCGATATTTGAAACCTAAAGCTAATCTTGGAATGGAATAACTAAATAAATAATAAATTCGTTAAATTTTAGAACAATAGAGTGCTTTCCCCAAAAAAACTAAAAGCAAATATAAAGGACGTATAGGGATGGAAGGATCTTGCCCAGAAAGACATTCGAGGTTTGGAAACAAGTGGTTTAGTACGTTATCTAAGCCAGTATTAATTACAGTAGCTTGGATATTACTGTGGCGAGCGGCGGCACTTATGGAATATGCACCGCACGCGAGTATATGGTTTCCACCTTCAGGAGTCACTTACGCTGTATTTCTTATTTTCGGCTGGCGAGCAATTCCAATCGTTCTATTTGCCTCGATAACAACCACCTTTTGGGAAGATAGCATCTATCAAGCCCATCAGAGTAGTTCCACTCTATTATTAACCGGACTGCTCTTTGCAACTGCACACTGTTTTTCCTATTGGCTAGGTGCAACGATATTAAGAAAGCTCAGCCAAACTGGAAAACAATTCCGTATACCCTATTTAATCTTGATGTTTCTCACCATCGCAGCGACCTCATCGCTAATAGCGGCTATTGGCGGTTCCAACGTTCTAGCAATTACTGGAATCATTTTACCAAGTGAAATCATGTCACTTTGGGGCCCTTGGTGGGTAGGCGATTTAGTTGGGGTCGTCGTTATAGCTCCCATAACGGTTGCGATATTGTCAAAATACTACCCTAAAGAAAGCCATTGGCTGGTTGAAAATTTTAAGTCTGTTTATGAGCAGTCGTCATTATCGAATTACCTGTATAAGCAGGCCATAGCGATTGTTGTACTGGCTCTCATTAGTGTTTTAGTGTCTATATATCCTGCATCCAGCGTAGTGTTCTGTGTCTTCTTTTTGGGCATAGTTCAGATGTGGATTGTATTTACCGAGAGTGCTGGACGAGCATTTCTAAGTTTGGGAATACTCAGCACAACGACCGCTATCTTAGTCTCATGGTTGCAGTTGGGAAATCACGCGATGGTTTATCAATTTACGATATCTCTGCTTGCTGCAAACACCTATTTTGGCTTATGGGTACCTCATATACTACTTGATAACCGAAATCTTCGAATTCTTGCAGAAAGAGATGTACTTACTGGCGCTCAGACGAGGCAATATTTTATTAAAAATGTGAAGAATGAAATTAGTCGCTGTCGTCGAATTAACCAACCGTTATCTTTGGCGTTATTTGATATAGATGGTTTCAAACAAATCAACGATACCTTTGGTCACACAGTTGGAGACAAAGTGCTAACAACGGTTTCACAGCATGTAAGTAAGGAGATACGACCTGCCGACCTTATTGGGCGTTTTGGTGGTGATGAGTTCATGCTGTTATTGCCAAGTGACGATTTGCAGCATGCGATTCAAGCCGCGGAACGTATCCGAGATAGTATTGAATGTTTGAGTATCCCATCTTTAGAAAGAAACATCACATGCAGCTTCGGAGTCGTGGAAATTACCTCAGACGATACTTTTGTTTCAGCTTTTGAGCGCGCCGACAACTTCCTGTTGGATGCAAAGAAATGCGGAAAGAATCAAGTAAAGCCTATTTTACAATAAGTTATGTTTCAAAAAATGGTGCAAATTATTTTGTGACACTGTAGCAAAATAAGTTACACCATTACTCACATTTTTAAATCCAAGACTTAACTTTCTCTTCAGAGGGAACCCCTCCTGCGTGAATGACTTGCTCATTCAAGACAACTGCCGGCGTTGACATAACACCATAGTTCATAATGGCTTCCATATCCGTGATTTTTTCTACCTTCACATCAACCCCTGCCGCTTCCGCCACGTTCTCAATCAGTTTTGCTGTGTTGATACAATTTGCACAACCAGAACCAAGCACTTTGAACACTTTCATATATAACCTCTTCAAATTTCCCAAGTAATTAAATTGAACATCCAGCCTATAATCGTGAATGCACTAAGTAATAAAGCAAAAAGTATCCCTAGCAAACGCCACTGCATAACCTGTTTCAACATCACAAACTCAGGAATACTTGCAGCGACCGTACTCATACAAAACGCTAGCGTTGTGCCTACGGGCAACCCGTTCCGTAGCAGGCTTTCCATAATTGGAATAACACCCGTCGCATTTGAGTACAGAGGTATACCAATGAGTACTGATGCAGGTACAGACCACCACTGCCTGCTCCCTAAGTGGCTTTCAATCCAACCGTCTGGTACGTAACCATGTAACGCAGCACCAACACCAACACCTATCAAAACCCACTTCCACACTCGACTGAAAATTTCGTGTGTTTCGTTTTTCGCAAATTCATTACGCTGTTTGAATGTCATCGGGCTGGTTTCGCATTGATTAACGACTCCAGAAGCAATATTAGGCGCATTCTTCATCGCTTTAGCTGCAAAAGGTTGAAGCCAACGTTCAGCACCTAGCAAATCAAGTAACCAACCACTGAACATGCCAATAATCATACCGGCTAATACATACAGAAGAGTAAACTTCCACCCTAAGAGACTGATGAGGAGTAATACTGCGATTTCGTTCACCAAGGGAGAAGTAATAAGAAAAGCCATGGTGATACCTAGTGGTATGCCCGCTGTCGTAAAACCAAGAAATACCGGAATACTTGAACATGAACAAAACGGCGTGATCGCACCAAAAACGCTCCCCATAAAATAGCCAACAACGCGTTTTTTACCAGAGAGATAGTCTCTCACTTTTTCTACATTCAAAGAGGCACGTATAAGCGCAATTAGATATATCATTACAGCCAATAAAACGAGAATCTTACTGGTATCTTCAACAAAAAAATGGATCGCTTGCCCTAACCGAGTCTCGGCGTCTAATCCCAATAGTTGGTAAGTAAACCAATCAGCTAATGACGTAAAAACCCAGAACATCTCGCACTCTCCTTACGTTAAACATTAAAAAGCCAACGGCTCTTTGCTTGTTTATTAAGACGAAGTCAGCGCTGTAAAGACGCAATAAATCTGCCTGTAGATATGAAAATAATGCGATTAAGGCTTACTCAGAAAGCTAAGAGCGTTTAGGTGTGAAGCAACAGACTTTATGCTGTTCATCGAAGGTAATGTGACAGTTTACTTTTAGTTGTGCGCGAAGTTTTGGTCGCGCTCTCTGAATACGAGATTTTACTGCCGTTACCGTTAAATGATGGAGTTTCGCAAATTCTTGCTGACTGTGTCCTTGTAAATCACAAAACTCGATAACAGAACGGTCTTCTTCACTCAAACATGCCAGAGCTTTAGGAAGACATTGAGCAAGACTGTCAATTGGCTCACGCTCTGTTCTAATGTCTAAAGCATATAGGTCATTGCTCTCGGAAATAGATTCTAAACGCCCCGATTTTCGCCATTCATCAACAAGTAAGTTTTTCGCAACCGTGAACAACCAAGCTTTTTGATTTTCAATATCACAAAATGCTCGCTCTCTTTGTAATGCTCGAAGAAAGGTTTCCTGCAACAGGTCATACGCCAAGTCCTGACAGGAACAATGCTGAGTTAACCATCGATACAGAGCAGCTTCAGTTGTCGCCCAAGTATCTAATAGACAAGGAACTGGCGAATGTTGAGTTGAGGTCATAGTTCAAACGTGCTCCAAAGCTTTCTGCGACGGCCTGAGTTGCGCATTCAGTATCTAAATCATAGAACCTATTTCAGCCCTTTTTTGGGATCTGGCGCATTCTCTGGTAATAAGCTTGTGGTGTATAAGTTGAACACTCCTGTTGCGTGGTTTGAGGATGTGAGATGTTCGCTTAACCATTTAGAAGTTAGCATACCAAGATTAAGTTATAGTGCATTATAAGTGTTAAAAATAACCGGATGCTAACTTGCATCCGGCTTAGTTCTTATGTGTTATGCGTCAGGTCTTAAAGCGTACTTACCTGAACCCAAGAATAAGGTAGCAATAGCTGCAAACAGATAGACGGCTATCCCTTCAACAGCCCAAGCTCCGTATTTGTTTAACGAAAAGAAGTCGCCCATATGTAATAGATAAATGACAACTACACAGGTACCAATAACGACGATTGATGACAAACGAGTAAATACGCCAGCAATAATCAGAATTGGAGCAACCACCTCTCCTAAGTAAACACCATAGGCAATAAATGCGGGTAAACCGTTCTGTACCAGTAATCCTTGAATGAAGTCCGTACCGCCATAGATTTTGTGTATACCGTGTAATAAAAACATAAATGCGAAACTGACACGTAATACCAATTTACCTATATCCGGTTTTGCTAACTGCTTATCTAGTTGATTTAAGATTTCGATCATGACAACCATCCTTTTAGGTCTAATAATCTTTACTATAGAAGCCTATAGCACACAGTATCACCTAAAAGTATTAATCATCTTCATCAATTTTTCTGAATAATATCATTGATGTAAATCAACCTCTTATTTTCACACGTACTGTATATGGAAGCGGTCACATAACACATTTATTGTTTAATTAAATATCAACTTTAGTTCATCGAACAGCCAGTTGAATACAGGCCCTTTATCTTTGCCTTTACTGCACACTAAATCTACTGGTACGTTCCATGCTTTATGGTCGAACGCAACGCTAACTTTATGCAGTTCTCCTGATGCCACCAAGTCTTCAACCATAAATATTGGTAAGTAAGCCCAACCGACTTGTTGTTTCACCAATTCTAATACATTGTAGTGGCTTGAACTCCACCAAACTTTAGGACTTATACTGGCTAAATTGTGAGACTCTTGTTTCAGCTTTCCTCGCACAGCTATCTGCCGATATGAAGACAAATCTGATGGAAGCTTCACTTCTATTTCGGAAAGCGGATAAAGAGGATGACAAACCGCAATATAATCCACGCTGCCGACATAACAGAAGTCCACTTCTTTTGTCATATCTAACTCCGTAAACATCACACCTAGATCGACATTGTTCGAAGCAACTTCTTGGCAAATATCTGTAGAGGCAATTGTTAGTACATCAATTTGAGTTGAAGGAAACTTATCATCTAAGCGTTTAAACAACTTAGCCAGTTTTTTATTCATTACCCCATCATCAATAGCTATGGTTAATGCACCTTCTTCTTTTCGCGCTATCGATTGAGCGATTTTCTCAAACTCATTCGCTTGTGCGAGTAAGTTTCTTGCGCTTCGAATCAACCGTTCACCGGCAACGGTTAATTTGGGATTGCGAGAAGAGCGATCAAAAAGCTCAACTCCTAAATCTATTTCCAAAGTACTAATGCCGTGACTTACCGCTGACTGCACTTTCCCCATTTTGCGAGCACAGGCAGAAAACGAACCAAGTTCCGCTGCTAGTACCATCATTTTAATTTGTTCAAGACTCAACATATGAATTTATTCGATAGGTATTAACTTTTATCCATCATAGATACAGATACCATTAGCCGCAAATCATGTTTGCTAAATTGAAGGTGTATTGTTTATGAGTTGGTTGTATTTGGTTTTGGCTGGAGTGACGGAAATTGGTTGGCCCGTAGGCCTGAAACTTGCGCAAAGCGGACAATACAAGTGGCTGGGGATTATAATGGCCATCAGCTTTATGGCAATCAGTGGAACACTGTTATTTCTGGCGCAAAAGGTCATACCTATGGGCACGGCCTACGCGGTTTGGACAGGTATCGGCGCAGCTGGAACTTTCCTCGTTGGTGTATTTGTCTATGGGGACGCTTCTTCACTGGTTCGCTATCTAGGTGTGTTCTTGATTTTATCAGGTGTTGTTTTGCTTAAAGTTGGCCATTAATTGAAATAAAGACCCTTAAGGATGAGGATTAAAAAACTGAATATTTATTCACAACCAATCATTATCTTTTCGATAAAAAATTTTTAGTTTTATTGGGATATTTTTTATTGCGTGAGAAAAAGTATGACCTTATTATCGCCCTGCTTCTTGATGATAGCCAATCCGAGTACATCACAGCAGTTTTGTGGCAAGGCGATAGAGCAACTATCCAAGAGTGACTTTGACGGCGCAAACGCGCTTTTATTGACGCTCCACTTTTCATCATCCAAGACCATGAAAAGTGCCTTGTTATTTTGGAGAATTGCTATGGCTAATTCAGCTTCTGTATTGGATTTTCAATCTTTTTCTTCTCAAGCTTTGTCTGCAGAATCTATCGACCTAATCGAAACCTCTGTAGAGAAGTTTGGTGCTCCTTTACTGATTCTTGATTGCGACATTATTCGCTCTCAATATCGTGCGCTAAGCAATGCATTACCTAATGTTGCACTGCACTTTGCTCTAAAGCCACTCCCTCATCCAAATGTTGTTAAAACACTTTTGGAGGAAGGTGCATGCTTCGATTTAGCAACCACAGGTGAAGTTGAACTTGTTCAGCAACAAGGTGTACCCGCTGAGCGTACAATCCACACACACCCAATCAAGCGTGACCGCGACATTCGCGATGCACTAGCCTACGGATGCAATGTGTTTGTGGTTGATAACCTCAATGAATTAGAAAAATTCAAACCGTACAAAGATGAAGTTGAACTGCTTGTTCGCCTTAGCTTCCGCAACACTGAAGCTTTCGCTGATTTATCTAAAAAGTTTGGTTGTTCTGCTGAGCAGGCGTTAGTGATCATTGAAACCGCAAAAGAGTGGAACATTCACATCAAAGGTTTGTCATTCCATGTGGGTTCTCAAACGGCTAATCCACAAAAATATGTAGATGCAATTCGCAGCTGTAAAGAAGTAATGGACCAAGTGTTTGAACGTGGACTGCCAGCGCTAAGTACGCTAGATATCGGTGGTGGGTTCCCAGTGACTTACACTCAACAAGTGATGCCAATTGAGCAGTTCTGTATACCCATTAATGAAGCATTAAATGAGTTACCAGAAACAGTACAAGTAATTGCGGAACCTGGTCGTTTCATTGTTGCTCCTGCAGTAACCAGCGTTGCATCAGTAATGGGACAAGCAGAACGTGAAGGCCAGATTTGGTACTACCTAGACGATGGTGTATACGGCTCTTTCAGTGGTTTGATATTTGATCACTCTGAATACCCTATCGTGACGTTAAAGCAAGATGGTGAGCTTGTACCTAGCGTCTTGTCAGGCCCAACCTGCGACAGCATTGATGTGATTGCAGAAAACATCATGCTACCTAAACTGGAAAATGGCGATTTGATTATCGGTCGCGTGATGGGTGCATACACAAGTGCAACTGCAACAGATTTTAACTTCTTCAAACGCGCTCAAACTATTGTGATTAATGAGTGTGAAGAAAGCAGCCAACGTATGATTGGCTAACATAAAATGAATTCAGAAAGCTCCCTTAAAGGGAGCTTTTTCGTTTTAGCTTTGTTTAAGCATTGTGCCAGCGATGTCCGTAAGCGGCGCTGTAATCAGGTGTTTCTACAACATCACTTAACTCATCAACCGCTTTTAGTGGCCCAACAACGGTTCGATAAGGCAAATAACCAGCCCATACAAGCAGATCCAAATCCTCTTTATCGTCATTAACCACACCTTTGCTGACTTTAACTGATGCTTCTGTTAGCGGAATGCACAGTAACATGGTTGCACTGAGTTCTTTCTCGTTGCTCAAACGCACTTCTTGCGTACGCCCAGGTGCAATGTGTTCTACAAAATGATTCAGCAAACGATCTTTTTCTCTGTTGTCATCTACGACGGTAAAGTGACCAAAGACAACAGCAGAGCGATAATGAGCGCTGTGATGAAAAGCAGACCTAGCCAGTATCCATCCGTCAAATAAAGTAAAAGTTAAACAGGTTTGCACCCCGTTTTTCAGTGAACGTAGCAAGCGGCTGTTATTGGCACCATGGATGTAGACATGATCGTCCACTCGCCAAGCTAACATCGGAATGACCACCGGTCCCTGTTCATTATTAATCGCAATATGTGCGATTAGGCTTTCATCAATAATTTGGTGAAGACTCTCCAATTCAAACTGAGCTTTGTGTACTGCTTTTTTAATCTGCGTTCTCGGTGTATTTGAAAGCATCGTCTATCCCTATCCAAATCTGTTTTCATGGTTGCAATGTAGCAACACACTGGTACCTTAAGAAGAACCAGTTTTGGATTAAGGACAGATCCACTTTGCAACCCATCGACTCCGGTGATTTAGTACTTCAAAACGACAAATCATCGAAACAGGAAAGCCTGTTCCACGCTATACGCGACAAAATCGTAAGGCAGCTTTGGCATAAAGGAGGAAAGCTTCCTTCAACACGTAAGCTTGCCGAAGAACTTCAACTCAGCAGAAATACTGTTACTGCGGCCTATGAACAGCTTGCAGCAGAAGGATACATTGAAGCACGCACCGGTTCTGGCTTCTACGTGACGGTTGAACTGCCTGATCACTACTTGCCATGTGCAGACATCGTCAAATCAACCGAAACCAACAAAAGCTTACCTTCTATTAACAGCGCTTTTGCTCCGGGTGTTCCCGATCTGCATCAGTTCCCTATTGCCAAGTGGCACAAGTATGTTCAGTTGCACTCCACTCGCCAATACTTACTTGGCAATAATGGTATCCAAGGTGATAGTGCTCTTAGAATGGCCTTGAGAGATTATCTTGCTACCAGTCGCTCTGTACATTGCGATGCCAGCCAAATCATTATTACGTCGGGCGCACAACAAGCGTTAATGATAGCGCTGATGGCAGTAATGGAGAGCCATGATTCAGTATTGATGGAACAACCGGGCTATTCCAAAATGCGTAAAATCATTGAGCTTTTAAACTACCGGTTTGAGCCTGTTCATGTTGAAGAGTATATAGGTTTTGACTTGGAGAGCATCCTCAACAGTAAAGCCCGCGCTTTATATATTACGCCAAGTAACCAATACCCGATGGGCACAACGTTAAATACGGAGCAACGTTTAAAGTTGATTGAATGGGCAACTCAGGGTAATCACTGGATTATTGAAGACGACTATGACAGTGAGTTTCAGTTCGCACATCGTCCTTACACCAGTCTGCAAGGTCTATCGTCTGAAATCGGTCACGATTCGCGAGTTATTTATATCGGGTCGTTGAGCAAAACTATGTTCAACAGTTTGAGAATGGGCTATCTCATCGTTCCTCCCGCTTTAATTGAGAAATGCTTAGCAATAAAAGATGCATTGACCGGAGACTCCCCTGCACACATCCAAGCCGCCCTTGCTGATTTCATAAGTTCAGGCGATTTTCTGCGCCATATCAGAAAGATGCGTAGACTTTATAAAGAAAAACATCATCAGATGATTCTCTCCATAAACCAGCATTTTGGTGATGATGCTGAGGTTATCAGCCAAGCAGCGGGCCTTCACATTACGCTTAAGTGGCTAAAAGATGTTAACGAGGTGACATTGTCACAAAAGGCGTTCGAAAAAGGAATTATCATAAGGCCATTAAGTTACTACGAGCATCCAGATTTCAAGCTGCGCAACTGGCAAGGTGCAGTACTCGGATTTGGTAATATTTCAGCAGACGACATCGACGAGAAAATCAAACAGATTGCCGATCTGTTTTACAACTTAGATAGCCAACTGTGACCCATAGGAACCTTTTTGTTACACTCCGTTCACCCACATGGATTTGGACCTTTTATGTCGCAAAGCAATAAAAAGATAACCATTACAGACGTTGCTCAACACGCCAATGTTTCGGTTACCACCGTATCACTTGTACTGAGTCAAAAAGGTCGAATTTCAGCCCAGACAATCGCTCGTGTTCAAAAAGCCATTGATGAGTTGGGGTTTGTTCGAAATCAGACTGCAGCAAACTTACGTACTCAATCGACCAAAACGATTGGTTTGATGGTCAACAACAAAAATGACTTTTCGACTTATCGTATGGTGGCAGGAATTAGCGACGTTCTTGAGCAAAATGGATACATGCTCTATCTGACACAATGCGGACAAAACGCAGAGATCTATGATCAAAAGCTTCTCACCCTATATCAGCAAGGGGTCGAAGGGATCATCATGTCTCCTATCGATGATCAGCATCTGCTATCACTTCGAAAACCAGAAAGCTTTCAAATCCCGTTAGTTTGTCTATCTTCAGCAAAACTCGATAGCGATATTGATTACATCACTCCAGACAATACACACAGCGCAAAATTGGCAACAGAGCACCTGATTCGTCAGGGACACAGACGTATCGCTTATGTTGGCGGAACAACTGGGTCTCCATGCAGAGATGAACGCATCGCTAGCTACCGTTATACGCTAAGCCAATATGGATTACCTTCAAAACAGGAATGGATTTTAGACGGAGATTTCATCTCCGAAGATCTGGTTCAAGCCGTGAATATGCTACTTACAGAGCAAACTCAAATTACAGCAATACTCTGCCACGATGCTTCCAGCGCTCTAAGCTGTGTTAATGGTGTTCGAAAAAGTGGTCGAGAGATAGGAAAAGAGCTGTTTATTGATGAGCGTGTAGCCTTAATTAGCTTTGATGATTCTGAACAGCTAATGCTCAATCACCCCTCTTTGACTTGTGTCTACACAGATCCTTATTCTGTTGGGGAATCTGCGGCACTGCGTTTGCTAGACAGTATTCGTAATCCTTCCGATTCCGATCATAAAAGCATGCTACTTCCAGCTAAGTTCATTCATCGGAACTCCGCATAGAAAAAAGCGATGGGATACCCCATCGCTTTAGCATAATGTTACCGCGTCACTATGCCATTTGCTGTTGCAGTGACTCTATTTGGTCAGAAAGGAACTGTGCTCGTGCACCAAATATGATTTGAATCCCAGTATCACCAACATAAACCACGCCTTTCGCACCCAAGTCGCTCAACGCATCTCGATTCACTTTATCCTTATCTTTCACTTGCAAACGTAGGCGCGTAATACACGCGGTTGAGCTCGCAATATTGTCCATTCCGCCAATGGCTAACAAAATTTGTGTCGTGAGTTCTTCATCGGTAATTTCATCCAGATTGTTAGAAACATCCGTTCTGCCCGGCGTTTTTACATCTAGCTTACGGATCACTACTCGGAAGACTCCGTAATAGATCATCGCCATAGGGATACCAATGAAGATCACTTTGACCCAATTCGTTTCAAAGCCATTTAGTGAAGGCATGATGCCAAAAGAAATATAGTCTATCAGCCCTGCCGAGAATGACTTCGCGATATGTGCATCGAGCACATACATCATCATGTATGACAGCCCCGCCATTACAGCATTAAACACATACAAAATTGGCGCAACGAATATAAAGGTAAACTCAACAGGCTCAGTAATTCCGGTAATGAAACAGGTCAGTGCTGCCGAAAACAAAATACCCGCTGCTATTTTTTTGTTCTTCGTGTGTGCCTCGTGATACATCGCCAAACATGCGGCAGGTAATGCAAAAAGCATCAGAGGGAATTCCCCTTGCATAAACTTACCAGCATCGTTGTAAGTATCAGAGCTGAATGATTTCACACCATCTGTCAGCATCTTAAACCAAATAGTTTGGTCGCCATTAATGACAGCGCCTGTTGGTGTCACATACTCACCAAAAGTGAACCAGAATGATGGATACCATACATGGTGTAAACCCAATGGAATCAGTGCCCTTTCTGTCAGTCCAAATATGAAGGTTGATAGCATTTGGTTGTCGCCATTAACCACGGTGGATAAAGCATCGATGCCATTTTGAACGTATTGCCAAACGTAGGGTAAAACTAAACCTAATAGAAAAGAGTAAAACGCACATGAAATGGCTACGAATCGTTTGCCGGAAAAGAAGCCTAAAAATTCAGGCAATCGGATATCGTGATAACGCTTATAGCAGTATGCCGCTAAGATACCCGAAATCAGGCCTCCAAATACGCCCATTTGTAGCGAAGGAATACCAAGCACTAATGCGTATTTACCACCTGCACTTGCCATTTCTGGAGTAATGCCAAGTAAGGCGCTAATTGTTGAATTGATAATTAGAATAGAAACGGCTGCTGATAGAGCAGCGATCCCGGATTCTGAAGCCAAACCGACCGCAGAGCCAATCGCAAAAAGTAACGGCAAGTTGTCAAATACCACACCACCAGCATGCATCATTAATGGCATGCCAAATTTGTCACCAAACGCAAGTAATAAGCCTGCGGCTGGGAGTAATGAAATTGGCAACATCAGTGCTCGCCCTATGAGCGATAACTGAGATAGAGGGGATGCCAAAGCCCGCAAATATTTCGTCATATTCATTCCTTAAAATAGTAACCACCAAGGGAAACACCATGTTTCAACTACAATATGACTCTCTAAAAGGCTTATTTACAAAGTAATCAATTCAAGTAAAACGTTTTACCTCGCAAACAATAGTTATAGATAAAACGTTTTACTAACACAATTAGTTATATATGAGAACAGCTTACACTCGTTTATGAATATGAATAAATAGGTCGTTTGCTTTTACTAAAATGCCTGTGAGTCTAGATTGCTCATCTGCTTTAGTACCCAATGAACTCGCTGCTGCACATAAGGAGTCATGGGTACCGGCTGAATTCTGTAAGGATTTGGCAATACAACCGCCAATTGAGCGGCTTGATAAGGCGTTAACTGATGTGCCGAAACACCAAAATAATGCTCACTTGCCGCCTGAACGCCGTAAATACCGGGGCCAAACTCAACAACGTTCAAATACATTTCCATGATTCGTTCTTTGCCCCAAACTAACTCGATCAGCAGCGCGATATAAAGTTCGTAGGCTTTGCGCAGATAAGTATGACTTGGGAACAGAAAGATATTCTTTGCTGTCTGCTGGGTAATTGTGCTGGCTCCCCTTTTAGGTCCTTGGTCTCCACTGCTACTGATCACAGACAGTAATGCCGAAACATCGACGCCCCAGTGATAAGGAAATCTCTGGTCTTCCGAAGCCATAATCGCTAAAGGCAACGACGGAGATGTGTAATCTATCGATACCCATTGGTGCTGAGTCTGCTCTGGGTATCCCTTAGGAGGAAACAAGGTACGCGACACCTGCCAGCCCCAAGTTGGTGGATTCACAAACTTCAAGATAACAACCATCACCAAAGGCAGACAGAAAGCCACAGTGATCAATGTGACCAATAATCTTCCAATTCGTCTCTTCAATTTTCGGGCAATACCTTTCAAATCTGTACCTTTATATAGAATTGCAATGCTAAGTCATTCACGATCCTTACTTTTCCTAACACTGTAATTGGTTAAGCCATATTGAGGTCCAATCTCGCGCGCTAGGTTACACGAGATCACCAAACACAATGTTCAGCGCATGTAAATTTCATCACTCATTTGTTTTTTGAATGTTTACTATTGAGCAGCAACCGCCCCTGATTTAGTGCTATCCTCGCCTTGCAACGGCAAAGCTCTCTAGTCAATAAGGAATGTTTAATGGTCTTAACCCCTGTCATCTGGTTATGGTTACCACTGATTGCAGCAATCTTCAGCGGGTTCACTCGCCATAAACTCATTACCTTTGTTTTATTGGCGATAGAATTAGTATGCGCGCTTATCTTGGGCCGTATAGAACCGTTGGCAATAGGTATTTCCACCGTTTTACTTGTGGTTGCTCATTGCATTCCTACTTTATTGAATCAAAAGCACAGTAAGTGGCTTGTCTACCTTTGCTGGACAATTGTTATCCTGACTTGTGGCCTTCTATTCTTGCATCGCCTACCCGGTTTTAACAATTTACTGGTTTTGGATCATGTCTATGCGGGTCCGCAAAGTCTGCCATTTACGATGTACTTAAATTTGGACAAACCGATAGCGTTTTTTGCCCTGCTGTTAGCTTATCCGCAGCTTGTGGGAAATAAACAGAAACTTCATTTCAAAGGTGTCTTGCTGGCGATAGTTTTGCTCGTAAGTTTGCTTCCCTTAGCCTCTTTAACCGGAGCCTTAAAAATAGAACTTAGCCTACCTGACTGGTGGTGGCTTTTTATACTCAACAACTTGATGATTACCTGTGTCGCGGAAGAAGCGTTATTTCGTGGGTTGATTCAACAGTCTCTTTCTCGTCGCTACGCTTGGTGGATCGGCTTGATTACTGCCAGCGTGTTGTTTGGGTTGGCTCATATTGGTGGTGGGATGTTACTTGCGCTGTTCGCGACATTTGCAGGTTTAGGATATGGACTGATATTCCATTTCACCGGACGACTTTGGTGCTCAGTACTTGCCCACTTTGCATTTAACTTTGCTCATCTTGTTTTCTTTACTTATCCTGCATTGGCACATTGAGTGGCGTTTGTAGTAACAATGCATTCAACGAGTTCAGGCAGAATTCTAAGTAACTGGTTTATTCGGCACTTATCATTTGTTTCGATACGTTGTATCGTACCCAGTCTTAACAGGATTAACGTCTTAATTTCCGTAGCCAAACGCATTCAAACAAGAGAATTCAATATATGTCACAACGTAACATCAAATTTATTGCAACCGATATGGACGGAACACTTCTCAACGGCCGCGGACAGCTTGACCCTGAATTTTTTACGCTTCACCCAAAACTCGTCGAGAAAAACATCATATTTGCCGCGGCTTCGGGCCGTCAGTATTACAGCTTGCTTGATACTTTTTCAGATGTGAAAGACCAGATCATGTTTATTGCTGAAAACGGCACCTTGGTGATGCATAAAGGCCAAGAACTGTACAGTCTGCCTTTAGACTCAGCGGTCATTAATGATTTGATTACGTCAGCGCGTTCGATTGACGGCGCACATATCGTTCTTTGCGGAAAACGTTCGGCCTACATAGAAACGGAAGATCAACGTGCTCGCGAGGAAGTTCAAAAATACTACCACCGCTGTGAAATCGTTGAAGATTTAACGACTATCGAAGACGATTTCTTGAAAGTTGCAATTTGTCACTTTGAAGGTTCAGAAAAGCATGTTTTCCCTGTGATTAACCCTGCTTTCGGTGATACTCAAAAAGTCGTGATCAGTGCAAAAATCTGGCTAGATGTAATGAACCCTGCCGCTTCCAAGGGCGACGCCATTGCTTATCTGCAAAATCAACTTGGCTTTACTTCCCAAGAAACCATGAGCTTCGGTGACTACTTTAATGATGTGGAGATGCTACAAGCCAGCTACCACTCTTATGCGGTAGAAAACGCCCATGAAGAGGTTAAATCTTTTGCTCGCTTCAGCGCACCGAGCAACGAAGACAGTGGCGTCCTAGTGGTGCTAAAAGAATTATTAAAAGAACTCGACTAACGATCACGAGCAAGTTAAGGACAAGAAGAGAGCCATACAGTCTTAAAGCTCATTTTCGTCTCGTGCTAAACGGGCTTGTGCAATAGTACAGCCCGTTTTGTCCATCAATTCTGCCAGAGTAATATTTTCATTTTTCGAAATCAGAGCGGCTAACCGTTCAGGAAGAGAAGCTTGCTCATAAGGTTTCAGAGCCTCACTGATTTTTTCAACTATGAATGGCGTATCTGTAACTATGCCAGATACTTTAAGCTGTTGGTTGTAGTCAGATAGTTGCTCGAAAAAACCTGATATATGCCAGTTCCTTGAACGTCGAATTCTTTTAAGCTCACATTTGTGCTCAGACGCAATTGCTTTTAACTCTTTCGCTTTTTCGCCGCCGATACGTCGAACTAAAGAAGGAAAAAAGACCGTTATTTTTTCGCGCTCAGCACTCAAGGTTTTCAAAACCACAATCAACACCTGTAAAACACATTGCGCCAATTATCACGGCACTCATCTCCAAACACAACTTTGTTTACCTTCTCTGATTACAAGCACTTTGCTTATGTATATTGACTCAACGGCTCAACTACCTAACTCATTATCAAGCTAACGTTTTCCTCACACACCCCCTAAAGCAACATCGGTCACATATTAAACTGCAATAGATGAATTATTGTTCTATTTATGAAACATGTCCGTATTCCACAACACAAATAGCAACAAGCCGATAATATGGACATATGTTTGATAAACGGACATATGTTTGTGACACCTAGAGAGCAGCAGATACTCGCCATATTGCGCGAGAACCCAATGATTCAACAACAGGAACTGGCGGATCAACTGATGATCAGTCGCAGTGCGATTGCCGGTCACATCATGAACTTAACCAATAAAGGACTAATTAAAGGCAAAGGTTATATTCTTGCCTCGCAAAAAACTGCGATTGTTATTGGCGGTGCCAATATGGATCTATGTGGCAAGGCTTCTGTACCTTTGCTCAATGGTGATTCGAATCCGGGCACACTTCATTACAGCCCTGGAGGCGTTGCTCGTAACATTGCGGACAACTTAGCTCGACTTGGTAGCAAAGTCGAATTGATCAGCAGTATAGGCAACGACCAGTGGGGAGAGCAATTAGTCTCAGCCTGCATAGATGCAGGGGTTGGTGTTAGCCACCTTCTACGCTGCCAACAAGGTAGAACGGCGACCTATCTCTCTATTCATGACAATGAAGGTGAAATGCAAATCGCACTGAATGACATGAAAGTATTGGAGCAACTCAATGCTGAACAACTGACCAAGCATAAGTCTCTTATCTCACACAGTGATTTAGTTGTAATCGATGCAAACCTGAGTGAAGACGCGCTCTCCTACCTGTTTAACTGTATCGACAATACACGTATCTATGTCGATCCTGTTTCTGCAAACAAAGCGTTAAAACTCAAACCCTATTTAGCTCAAATCGATTTATTAAAACCCAACCTTATTGAGGCCGAGCTTCTTTCCGGTATCAAAGTGACGTCTGAAGATGACTACCCTCGAATTTGCGATGCGCTACATCATCTTGGTGTAAAAGAAGTGGTTCTAAGCCTTGGTTCAAAAGGCATCTTTGCTAGCAACCAAAAAGAGAGCCTTAGACTCAAACCAAGAACCACCAGCGTAACTAACGTTACAGGTGCTGGCGATGCATTAATGGCTGGGCTAGCACACGCCACTTTAGAGATGTGGTCTTGGAACAAGAGTATTGAATTTGCTTTTAGTTGCGCTGAACTTGCAACGCAATCTTATGACACTATCAACCCGCGCATGTCAGACCGCGCAGTCCAACGTTTAATGGAGATGAACCATGCTGAATGATTTTCTTGATATCCACCCTGAAGTACGCGCTGCATTAGACAATAATCAGCCTGTGGTTGCCCTAGAATCAACCATCATTTCTCATGGTATGCCGTACCCACAAAACGTAGAAACCGCATTAAAGGTTTCGAACACTGTTCGTGAATCAGGTGCAACACCAGCGACAATCGCTATCATCAACGGTCGCCTCAAAGTGGGTTTAACTCCGGAAGAAATTGAACTGCTGGGCAAAGCGGGTCAAAGCGTGGCTAAGGTAAGCCGTCGAGATATCCCATTTATTGTGGCAGCAGGAAAACACGGAGCAACAACGGTGGCAGCGACCATGATCTTAGCGGATATGGCTGGCGTTCGTGTATTTGCTACTGGCGGTATCGGTGGCGTGCATCGCGGCGCAGAAACCACCTTTGATGTTTCTGCTGATCTTCAAGAACTTGCTCAAACCAATGTAGCCGTGGTTTGCGCAGGCGCGAAATCGATACTCGATCTTGGTCTGACTCTAGAGTACTTAGAAACTCATGGCGTACCTGTGATTGGATATCAAACTGAAAGTTTGCCTGCGTTTTATACCCAATCCAGTGACTTCAAAGTTGACTACCGACTAGATTCAGCGAGCGATATTGCTTCTGTATTAAAAGCCAAGCAGAAGCTGGGTTTAAAAGGCGGTGCAGTCATTACCAATCCAATTCCTACTGAATTTGCTATGCCAAAAGATGTGATTGATAGTGCTATTGAACAAGCTCTGCGCGAAGCTGATGAACAAGGCATTCACGGTAAAGCTTCAACACCTTTCCTACTCGCTCGTGTTTGTGAACTTACTGGTGGAGACAGCTTAAGCAGCAATATTCAACTTGTACTTAACAATGCAAGACTGGCATCAGCTATCGCTATCGCTTATTGCGCATAGACTGGATAAATACCAGCCCCACATAGTGCCCACTTATTGAGTGGGCATTGACATATTCCTACCAATCTCAACAACTAAACACTGTTTTTCGAAAGATCGTCCAATTGATCATCAAAGAAGAACTATTCATGATTCGTTGTTTGCTCAGGAATATAGCGATTCAACCGGTCAACTTTTCTATTCTTAGAAAAGAACGCTTCAAACTCGACAAAAATACCGGGATTAAGTTTGTAATCATATTCTCTCGGTACTTCGATTTGAGGAGTAACAGTTAGAAATAGCCAGTTCTTATAGAGTTTCTGTATCCAAGAGGCCGATAACCAGATGTTGCTCACTTCATCTTCATCATAAGGTAAGACGCTAATCCCTAACGAATACTGCAGAAGTTGTTTTTCGCTCAGGCGATCAAAGTATTGAGCTTGATGGAGAACTTCCCATTTATCATCATCGTAAAGATATTGAGCACTAGAACCGATAGTGAATATTTGCCCAGCGGCTTTGTCGACATCGTAGTAAAAATTCAGAATACTGAGCGATCCCAGCCCTTTGGAGTTAAAGTAGAAGAATTCCTGACTCACTTGGGTTGTCCAAGTATCCGATATCTCAGCCACCCTATAGATTTCGGTCCGGGCAAACGGATCTAGAGGAAGTCTTATCTTGATGCCGATATCAAAACTGGTTATCCAGTGACTGAGCTTCTCATCTTGAAGACGAATACCACCAAATGCACCTTTTGAATCTGGATTAGATGTATTCAGACCACGCTGCTTACTCTCTAGATCATCATAATCATCGGGGTCAGTTTCAAAGATAATCTTCCAGTTGTGCTCGGTGTGGGGTAAATCAATGCGAACCGAAATTCTCTCGTCAGTATCTAAGTATCCACGATGCGAATATTTACCGGAAGACACGATTTTGATATAGCTCTTATTTGGAAAAGGTTCTTCATCCTCTTCCTTAGCTAGGCCATGATCGATAAACTCACTAAAGTCCAGTACCAACTCAGACAGGAACTCGTTAGTTTCATCAACCCACGAGAACTCTTCTTCAGTAAGCGGTACTGAATAACGCAAGTCTGAGTTCGATCGCTCGAAATCAGTGGTATCTGGAACGGCTCCAGTTGGTATTGCTAGCGCACAAAATGGCAGAGCTGTAAGTATTGCAACATAAGTGTGTTGAGCTATTGCTTTACAAATTTTTCTTCCCCAAAAAACCTGAACAATCTCTGAATTTTGATGCCTAATACCTGTACGTTTACAAATATTTATATGCAACATAAGTCCTTATTATTTTTTTGTATCAGTTAGGACAATTTCATTAATTCGTATAGATTTATAAATATGGTTGTAGCTTAGCCAGCCTTTAAATGTGGGTCTTATGATAACTAAACATTTATCTATTTTATTACTGCTTTCCCTTGTTACTCTCACTAGCCGCGCGCAAGCTATTGAGGGGGTAAATGGCGAATTTTCTGTTGATATTGGCCCTGTTAACTTAGGTCAGGTTGTTATGTCATCTACTTGTAAAGATAGCACCTGTTTTTACAAGTCGCGTGCTTATGGTGCTTTTTTATTTATCAAAGCGAATGTGATTGAACTGGGTTCATATCAAGAACTTGATGGTCAAATTGTTCCTCTTTCGTCCAATTACTCTGAGCGAATAGGTTCTGACAGGGAGGCATATACCTACAATTTCAGTTCCCTTGAAATAACCGATCAAGACAGCAAAGCCAAAGTATCTGAGTTGGATAAAAATGCTTATCCATTTATTCCATTGCTAAACCAAGTAACGCTTGATTTAGCTCACGGAGTGCTGAAGAAATCATATCAATATGTGCTGAAAGAGAAGGTTAAAGATGTTGAAGTCGATTCCTATTCCACCACTCAAACGGACAAAGGAATGCTCCATCGCATCACAGTAAAAAACAAAAACCGTGAGATGGAGTTCTTATTTGTAAACAACGGCCAAAAACTTCAGTTTGAAGAATTCAATTATCGTGGCTTTAAAATGTCGCGAATCAAATGAGTTCAGTGAGTAAATGCGTTTACAAAACAACGCTTCAAAGAAAAAGCCGCTGACCAACAGCGGCTTTTACAATAGCTTTCACACTCAAAAATCGACTATTCGAATTTTTTGTCTCTGAAATAGAATTCTTTATCGCGTCCGCCAATCTCACGTAGCACTTTGCATGGATTACCCACCGCGACAACGTTGGCAGGAATATCTTTTGTGACGACACTGCCAGCACCAATAACACTGTTTTCACCAATGGTAATACCTGGTAATACAACAGAGTTCGCACCAATCCAGACATTGTCTCCAATCGTCACTGGAATATTAAACTGTGCAACTTTCCTGCGCATTTCTGGATCAATTGGGTGACCAGCCGTCGCAATAGTGACGTTTGGACCAATCATCACGTAGTCACCAATATAGATATGGGTATCGTCCACCAACGTTAGATTGAAGTTGGCATATACATTTTTACCCAAATGAGTATGAATACCCCAGTTCGTACGCAAAGGAGGTTCTATGTAGCAGCCTTCACCCACTTCGGCAAACAACTTCTCCATGATAGCTTTGCGCTTTTCAACTTCACTTGGTCGAGTCTGATTGTAATCGTAAAGTACTTCGAGGCACTGCATTTGAGCCTTAGCGAGCTCTTCGTCATCACAGAAGTACACCTTCTGACTATGCATTATGTGGGAATTGTCCATAAGAGACCTTTACTTCAAAAAGAAATCAAAACACGTAAGTTACTAAATTGATTAGATGATTAATCAGAACTATCTCTCACCTAGGTGACAAATAATCACAAATTGTTTAGTGCATCCGCTACTCAGCATCAGAACTAGTTCGTCGTTGGATCGTAATTCTGATCCTCATTAAACTTCTCTTTCACTTCTAAAATAGCTGGAAGTTGCTCAATGAATAGTTGCACCAATTGTGGGCCAAAGTGCTTTCCTGACTGGCTTTTCAGGAACTCAACGGCCTCTTCTATTGACCACGCCTTTTTATACGGACGTTCACTGGTCAGCGCATCAAATACATCAGCAATCGCTGCGATACGCCCTTCAATAGGGATTGCCTCCCCAATTAAACCGTTTGGGTATCCTGAACCATCCCATTTTTCATGGTGAGCGGTGGCAACTTTGTAGGCCAACGAAATCAGCGTTGAACGTGGATTAGAGAGAATATTCCCGCCGATGACCACATGCTTTTTCATTTCAACAAATTCTTGTTCATCAAGCTTGCCCGGTTTGAGCAGGATATTATCGGGGATACCTATCTTTCCAATGTCATGCATGGTGGTCGCCATTCGCAGCTCTTCGGCATGATCTTCTTCCATACCTAAAGCCATCGCTAGAATTTTGGTGTAATGGCTCATACGTTGGACATGCATACCTGTTTCGTTGTCCTTATATTCAGCAGCTCGCCCTAGCCTTTGAATTAAGTCAATTTGAGTTTCACGTAGCGCTTCAACTTTTACTAACGACAAATGCGTTTTTACCCGAGCCCTTACAATTGCAGGGATAATCGGCTTAACAATATAGTCAACGCCTCCCAGAGCGAAACCTTTCTCTTCATCAATGGAATCTCGAAGTGCGGTCACGAATATTACAGGGATGCAGACAGTGCTTGGGTTATCTTTAAGCAACTTACATAACTCGAATCCCGTCATGTCTGGCATCATGACATCTAATAGGATTAGGTCGACGCTCTCTTGTTCTATACGCGCCAACGCTTCCTGACCAGATCGAGCGAAAGTCAGACGGTACCCTTCCTGCAAAACTTGTCGCATCACTTTGAGGTTTGCCGGTTCATCATCAACAACAAGGATTCGTGGTAATTGTTTGGTGAACAAAGTCATGTCTTATCCTTCTTGTTGTAGTGTTTCAATAGCGTTGATAATGGCTCGTTCTGCAGCTTCAAACTCAAATTCTTCAATAGCATTAACCGCGTCATTAATATCTTTCTTGATTATTTCTGGTGAACCTTGCTTAAGTTTAGCGACGGTCTCATCACGCAGTTCGCCAGCTCTGGTTGCGATTAACCAATCTTCAAGCAGTTCCTGCAATTCGGTGTTTCTTAATGATGACTCTGGTTCAACCTCTTCATCCAAAGCATAGAGAACTTGAAGTTGTTCAATATCACTCATCAACGTATTCCAGAGCTTTTCTATGTTTGTCACAGCAGATCGAGCTTGTGTTGGCATATGAGCATTAACGGCTCTCTCTAGATCAGAGAAGGCATGCAAGAGAGGTATCAAGGCCAGATTTCCGGTTAGACCTTTCAACCTATGGGCTTGTTGACCCAGTTCTGACCAATTTTGCGTATCAATTAGCTCCATCAAGCTCTCACTTAGTGCGGCTTGCTTACTGCTCAAACGAATGAGTTCTCCCAGATATAAGCGCTCATCACCCCAAAGTTTTAGCGCTTTATTCAGGTTCACTACGTTGAATTTTCCAACAGTGCTGTCAGTAGCTGAACCTGAGTTCTGCTCATCCTGAGCGCTAGGTTCAAGATGCAGCACTCTCGCCATCTCTTGAGTTAGAAGAGCAAAATCTACAGGTTTATTTGCAAAACCGTCCATGCCCGATTCTCTTGCTTCCACTCGATCTTCAGCCAAGACACTTGCAGTTAAAGCAATGATTGGCGTACTCGCGAGTTTGTACTGCTTTTCCCATTGACGAATTTGTTTGCTTGCCCCCAACCCGTCTAAATTCGGCATCTGGATATCCATCAAGATGATATCCGGTTGCACCGATTTAAACTGAGCAACAGCTTCATGACCATCTTGAGCGGTAAATACTTTATGATTTTGACGCTCAAGAAGGATCCGCAATAAGTTAATGTTTTGCTCGATATCATCACACACTAACACTCGTAAACTTGGCAGGTCGAATATGTGAGATGTACGAGAAACCGTCGTAGCTTCACTTTTTGGTAGTGGCAGCTCAATGGTAAAACAACTCCCTTTACCCAGTTCGCTCGTTGCTTGAATCGTTCCGCCCATTAACTCAACCAACTGCTGAGAAATAGTGGTTCCTAAACCAGTACCGCCAAAGCGGCGACTCATTGATGCATCGGCCTGCGTGAAAGGTTCAAAGATGGATTTAAGACGAGAAGGATCAATGCCGATCCCCGAATCAATCACACTGAATCGAATCCAATCGGGCTTTTGTTCAACGGCGGAAACCGTCAGCGATACACCGCCACTCTCGGTAAATTTTATGCCGTTACCAACAAGGTTCATTAAAACTTGGCGTATACGATCTTCAGCGCCTAACACGACTTGGGGCAAGTCATCAGCCATTGCTAGATTGAGTTCTATACCTTTGTTTTTGGCTGAAAGCCATAAAGTTGAAATAACGGTATCAACACAGGCCGCTAGTTTGAACGGTACCTGTTCAATTTCCATTTTATTCTTCTCAAGTTTCGCGCTGTCGAGAATATCGTTAAGAAGATGCAGTAATGAGCGAGAAGAATGCGAAATGGTTTGAAGATGTTTGCGATCCTCGCCTCTGATATCGGAATCAAGAAGAATGTCAGTAAAGCCTATGATGGCATTCATCGGCGTTCGAATTTCATGGCTCATATTAGCCAAAAACGCCGCTTTACTCTCCGCTGCATGCTCGGCGCGTTGTTTCGCCTCAACCAACTCTTGTTCCATCTGTTTGCGACTTGAAATATCCACCAGGACCCCGTCAGCCCAAACAACATTATTATTTTCATCGCGAACAACCATGCCATTTTCTAACACCCAAACGGTATTGCCGTTTTTATGGTGGATGCGGTATTCAATTTCATATGTGTCACGTTCATCGATGTTTGCACGCATGTTCGAGCATAAGTCGCGATCTTTTCCTTCATAAACGCATTCAGCAAAAGAAACCCCGCCTGACAAAAATTCATCCGCGTTGTAACCCGTAAGTTCAACGATGCCTTCACTCAGGAACACAGGTGTCCACTTATGATCGAGCAAACGTCTGAACGAGGCTCCAGGAATATTTTGCATAAGAGAGCTTAAACGTTGTTCGCTCTCTCTTAGCTTCTCTTCCATCGCTTTGCGTTCAGAAATATCAGAAACAAATCCAACAAACAGTGTTTCTCCACTTTCCAAACTGACTCGACCGACAGCTAATCTGACAGGTATTAACTCACCAAATCGATGACGAGCGTATAGCTCTCTTGGAGAGCCTATTATTTGTGCTTTGCCGGTACTGAAGTAGTTTTCTAAGTAGGAATCATGCTGATATTGATGGTTGGACGGCATTAGCATAGAAACATTGCGCCCAATGACTTCATGCTCTAACCAGCCAAATATTTTACATGCTGCGCCATTAATACCGCGAACGATACCTTTCGCATCTATTGTAATAACACCATCAGCAGCAGTATCGAGAATAGCCTGAAGCCTCGCTTCTCCCGCTGTTTTCTCTCTTAATAACTGACGGTAGCGAAGTTGAGAACTGACGTTAACCGCTAAAGTAGAAAGAAGCAGCGTAAAGATTGAAACAATGATGGCCAATTGTGTGTTGTCTTGTTCGGTAAATGCTGGGGTAACACACTCCATCTCTTCAATGAAACGAGCGGCTTCCATTCCGGTATAGTGCATACCAGAAATTGCACTGCCCATAATAGCTGCACTAATCAAATTAACGTGTATAGAACGTAAGGATGGAAATGCGTGTCGCAATCTAGATCGCGCCGTCAAAGCAATGGTTGCCAATCCAACCGATACAACGATAGACAAAGCAAACCAATATGGATCGTAGCGAAGATCGAGATCCATATTCATTGCTTCCATACCGATATAGTGCATCGCTCCGATTCCCGCACCGACAATAAACCCGTTTCTTAATGTGACTTTCAATGAATACGTTTCATTGATCAACGACTTGAGGACGAAGTAACTCGCTAATACGGCAGGAACGAAAGATAACGCAGTGATATGGTGGTCATATTCCATTTGATGAGGCATGGCAAAAGCAAGCATTCCTACGAAATGCATACTCCAAATGCCACCAGCCATAACAAATGATCCCGAGAGTAAAGCTATCTGTCTGTGGCTTACAAGCTGTATGTGTCTTGCTGTAGATGCTAAACGCAAAGCGAAAAATGATGCCATGGATGCAAGAAAAATCGATACCGCCACAAGCCAAACGTTGTATGTACCAGCAACAAGTTTATCTGGGCTAACATCTACGACAAAAAAGTGGTCAAACATAATCAATAACTCAACATAACAAGCACTGGCTTGAGGCAAGATCACCTCCTGAGCGTGCACGTTACTATTGATTACGCATAAAGTTAAGTGCTACGTGACGGTTTTAGCATTAAGTATAAAGCCATAATTTTATTGAGGATTTTGATTATTGAGAGAACTCAACAACAAGTGACTGAAGATAAAACAAAAACAGCTATCGCTTTTATGTAAAGTGATAGCTGTTCATTGTTTTGGGCAAAAATTGTATTCCCAACGCTTAGCTGTTTTTTAAGCTCTGTACGATTTTCTTCACCAACTTCTCTAAACATTCTTTTGACGGCTTAGTGGTAGCGAAAGATCTTAAACCATAGATATTCATAACCAGAAAATCACCAAGCAACTCGCAATCTGTATCCGATGGCAGTTCACCGTGAGTCTTAGCTATCTCAATTTTTTTTCTGATATTAACTTTCCACTGATTCAGCATGCCGCAGATGATCGCTTCTACTTCTTCATCTTGCTGCTCAAGTTCACTCAGCGATTTCTGAAGTAAGCAGCCTTTATTTTCATGGCAATCTTTAAATTCAATTATGTCATTCAGATATTTTTCAAGGCCGTTCAAGATGGAATCACTTTCAACGAAGAACTCTTCAAACGACTCGGATTTGGTTTCAGCATAATGATTTAGAGACGCAAGCAACAAACCGCGTTTGTTTTCGAAAGCACAGTAGATTGACCCCGGATGTAAGCCCGTTGCTCGTTTCAAATCCTGCATACTGGTTTTGTTATAACCTTTGGCGATGAACTCATTCATCGCTGAGCGTAAAACATACTCACGGTCAAATTCTGCACTTCTCATTACACTTTGCTCTTCAGCTTTAAGACCCACTAAGTGTACTGGTTTGAATACCCTTTCACAAGATACTTGAACGATCATTCAAAAAATAACTTGAATGTTCATTCAAGAAAAGGTTAGCATGTGCACATAAAGTCCATGTAGGACATAAAAGGAACATCAAAATGACAGCAACATTATTTGAAAGCTATAAGCTCAACGACAAAATTACACTTAAAAACCGCATTGCAATGGCTCCACTGACTCGTTGTATGGCAGACGCAAACTTAGTTCCGACAGACGCAATGGTCGAGTACTACGCAAAACGTGCTGATGCTGGTTTGATCATTTCAGAAGCGACAATTATTCGTCCTGACGGCCAAGGCTATCCAAACACTCCGGGACTCTACACCGAAGCACAAATTGCTGGTTGGAAAAAAGTAACAGACGCAGTACACGTAAATGGCGGAAAGATCTTCGCTCAGCTATGGCATACCGGCCGAGTGGCTCACCCTCACTTTTGGGGTGGTGAATATGTGTTAGCACCGTCTGCATTAGCGTTCGACGGAACCGTTCCTCGTATGCGTGAATTGGTTTATACCGTTCCTAAAGAAGCAACGAGCGAAGAAATAGCACAACTTGTTGAAGACTATGCACAAGCGGCTCAAAACGCGATTGAAGCAGGTTTTGATGGTGTTGAAATTCACGGTGCTAACGGCTACTTGATTGACCAATTCCTACACTACGACACTAACCATAGATCTGACGAATTTGGTCAGACTGCGGAAAACATGTCTCGCTTCCCACTTGCTGTTATTGATGCTGTAATTGCACGTATCGGCGCAGAACTAACCGGCCTACGTGTGTCACCTGCTGGTTATGCTCATATGGCTACAGATGCACGCGATCGTCAGGTGTTCGACTACTTCCTTAAAGAAGTTGAAAAACGCGATTTAGCTTACCTGCACGAAGGCATGTTTGACGACAGCATGGAATTTGATTTCCTAGGCGGAAAAGTATCTGAATACATGCGCAAAGCGTACTCTAAGACCCTAATGGCGGTTGGTGGATACAATGCAGAAACAGGTGCTGAAGCAATTAAAGCGAACAAATTTGATCTGCTGGCTATTGGTCGTCCTTTCATCGCAAACCCAGACTACGTAAGCCGTGTACAACAAAATAAAGAACTTGTTGAATACGATGCTGCAATGTTAGAAACCTTAGTGTAAGGTTCTAATACTTTGAATATTTAACGGCCCGATAAGGGCCGTTAATCTATCTTTAAGATACAAAGAAATTGAGAACTCTGAACCCACTATCAGGAATATTGTGCAATGGATCTAGCTACCCGACTCGTCATGCTTTTGGAAGTGCATCAACAAGGTTCGTTTGCTAAAGCCGCAGAACTCCGAGGGATTGATCGTTCCGTTCTTTCTAAACAAATAAAAAAGCTAGAAGATTCATTAGGTTTACGCCTTTTGAACCGCTCCACTCGCTCATTATCCTTTACCACCGCTGGACTAGAAATCGTTAAACAAGCGCAAAAAATCCGAGATACCCTCGACGAAACTCATCATCTTGCGAATACTTTTAACGAGGAGCCAAGAGGCGTTTTAAGACTCTCCAGCACTCAACTATTTGGCCGAACTTATCTTAAAAAAGCGGTTATAAAATTCCTGAAAAAGTACTCGCAGGTCAGCATCGAAGTCATTCTGGATGATAGAAAAGTTGACCTGATTAGCGACCGATTCGATATCGCATTTCGTATTGGTATTCCTGATGATTCCAACCTTGTTGCGAAGAAACTTGCCGACCATAAAATGGCAATCTTAGCATCGAAAGACTTCATCGAAGAACATGGATATCCAGAGAACCCTGAACAACTAGCAGCACTGCCTTCGGTTATTTATTCAAACCGTTCTTTTACGTTAGACAAGGTAAAACTTTTCTCAGGAACTGAAGACGAATCGTTCACTCTTAATGCTCAAGGGCGTTACCGCGTGAATGAAGTTGAGCTGTTAATGGATGCCGCTCAAGAAGGATTAGGCTACGTCATTGTTGGACAGATGATGTTAACCAAAAATATTGATGATTTAGGGTTAATCAAGCTGTTACCTGATTTTCAAGTCTCATTCACTGGTGGCCTTTACGCTCTCTACTCACATCGCAATCCACCGCCACTGGTCAAACTTTTCATCGAAACCGTTCAAGACACCATAGGAACCCCACCAGTTTGGGAATCCTATCTTAATGATTAACCTCTTGCCTCTTCATTTTTCAAATAATACTTACTAAAAATCAATAAGTAAGGGCTTATCTGCACCCTTTTTCACCACAACTATTTCTCTCACGCCGTTAGGCAATTTTTTACTCTCGACTTCAGAAAAAATTATATTGACGAGTAGATCATCGAGCGAAATTTCAACCCCTTTATTGGTGCCGTTTTGTCCATAGTAAAATGCCAAAAGTGATCTTCATCACACAAGGAAACTTACTCATAATACACCCATCGAATGACAGACAAATCTGACATTCCGTAAGAAACAATAAAGTCTATTCTTCAAAGGTGAATATTATGAACAAACTAATGACCGTAGCAGCAGGCCTACTTTTATCAACATCAGCTTTTGCTTCTAACGTGACACTTCACAACGATACAACTGTAACTACTTCAAGTTTTGCAACTAAAGCAGAAGCATTGAATGCGGGCTTAAATGTTGCTCAAAATCTATCAGACATGAGCCAAACTGAACTACGTTTCCAACTACCAGTTAACGCTTACCAAAATGTAAACAACATCAGTATCGATAACACTGAAGTAAAAGTTGAAGAGTTCGCTCAAGTACGTGGTGAAGTTCAGTACCGCGCTATCGTAGACGTGGATTACCACTTCGACGCGAAAGAATCACGTTAATCAACACAGTTAAACAATTCATAAAACCCAGAATTCAAAAGGTATTTATCATGAAAAACACAATTATCCTTGCAACAGGTCTACTACTTGCTTCATCAGCGTTTGCTTCAACTACCACTGTTAGTGACAACGCAACGTTTAAAACTGACGCATACAGCTCTAAAGCTGAAGCGTACAATGCAGGTTTCGACCTTTCAGATTCAGTTAAAGCGATGGACCAATCTCAACTTCGTTTTAATCTTCCAGTGCAATCATACACATTGATTAAGAACATCAATGTTGGTCAATCTGAAGTGACTGTAGAAGAGTTCGCAAACAGCAACGGTGACATTCAATACCGCGCTATCGTTGATGTGGATTATCAATTCAACGCAAAAGAATCAAACTAAGTGTCACTAAGCCTCGGGGATATGGATATCCCACGGCTTGCTTTCTTCCCCATAATTTAGTCTTTGCTCTACACTCTAATCTAAAACCCCTTCCTTACCGTCATCTCCTTTAAATTGATCTCATTTTTCAACTCAAAACGACTGATTAAAAATAAACCTTAGTACCAATTAGTGTCACATCAAAATGAAACGTGTCGCAATAAAACACCATATAGTGATATATTCGGCGAAGTTAACCGCTGTTAAACAAGCACTAGCCTATTTAGCAGTAAAAGGAATTTATAAAGGTAATGCCGTGGAACTACAAAATCTCTCTCGACCTGAATTAGCTATTGTTTGTAAGCTTTTTGGTGCGCTTTTTTATTACCCTCCCAGAGATTTTAACCAATTCCCTTTTGGAACCTACTTTGAGGAAGATGAAGTAGAAACGCCAATCAAAGAAGTGAATCAGGTTTTGAACAGCTTCAAGTTTACCAATCAAGATACGCTTCAAGATGAACACGATCGATTGTTTACCATTCAAGATGATATGCCAGCCCCACCTTGGTCATCGATGTATCTTGATAGAGAGTCGATCTTATTTGGTCATTCACATAAGAAATATTGTCAGTTCATTGAGCACTGCGGTTTGGGTCTTCGTGAAGATGTAACCGATCCAGAAGACCATATCGGTCTGATGCTGATAATACTGGGTATGTTGATTGAAGATGAGCAAGAGCAACATGTAAAAGAGATGCTGGGTGACTACCTTGTTACATGGTCTGGCTACTACTTTTCCAACCTGAAAAAATGTGCAGCTGGCAGTGTTTATTCTGAGTTAGCAGATCAAGTAAAGCGACTGTTGGAACTGCTTTGTACAAGCTACTCCGCTCAAGTACAAATTAAGAATAATTACTTTCATCCAGTTAAGGCTTAGTTAACTTTACTATGCAACAAATCTATTTAGCAGGCGGCTGCCTTTGGGGTGTTCAGGAGTTCATTAAGTATGTTCCTGGCGTGATTGATACCTTAGCTGGTCGCGCCAACGGCACCACTCATTCAACCCAAACTGAATATGATGGCTACGCAGAATGCGTTCGAGTCCAATTTGATGAAGAGAGCGTCTCAGTTGAGCAGTTGGTTGAACACCTTTTCGAGATCATCGACCCTTACAGTGTGAATCAACAAGGTCACGACGTAGGTTTGAAGTACCGTACAGGTGTATATAGCGAAGTTCAAACGCATCTTGAAGCCGCGAAACGCTATATTGCCTCACGAGATGACGCAGCAAAGATTGTAGTTGAGGTGTTACCCTTGACTAACTTTGTCCCTAGTGATGAAGAACATCAACATCGCTTAACCCGCGTCCAAGAAGATCACTACTTATGTCATATACCTTGGGATCTTCTGCATAAATACCGCAATGCAAAAAGCCAATAAATAATGGCTCGTGAGTTAAACTGCACGAGCCATTTTTTGACCAATATTTTTTACTGGTACGTTATAAATAGTGCGCGGCACAAAGTTTATTGCCGAATGGATCGCGAAGGTAAGCCAGATAAAGCTTTCTCTCAGCACTTGCGCGCACTCCCGGTGGATCTTCACAGGTAACGCCACCATTCTCGATACCCGCCGCATGCCACGCATCTACCAGCTCAGGGCTATCAACTTTAAAGCCGATCGTCATACCGTTACCATGTGTAGCCGCTTCGCCGTTAATAGGCTTAGTCAAACCCAGCACACCATTTGAGTTGATGTATAAGCAGCGACCTTTTGCATCGATAACGCCTTGCGGATAACCCAAAACACTTAGAATCGCGTCATAAAACACTTTTGATTTTTCAATATCGTCGGAGCCGACCATAAAATGACTAAACATTTTCCTTCCTTAGTGAACCATCAAAAATAGACTTGTTGCATATATAGTTACCGTATATTTTAACTACCAGCAATGCCTAATTGAGATAATCCGTAAAATTTGACACAACACTAATTTGATCTCGCTATTGTTCAATCGATATTAGTGATTCAGCTTAGCTCAGAGCTATCAAAATTAACGTTATAAGCATTTTTCCAATTGTTTAATCTTTAGTTCCAGTGAGATTACAGAAAACTTTAACTTGATTTCTACCAGCCTTCTTAGCTTGATACAAAGCTTCATCTGACTGTTGGACAGCATTTTCAAACTCAGTTTTATTGAATGGTTTCGCGCAGACACCAAAGCTTGCTGTCACTTGTTCATTCACCGGCAACATATTCGCATTCTGCAAATTAGCTCTCAAATTTTCAGCAATCATGCAAGCTTGTTCGATTGTAACGTTGGTTAACAAGATAAGAAACTCCTCACCACCCCATCGAATAAGTAAGTCACTTTCACGAATATCAGACAAACATTTACTAGCCGCTGCCAAGACTTCATCACCGACCTGATGACCAAATCTATCGTTAATCGATTTAAACCGATCAAGATCGATCAGAATAGAGACAAGTTCTTGATTTCGTGTTTGCATCGCCAACCACTGTTCAAGCATTAATCGATTACCTAAACCTGTTAACTGATCTTTTGTTGCTATGCTTTCTAACTCTTTTACTGCCAGTTCAAGTGCTTCCGTACGCTCCTGAACAATCTGTTCCAAAGTTTCATTATTTCGTTCTAACTCTTTTGATGTCCTTTCTAATTGACGTTCAAAGCGTTTGTTAAGTGTAATGTCACTAAAGCTTCCCACCATACGTATAGGCTTGCCATTCCTATCGTATTCAACCACACGGCCACGATCATGGACCCATAAGACTTCACCATTGGTACGTACCATTCGATGTTCACTATCGTAAAGACCATCAACTTCCAAAGCCTTGCCAACCGCCATCATCATTTTTTCTACATCATTAGGGTGAATAAACTTTTCTAGTACTGACATGTCATGAACACGCATATTACTTTGTAAGCCTAATATGTCACACCACTTGCTATTGTGATGAACCTTGTTATCGGCAATATTCCAATCCCAAATACCGACGTTCGAAGCTTCCATTGCAAAGTTATAACGCTTTTCACTTTCTTCAACCGCTTGATAGGCATTTTTTAGTTCAGTGATGTCATGTGCGATAACCAATAGTAGCTTGTTGCTTCCTTCCGGATCGAGTATTGGTTTTTTAACAGATTGGAAGTAACGAATCTCGCCAGTTTCAGCATGAGTAGACATTTCTATGGTCGTTGTTGTTTTTCCTGACTCTAAAACTTCACGAGCGCTTTGCTCATAGGAAGAAACTTGCTCTGCGTTGTCGTTAAAGTCAGCATCCGTTTTACCCACCATTCGCTCAGGTGTTGTGCCATACAAACTTGCTAAGGCTTGATTGCAGAGCAAAAAATCCCCTTGCCAGTTTTTTATAAAGATAACATCCGGAGATTCATCGATCACAGTTCTAAGTAAGTTAAATCCCGACACCGAGGCCACCAATGCTGGTAGTTCATCGATTTTAGACATAGGGCCTCTAGCCCCACAGTGACTACACTCTAACGCATGTTTGTCACTGGCGTATTTTTTCACGCGCAATGTATCGCTCTTACAATGCGGACATCGCTTCATATTGGAATGAAAGTAAGTGCTAAAAACCATGATTACCAAGAACATATTCATTGAGTTAATGAGCATGTTAACAATTCACTCAATACTGCCGTATCAGGATAGAGCTTAGAGGATTGTAGGAAAAAGGAGATCCATCTTATTTTGCGTAAAGAAGCCCAAAATCATATTCATTGAACGACTCAAGTACGCTTTAACTATTAATAGCTGGCAAGATTCGCAGTATTCCCAAGAGTTCAAACTTCATCACAATTACAGCTTTTCATTTTGTTGGATTATTACATCATTGTTAGGTTGTTTTTGTTACACAATTTGTATGCAAACAAACCGAACAGAGCACCCTTTAATCATATTACCCCTTAAGATTACCTGTGTATTACTTAGTTTCTCAGTAAATTTTTCTAGCTTAGATTAAATTGTTGTTAAAAATAATTTTAAAATTGTGTAACATTCAACCCTGTTTTGGTTGTTTACTTACTACGAAAACAACCAAAAACGGGAGTTTTTCTACAGACAATGCTCAAAGCTAAAATACAAATAAAATATCGAGCACAAAGTGTCGGTGGCTGTAGAAAACTAATGATAGTTAAACACTTGTAATGTTTGCGATTTAGAGAGATTTAGCCCCAAAATGAGTAACGTAACTGGTCAAAAAGGATTCAGCCAGCTTAGTTCTAATGCTGCAGAGAAACTGGTCGATGTGGTTTTAATCGGTGGTGGTATTATGAGCGCAACGCTCGGTACTTTCATCCAACAATTAGAACCTAATTGGACTATCAATATGTTTGAGCGACTTGATAAGGTCGCAGAAGAAAGCTCCAACGGATGGAACAATGCCGGAACCGGCCATTCCTCTTTAGCTGAATCAAACTACACCCCACAGACTTCCGATGGCGAAGTGACTATGGGTAAAGCGTTAGAAATCTACGAACAATTTCAACTATCCCGTCAATTCTGGGCCTATTTGGTTGAACAAGGTTTAATCCGCGATCCAAGTACCTTTATTAACAGCGTTCCCCATATGAGTTTTGTTACTGGCGAGAACAACGTTGATTTCCTTCGCAAGCGTTATCAAACACTGCGCAGCTCACCTCTGTTCGATGGCATGGTTTACTCAGAAGACAGAGAACAAATTAAGTCATGGGCGCCATTGCTCATTCAAGACCGTGACGAAACCCAGCCTATTGCAGCAACGCGTTCTCGATTTGGTACTGATGTGAATTTTGGTGCACTTACTCACCACATGGTCGATATCTTAAACCAGAACGAAAACTTCACGTTGAACACAAAACATGAAGTAAAAACGTTGCACCGTCAGTCTGACGGTACTTGGAAAATCACCGTCAAGAATTTAGACAACAACAGTATTCGTACCGTACACACTAAGTATGTTTTTATTGGCGCTGGTGGTGCTTCACTGACTCTACTGCAAAAATCTGGTATCCCTGAATCCCGCCAGTATGGTGGTTTTCCTGTGGGCGGTCAGTTCCTTGTGACCGAAAACCCTGAAATCGTAAAACTGCACCGTGCAAAAGTTTACGGAAAAGCAGCTGTAGGTGCGCCACCTATGTCTGTTCCACACATGGACACTCGTTTCATCGATGGTAAAGAAGTGGTACTTTTCGGACCTTTCGCTAGCTTCTCTAGTAAGTTTTTAAAACAAGGCTCGCTGCTTGATTTGTTTGGTTCGGTAACACCATCAAACTTGATTCCAATGACTCAAGTCGGTTTAAAGAGCTTTGATTTGATCAAATACCTTGTTGGTGAACTGCTGCAAAGCAGCGAAGATCGAATGAAAGCTCTGAGAGAGTTTTTCCCTACCGCTCAATCTGAAGATTGGTCATTGTGGCAAGCTGGGCAACGCGTACAAATCATTAAAAAAGTGGCGGGTAAAAGCGGCGAATTGCATCTTGGTTCTGAACTCGTTCACGCAGCAGACGGAAGCTTAACTGCACTCCTAGGAGCGTCTCCTGGTGCATCCGTGTCTGCGGCGGTGATGCTTGAGTTACTGCAACGTTGCTTTGCAGAGCACATGGCAACTGAAGAGTGGCAACAAAAGATCAAACAGATGATCCCTTCATATGGCGTTGCTTTGAATGAGCACCCTGAACTCAATCAAGAGATCCTGCTGAACACCAGTAAAGTTCTCAAACTGACTCAAGATCTTGTTGAAGTTCGCTCAATAAAAGAAGAGGTCGAAGAATCTGAACAGCCAGCTTTGGCAACCACTGCTTAAACGCCTCTAGAAATCAACAAAGCTAACCATATAGGTTATGCGTTAGCTTTGTTTATCACATTGATTGCGCCATTGAGTCGGCGACAACCCTGTCCAATCTCGAAAATGACGACTAAACACAGAAGCCTCAGCGTATCCTAGCTGAAGAGCAATGTCGGTAATGCTTTGTGCGTGGTCAGCCAGCGATTTTTCCGCCAGTCTTTGCCTTACTTTTTGCAATATTTCACGATAGCTTGAGCCATAACTTTTCAAACGAGACTGCAAAACTCTCGGGTGTAAATCCAACGCTTTGGCGACCCTTTCTACGCTGCACTCACCTGTGGCTAGCAAGCGAGAAATAAGATCAGACGCTTGGTCATACAAATTGTTGGGATAACGCTTGTTTAAGTACTGCAGATGTTTTTCAAAATGTCGCTCAAGCAGTTCAGGATCTTGGTAAACCTTCGAACTCAACTGGCTTGGTCGTAGCAGTATCCCATTAAATGACTCATCAAAGAGAATGTGCGGTAGTCCTGAATTCGCTCGTAGCGAGTAATCCGGTACTTCCGATTGGGTTAAGTGAAGCGTAATGCGTTCCACATCGGTATTGAGAATGCTTGCAACAAATTTGGCCAGCTGGACCACACTCAGTTGTATGAGCTGTTCTTTGCCTATTTCATTATTGACATCAATATTCAGTGATACCTGTACCCAACCATTTGTTTCTTTTAAATCTAAAGACACGCCTGACGAGTGCAAATAGAGGTAGTCGTTAACCTGTGAAAATACATCGCCGACAGTTTTAGCCCTAGACAGTAACATCGGTAGGTCGCCCAGACTCTGTAAGCTTTGTCTTTGCCCCAACATCACGCCAAACAGAGGCTGGTTACATTGTAACGCAGCCGTTTCCATGAGATCGGCTAACCGCGAGTAAGCAATATATGTATCGGGATCACGGAACTGAGTCGCCGACAAACCTACATCTTTCAATATATCTATTGGGTTTTGGCTTAACTCATGGACCAAGCTGTCAAACTTGTCTGCTGCTCCGCTTCTAACGATATACATATTCCAATCCAGCAATGTTAATCATTTGTGAATGCAATATATCAAAAAACCTTCGCAAAAAATCAAGTTAACGACAATTTCATGATGTAGATTACGCTCAAGTTAACATTTTATTAACAAGGAGATGTACCGTGGAGCTTTTCAATAAAGTTGCTGTCGTTACAGGTGCTGCCGGTGGTATTGGTAAAGCGATTATTAATCAGTTACTTGAGCAAGGTGTTAAAGTCCTCGCTGTGGATCTATCGGAAAAATCTCTGGAAATCTATCAAGGTTTTGATGAAGAACAACTGCACACTTTCGCGGCTGATGTTTCTGATTACGGACAAGTCGAAGCCGCAGTTAAAGCTGCCGCAACACATTTCAGTAGCTTAGATATCATGATTAACAATGCTGGTATTGGCATGGCGAAACCACTCCTAGAGCACGACCCTATCCATGATTTCGATCCCGTTACAAAAGTTAACCAAAATGGCGTGTATTACGGAATTTTGGCGGCAGCACATCAGTTTAAGTCGCAATGTACGAGAGGTGTCATTCTTAACACTTCCTCAGTCTACGCACAGATGGCTTCGGAGATGACGTTCACTTATAACGTCAGTAAAGCGGCCGTTGATATGATGACCAAATGCGCGGCACTTGAACTTGCACCTCTTGGTATCCGTGTGGTTGCCATTGCACCCGGACGTGTTGATACACCGATGCTCCGTCAATATGAAGCATTTGGTCTTTGGGAACACATTAGCAAAGAACAGATGCGTCAAACATTCACTCAGCCTGAAGAAATCGCCAACGTGGTTTCATTCTTAGTCAGCGATCAAGCCAATTGCATTAATGGTTGCACTGTTAGTGCTTCCGATGGCTTCGAAAACTTCAAATACCCTCTTTTGGGTTAAGAAATAACAACAACAAGGAAGAGAACAATGTCATTACCAGAAGTGATTCAACATCAAGATTTTCTGCTAACACTTAATACCAACGAAGAATCTATAGTCAAAGATGCATTACCGGGCGTAGACGTATACCCACTGTTTCTAGATCCTGAAAACGGCACTTGGGTTATCCGTGCGAAGTTTGCACCGGGCATCACGCTACCTAAACACTTCCACACTGGCGTCGTGCATTTCTATACGTTAAGTGGTGCTTGGCACTACATGGAATATCCAGATCAAGTTCAAACCGCAGGTAGCTACCTGTACGAACCAGGCGGTTCTATCCATACTTTCCACTGCCCTAAGGACTCAGGTGGTGCTGACGGATTTATGGTGATCTCTGGTGCAAACATCAACTTCGACCAAGACGGTAACTTCATGAACATCATGGATGCAGGTTGGATTGAGCAAGTACTTATTGCGGCTGCAAAAGCGCAAGGTATCAAAGCACGTTACATCAAACCGGGTGCAATTGCTCAGTTAAGTGACCAATAGGTCAGTAAGCTAACAACATGATTCACTTATAAAGCACCAGCTTTTACAGTCGGTGCTTTTTGTTATTCAATGTCTTTCAAAGACTTAATGTAGACATGGGTTGTCTTACTTCTTTCAAATCCCACTTTGGGATAGAACAGATGCGATTCCTCTCTTTCAATATTGGATCTCACCACCATTGTCTCTAATCCCTGCTCAATAGCCCACTCTTGTGCAGCTCTCACCAACGCTTGCGCGATGCCAAAACATCGATATTGTTTACCAACGACCAAACCTGTGATTTCAGCTTTAGTGCGAGACTCTAGAAACATTCGTTTCTCAACCACCAGCCAACCGCATACTTGGTTATCGACTACTGCAATATAAACACAATGCAAAGGTGAACGACTCAATTGCGTTAACCAAGTTTCTGTGTCTGTCGTATTTGCTGTATAACCAAGTTCTTGCGTTAACGTTGCTATCTGGTTGGCATACTCAGAACGTGCAGTCGTGATTTCAAATTTCATTAACGTCCCTTGTTACGGTCGAAATAATCATCAAACATGGCAGTATTCAAGCATCTTGGCAACAAATCTCAGACAAAATAAAACCTCTATCAAGAGGTTTTATTTTCGTTTCAACTTATCTTTATTCGGCAAAATTTGGATAATCCGTTAATCCTTTTTCTGCACCACCAAATAAAGTATTAGGATCATGAGTTGCCCATGGCTGACCATTTTTAATGCGCTCAGGCAGATCTGGATTTGATACATAAGGGCGACCGAACGCAACCATATCAGCTAAACCAGAATCTAAAGCCAAAAGCGCTTTCTCAACATTGTATTTACCAGCGTAGATCAAAGTGCCAGTAAAGGTTTCGCGTAACGCCTGTTTAAACGCTACTGGCATTAACGGTGCGTCGTCCCAGTCAGCTTCTGCAATATGTAAGTATGCGATGCCGTGTTTATTGAGAACTTTCGCTGCTGCCACATAGGTTTCTTCAGGGTTCGCGTCAACCGTACCATTTAGAGTTGTTAATGGCGCAAGACGAACACCGACTCGGTCAGAACCAATGGCATCACATAATGTCGCTACCACTTCATCAAGGAAACGCAGGCGATTTTCAAGGCTACCACCGTACATATCGGTACGATTGTTTGATTCAGAGTCAATAAATTGATTGACCAAATAGCCATTAGCCGCGTGAAGTTCGATACCGTCAAAGCCTGCCAACAGCGCATTCTTTGCAGCTTGGTGGAACTGCTTAATCACAAGATCAATATCATCTTGAGTCATTTCACGTGGCATTGCCGTGTCAACGAACCCTGGCTCATCAGTGCCGTTATCAACAAACACTTTCACACCTTCAGCTTTAATAGCAGAAGAAGAAATAGGTTGCTCACCGTTAATGTTGTCTGGGTGAGTGACACGCCCCACATGCCAAAGCTGAGCGAAAATAATACCGCCTTTCGCATGCACTGCATCCGTTACCTTCTTCCAACCTGCCACTTGTTCATTACTGTAGATACCCGGAGTCCATGCGTACCCTTTTGCGTTTGGTGCGATTTGGGTACCTTCACTCACAATCAACCCAGCGCTAGCGCGTTGTGCGTAGTACTTTGCCATTAAGTCGTTGGCCACATCGTTTGGCTGACTTGCTCTTGAACGAGTCATCGGAGGCATAACGATGCGGTTTGCAAGTTGAAAACGACCTACTTGAATCGGTTGAAACAATGCGTCAGTCATAAGTTCCTCGGTTGGATAAGTGAATACTTGTATGGGGAAGATTCTAACAGTGAACTAGGAGCTGATTAATCAACGAACGGACAAAACATTTTTGCAAAAATCACAAAAATACTTATCCGTACGAACAGATTTAGCTGGTTTTAAAGAGTGAATCGAGGTTTGATAAAGTCGATAAATGCCGATATTCGGCGAGCCACTTGGGATGATTTATAGTACACCGCATTGATCAACTCACGATCTGAAGACTCTTTACTGTATTCATCTAACAGTACAATTAATCGGTCTTCAGCAATGTCTTGTCTAACCATATATCCTGACAAACAACTGATACCATTACCGGCAAGAACCAACTGGCGTACCGTCTCACCACTGCTGCAGGCAATGGTTGGTTCAATATGATCTACACCTTCTACAGGCCAGACATTCAAACTTTTTGGTCTGGTAAAACCGACAATCTCATGTTGAGAAAGATCATCAGGCGTATTCGGAAAGCCTTTTCTCGACAAGTACTCTGGAGAAGCAACAACGAATAAACGGCTCTTACCAAGAAAGCTGGAATGCAGGGTTGAATCAGCCAATTTGCCAATGCGAATCGCCACATCTGTGCGCTTTTCAAGAAGATCGACATAGCCCTCGTTTGAGGTAAGTTCCAGTTCAATGTCAGGGTAAGCTTGTTTGAATTCCCGAATCAGTGGCACTAATTGATTGAACATAAACGGGCTGGCAGCGTCCACACGAAGCTTGCCTTTTGGCAGTTCTCCTCCGCTGGATAGATCTTCTTCCGCTTGCTGAAGATATTGCAGACCTGAACGCACCGAATCAACAAAGCGTCTGCCTTCTTCCGTCAACTCTAACCGTCTTGTCGTTCGATTAAGGATTGTGATTCCGAGTTGCTTCTCAACACGTCTCACTGCTCGCGAGACTTTAGCCACCTGTACCCCCATGGTTTCGGCGGCAAGTGAAAAACTGCCACTGTCGACCACATTAACTAAGATCTCTAAATCATCTGAACGAGTGCGCATCGAATATCCGTTTATTGCAAATTTGACAAAATTAAACTGATGATAGTCATTTTGAAATGAAAACGAAACCCAACACCTCATTCAACAGAGAGCAATATATTGGGTTTCGTTGATATTTGTACGCAAACGGTAAGTGGTTAAATCACGCACTCTTTAACTGAATTAGCTTTACCAACACCTTTTTCGATGATGGCTAGCATTTGGTCGTTCTTTACTGAAGACACAATCTTATCCAGTAGATTCTCCGCCGTCTCCTGCGAGGAAACTTCAACCAAGCAATAATATGAGTTGGAAATCTGCTCTGTCACGTTGCGGATTGCCTCTTGGTCTCCCAACTCGGTTTTCATAAGCGTATCGATTGATTGAGTAAAATCTTTAGCTCTTTGGGCTGCATCTCCGAAAACCTCAAGGTTCAGACTATTAAGATCGATTGACTGAGCTTGAAGTTGCAAAGTATCCACGGCTTTATTTGCGACCTCTTGAGCTTGGTCAATCACCTTACTCGCGTCATCACAACCAACCAGAGCAAGAGTTAAAGTCAATGTCATTACCGATTTTTTCATTTTTAGCCTCTGAGGAATAATTGACGCTTCGATACTAAACCAAGCTAAAAAGTCATTGAACTAAAATAGCGTAACAAAATGCGAGACTATACCTTTACAACAGGTGTTCGCAGGTAACTTCACACGTTTCTATATCAGCCACTTAAAAGACTTAGCTAAAAACTCATCGGTATTTTCTGTGACAATTTCACCATGTGCCATAACTAAAGTCTTGGTGTCCCAACTCAATAACCTATCGAGATGTGTACGTGCATCTTGTTTGCCGAACATAAAACTTAAACGCCAATCCAGCGGTGTTTTGCCGTTAGGGGCAAGGATTCCAGCGCCCTTAGCTGCCAACCTTTGCCAATAGTTAAAGCTATGTCCTGAAAAATTTTCTACCAAATCAGTCACGATTAAAGTCCCAGAGACTTTGTGGTAAAACACGCACTCTTCCATCAATGGAGAACCCGAAAACAACTCTTGCTCGATATCATCTTCCCAAGCCCAGTTTTGCAGGCTATTCAAAGAACCATCAAAAGTAATATCACTGCGTTTTTTAATCACTTCATCAGTTCCAAACACTTGAACCTCTGGATAAGTCGAAATCCACTCAGGCAAGAACAAATGGTGTAAATGATTAGGCGCTATTAAGTATTTCACGCATCCTAGTGCTTCTATCTGAACTTTGATTGTTTCAGACAGTTTGATCGGGCTATGCACCCAGAGATCACCGTTGGACAAACGAACCACTGTCATACGAGTGGAATAAGGCAGACCGAAGAATTGAACAGGTTCACCGTTAAATATCCAAATTTCATTTGCTAACTTTTCCATATTCCTCCAATAACACAAAGTCACCGCAAATGAGGATCAAGCTAGATAGCTAAACACGGTGGTTGTGTTTTTATCAATAACACCAGACATCAATATTGGTGTCGGAAGCTCCAAAAGAGCAGAATATTATGCATTTAGTTGCTCTACCTTAAACTATTTTAAGATAAAGCTAAACTATCGCTTGGTGACAACAGTCTTTATTGAGACAATCCTTGCTGTCACTTCCATATTAACGGACAACTATGAAACTATTAGTACGCAACCTTGCTCGTACAACGACAGAACAAGACATTCGTAAACTATTCTCAGAACATGGAACAGTCACTGAATGCACTCTCGTTTTAGATCAAGAAACGGGTATCTCTAAAGGCTTTGCTTTCGTCGAAATGCCAGACGTTTCAGAAGCTAAAGCTGCTATTGCTGCGCTGAACCAAACCAGTGTTGCTAAAAGTAAGATTCGAGTCAAAACGGCTCAATAGAACGAATTATCAAGCCAGCCGAAACGCTGGTTTTTTATTGTCTAGAAACTGTGTGTTATCTGATGTTTCAAATGCATCGTGCTCCCTACAGGAAACACTAACAGCAGCAAACAAAACGCTATTAATTTGCTAACAAAATTGATTATTGCTGAGAAAGTTTCTTAACATGAGCCCGTAGTTTTTTCAAAGCCCAATCGTAATGACTTGGCATTGCTGAAACACAATAACTTCCAAGGGTTGTAGATCCAGTCCAATTAAAAAACTGCTTAGTAAATAACGCCTGATCAGAAAAACTCAATACTCGTTCAAGTGCAGCTTGGTGGCTTGTGGTAACCAGCTTTCTTGCATCAGATAGCTCAGTGGTTTGGTGTTTCTTCCAAAACTCTACATTCATTTCGCCGTACGTTTTCCAGTTGTAGGGTTCAGGTAGAAAATCTGCCTTTTGGCCAAGCTTGTTAGAATCAATCCACTTTATTAATAGCTGATGCCACTCATAAAGATGGATCAAAACGTCTCTCAGGTTACGATCGCGCTCCCAGTGCTGTTCTTTCTTGTTCGGGTAACCGGAAAAATTAAATTCAGTATTCAACGTCAGCTCAGTCATCGAGTCGATGTAGTTCCAAAGCTTAGAAAAGTTTTGTTCTGCTTGAGAGATCAGTTCTTCTTTTGTTTTTGCTCTTGCCATATGTTAGCCATCTACTGAGGTAACCTACTAGTTACACAGCCCTGAAAGAATCTTAGATTTATTGGATTCAATGTATTCTATGTCTCGTAGATAGGATTTAAGGTGGCCTTGATCAATATTCTCACAAAACTGTTGATTACCTTTGTTTGCTTCCTGACGCATAAAGTTAACAAGGGCGTTTAGCCGTTTAATCATGAAATCGGGAATTTGTTTTTTCTGTTCTTCGGACGTTCCATAGCTGTCGCAGAACAGCTTGGCCCTTGATATTTGTTCTTCTAGCGTGCCGAGCTTGTCGTCACTGTTGGTCTTAAAAGGCGCCCAGCAATAGAGCGAATAGGCGAGATCCCACACTCTGGGCGCAGGGTGTGCTGTATCGAAATCAAAAACACCTGTTACTAAATTGCCCGTTAGCGCGACATTATAGGGGGCGAAGTCACCATGACATATCACCTCGTAGGGTTCCTGAGGGGGCAACATCCAAGTAAAGCTCGATATATTCTCGTGATGCGCAAATCCGACTGAAGTATCGTGAATTTTTCGCAGTAGCTTAGCGGCTGACATCAGAGCTTCCGCACTCGCAATAGCATTGGTTAACGGATAGTTGTAAGTGTCACCGGCTACAAAGCTCAACATCTCTTGGTCACCATCAATACCAATAAACTTAGGCGACTCACTTAAACCTGCTGCTCGTAAATGATTCAGTAGATTATGAATTGTTGAACTCCAAGGCTGAAGTGGGCGATAAACACTATCACCCACTCGATAAATTGACTCTCGTCCGCCTGTCAGTTCTTGCGCGTCTTGCACGGTATCTCCTTCATCGAAATGGCAACTATTCCCTGTTGGAATTACCTATTGGAGTTCCCTATTAGAAATGCTGGTCAATCAAATGCCACTTCTTGGAAATGAGGATTCTCCATAGTGACTTTCATCTTAGCGATTGAATCTAATACCACTAATAGGTCACTGTCTTGAGTGAGCAATTTTATGCATTCTTCACCGAGACTGTTTTTTGCTGTATCCAGCGCTTTGCCAGAAACAACTTCTCCTGATTTTAAAGTAATTTCAATCGAATACTTGAACAAACAGACTATCTCTATGTAGTCGTAGTTTCCACAGCTAATCATAAATGCAACCTATTAATGGAGATGAACAATTCACTCTTACTAAACTAGACTACCAAGATAACGTAATTACTTCATTACCTTCTCAAATCTGAAGAACTCGTCTTCATTCAAGCCTGAGTCATCGATGTTGCTCTCCCGAACCTGAGAATCGTCTTCTAGATGGTATTGGTTAAAGAACTCAACAATGTGGAAACCACACTTATTGACATAAAAATTGATGTTCCTTTTTTCAAAATAAGGCGTGACTGTTGTCCAAACCTTAGTTTCAGGATACGCCGCTTCAATAGCTTTCCATGATTCCAGCCCTAAACCTTTGTTATGGCTTTCGGGATAAATAAAAAACAGATCGAGACTGTTGTTTTGGGTATCCGTATTAATATTCAGTACAACACCACCCACTTTCTCCTCTCCGTATACTATATGATTGATGACGGCTCCATTGGCGTTAAAAGAGCCAGTTATATCTTCATCTGATGGGATCGGCTCACTGTGCGATGGGCCAAATTGCTCGACCAATGCATCGGTAAAAGTCTGCTGCAACTTGGTTTTAAAAGCCGACAGTTCTTCTAATTCTACTGGTACTAAACGTACACATTTCTTATTCATAACCTAAATTAACCTTTTGAAAATAGCTTTGTTATTTTCTCTTTTAAATTCTTTTTATTTGGAACAAATCAACAAAAACTGACTGTCAGTGGTAAGCATAGGATCTGCTTCAGTATTACTTCAGCCCGCCACCTAACGCTTTATATAGAATTACCGCGTTATTTAGTTCTTGTTGTTTGAGTTCCAGTAACGTTTGTTTAGCTAGATAAAGTTGTCGCTGCGAATCCAACAGTTCTAAACGTCGCTCCACACCCGCCTTGTAACGAAGATCAGATAACTTAGCCCTTCTCTCCGCTGCAGATACGACTCTCTTTTGCGCGATAGTTTGTAACTGATATGTTTCACTTCCAACTAAACCGTCTGCGACTTCTTTAAACGCAACTTGAATTGCTTTTTCATATTCTGCAATTGAAGTCGATTTACGAACTTTCGCAAGTTCTAACTCCGCATCAAGTCTCCCACCTTGAAATATAGGCAGTGTCACTTGCGGTGCTATTGACCAAGTTTCGAAGCCGGATCCCACTAAGTTCCTCACATCTTGGCTTACATATCCGATCGAAGTTGTCAGTGATATGCGAGGAAAATACGCGGCTCGGGCCGCACCAATATCCTCGTTAGCGGCAATCAGATTCTGCTCCGCTTGCAAGATATCAGGTCGATGTAGCAACAAGTCTGACGGCAACCCAGCCGGTAAAGAGGTATTCACCGATTGATCAGAGAGCAAATCTGGCTCTGGAAGATCACTCGGTATCTCTGAACCAACTAATTGACGTAGTGCGTTCCTTGCCTGCTCTAAAGCTCGCGTATTCGCAATCTTAATCGCTTCTGCACTTGCTACTTGCCCCTCTGCTTGAGCGACATCAAGAGCACTGTTTTGATTAGCCATTCGTAGTTGAATCGTTAACTCTAGTGATTTTTTCCAATCCGCTAACGTATCTTCCGCCAATTTTAGTTGCTCATAGGCGAGTTGTTCAGAAAAATAGGCTTCACTAATCGAACTAATCAAAGATATTTGTGCCGCTTGACGGCCGTAATCACTCGCTAGATAGCGGGCAAAAGCCGCATCTGACAACGAACGTGCGCGTCCAAACAAATCAATTTCGAATGCACTAATTCCAACGTTTAAACTACTCTGCTCTTCTATTTGAGATACCTTGGGATCTCCTCCAGTAACAGATCGCTGCCTTGTAGAATCAAGTGATAGCCCCACATTCGGCAATCTTGCAGAGCGTTCAATGCCATATTGGGCTTTCACTGCTTCTACATTCAGTGTCGCAATACGAAGATCCCTGTTATTGATCAATGCTAACTCGATAAGCGCCTGCAAGCGCTTATCAATGAACATTTCACGCCAACCCATTTCCGCCGTTGGATTTGTAGATGCCGTAATGGTTTCACCATTTACAGTAAATACTTCCGGTACCGGCGCAGCTGGCTTAGTCATTTCAGGAGTCAGAGAACAGGCTGACAGAAATAAAACCATAATAAAAACAATATAATACATAGTACTAACCTTTAAGCTGCATTGGTGACTTCTTGTTGCTTTGTTGCCAAGACTTTAAACGCTCTTGAATACTCATCACGAACACGAAGAAAGCTGGTACAAAGTAAATGGCAAGTAATGTAGCGCTAACCATTCCACCGAACACACCTGTTCCGATAGCTCGTTGAGTCTCTGCACTAGCGCCTGAAGCCAGCATCAGTGGTACAACACCAAGACCAAATGCCAGAGAGGTCATCAAGATAGGTCTCAATCGCAACTTCGCAGCTTGAACGGCTGACTGAACCAATCCGTTGCCTTGCTCTCTTAACTGTTTGGCGAACTCTACAATTAGAATTGCGTTTTTCGCCGAAAGACCAATTACGGTGATCATGCCGACTTTGAAGAAAACGTCGTTTGGCATGTCACGTACGACAATAGCGAGTACCGCACCTAACAATCCCAAAGGCACGACCAACATCACTGATAAAGGAATAGCCCAACTCTCATAAAGTGCCGCAAGCACTAAGAAAACGACTAGCATCGATAGCGCCATTAGCATCGGAGCTTGTTTCGCTGAGTGAAGCTCTTGTAATGCCTGTCCAGTCCATGCAATGGTAAAGCCTGATGGAAGTTGCTTCGCCATTTGTTCTATTTCAGCCATCGCTTCCCCGCTAGAAACTCCGGAAGCTGCACTACCAGAAATTCGAACCGCAGGATAACCTTGGAAGCGAATAAACTGCGGAGCTGACTCAGACCAAATAGGCGTCACAATTTCTGATAACGGAACCATACCACCATTAATATTTCGTACATGGAGCTTGAGCACATCCTCAATCTGCATCCTTGATGAAGCATCTGCTTGCATAATGACTTGCTGCATTCTGCCTTCATTAGGAAAATCGTTGATGTATAGCGATCCAATCGCAGTTGATAGCGTCTCACTAATACTCGTGAATGAAACACCTAATGCCTCAGCTTTCTGGCGATCAATATCTAAATGAATACTTGTACCCGCAGGAAGTCCATCAGAATAGACATCGCTAAGTGATTTGCTATTTTTCGCCAACTCTAACATCTTCGTCTCAACGACTTTCAATGCCTCGTATCCCTGATTTCCGCGGTCTTGCAAGAAAAACGTAATATCAGAGCTGGTTCCTAGCTCTTCAATAGAAGGAGGCAGCATGTGCATAACCGTACCTTCTTTTACGTCAGCCATCGCCTCCTCAGCAAGTTTTAACTCGCCAAGTGTTGAGGTATCGTTACGTGTTTCCCAATCTTTCAATGTGGTAAAACTTTGCGCGGTATTCGTGCCTGAACCGGAAAAACCAAAACCAATAACCGTCATTGTTGACTCAATCGACGGACGGCTTAACGCATGCTGTTCAAATTTTTTCACAACATCCAACGTACGCACTGTGGTTGCGTCTGCCGGAAGCTGAATATTGGTAATAAAATATCCTTGGTCTTCTTCTGGTAAAAACGATGACGGCAACTGCCTGTACACTAGAACCAAAATTGCGCACAGAAACACAAAGACAAGCATCATTCGTCCTTTGCGATTCACTAACACGTTGACCTGAGATTCATACCGATTGTTCATTCGGTTAAAGCCACGATTAAACCATTTCGCAAATCTTGTTTGCTCGTGGTGATTAGCATTAACCGGCTTTAACAACGTGGCACAAAGCGCCGGCGTTAGTGTTAGTGCCAAAAATGCTGAGAACAGAATTGATACCGCCATCGATAATGTAAACTGCTTATAAATCGCGCCAACTGAATCACTGGCAAATGCCATCGGGATGAAAACCGCCGTTAGCACAAGTGTGATGCCTATAATGGCGCCAGTAATTTCTTTCATCGCCTTAGATGTCGCTTCTTTCGGAGATAAATCTTTTTCCGACATTAATCGTTCCACGTTTTCGACAACGACAATCGCATCATCGACGATAATACCTATCGCCAGAACCATACCGAACATCGTTAACACGTTGATCGAAAAGCCAGTTAACAACATGACGGTGAACGTCCCCAACAAGGCTATCGGTGCAACAATAGCGGGGATCAAGGTGTAACGAATATTCTGTAAAAACAGAAACATAACAAAAAACACCAGCACCATAGCTTCAACTAAGGTATGGATAACCTTATTGATTGAAACTTTAACGAAAGGTGCTGTATTAAATGGAATTGAATAGGTCATCCCAGAAGGTAGACTTTGACTCAACTCCGCCAAGCGCTTTTGTACCGCATCCGCAGTTTTAACGGCATTCGCTCCCGGGGTAAGCTGAATAGCCGCAGCCGTCGCTGTTTTACCATTTTCACGATTCAAATAACCATAGGATTGAGAACCGATTTCAACACGCGCAACGTCACTTAATACGACTTTCGAGCCGTTGTTATTTGCGCGAAGAATGATATTGGAAAATTCTTTAACACTGGTTAACTGGCCTTGAACGGTTAATGGAACCGTTACTCGTTGACCTAAAACCGTCGGCGCAGCACCGATACTTCCAGGTGCGATTTGTGTATTTTGCTGAGTGATAGCCTGACTAACATCATTCATTGTTAAACCTAATGAATTAAGCTTACTCGGATCAACCCAGATTCTCATTGCCTTCTCAGCACCAAATGACTGTACACGCCCAACACCTTCAATACGGCGCAGTTCATCTACGATGTTGCGAGCTAAATAGTCGTTCAATGCAATTTCATCAAAGCGGTTATCATCAGATTTCAATCCGACAATCATCAGAAAATTTGATGTAGCAGATTCTACGGACAAGCCGCTTTGACGAACCACCTGCGGTAAACGAGATTCGACCGCTTTCAGTTGGTTTTGAACGTCAACTTGCGCCATATCAGAGTCTGTTCCCGGCTTAAATGTAGCCGTAATAGACGCAGATCCAGAGTTGTCAGCAGACGACTCGAAATACATCAAGTTCTTAACGTTCGACAGCTCACCCTCGATAAGACTAAGCACACCGTCATTCATTTCCTTCGGGCTGGCTCCCGGATACGTCGCCATAATACTGACCGTTGGAGGCGCGACAGAGGGATAACGGGAAATAGGTAACTTCGGAATCGAAATGCATCCAAACAAAATAATGAAAAGAGCAATAACCCAAGCAAATACGGGACGATGAATAAAAAACTCAGACATAAAAAAGACTCTCTAACCTTAATCAGTTTGTCGCAGATGTTAAAAGAATCTCAGATTCTTCCCATTTGCGTTGGTCGACAAGAATACCGTCCTGAAGTCTTTCCTTGCCTTCTACTACGATATTTTCTCCTTTGCTAATACCCGATTTCACGCGGTACTGACCATTGATCAATTCTCCGAGCTTTACAGGTTTTAAATGTGCATGTCCTTCCTGATCAATACTCCAAAGATGAGGAGCACCGGCAAGATGTATAACCGCCTGTTGCGGAACAACTAACGCGCTGCCATAACTCGAATAAAGTACCCTTGCCTTAACGAACATACCCGGCAATAGCAAACGTTGAGAGTTGTCCACGAGTACACGTAACAACACATCACCTGTACCTACATCGATATTGATTCCAGAAAACAGGATTTCACCTTTAACTGGATAAGGAGCTCCGTTGCTGCGTAAAATTTCAATTTTTGTTCCAGCAACGCTAGGTTCTCCATCAGATTTGGCCGCTAAAGCTTCACGAATTGCTTCTAATGAAGACGCTGGCCGACGAATATCAACAAAAACTTGATCGATCTGTTGGATGCGCGTCATCGGTGTTGCGTCTGTACTGCTAACCAGAGCTCCCTCAGTCACTAGGGTTTGCTCTATCAGGCCAGAAATTGGGGCTTTTACATTTGCGAACTTCAAATCAAGCATACGACGAGTCAACGTAGCTTTAGCGACCGCAACTTCTGCAGCCGCTTGATCACGCTGTAATACAACATCGTCATACTCTTGACGACTAATCGCGTCGGCTTCCACCAAAGGTTTTAAGCGCAGTTCTTTATCCAGAGAACGTTTATAAGTCACCTGCGCTCTTTGTAAGTTAGCTTTGGCGGTATCAACTTCCGCGGCAAATGGCGCGGAATCAATTTGGAATAAAGACTGGCCAGCTTTCACTTCAGCGCCTTGTTTGAACAAGCGATGTTGTACAATCCCAACCACTTGTGGACGAATCTCCGCAACGCGCACGGCCTTCACTCTTCCAGGAAGCTCTTCAAACACATCTAATTGTTGTGGTTGCGTCGTTATCGTTGAAACTAAAGGCAAAGACTCTTTTAGTCCGACTTCACTTTCGTCTTTATTGGATTGATTACAGCCAACTAAAAAGAAAAGTACCAATATATGTAAGCTGCTAGATACACATATATTTATCTTTTTCACTGAGGTATCCTCTGAACAAATTAAAGCGGACTATCCGCTGTAGATAGTTGTTGAGTCTAATACCTGTGTGTGGAGGTCCCGCTGAGTGAATGTGGAGATTTGATGGAGATGAACAATTTGTACGTTGAAGGGCAGAAATTTGCTGCAGATTCTGGTCCAGATGCAGGAACCGGGTCTTATCGTCAGGCGTTAATTCTGATCGCTGAGGATGAATTTGAAATTGTCGATATACTCTCCGCTTACCTAACGCGCAGTAATATGCGTACGATTCACGCTTCAGATGGTCAAAGGGCACTCGAACTTCATTCATCCATGAAGCCAGATCTTATACTGCTTGATATCCAGATGCCTAAAATGGATGGATGGAAAGTGTTGTCGGAACTTCGTCAGAAAAGTAATACCCCCGTCATCATGCTTACCGCCATGGACCAAGACTTAGACAAATTGATGGCTCTCAGAATTGGGGCTGATGATTACGTTGTTAAGCCATTTAATCCGGCAGAAGTCGTCGCGAGAGTCCAAGCCGTTCTAAGACGTACATTAGAAGTTAATCAACCTCACAAGAAAAATATACTGCGAGCCGAACCATTTGAAGTCGATTTAGAGAGTCACGAAATCGCGGTTAATGTGGACGGAGAACGTCATACCCTGCTGCTAACGTTAACTGAGTTCAAGTTGTTGACTCACTTCATTCGCTCACCCAAGCGCGTGTTTAGTCGAGCAGAGCTATTAAGCACGTGCCTACCTGAGGGTGACACACTGGAACGAACGATTGACAGCCACATCAGCAAGATCCGAAAAAAACTTGAAGCCTATGGAATTCAAGGGATTCCGGCAGGTGTCCGTGGTGTCGGTTACCGTTTTAAGGGCGACCAATGAAACTAAGTGGTTTGAGCCGTCAGATTGCATTATCAATGATAAAAATCGCAATCGGATCAGCATTACTTGCGACGATAGGCTCGTTTATTTTTTATTATCTTTGGGATAAATATTGGCCCAATTATATACCAAGTGAGGACGCTCTCGCGCCTTCTTGGCCAGAATGGATTTGGCTCGCACTAACCTGCGTTATTGTCATTCTGCTAGCCGTCAATCTTGCTACTAAGTTATCCCAACGCATTTTGGAACCACTAAGTGCTGTTGCTGAGGGAATGCGGAAACTCGCTGAAGGCGACCTACATTTTCGCGCTAACGTTGGTGACCGTTCATTAGGTGAAGCCGCTTTATTAGTAGACGATTTCAACCTGTTGGCGGATAAACTTCAACGAATGACAGAAGAGCACGCCTTTTGGAATGCAGCGATCGCCCATGAACTCAGAACCCCTGTGACGATTTTACGGGGCCGGTTACAAGGGTTAGCAGAAGGTGTATTTACGCCAGATAAAACCCAGTTCACTAAACTGTTAGTACAAATTGAAGGGTTATCTCGATTAATAGAAGATCTGCGTGTTATTAGCTTAATGAACAGTGATGAATTAAGAATAAATAGAAAAGAAACCAACTTAGCGACAGAAATAAAATTACTGACTGATTTGTCGGTAAATATGCTTAATGAAGCAAATCAACATGTAGAACTTAATGTAACAACACACCCTGTTTTTTGTGACCCTACCAGAATAAGACAAGCTTTATTAGCTATATTGGAAAATGCGAGTAAATATGCCCTTCCGGGTGCAATAACCATCTCTACCCAGCTTAAAGATGGTTGTTGCTATTTAAGTGTGGAAGATTCTGGTCCGGGAATTTCACCTGAGTTAATTCCGCATATTTTCACCGCATTTCGCAGTGCTAAGGACAACCCAAAAAGCGGTAGCGGATTAGGCTTAGCTGTTGTTGCTGCGATTGCAACGGCGCACGAAGGAAGCGTTAATTGTCGTATAAGCAATAAAGGCGGAACCATTATTGAGCTCTGTTGGCCAACAAATACGACTCAAATAGACGTATAAAATCTTAAAGCATTCATAGAAAAAGCAAGTGAATTAATTATTTTCGGATATTAACTCACTTGCTTTTTTATTTGGACACGCGAATGAATATGTTTGAAAGTGAAAGATAGGAATAAGAAGGCTGGTTAGCTTAACAAGGTCGGAGATAAGGAACCTTGAAACTTTTCTTGGGCGGACGAATTAATCGCTAACCAGCCATAATCTTAAAATAACATCTAAACCTGTCGTTAAGCTGACAAATACAAATTTAACTCATCATCCATAAAGGAATATTTGAGCGCATCAATAGTTTTTGCGTCACACCACCAAATACTTTCTGATGTATTTTTTGGTGAGCAAAAGCACCTGAAACAATAACATCTGCATTAATTTCAGACGCGACTTCCAACAACTGAGAGCCAGTATTTCTACTTTTATGAGTAAATGTAATGCACTCTACATCAATGTTATGACGAGCAAGATAACGAGCTAAGTCCACTTGAGTTGGTTGCTTTGGTAGATATTTTTCACTCGTTACCACCACGACTTGTTTGGCTTTTTTCAGTAGCGGAAGTGCACTATTTACTGCATTCGCACCGGGTTTATCACCATTCCAAGCAATCATAATCGTTTCAGGATTAAAGAATGTTTGCTTGCGAGGCATAACCAGAATAGGTTTGCCTCCATGGTTAACCGCAGCCTCAAAACTTACGCTGGTTTGACCGTTAAGTGATTGAGGAATAATGATCAAATCTGAGACTTTCCCCCACACCGCAACGATTTCGCCTCTGTAACCAAATATGTCGTGCCATTTGGCACTCGACTTATTCGAACCAACGACTTCATCCGCAATGTTTAGCAGCGCGCATAAACGTTCGAAACTTTGTTTTGCTTGTACCATGTCATCATGAACATAATCGCGAACAAGCTTGTCTATCTGGTCGTAAAATTTTCTTGTAACTAACAGCTTCTCACTGGGCATCAGCTTCTCTGTTCCCACTTGAGCATGTAAGACATCCAGATGAGCATCAAAGAATCTGGCAACATTCAATGCCCCCTCTAAGCGCTGTTCACCATCTTCCTTTGAAGCAAATGGCATAATAATTGATTTTACTGACATTTTGCTCTCCTTACCCTAATGGCCATGGTAGCGAAACAGTTTCTTGTAGTAAGCCCGAAGGCAAATCAAGCATCATTAGGTGAGTCAACCCAACGAGAAAACCTGATGCCGCAGTTGTCACAGTCAATGACCTCCACAGGCTCATCCCCGCCTTGTTCATTAAGAACGCACAGAAAAACAAAGAAATAGCGATAATGTAGCCAACTAAATAGCTACCAACGATAAGCGCCGCAATCCAGTATACGTAGTGCATAATCGACGCAGTATTACTGTCGTAAGCGTATCCCTGAGCATACTCATTGTCATAGCAGACCGCTGAGTCATCTGAACGAGTAAGAAGCTGTACGACAACAATTGCTGACAGTAACCACATACCGCTGGCGACAAAGATAGGGAAAATACCACCTAAGAAGCTATGCTGATAACCATCATAAATTCCATACGCAAAAACGATATTAACTAAAACAGCAAACAGCACTTGAGGCTTACGTGTAGGTGTTTTTCCAGCTTTCTCTGGCATGCCGACTGTTTCTGCTGCATTGTCCTTTTTCATATTTTGGCGAATCATGAATACGAGCGACAAGATAGTAATTGCACCGATAATCATCACTCCCGGACGAAGCAAAAAGCCTACACCGTCAAACTGAATCGCTTGATACAAATAAGTTTCCATTCCTGAAGCTAGTACAAAGCCAATAAGGAAAGCAGGTCTCGGCCAATCAAATCTCTTCATTAGTACGCCAAGAACACCAATAGCCAGTAGCGTGATTAAATCCGCTAAGTCGCGAGTAGCTTGGAATGCGGCGAAGCAAATAACCATTACCATAAAAGGTGCTAGAAGTGCATAACGAACTGTGGTTAGTCTTGCTACCCAAGGAGAGATAAGCATACACGCAGCGGCACCGAAGATGTTGGCTAACGCAAGCGACCAAACAATGGTGTAAGTAATGTTTAGATCTTTGCCCACCATCGCAGGACCTGGCTCTAGTCCAACCAGCACCATACCGCCAAGGAATACCGCCATGCTACCTGAACCAGGAATCCCGAATAGCAGCGTAGGCACTAGGCCGCCACCTTCTTTAGCATTATTCGATGACTCTGGCGCAATCACACCTCGAACATCACCATGGCCAAAGTTAGGTTTATCTTTGGTCGTTTGAACAGCATGACCATATGCAATCCAGTCAACAACGCTACCGCCTAAACCAGGAAGTGCACCAATAATACAGCCGATCACACTACAACGCAGGGCTAGCCATTTGTTTGTAAAGAAATCTTTAACACCCATCAGCCAACCCGAACCCAATTTGCTCGCATTCGCAATCGGCTTGTTTTGTCGCAGCAAATCAATAATCTCAGGCAAAGCGAAAATACCCAGGCCCACAACCACCAATGGTATTCCATCCATTAAATAGAAATTATCAAATGTCATGCGGTATTCACCCGTTGCTGGCGCACTACCGACACTACCTAATAGAATGCCAAGTCCACACGCAGACAGGCCTTTAACCAAACTTTTCCCTGCTAGCGAACCAACCATGGTTAATCCAAGTAACGTGAGCATAAACAGCTCACCGGAACCAAAAGCAAGAATTACTGGACGCGCAATTAGAACAAATCCAGTTAAGACAACGGCACCAAACAAGCCGCCAAATAATGAAGCCGTAAAAGCAGCAGAAAGCGCACGTGCTGCATGACCGTTTTTAGCCATTGGGAATCCGTCTAACACTGTCGCTTGCGACCCGCTAGAACCAGGAATTCCCATCAGCACTGAAGTAAAAGTATCTGAAGTAGGGATAACCGCTACTAAGCCGATTAACATCGCTAAAGCAGACACGGGATCCATTCCATACAAGAATGGTAGCAATAAAGATAAACCGGCAATACCTCCCAGTCCTGGGAAAATACCTATTGCTAAACCCAGCATGACACCACCAAGCATATAGGTGAGGTGGTGTAATGTTAAAATTGTCTGCAAAGCGGTAAGTAATTCACTAAACATCCTTGAATCCTTATATATTCACATTGCACTGTGGTGAATCTGAACATCGCACTGCTTATTTATCAGTGCGATGTCAGATGTATTTTTGACACAATTTATTTTGAGTGGAACGCCGCGAATAGCGTCATTAAAGGTTGGTGTTATATTTATCTTTCAACCACTTAGCAACCCACTTCTTACTCTCTTCGTCCAGAGAAAGGATGGCATCAACCGCTTGATCCGCTTCGATTCCAGTGAGCTGTTTATAGTTGCCTAGAACCTCTTCAGAACGCTCTAGAAACTCTGGTGACTCTACAAGTTTGATCATTGATTCACGCCAAGCTAGTTGAATGTCTTCAGGTGTTGATTTTGGTAGGAAGAAGACTTTCTGAGCAACGAAGCCCGCTACGAAGAATGAGCGCCAAACCTTAAATCCCTGAGAGCTGTCTATATCGCCTTTTGCAAGTTGATATACTTCACCAAAATGAGGAATGTCTGGAAAATTTGGATCGCGTTGAAGCTTACCTTTCTCATCGATCACACCGAAACTAAACAGTGGGATAGCTTTGCCTTCTTCAACAAGTGGTATCACCTTTTTCAAGTAAGCTGAGCTTGTTTGAGAATCTAGATTTACTTCGCCTCTTTCAAACGCAAGTCTACCTGCTCCACGCCCTTTCATACCGAAAACAGCTTGTACATCGGCACCAATTAAGTCGAGGGCTAAAAGTGGAACTAGATCAATGGTTGTTGCCCCTTGGCTTGCATACTTAAATTGAAGTTTGTCTAAATTTTGTACGAACTGTTCAGCATTTTTTATCCCTTCGTTAGGAGAGATATAAACGACTCCGCCTGTTGGCGTTGCTAGTACCGCTTTCCAGTCGTTATAGTCGTATTCAACACGGCGATCGTTCAGCAAATAGGTATAGTGAGTTGACGCAGAGCTGGCCAAGATGTCCAAGCCGTTATCTTTCGCGCGTCGTGCAAACTGGTTTGCGCCTTTGGTCGAGCCGCCACCAGGTATATTTTTAATTACAACTACAGGCTCTCCTGGAAGAGACTGAGTAAAGTAAGGGCCGAAAAAGCGAGCCCAAGTATCCGTACCACCGCCTTCCTTATAAGGTACGGTCATTTCAACTCGCTCACCTTCAAAACTCACAGGTTTTGCATTCACTTGTGATGATACACAGAATGTTGTTAAGGCAGCGAATGTGATATGGCGGCTGACTTGTAACATTGTTTTGTTAAATTTATGGTTAAGCAGCATAGCGCCTCCTAAAACTCTTTTGGCAGTATTTAATGTCAATCGCGTCATTGCGATGTGTATACCGTAAGAATCCAAACTGTCACCAAACTGACATACGCACACACTATTAACATTTTTGCTACATAGATCTCAGGTTATCCGAGATTGATAAGATGCAAATTGCATACTCTAGGCAACGTAAACATCCCCTTTAAATAGTGGTCTTGCCGTTCTAACTAACGCAGCTTGAGCAATAACAGGCTCAAACTCCCCTTCGAGCAAAGTGATTTTGACATCAATTTTTCCGCTCGGATGTTCAATGACCACCAACGAAGAAGGATCTTTGGCTTGCTGATGAGTAACCGTTCCTTCAATCAAACTAGCAGCGCCAACACAGATAGCACCAGTGACTGCATGGCTTGCATGACAGTTATGTGGAACCAGATAGCGAGAAGTGATACTACCAACACCATGAGGAGGAGAAACAATCGAGACTTTTGGAATAACGCTGCCGCTTACATCCCCTAAACCCATTTTTTCACCAGCTATGATACGAATTGACTCAATCTTTTTGAGCAGTTCAGCGTTGCTGTCGATCTCCAGTTTGGTTTCGTTACCAACTAAGCCTAGGGCACTGGCTGGGATATGAACCATGGGAACGGCGGCATCAATACAAGTCACTTCAATACCGTTAATGTCTTCTTTAAGAAGCCCTGTTGGAAATAACTTGCCCGTTTTTGATCCACCGACATCTAAAAAGTTGAGTAATACTGGCGATCCTGTACCCGGCACTCCATCAATTGAAGTGGTGCCATCAATTTTGAGTTTCTTATTCGGCGTTTCTGCTGTTACTTCAATAATAGTATTGGTGTTGATATTTTTAACGCGTATCGTCGTCGAACCGTCACCGAGTTCAACTAGGCCTTTTTCTGAGGCGAACGCAACGACGCCTGACAATATGTTTCCGCAGGAAGGCTTGGTATCAACAGTTTTATTTTCAACACCTACCTGAGCAAAGAGATAGTCTATTTCAGCGTCACTGGATTGGGATGGCGAAATGATCGCAACTTTACTGGTTAAAGTTGTACCACCACCAATGCCATTAATTTGCTGTACGTCGCCAGAGCCCATAATGTTGATCAACAATTGATCTCTGGCTTCTGGCGATTGAGGAAGGTCACTTGCGAGAAAATAGGCACCTTTTGAAGTGCCGCCGCGGATAAGCATGCAAGGAATATATTGAGGTTGTGTCATTTTTAGCTCCTTTACCATTATTTCCACTTTCAAGTCCCAAAAGTGGTGGTATCAAGCTACAAAATGAACCTGTCAAATCACTGACTCGTCACATAGCAAAATCACTTAACGCAATGTCAGTCATAGTTTTTCAGCGCGTTCTCCCATTCGGTAGTCACTATCTGACGCTTACTTTTGTCAGTAAATACAAGCAGACGAACATCTAAAGGCATAGGTTTCAGCTCTTCTGCATACTGCTCTCGCATATATGAAGCAGAATTGACGATATTAATATCAGAACGTATCGATGGCATATTCGTTTGTTCAGCCATCACCCACTGACCAGAAGATGAAAGCAGATAATCAATAAATCTTTTTGCTTCGAGTTCATTCTCAGTCGTTTTATTGATCAGGGCGGTTCGAATGATCACAGGTGTGTAATCCTTCATAGTCGTGATGGTGACGTTATCGTTTAGCTTTTGCCAACTACGCGCATAAGAACCCAATATGTTATAAGCCATAGAAATCTCACCTCGGCTTAGCGCATCCAACATTGCTCGCGAGCTGCCGAATGTGCGTGCATTATGGGAATTGAACAGCTCTAAAAACTGCCCATAGTTCCGCGCTTGTTGACGTTCAAAAGACCAGAATAAATACCCAATCCCTACAGTACGAATGTCGTAAAGACCAATTTGTCCCATAAGCTCATCACTATGACGTCGAATAAACGACAACAGTTCAATACGATTGGTAGGAACTTGTTTGCCTTCTATAAACGAACTATTGAATGCAATAACCGCTGGTTCAAAACTAAAGCCAAAGAGTTCATCGCGCCATTGGCTCCATTCAGGTAATGCAGGAGGATAACTTTCCCCACTTTTAATCTCCCTTCTGTGTTCGAGAGAATAACCATCGTTCACTAAACCAATCTGTAAATGCATCACCGAACTAATAGTGATATCAGGCTGTGGTTCTTTCTGCTCGCGTATGTAATTGTCCAGAACTTCACTGCTCATCCATTGATATTCAATCTCTATATTGGGGTTACGCATAGAGAAATCGTCAAGTAATGGTTGCATCTCCTCCTGATACGCTGCACCAAAAACACGGAGTGTTTTAGGGGAGTTATCGGTTGCTAAGGCAATAGAAGTCCCTAGAAAAAACACAATAAATAAACATACAGAACGAAAATTAATCATTGAATTTCCTCCCATTTCCGGTAGGGAAATTGTATTTCGACAGTTAGTCCTTGTGGCTCAGTATCATGCAAAACCAGTCGAGCGTGGTATTTTTCAGCCACTTCAGCGGCAATGCTCATTCCCAAGCCAGTACCAGAATGGATATTTTCTGAAGTTCGGTAAAAGCGTTCAAATACGTGTGGCTTATCTTTATCTTTAATTCCAATTCCAAAGTCTCTTATCAATATAATGGCTTTGGTTCCTCTCAGACCAACTTCAACTTCTACCAAGCTCCCATCAGGCGAATACTTAATCGCATTCTCTATTAAGTTGGAAAGCATTTGCTTTAATGCAAACTCATCCCCTTTAATTTGGTATTTACCGCTTTGCTGGAAGCTTAGACTTATATTTCTTTTTAGTGCATTGATAGCAAGCTCTCTGCATACAGACTGTACAAGTTTGTTAATGTTGTTAATCGTGGGTTCTACGCTACGAAAACGGTGTTTAATCGTGGCATGATTCAAAAGTTGTTCGATTGTGCGTTCCAAAATTCCGCAAGCTTCCAATACGCGTTTTAACGATTGAGCCGTTTGAGGAGAACTGTCTCTACTCAATATCAGTTCAACCTGAGACCTCATTCCCGCTAGCGGTGTCTTTAACTGATGCGCCGCTTCACTGGTAAAGTTTTTCAAGTTAACTAAGGTTTCATCCAACTGAAACATGAAGCTATTTATCGTTTTGACCAGATGCATCACCTCTTCTGGCCCCTCCACGTCTATTGGCGTCAGGTCAATGTTTGACCGCTGGGAAATTTTTTTATTGATACTTTTAATTGGCTTCAAGACCTGAATGATCAAAATAATAATGACGATCACGGTACAAATTACGACTCCGAGAATGAGCTTAATTGCCGCACTGGATAATTGCTGCTCCCACTGCTTTCTCGCTTCTGTTGTTTGCCCCACTAACACATAGACATGATGCGGTCCCTGCCTCGTATTGATGACTCGGCCAACCAAGGAAAATCGCACATGCTGTTGTTTAAACTTCAAATCAAAGAAATGAGGCACAACTTCCAATCTCAAAGGGTTCGAATCGATTTGAGAAGTCACGATATCTTCAAGCAATAAAGACTCGTATCCGGTCACAAACTCTTTTTGTTTGGTTGTGATCAAGTAAAAAACTTTGTCTCGCGGAGAATCAGCAAGCCCACTGAATGCGGAAAATGGTAGATCAACACTTAGCTCATCACCTTCAAGGCCCACTTCTTCCAATATTTGTAAGGCGGCGTTAGCTAGAGGACTATCAAAGATAAATTGCGCTGTTTCATAGGCATAGCGCTTTACCGCCAGCATTGAAATCAAGCCAATAAACAGCAAAGCGCTTGCAGAATAGGCAAATAGTTGGAAACGGAGCGAGCGTGTTGAAATAGATAGACCAAACATTATGATTGCACAGCCAACACATAACCCAGACCACGTAGAGTTTTAATCTCTACATTGCTGCTAGCCAGTGCTTTACGTAATCGACCAACATAAGTTTCGATGGCGTTATGATTGGGAGGATTGTCGTAACCGTATAAGTGGTCGATGATTTCCTCTTTGCTCAACACTCGGTTTGGGTGACTAATAAACACTTCGAGTAAGCGATATTCACGCTGTTTGAGTTTTATACTTTCACCGTTCACCAGTACTGTTGCAGTAGCAGAATCAAAACTTAGGTTCCCTAGCTCGATTACATTGTGGTCGTTACCTTGGCTGCGACGAACAATACTGCGGCAGCGAGCCTCTAGCTCGCCTAAGTCAAACGGTTTACTTAAAAAATCATCAGCGCCGAGATCAAGCAAGTTGATACGATCGTGAACCTCTTTTCGTGCAGTCAGTATCAAAATCGGAGTGTTTGAGCGTTGTCGAATCTTTTTGGTAATTTCTTCACCAGATCGATTAGGGAGATTTAAATCTAAAATAATCAAATCGTACTGAGTATGGCAAACCAGTGAATAGGCAACAGCACCATCATACGCACAGTCTACGCCATGCCCAAGATCGTGAAATCGTTGCTCAAGTGATTCACTGATTAATCGGTCATCCTCTACAATCAATATTCGCATTAGCCTGTTAACATCCTTGAAAATCAATTTGCGAAGCTAGCACTGTGGCCAACCTGCAAAAAAGCCAAACTCCCAACCTGTCACTTTTAACTATGTTTTGTTCAGTTTACCCATGCTGAGTAAACCTGTTTTAACGCTAGTCGTTCTTGAAGGCCTTGCTTATCGGTATTGAAACATGAATCTCTAACTTTCAATGCTTAAGCCATGTTTCGAGCTAACGTTACACCAATCGACGCCTGTTAAAATACTTTTGTTAAATTATTTCTAATATTAGTCACAGTTATGAAAATTATGTCAAAAAGTAGATCACTAAGTCAGCGAAACGACAGGTTTGTTACACCTTCATTTTAGAACATTTATCATGAACGGGATGCAAACGGGTTAGTTAGAAACTAACCATCGCAAGAAATGCTGATAAAGACAAAAGGCGTTACTTCAATGAAATAACGCCTCTTTAAACTTCATTTTGAATCATCTACACAAGATGAGCTTTGATATGAGAGAAGTACTTAAACAGTTTGGCTGCAAAGGTATTCATCAATGCCGCGAATATTATGAGCGTAATTCCGACTATCTGATGTTTAGAAAAGCTTTCATCAAAAAACAGAACCTGCCACATCAGCGTAAACAATAAATTAGTGAAAATAAGCGGCGCTAGTTGAGAGCTACTCTCCACCAGCTTGTAAGCTTTCGAACGTAAGATTTGATTACCCACGACGGTTACTGAAAGACCCAATAAACATACCCATACAAATGCATTATTTTGAGGCTCCAGCAGTATCTGAGTATCAAGATCAGATAACCCAAAGATAAACGCCAAAGGAAGCACGCTTACCGCTGCGATAAGAAATGTCCAGCTATTGAGCACTGACGCTTTAACCTCACCTTTGCTGGCGCGAAATAAACTTACTTGCGATCCTGCATTGAACAAGCCAGCACCCAAACCAATGAGCAATTCTGGTCGGAACTGAATTCCAGACACATCCCCTGCCAACATTAAAACACCAGCGAAAGTGGCAACTAGGCCAAACTTCGTTTCAGTCTTAATTTTTACTTTAAAAATCAGCTTTTCCAAAACGGCAATAAATATAGGGCCGGTTGCAAACAGTACGGTTGTTTCTACAAGAGACAAGGTGTTCAGTGAAGCGATAAAACAAAGCTGACATGCCGCAATACACAACCCACGAATGATCAACGCTTTTATGACTGATCGAGGAGGCAAAGGTAGTTTGGACACCCCCACTATGGCAAAAAGCAGTAATGCAGGCATAAAGAATCGTAGAAATGTCAGGAGCTCGATGCCCATCGTTTCGGTAAGTTTTTTTAATACAAGCCCAGTTAACGACATACTGAATGTGGAAATGAGCATATAAGGAACAGCGCGATTTTTTAACAACATAATCTCCCCCTATTGACGCGCTCATAGTAGAGCAATGACAACAGAGAAAAAAACGAATATATTTAAACAAACCTGTTAGAAAAACTTACACATGAATAGACGACCACCACTCAAATCTCTTTACGCATTTGTCGCTGTAGCAGAGACAGGCAGTATGACTGAAGCTGCTGACTTACTTAGCGTAAGTCATTCTGCAATCAGCCAAGCTGTTAAAAGTCTTGAATCATTAATTGGCCAACCACTGTTTCAGCGAGTTGGCAGGCAGGTTCAGCTTAATGCCATAGGTCAGAGGTACTACAACGACATAGCTCCAGCGTTAAGAGCAATTATTACTGCGACGGAATCGGTCACTCAACAACCTCAGTCAAACCGAATTACGGTGAATATGGTCAACTCACTGGCTATGCACTGGTGGGTTCCACGAGTCGATAACTTCCAACAATATGCACCCAACGTCGATATTCGGCTTTCCAACTTAATTGGTTCATTTGACTTAAACCAAGAAGGTGTAGATGTCGCGATCCTTCATGGCAAAACTGACGAGTGGCAAGATTATTATTGTGAAAAGCTCGGTGACGATGAACTCCTATTGGTATGCAGCCCTGAATTACTGGAGTCATTCGATGCGTGTCCGTCTGCTGCTGATCTCCTAGCACGATATCCAGCCATTTATGCAGAGAACCTGCGTAGGAAGCATGACTGGAGTGTTTGGTGCGAAGGAAATTCACTTCCCGTGCCTAAGCAAAACAAGAACCTTAACTTCATCGCCTCCATTCATGCGGTGCAAGCCGCGATTCGTAAGCTGGGTGTTTTGGTCACTCATCGCTTGTTTGTTCGTGATGATATTAAACACGGAATGTTGGTCGAAATCGGCACACCAGTGAATAACCCGCATCAGGAATTTTTCTTCGTATGTAGACCAGAAAAGCTCCGTAACGAAAATGTAGTCACCCTAAAATCTTGGTTGCAGAAAGAGTTTACCGAAACGCCAAACGAGCACTGAGCAGTAAAAACGACATTAGCTCACCTTATAAAAACTTCGAGTAGTGCTCCGTCTCTTTCACCTCATTCGACAGACCAATGTCCTTTTTGAGATGTTCGCTTAATGCGCTCGCATCATTGTTCCGTTTTGCTTCTTTCTTTGTAATCCACCTAAATATATAGGCTGTATCGATTATTTCCCTTTTTAGTTTCGCTAACAGTTGCATAATTTGACCTTGCGTCCATTCGAGATAGGAATATTATCTGAGCAATAGAGTCTCGTTACGAACAACGCTTTTTTACAGGAACTATAAGTACAGGTTATGGACAAACGACTACGTCATCTCTCTTCGCTTCGTTATTTCGAATCAGCGGCAAGACTGAAAAGTTACAGTAAAGCGGCTGAAGAACAGTTCGTATCGCAAGCTGCAATTAGCCAGAAACTGCGTCAGTTGGAAGAGCAATTAAAGTGCAAATTGTTTATTCGGCGTGGTCGAGAAATGCATCTCACCGACAAAGGACAAATACTACATAAACATATCGATGACGGGTTTAAACAGATCATCACCGGATTGAATCGAATTCAGAATGAGCCACTCGAAGGGCTGCTCAATGTCAGCGCGCCTCGCTCCTTTTCTACACGTTGGCTGATGCCAAGGTTATGGAAATTCACGATGGAATATCCGCACATTCCTATTCGAGTACAAAGCATCAAAGATATTGATATTCGACATACCGAAACAGATGTACTTATTTGGCAAGGCGAAGAGAGTGTTCTGCATCTGGGATTGGAACAAGAGACTCTGTTTGAAGAAGCTATCTTCCCTTACTGCTCACCTGAACTCGCCCAATCGATGAAATTTGAAAGCCCTGAGCAACTACTAAAATGCTGGTTAATTGATTTCCACTCAGCATCATTCAGTTGGGATCACTGGTTTGCCACTGCGAAAGTTAAGGCCAAAAGAGAAAGCCTACAATGGATGGAAGTAAGCACTTTTGATATGGCCATCAACGCGGTTGTCGCCGGTCACGGCGCTTGCCTTGCGACTGAAAGTATTTCTGCAGATTTTGTAGAGCGTGGGCTGTTGGTAAAACCGTTTGATATTGGCTTAAAACCAGGGATTCGTTACTCATTAATAAGCGATCCATCCTCTTCGAGAGCATTAAGGATCGGCGCATTTAAAGAGTGGCTGAATAAAGAGCTGTCGAGCAAAACGGAATTTGAACGATCACTAGAGGAAAGAAAGTAATCTGTCAGTGGTGAACCATTTAAAGATTCGCCACTGACAGGAAAATGAAGAGGTAGAAATTACAAAGTAGTGACGACTTCTTCTAGCGCTAGACGCGATTTTGGCAGAGCGTGGTTATAATCTTCATCTTCTTTGTGATAACCGATCGCCAGCGCAACTTCACAAACATGACCTTCAAGTTCTTGTTTGAACTCTTCACCAATAAGATCCGCATCAACACCTTCCATAGGCGTAGAGTCAATGCCTAGACGAGCCAATGTGTGCAGCAAATTACCCAACGCAATGTAAACCTGAGCTTTGGTCCAGTTGCTGTTGCTACCCGTTTCATCAGTATTCATCTCTGCAAACGCGTAAGCACCCATACGTGCATCAAATTTTTCTGGAGATAAACGGCCTGCGTTAACTTCTGCATCCAGACGTTTAGCGTATTTTTCTTTGGTAAACTTTGGATCATGTGCAAGCAGAATCGTGTGTGACGCTGTTTTTGCATGTGGTTGGTTGAACTGGTGTTTATTGGCAAACGTGTTGTAGAAGCGCTGTTTCGCTTCATCACTTTCAATAACAATAAACTTCCATGGCTGAGAGTTAATTGATGATGCTGATAAACGAATTGCTTCTTTGATCACAGCCATATCTTCTTGAGAAATGCGTTTCTCTTCATCGTATTTTTTTGTTGTATAGCGTTTGCTTAAATCTTTGATAATTTGATGAGACATTACTGCTCTCCTTAACATCAATTATTAAAGGTACGTTGGGTATCAAAACCGTCACGGACCTCAGAGTTAACCTTATGATATAGACTCGTCAAAAATTGAGAATACTTTGTTTTCTATAATCACTTTATTTATTTCGTTGAAAATAAAAACCAGTGATAATTCACTAAGTCCTTAATATCCTAAAACCCATTCAATAATTTCTGTCACTGCGGTTAACACACATTTCCAAAGGCAAACCAAAAGAATACTCACAAGATTAAGAGGAATTCACATCGTTAAGTTCGTTTTCCCAATAAGCAGGCTGACCGTAATACTCCGAAAAGTAATCGATAAAGGCTCTGACCTTTAACGCGATCAAGCGTGAGCTTGGATAAACCGCCCAGATATTCGCTTCCATCGCTAGTGGGTAATCTTGCAGTATTTCCGCCAGCTCTCCGCTTTTCAGTTGCTTATAGACACTCCAAATGGAGTTAATGGAAATGCCCAAACCACCCGTTGTCGCATCTCGCATCGCATCGCCGTTGTCGCATCGAAGTCGGCCTGACGTTTTCACACTAACAACCCCCTCGTTGGTTTTAAACGTCCAGTTATCCAAGCCGATCAAATTAATACATTGATGGTTAACCAGATCTTGCGGTTTTTCTGGAGCCCCAAATTGATCCAGGTACGCAGGAGAAGCAACGACAATACGGCGATCAGGCGCAAGCTTACGAGCCACCAATGATGAATCTTTTAGCTCTGCGGCTCGAATTGCCACGTCAAAGCCACCTTCCACCATGTCAATGATCGAATCTGAAAATCGAAACTCAATATTAAGTTCAGGGTAGCGTTGCATAAACCCGTTCATTGCCGGTATCAGATGCATACGGCCGAAGGATGCAGGCGCAGTAACCCGCAATGTCCCAGTTGGGTTACTGTGACCAACACCAACTGCGCCTTTTGCGGCTTCCACCGATGCCAGTACTTCTTCTGCGTAAGGCAGAAAAGCTCGCCCTTCGGCAGTGATAGAGACTTTGCGCGTTGTTCTATGCACAAGGCGAACTCCAAGGCTTTCCTCAAGTTTATTGATATGCGAACTTGCCACCGCCGGAGACAAACCTAACTCTTGCCCGGCCATACTGATACTTTGGCTGGACGCCAAACGCACAAACAGCTTTAAGTGCTCTACATTCATTTTCAGTCTACTTGTTCTTTAGTTTCTCGAACTGTTGAAAAGCTTCTGCCTGACAACTTGATTTGAAGATAGTACGGTAAAACAGGCACTTTTTACCATTCGGACATCTCTTTAAACATTTAATGCTATGTAAGTTGTTGACATTACCCTAGGGTAAAGCTTTATATTCTAGCCAAATTTCCAGATTCGGTTTGTCATGCGCTTAAACATTATTTCAACAACTTGGATTACAATCCTGACATTAGCAGCCTTGCTTATGTCCGGCTTTGCTTCAAGTGCAGGAATGATGACCAGCCCGATGTCGCATGATATGAAAACCTATTCTGCTGCTTGCCAAACACAGCAAATGTCTGCGCATCACACAATGCAAATGGAGCAAGACTCCATAGGCAGCCAATGTGAAATGTCGAAAGACATCGTTCATAACTGTTGTGACACAACTTGCACTACAGCCGCGGCTATTTTGCTTGTTCCAGATGTTTTGTTAACAGCAGAAACTTCGCTAGCTTTATTCACATCACCAAAATCCGGTGATGTTGTCCATACCCCAAAAAGCCTAGAACGGCCACCCAGCGCTTAAATCCATCAATCATATTTAGGTTCCGTAGATTCATGCGGAAGAATTATCGTGCGCGTCATGCGCTCAGTGATGGATTTATAAATCGTGAAAATTCAACAATGCCTTTTGGCGCTGTCTATCAGCGCAGCGGTATTGACGACTACACCTCTATACGCTGGTGAACCGCTCGTAAATGAGCAAACCGCGGGCAGTGTATCGTCAACATCCGAAAAAACGCTATCGCAGTTAATTGAAGCTGCACTTTCTAATGACGGAACACGCCGTCAGTACTACGCAGAAGCTCAGGCAATGCGAGAAACTGGTAAAGCTAGTGCAACCCTTATGGACCCAAAACTTAAATTTGGCGTCACTGGATTACCAACGGACAGCTTCGCGTTTGATGAAGACCCTATGACCAATATTTCCGTTGGTCTTATGCAACAATTCAACCGTGGCGACACCTCCGATCTCAACGATAGAAAAGCAAGTCAGCAAGCTGGCGGGCTGGAAGTTAAAGTCTCAGCAAGAGAGCTTGAAGTCGCGAATGCCATTACTCAGATATGGCTTGAACTCGGCTATCAGCAAGTGGCAAACAAAGTTCTGCTTGAAAACCGATCGCTACTAAGCGAGATGGAAAGATTCATTCAAACCAATTATTCAATTGGTAAAAGTGAAGCTCAAGACCTAATCAATGCACAACTGCAAGTCGCCAAACTGGACGAAAAAATCCAAGCAAATGAGCAGATGCAACAACGCTTGAAGGCTCAGTTATCTGAGTGGTTAGGCTCAGACTGGCTTATCAATACAGAACAACTTGAAGCTTCCAATCAGTTGGACTGGCGTGCACTGCAAGATATTGAAAATACCGCTAGCAACAGCAATTTCTATTCACAACTGAATCAAAACCCCGCTGTGCGAATGGTGGACTCTTCAATTGATGCACGTCGTACTCAAGTCGATATTGCTCGCGAATCTTATGCTCCGCAGTTCGGCGTAGAAGTGATGTATGCCTATCGTCAGTCAAACGACATGCGTGGTCAGCCAGCATCGGATCTGGTCAGCGCCTACATCACCATGGATATCCCTCTCTTTACGGGTAATAAGCAAGATAAAAACTTAGCCGCAGCACAATACCAAGTGGGTGCAGCTCAGTCACAAAAAGATACTTTGCTGAAACAGATGAACGCCAAAGTCAACGCTCTGCTTGTTGACAAAAATAACCTGACTCAACGTCTCGAACGCTTCGAATCGACTCTGCTTCCGCAAGCGGATTCACGTGTGAAAGCAACAGAGAGAGGTTACCAAAATAACACTGCTCAATTTAACGATGTGATATTAGCGACTCGTGATGAACTTGCATTAAAGCTGGAATTTCAGCGCCTCATCACCGACCTGAATCTGGTTAATAACAACTTATCCGCATTACTCAATAGCTACAGCTATCAAGTTGATAAACCAGAAATTACTACAACGTCAGAGCAGCAATAACAAGGCAGAACAACAATGAAAACAATTCAAGTAACAACACTCGCGCTTGTTATCGGCGCAACTCTGGGCTTTGGTGCACAAACACTCTTGTCTCAAACACATACTTCTCAAACAGATGGTGCTGGTCACGAACAACAATCAAGCCAAGCTAAATCCAATGACGAGCCGCTGTATTGGGTTGCCCCTATGGACCCGAATTATAAACGCGACAAACCGGGCAAATCACCGATGGGTATGGATTTGATCCCCGTTTATGCCGAAGATGCGGCGCAAGACCAAGCTCCCGGAACCGTTAAGATCGACCCGGCAGTAGAGAATAATTTAGGGGTAAAAGTGGCGTCTGCACAGATGACACCTCTTACTCCAAGTATTGAAACCGTGGGTTATGTGGCTTTCGATGAAAGCCAGTTATGGCAAACCAACGTGCGCGTAGCAGGCTGGGTTGAAAAGCTGAACGTCAACGCAATCGGCGATAAAGTAAACAAAGGCGATGTGTTGTTTACTCTTTACTCGCCTGAGTTGGTCAAAGCTCAAGAAGAACTGATTAATGCCTATCGCACAGGCAGAGAAGGATTGGTCAAAGGCGCGACCGAGAGACTGGTTACGCTGGGCGTAGATCGTCAACAAATTAAATCTATCGTCAAACGTGGCAAAGCGTCTCAGTCGATTGATATCAAAGCAAAGGCTGACGGTATCATCGCTAATCTCAATGTTCGTGAAGGCGGTTATTTGTCACCCGCTCAGGCTGTGATCAGTGCTGGCCCACTTGAGAATGTGTGGGTTGATGCGGAAGTCTTCGAGCGCCAGTCACACTGGGTTAAAGCTGGCAGCACTGCCAAGATGACGTTAGATGCTTTACCGGGCAAAGAATGGCAAGGTGAAATTGACTACGTCTACCCGATCTTAGATCCGCAAACCCGTACTTTACGTCTGCGTCTAAAATTCCCTAACCCACAAGGCGAGCTAAAGCCAAATATGTTCGCCAACATTTCGCTGCAGCCAGTAACGGAAGAATCAGTACTGACGATTCCTAAATCATCAGTGATCCGCTCTGGCGGAATGACTCGAGTGGTCTTGTCTGAGGGTGATGGCAAGTATCGCTCGGCACGCGTTCAAATCGGACGTGAAGCCGGTGATAAAGTGGAAGTATTGCAAGGTCTTACTGAGCAAAGCAAAGTTGTAACGTCAGCGCACTTCTTACTTGATTCAGAATCGAGCCAAACGGCGGATCTGGCTCGTATCGATGGTATTGAAGTAGATATGGAAAGTGTGTGGGCGAAAGGCGAAATCAACGATATTTTACCCTCTTCTCGCACACTCACGATTAACCACCAGCCAGTGCCTGAATGGAATTGGCCGGGCATGACCATGAACTTCACTGCTGGCGATAATGTTGATATTGATTCGCTTAAGTCCGGACAAGTGGTCGAGTTTGAACTGCAAAAAACACCGGATGGACAGTATCAGGTCATCGATATTAAATCAGACGGTAGCGTCGTAGCAGGCGAAGTGTGGCTGGAAGGCGACATCACAATGCTGATGCAAGACTTCGGTATGATCACGCTTCAACACCTACCGGTTTCAGAATGGAACTGGGAAGCGGGCGAAATGAACTTCACTGTCGATCCTGATATTAAACTGTCTGGTCTGGAGGAAGGTGACCGTGTTCGATTTCTAGTACAGAAACAGAACAACGACTTCACCCTGAAGAGTATTGAGCGAATCGGAGGCAAACAATGATCAATGCCATTATTCGCTGGTCTCTGAAAAACCGCTTTATTGTCCTTCTGGCAACGGTTGCGCTTATGGCTGGCGGCTTATTTAGTGTGAAAAACACGCCAGTCGATGCGATTCCCGATCTCTCGGATGTACAGGTGATCATCAAAACCAGCTTTCCTGGACAAGCACCGCAAGTGGTTGAAGATCAAGTTACTTACCCGCTCACAACCGCAATGCTGGCGGTACCTGGGGCTGAAACCGTACGTGGCTACTCGTTCTTTGGCGACTCTTACGTGTATATCATTTTCAATGATAAAACCGACATGTACTGGGCTCGTTCGCGAGTGCTGGAGTATTTGAGCCAAGTTGCGCCTAAGCTACCAGCCAATGCCAAACCAACACTGGGGCCAGATGCGACAGGTGTGGGTTGGGTGTTCAGTTATGTGTTGCAAGACAAAACCGGTCAACATGACTTGGCGCAGCTACGCAGCCTGCAAGACTGGTTCTTAAAATACGAATTACAAACGGTGGATGGCGTCTCTGAAGTGGCCACCGTAGGCGGTATGGTTAAGCAGTATCAGATCCAGATTGATCCGGCCAAATTGCGCGCTTACAACTTGACGCTTCAACAAGTCAACATGGCGATTCAAAACGGCAACCAAGAGACGGGTGCTTCGGTTATAGAAGTGGCAGAAGCCGAACATATGGTTCGTACCACCGGCTATCTGACCAATATTGAAGATATTCAGTCTCTGCCGCTTAAAGTGACAAACAAAGGTACACCATTGCTACTTGGCGATATTGCGGACATTTCGTTAGGTCCCCAAATGCGTCGTGGCATCTCTGAACTCAATGGCGAAGGTGAAGCGGTTGGCGGCGTGATTGTGATGCGCTTTGGCGAAAATGCGAGCCAAGTGATCGACAACGTAAAAACCAAGCTTGAAGAGCTTCAGCGCGGCCTGCCTGATGGTGTGGAAATCGTACCTACTTATGACCGCTCTACGCTTATCAATGCAGCCGTTGAGAACCTTTGGAAGAAGTTAGCGGAAGAGTTCATAGTGGTAGCGATAGTGTGTGCACTATTCCTGTTCCACATTCGTTCGTCTTTAGTCATTGCTCTGAGCCTGCCTGTCGGCATCTTGTCTGCTTTCATTGTCATGCACTGGCAAGGTATTAACGCCAACATCATGTCTCTGGGCGGAATAGCCATCGCCATAGGCGCTATGGTGGATGGCGCAATCGTCATGATTGAAAACGTACACAAGCATATAGAACGCACCCCACTGACGGATAAAAACCGCTGGCAAGTCATTGGCGATGCCGCGCAGGAAGTCGGTCCGCCGCTGTTCTTTTCGCTGCTTATCATTACGTTAAGCTTTGTGCCTGTGTTCGCTCTTGAAGGCCAAGAAGGGAAAATGTTCTCTCCTCTCGCCTTTACTAAAACATACGCTATGGCGGCTTCAGCAGGTTTAGCGATTACCTTGGTTCCTGTATTAATGGGTTATTTTATTCGCGGAAAGATCCTTCCTGAGCATAAAAACCCAGTTAACCGAGCACTGGTAGGTCTTTACCGCCCGCTGCTTAACCTAAGCTTAAAATTCCCGAAATCGGTATTGGTATTGGCCGTTGCGCTAATGGCGTCCGCCTATTACCCAACCAGTAAACTGGGCAGCGAATTCATCCCACCATTGGATGAAGGCGATTTGATGTACATGCCGACCACCTATCCGGGTATCTCGATTGGTAAAGCGCGTGAGTTACTGCAACAAACCAACAAACTGATCAAAACCGTACCTGAGGTAAAAACGGTATGGGGTAAAGTCGGCCGTGCAGATACGGCAACTGACCCGGCTCCGCTCACCATGATCGAAACCGTCATTCAGCTCAAACCTCGTGAAGAATGGCGTGAAGGTGTCACCACAGAATCACTGCGTAAAGAGTTTGATAACCTGATTCAATTCCCCGGTTTAACTAACGCTTGGGTAATGCCAATCAAAACCCGAATCGACATGTTAGCCACTGGTATTAAAACACCAATTGGTATCAAAATCGTTGGTCCTGAACTGAGCACCATTGAACGTATCGGTTCACAGTTGGAGCCAATTCTTAACCAAGTCGAAGGTACTGCATCGGTTTACGCTGAACGCGTTGCGGGTGGCCGATACGTGACTGTTGATATCAAGCGTAAAGCAGCAGCACGTTATGGACTAAATATCAAAGACGTACAACAAGTAGTTTCCACAGCCGTTGGCGGCATGAATGTGGGCGAAACCATTGAAGGATTGGAGCGTTACCCTATCAACGTTCGTTATCCGCAAGACTACCGTGATTCGGTAGTGAAACTGCAAAACCTACCATTGGTGACGCCGAACGGAGCTCGCATAGCATTGGCGGATGTGGCAGATATTCGCTACGAAGATGGTCCACCGATGATCAAAACAGAAAATGCGCGTCCTAACGGCTGGGTGTTTGTTGATATCGAAGGTAGAGATCTCGGTTCTTATGTGTCTGAAGCGCAAAAACGCGTAGCAGAGGAACTGAAGTTGCCAGCAGGCTACTCGCTCGCATGGTCTGGTCAGTACGAATATATGGAGCGTGCGAAAGAGCGTTTAAGTGTCGTCGTTCCAATTACATTGACCATCATCACCCTGCTGCTCTATTTCAGCTTCCGACGCGTAGGTGAAGTGCTGATTATCATGGCGACCTTGCCATTGGCTATGGTTGGCGGCTTATGGTTGATGTACTCACTCAATTACAACATGTCTATTGCTGTGGGAGTTGGCTTTATCGCCCTTTCCGGCGTGGCGGTTGAAATAGGCGTCATCATGCTGGTTTACCTTAACCAAGCATGGCACTACACCAAGCTCAAGGCCGAAGAACGTAACATTCCGCTCAGCAAAGATGACCTGAATAACGCCATTCGCGAAGGGGCTGGGCTGCGTGTTCGCCCAGTAATGATGACCGTTATCACCGTAATCATTGGCTTAGTACCCATCATGTATGGCCATGGTACGGGTTCGCAAATCATGCAACGCATCGCGGCCCCTATGATTGGAGGAATGGCTTCAGCCTTACTACTTACCCTGCTGGTGATACCTGCAATCTTTAAGCTGTGGAAGCAGCGTGAAACCAAATAAATACCGAATTAATGAATAAGGAATTAATAATGAAAAAACTTACTCTAGCTATCGCACTAACCATCAGCTCTTCTGTCGCTTTTGCTGATATGAACCACTCAAATTCAAATGACCATGGTTCTTCAGATCATAGTTCCATGAACAGTTCTAACAACAGTTCAATGGACCACAGTAAAATGGATCACAGCCAAATGTCACCAACCGCTAAGAAGAATGACATGAAGATGGATCATGGCAATATGATGAACATGGAAGGGATGTCTGATGTCGGTATGCCAGCCATGGGTTCAAAACCGGACAAAGTGGTTCACGTGATGCTTTCTGATGACATGAAAATCACCTTCAAAAAAGAAGTAAAAATCGAGCCTGATAGTGTCGTGCAGTTTGTTGTGATGAATACAGGTAAAATAAACCATGAGTTCAACATTGGTTCAGTTGCAGAACAAACTGAACACCGTGAAATGATGAAGAACATGAACGGTCAACATATGCATGACATGGGCAATTCAGTAACGGTAGAACCTGGCAAAGCGAAGCAAATTACATGGCACTTCCACGGTGACAAAAATGTTTCGTTTGCGTGCAACATTCCAGGTCATGCTGAAGCGGGCATGATGAAGAGTATCAGCCTGTAATGGCAAGCAGCCCCGACAGTGACAGTAAGCTGTTGGGGCTCTGTTGGAGAAATGAACGATTCCATGAACAGTGTAAAAAACCTGATAGTCGGCGTCTTGTTCTCTTTGGTCAGCTTAACGGCTCAAGCAGAGACATCGCCTAATGTTGAAACGGGTATGCAGCTTTTCAGAACCGCTGGTGGTTACGGCTGCGTTGCTTGTCACGGTCAGTTTGCCAACGGCGCAGGCAATGTGGGTGGAAACATTCGTGGTAAAACGCTGAATGACATCGATGACAGCTTGGCTAACGAACCAACCATGCAGCTTCTTGCCAGCACACTGTCAAACGGTGACAGAGAAAATCTGGCCGCATACCTAGAAGCATTAGGTCGAATCAGTCTGGTTGAGTGGACAATAGAAGAGACCGCGACCAGTTCAAGCGTCACTATTGAAGCAGATAGCCCTGCTCAATTGGTTGTTTTTAATAAGCTATTTGAACCTGTTGAACTTTCCCTGCCTCAGTTAACTTCAGAGAAAACCGTTCAACTTAACCCTTATGAGACTAAAGCGATTGATTGGACTCCAAGTAAAGGGGTTATCACGCTAAACTACAATCAAAGTCACTTGACCATTGATGTGAAGTGAAACTTTCACACAAGAGGAAAGAATTATGAAGACCCTATTGAAAGCGATTACTCTGTCTGCACTCACATTCAGCTTTTCGGTGTTTGCAAAACCGACGATTGAGCTCTACAAATCCCCTACTTGTGGCTGCTGTAAAGAGTGGGCAGCAATAATGGAAGAGAAAGGCTACGAAGTGAACGTACACCATCAAAACGATTGGAGTTCAGTGAAAAAGCAATTTGGTATGCCAAATCAGTTGATGTCTTGCCATACGGCGGTGATTGACGGCTACATGGTTGAAGGCCACGTACCAGAATCAGATATCGCGCGTTTGCTTACTGAGCGTCCAGCGAACATTTCAGGCATAGCCGCTCCGGGAATGCCACAACATTCACCGGGTATGGCTGCGCCTAATCAGCCTTATAAAGATTTTAATGTGATTGCGTTTGATAAAAGCGGCAAACTTTCTCTGTATAAGAAGTACTAACCACAAGACTCTGCTGGCTGGGTATGTTTCTTACCCAGCCTTTGATTAAACTTCTCCTTTATATTTCTTCTCTTTTTTTTTGCTGTTATCTGCCCGACTCTCCTTTACACCATCTCCTATCGCTGCACTTTCATTCGTTAGAATTCAGTCAAAATTTCGATTCAAAAACTCGCTTGAGGTTGGTAGAGTCTATTTGCTCAACTTTAAACCTTTCCAACAGAAAGTTGTTTTGGGTAAAACCTGCAACACTTATCCGTATAAAAACACTCTATAAATATAAGAACACACAAACAATGCAGTTATATCAACATCTAAAGTGGTTTTTCCGCCAGCATCGTTTAACTTACGCCATCGCGTTATCGATGCTTTTTGCCGTCGCTATGCTCAACATGGCGGTACCGTGGCTTATTGGTAACGCCATAGACAAGCTCTTACAAACCAAAGATTTCTCGCAGGCTGAATTCTATTTATTTGCGTTGTTAGGCGTGAGTATTCTTGTGTACTTGCTGAGATACGGATGGCGGAGAATGCTGTTTGGCACCTCTTATAAATTGGGAAACATACTTCGCGAACAGTTCTATCACCGCCTTCTTCGCCAAGGTCAGGCGTTTTATAACATCCACTCGACTGGCGATTTAATGGCGAGAGCAACCAATGATATCGACGCCGTCGAAGTCGCGGCTGGCGAAGGTATTTTGTCTGGTTTCGATGGATTACTGACCTTTATTCTGGTGCTGATCATGATGTTTATTTTCATTGATTGGCAACTGGCGATCTTAGCAATTATTCCGTTTCCGTTTATGGGATATGGTTTCTACAAACTGTCTAATCGTATTCACCATCAGTTTAAGGAAACGCTCGATTCCTTCTCCACACTTAACGAGCAGGCGCAACAATCGGTGTCCGGTATTCGTTTGATCAAATCGATGGGGCGTGAAGAAATTGAATCGGATAAGTTTGCACAAATTGCCCAGCAATCCGCTCGCACTACATACAATGTGCAGCGTTCAGAAGCCCTGTTCGACCCCATTATTCAGCTCAGCCTTGGATCTGCACTTCTGATTGCTTTGATCGTGGGTGGTTGGCAGATCAGCCAAGAAAGATTGACCGTCGGTCAGCTCACCAGTTTCACCCTGTATTTATCTGAACTGATTTGGCCAATGTACGCATTCGGTTGGCTAATGAACATTTTGCAACGAGGTAACGCGGCTATTGGTCGCTTGGAATCATTATTGAAATTGCCAGATTCCGTTGTAGATAAAGGCACACAAATGCCTGAAGGCTATGCGCTTGCAGTAAAAGATCTGACATTTGATTACCCAGACACCAATCAAAGCACACTGAAAAACCTATCACTCAATGTCGAGCAAAATCGAGTGCTTGGTGTTACGGGAGCAACCGGTTCAGGGAAATCGACTCTGCTTCATCTGTTAATGCGTTATTGGGAATCTACCCAAGGGGATATTTCCGTTTCTGGTGTTTCGATAACTGATATCCCTTTGGCGAAGTTGCGCGGTCTGTATGCCTACGTCCCACAGGATGCTTTCCTGTTCAGTATGACCATCATGGAGAACATCCGTATTGGTATGCCAAACGCGACGGATGAAGACGTCTATCACGCGGCGAAACTGGCTGCGATTCACGATGACATACTTCAGTTCCGTGACGGTTATCAGACCCTTGTGGGAGAACGAGGCGTCACACTCTCCGGAGGTCAGCGTCAACGGATTTCGATTGCTCGAGCTTTAATTAGCCAAGCGCCGATTTTGGTGTTGGATGATGCCCTGTCCGCCGTTGATATTAAAACTGAAAAACTCATCATTAAGCACCTTCAACAACGCAGAGAACAAACCGTTGTTGTGGTCAGTCATCGCCTGTCTGCCATTGAACACGCGGATGAGATTATTGTACTTTCTCATGGCGAAATCATTGAGCGCGGTAAACATCATCAGCTTATTAGCCTTGATGGCTGGTATTCACGCATGGCGGCTTATCAGCAAATGGAGCAGGCTTTGGAGGAAGAGCTGATATGAGCAAGGCAAACACAATGAAAGACAAAAACAGCTCAGGCTCAATAAAGCTTCTGATGAGCTATGTATTCGCTGAAAAAGCACTGTTTATAAAAACCTTATTACTGGTGGTACTCGCCACTGGTTTTGACGTGCTTGGCCCTATGCTGAGCAAAGTGTTTATCGATGAATTCGTGATGCAGAATCACTACCCTGTTTGGCCTGTGGTTGGTGTTATCGCTCTGTTCATCATTTCTGTGTTATTGAGTACCTATTTAAAATATCAACAAACCCTGCGCTTTTTAGATATTGCGCTTAATGCGGTACTAGACATACGTAAGCGATTGTTTAAACACGTGTTGACCTTGCCTGTGACGTTTTTTGACTATTCTCGTACAGGTCAGCTGGTGAGCCGTATTACTAATGACACCGAATCAATCAAAGATATCTATGTGCAGTTCTTATCGAATATCTTAGCCAACTTGGTTTTGCTGATTGGTATCCTGACCGCTATGGCGATATTGGATTTGCAATTGATGCTGGTGGCTCTGGCGTTGATACCTGCGGTTGTGAGCTTAATTTACCTCTACCAAAAATTCAGTGTTAAAGCAGTGACGCAAAGCCGTCAGCTACGCTCTGATATTAACTCGACCATGAACGAGTCGATCAGCGGTATGACGGTGATTCAAGCTACCAACCAACAGCAACATAAACAGCAGCAGTTCGAACAGATTAACAACCAGTATTACGATACGCGTTTAAAAGCGGTAATTGTCGGCTCAATGTTGCTTCGCCCTGCGATTAACTTGTTAAGCATTCTGATCTTAGCTGGCGTGGTGTGGTTCTTTGGCTTACAAGTGGTAGAAGGCGTGGCGGAAGTCGGTGTTCTATACGCTTACTTGAGTTACTTAGGGCGCTTTACTGAACCTCTGGTTGAGATCACTCAGCGTTTCAGCCTTTATCAGCAGGCAGTCGTCGCAGGTGATCGTGTGTACGAGTTACTGCAAGAGCCCTCTTCAGAACAAAAAGAAGTACGCTGGAATCACATTGAACAAGGTGATTTAAGTATTGAAAACCTGTCGTTCAGTTACCAAGCAGACAAGCCAGTGCTGCACAATATCAATGCCACCGTAGAGTCAGGAAAGTTCTTCGCGATTGTTGGTCATACGGGCAGTGGTAAATCAACGTTACTCAGCCTGCTGCTTAACTTCTATCAGTCGCAGTCAGGTTCAATCAAGATCGACGGGCATGAACTGAACCAATACGCGCCCAAAACACTGCGCAAGTTGATTGGCTTTATCCCACAAGAGCCTTTTGTTCAGGCAACAACAGTGTTTGATAACATCGATATGGGTAGAAATTTGAGCCAAGAAGCTGTTGAACTGGCCGCCAAACAGGCACATTTGCACGATGTCATCATGCAGATGACTGACGGCTATCAAACTCAGTTAGGTGAAGGCGGATTAAGACTATCTACCGGACAAAGACAACAGCTGATCATTGCTCGTGCGTTAGCCGGTTCACCAAAGATTTTGCTGCTCGATGAAGCAACAGCCAACATCGATAGTGAAACAGAACAAATCGTACAGAGAGCGTTAAATGAGTTGAGAGGCAAAGTGACGCTGATCGTTGTTGCGCACCGTCTGTCTACCATCCATCACGCTGATCGCATTTTGGTGCTGGATAAAGGGCATCTTATCGAACAAGGTAATCATCATCAGTTGATGCAAGTGGAGCATGGGCGCTACAAAGCCATGTACCAACTTCAGCAGCAAGAACGAATGGTTGCCGAAGCGGAACGATAAGAGAAAAGAGAGTGGCTAATTAGCCACTCTTTTATTTTTGAAATAGATAATGCGACCCCATATGTGACATTGTAACCAAACACTCTAGTACTATCGCTTAAAATACCCGTTTCAGTTCAAGCTGAAAGAAAATTTGCACCGATTTCTTAACACTCATTCGCCTGCCCCACTTGAAAAATTGCCTAATCATCCACAAATAGTCACAGTACTGTGTAAACAACTGGCATTGCAAAATACAGATAGCTCTTCGCTGATTAGCTTTAATACATAAATATCAATGAATTAACAATGTAGGTTATTGAGCACAAGTCACCGATGTTAATTGCAGCTTGATTAAATAGAATTGCCTAATATTCTTACACTATTCGCTTGTTCACAAATCTAGCCACAGCAGTTCGCAAATGGCTAAAAGGAAACACCATGAGTCGTACAACACCTGTCTCCGACACTCACTCAAAATTAGGTAGCTTGATCGAAAAATGGACCAGAACGAGTAACCAGTTTGGCAATGACACAGGCATTCCGGGGCTGAGGTTAAGCCGCTGGGAAGCCCCAACCCCACCCACCAGTTACACTCATAATGCGAGTATCTGTCTGATTGCTCAGGGGAAAAAACAGGTTCTATTAGGTGGAGACAGCTTCATCTACGACGCCAACCATTTTTTGATTTCGTCAGTAAATCTTCCTATCACCGCCAACATTATGGAAGCGAGCAAAGAGAAGCCGTATCTAGGGCTAATCTTAGAATTGGATTTACAAGAAATTTCCCAACTGATTGTCGACAGTGACTATTCTGGTACCCAAAACAAAGAAGCACAAAAAGGTATTGCTGTCGGGACACTGTCGCAGCCACTGCTTGATGCTTTTGTCCGTTTACTTTCTTTAATGGATGAGCCTGAGTCGATCAAAGTTCTCGCTCCAGTGATTAAACGTGAGATTTTTTATCGACTTTTGATGAGTGAGCAAGGTTCGAGGCTTAACCAAATCGTTACTGACGGTAGTCACAGCCATCAGATTTCAAAAGCCATCGAATGGCTAAAAAACAACTTTGTGAAACCGCTTAGCGTGGGCGAACTTGCCGCTTCCAGTGGTATGAGTAAGTCGGCTTTTTATACGCACTTCCGCTCTATGACGTCCATGACCCCACTTCAGTTTCAGAAGAAACTGCGTTTAGGTGAAGCAAGGCGTTTGATGCTAACAGAGAATCTTGATGCAATGGAGACGACCTTTAAAGTGGGTTATGAGAGCCCTTCTCAATTCAGTCGCGAATACAGCCGTTTATTTGGCTCTCCACCGTCAAAAGACATCAAAGCATTACGCGAAGCCAACATGGTTTAACGCCAATAATTTCTTCTTTTGAACGAATTTTTGGAAGAATAGGCAAAACAAAGAGAGGATCTGACATTCATAGGTAACCGTTCTGTATATAGAATATCTCTTATACTAAACGTCATCTGCTTTTGAAATGTGGATGTATAACTCGGTTAGCGTCAGGCTTTGCCGACACGCGAACTGTAACTCTCAAGAAGGGTGTGACAATGCAATTAGATTTCTCTTACTACAACCCAACAACCATTCATTTTGGTAAAGACTCACTGGCGAAATTAGACAGCGAACTGCCGAAGTTCGGCGACACTGTTATGCTGGTTTATGGTCGTAATGCGATCAAATCAAACGGTTTGTACGACAAAGTTATCGCTAGCTTGAATGCTGCCGGTAAGAAAGTTGTTGAGCTTTCTGGTGTTATGCCAAACCCAACTTACAGCAAAATGATGGAAGGTGTTGAGCTTGTGCGTGAACACAAGGTTGACCTGATTCTGGCAGTAGGTGGCGGCTCAGTAGTTGACTGTGCAAAAGGCATTTCAGTCGCGGCATACTGTACTGACCAAGACCCGTTCCAAAAATACTGGATTGAGTGGCAAGACGTTTCTAACGAAGTCGTTCCTGTTGCTTCAATTCTGACTATGGTAGGTACTGGTTCAGAAATGAATGGTGGTTCGGTTATTACGCACGAAGAGAGCAAAACCAAAGCGGGTCGCGTATTCCCACCTATCGCATATCCTAAGTTTTCTATTTTGAACCCAGAGTACACCTTCACGGTTTCTGAATACCAAATGGTGAGTGGCGTATTCGATACAATGTCGCACCTAATGGAGCAGTACTTCTCTGACCAAGGTGCAAACACCACCGACTACGTCATCGAAAGCTTGCTGAAGTCTTCTATCGATAACCTACGTGTTGCGCTTAAAAATCCTCAGGATTACGAAGCTCGCAGTAACATCATGTGGAACGCAACCTTGGCACTCAATACAGTAACAGGTCTTTCTAAGACTCAAGACTGGCAAGTTCATATGATTGAACACCAGTTAGGTGCTTACACTGACTGTGCTCACGGTATGGGTCTGGCGGCGGTTTCTCTGCCTTACTATCGCCTAATCTACAAATTTGGTTTGGATAAGTTTGTACGTTACGCAACTCAGGTTTGGGGTGTTTCAGCAGAAGGCAAAACCAAAGAGCAAATCGCACTTGAAGGTATTGATGCATTAGAAGCATTCACAAAAGAGTGTGGCATCGTAACGTCACTTGAGGAGCTCGGTGCAACCAAAGAGATGCTGCCAAAAATCGCAGAATCTACCGTTATTCTAGGTAATGGCTACAAAAAACTGACAAAAGAAGAAGTACTGAACATTCTGGAAGAGTGTTACTAACTCTCCTATTGTTCATTGTTGATAGACAAAAACGCCAGCATTGCTGGCGTTTTTTATCACCTTTAATTATGCAAGATCCGCCAAATGATCTTTGATATAGGTGTCTAAACTACGCGCTGGCTTACCAGTTAACACCTGTACCGCGTCGCTTACGCCCGCAGTCCAACCTTCGCGAACTGGATAGAATATTGAAGTCAAAAATTCTGCATAATCCGCTGGTACACCAACCCCATTCAGCATGTCGCAAAACGCGCCATCTTCCATAGCTTGATACTGCACAGGCTTACCTAACGCGGCACTGATTTTAGCTGCTGCTTCTGCATAGCTGAAAGCCTCAGGACCCGTTAGATTGAACGCTTGATTGTCGAATTTATCTGTGGTCAAAACTGCCGCTGCACTTTCAGCGATATCGCGTACATCAATAAAGCTCGACTTGCCCTCTGCTGCTGGAACGGCAATCACACCTTGGTCAATACCCGCTTTCCAGTATGTATGGAAGTTATCTGAGAACCAGTTCGGACGAAGAATAACGTAAGGAACACCTGAGTTTTCCAGTGCAATTTCAACCTGACGATATGGAATAGAATCATCAGCATCCACGCCTAACACACTTTGGAAAACCACTTTGATATTGCGCGCTGCCGCAGCTTCGATGACTGGAATTAACAGTGCTTTAGATTCCACATAACCGCCCGCAAGCATGACGTATGCTCGGTCAACACCGTCAAAGGCTGACTCAAATGTTGACGGATCAGTGTAATCAAACACCACACCTTCTGCTGCACCGAACGATTTTCCACTGCGTGATGCCGCTTTCACTTGCTCACCCTTTGCCAATAATGCTTCTACTAAAGGGCGACCAACATTACCAGATGCGCCTAAGACCAATACTTTACTCATTTCTAATCTCCTAAGTATATTTAAGATACTATGTGGTTGAAGGATACTTGCTGATTAATCTATACTCTTCAAACCGAGTTGTGAAGAAGGCACTTTTTGGTAACAAGGTAACTTTGAAGTAACCATCCTGTGATTTGAGCATAGAGGATAAATCGTGGATTTTGCGTATGACGTTTATGAAAACCGCTGCCCGACGCGAGCAGTTTTGGACCGCATTGCGGACAAATGGGCAATGCTCATCTTAGATAAACTGAGCCATGAGCCAGTTCGGTTTAATCACTTAAAGCGAGATATCAAAGGCATATCTCAAAAGGTGCTATCGCAAACGTTGAAGAAATTAGAGCGAGATGGATTAGTCACAAGAACTGTCTTCCCAACAGTTCCCGTTACGGTTGAATATGCGTTGACCCCATTGGGAGGCACGCTCACCGAAGCTGTCGCTGCACTTGCCCACTGGGCAGAGAAAAACATGGATGCCGTGATCACCGCGCAAGAGAACTATGATGCAAAACTGGCAGAAAGCTAAATCATCCTGCAACCAGCAAGCGCAGCGGGAAACATGCGAGAAGAATGTTGAACGTGAGTTCACTGTTGAGCTGATAATAAAAAACACCACTGCGTTACACAGTGGTGATCCATATCTTAGGAAAAGTTAATCATGTCAGGAGCAGCAGTCCCTCATTGGGGGTGTGAGACTGCTTTTATTATTAAAATATCTTAACGTTGTTTCTTCATTGCGCTGTCCATCCAGACCGCGAGCAGCAACACACCACCTTTAACAATGTATTGCCAGAATGTCGGAACATCCATCATGCTCATACCGTTATCGAGTGACGCCATGATAAACGCACCGATAACCGCACCAAACACAGTGCCCACACCACCAGCCATACTAGTGCCGCCGATAACACAAGCTGCGATAGCATCTAACTCAGCGATGTTCCCTGCTGAAGGTGAACCTGCTCCTAAACGAGAACTCAAAACCAACCCAGCAACTGCGACTAAGAAACCGTTCATCGCGTAAACCAGCAGCTTGGTACGTTCAACATTAATGCCGGATAAACGGCTCGCTTCAATGTTACCGCCAATGGCGTAAATGCGACGACCGAATCTCGATTTCGTTGCAATGAAAGAACCGACAAGAACAAAGAATGTCAGCAATAACACTGGTGTAGGTACGCCGCGGTATTCATTAAGAATAAAAATAACGGAAAGCACACCAAGACCAATTAATGTGTTTTTGACCAGAGATACTTGCATTGAAGGCACAGACAGTTCGTACTTCTTACGCATAACATTGCGTTTTTTCTGCCACCCAAAGTAAACCGATAAGCAACAAACGCCGGCAATAATACTCAACATGTTTGGCAAATAGCTTTGACCGATCACGCCCATCACTTCAGAAATCGGTGCCACTGTCGTACCGTTTGTAATACCGATTAAGATGCCCCTAAAAGCAAGATATCCGGCTAAGGTTACGATGAAAGAAGGTACTTTGCGGTATGCCACCCACCAGCCATTCCAAGCGCCCAAAATTAAACCTGAGCAAAGTGTAATAAGAATGGTCACTGGTAGTGGCAAACCAAACCAGACATCGAGAATCGCAGCTAACCCGCCAAGTAAGCCCATCATTGAACCGACCGACAGGTCAATTTCGCCACTGATAATGACAAAGACCATGCCTATCGCCAGTATTCCGGTGATCGCAGTTTGTCTGAACAGGTTAGAAATGTTTCGCGGCGTTAAGTAACTCCAATCAGTCATGATGCTGAAAAAGATCATGATAAATACGATCGCTAATGCCATTACCAGCATCTGAAAGTTGCCGCCTTTTAATCGACTTAGCAGGCTAGCGTTGGAGTCTTTAGTTAATTCTGTTGATTGTTCCATCACGCGGTTACTCCTTCTGATAATGCACAATCCATAATGATTTCTTGAGTCAGATCTTGGTTAATCAAATCACCTTTAATGACACCTTCGTGCATCACAAGCACACGGTCACTAATGCCCAGCACTTCAGGTAATTCGGAGGAAACCATGATGATGCTTATGCCCTGTTTAACTAATTTAAACATCAGCTTATAAATTTCGTATTTCGCTCCAACGTCAATACCCCGTGTTGGCTCATCCAAAATTAAGATGCTTGGATTAACCATTAGAAATCTTGCCAGTATGGCTTTCTGCTGGTTACCACCCGAGAGATTCTTAATTGCTAGCTCAGCATTAGGCGTTTTGACGGTAAGCTGTTTGATGTTTTCTTTGATAATGTTTGATTCGAGCGTGTCATTTAACACACCGTATTTTGATAATGAATCGAGGGCAGACAGAGACATGTTTTGCCCAACAGACATAATCGGCACTATGCCATTTCTCTTGCGATCTTCAGGCACCATCGCGATACCAAAATCCAAGGCATCCTTACTGTTGTTTATCTCTATTTTCTTTCCATGCAAGAAATATTGGCCTTCGTTTCTGCCAAGATAACTGCCGTACAAGCACTCCATTAACTCAGTGCGGCCGGCACCCACCAGCCCTGAAATACCGAGGATTTCACCTTTACGTAATTGGAAACTCGCTTTTTTTACTTTTGGAATAGCGGAGTTTGATTTGTCCCAAGCGTTCACATTTTTGACTTCCAGTACAACGTCACCAATGTCGTGCTCTTCTCTTGGAAACAGTTGCTTCATTTCCCTGCCAACCATCATGGTGATGATGTCATCAGTTGTCATATCACTTGCTTGTTTAGTACCGATATGAACCCCATCGCGGATAATACAGATATGGTCAGAGATCTCTTTTACTTCACCAAGCTTGTGAGAGATATAGATACAACTCACCCCAGACTCTCTGAGTTCTTTTACCAGATTAAGTAAAATTTCTGTTTCCGATTCGGTTAAAGGCGCAGTTGGCTCATCAAGCACTAATAACTTGGCATTCTTGGACATCGCCTTGGCAATTTCTACCAACTGCTGTTGACCTACCCCCAAATCCCCAACTTTTGTTTCCGGTGATACAGGCAAATTAACCTTTTCTAATAATAGTTTTGCCTCGTAATGCATTAACTCGTGATTTAATATTCCGCGCGTGCAAATTTCTGAGCCAAGAAATAAATTTTCTAAAATACTCAGTTCTTTAACTAAGGTGAGTTCTTGGTGAATAATTGCGATACCTATACTTTCCGTATCAGATATGTTTTTTGGTTCAATCACTTTTCCGTTATATATAATCTCGCCTTCATAATCGCCATGAGGATAGATACCGCATAAGACTTTCATTAAGGTCGATTTACCTGAACCATTCTCACCGCACAAGGATAAAACTTCACCTTTATTAAGACTAATACTAATACCGTCAAGCGCTCTTACTGGGCCAAAGCACTTAACGATATTTCGCATTTCTAATAAAGAAGACATAGTTGTCACTCCCAATAAAAATAGCGTTAAGAGAATCTCTTAACGCTTTTATTACTATTATTGATAAATTTCACTTTCAGCGTGGAATCCATCTCGAACAACAGTTGTTTTAATGTTTTTCGAAGTAACAGCTACAGGATCTAACAACCAAGCCGGTACATCTTTCATACCGTTGTTGAGAGAAGAGTTTTGTGCTGGAGTCTTGCCATCCGCAAGTTCCACTGCGATTTCAGCAGCACGGCTAGCAAGTGTATTAATCGGTTTGTAAATCGTCATAGTTTGAGTGCCATCAACGATTCGACGTAAAGCAGCTAGGTCAGCATCTTGACCTGAAATAGAAACTTTACCAGCTAAACCTTGTGCTTCTAGAGCTTGGATTGCGCCACCAGCTGTTGCATCATTTGAAGCAACAACAACATCAATCTTGTTGTTATTTGCAGTTAAAGCGTTTTCCATAATTTTCAAAGCGTTTTCTGCTAGCCAGTAGTTAACCCATTGATCACCGACAACTTTAATATCGCCTGAATCAATTTTAGGCTGAAGAATATTCATTTGACCTTTACGGAATAGTTTCGCGTTATTGTCTGTAGGAGCACCACCCATTAGGAAATAATTACCTTTAGGTTTCGCATCTAACATCGCTTGCGCTTGCATTTCGCCTACTCTTTCATTGTCAAATGACAAGTAGAAATCAATATCTGCATCGCTAATTAGGCGGTCATACGCTAAAACTTTAATACCGTCGCGTTTTGCATCACTAATTACGTTCGATAGCACTCCGCCATTGGTTGGAATAATGACCAGAACATCCACACCGCGCGAGATCATATTTTCAACTTGAGAAATCTGAGTTTGCTCATTCCCGTTTGCTGACTGGACATAGACTTTGGCGCCCAGTTCTTCAGCCTTATCTACGAAAATATCTCGGTCTTTTTGCCAGCGTTCTAGTCGTAAATCATCAATGACCATGCCTATTTTTAATGACTTAGCAAAAACAGGGGAACTTAGACAAACAAGAGCGGAGCATACAAGAATTAATAGCTTTTTCATTATACTTTCCTTTGTATTGCACTATTTATTTGTAGGGTTTATTCACGATTAAAAGTGAACAACAGAATTCTATGTAGAATAAGATTGAAATGTCTTTTCTCTCATCTTATTTGCGTCTTATGTTTTTTTGTTTTTTATTTCAAATGTGATCATCATAGAAATATATGATTTAAGTCACCACATAACCCTGAGCCATGAATATTTGTGCAACCCTTTAAAAACAACAAGTTAAATGCACCACAAATTAGCAAGGCCAAAAATAATCTGGTTATTTTTGACCGAAGTCTCATTAATAAAATAGGTAATATTGAAAACAAAAAAACATAATTGCCGAATAACTTTAATTCATAAAATATTGAATCTGCATTTAAGTCAAATGATTAACGGAGCCTCGACGATGACTGAATTTTTTAAGAATATAAACAAAATTAAATATGAAGGGACCGAATCAACAAACCCTTTAGCATTTAAACACTATGATGCAGATAAAATGATCTTAGGTAAAAGCATGAAAGATCATTTGCGTTTCGCAGCATGTTACTGGCACAACTTCTGCTGGCCAGGCAGTGACGTATTTGGCGCAGGTACTTTTGACCGTCCTTGGGCAAACGGCGCAAATGACATGGAAATGGCGAAGGTTAAAGCTGACCATGCTTTCGATTTCTTCACAAAATTAGGCGTTCCTTACTACTGTTTCCACGATGTTGACGTTTCGCCAGAAGGTAACAACCTGAAAGAGTACATCAATAACTTCGCACAAATGGTTGATGTATTAGAGCAAAAACAAAATGAAACCGGAATGCAGCTACTTTGGGGTACTGCGAACGCTTTCTCTCACCCACGCTACATGGCAGGTGCAGGCAGCAACCCAGATCCAAAGGTGTTTGCTTATGCTGCAACACAAATTTTCAACGCAATGAACGCTACACAACGCTTAGGTGGTCAAAACTACGTATTGTGGGGCGGTCGTGAAGGTTATGAAACACTACTGAATACGGATTTACGTCAAGAGCGCAAACAACTTGGCCGTCTAATGCAGATGGTTGTTGAGCACAAACATAAAATTGGTTTCAAAGGCGCAATTTTGATTGAGCCAAAACCTCAAGAACCAACTAAGCATCAATATGACTATGACACTGCGACTGTTTACGGTTTCCTAAAACAGTTTGGTCTTGAAAACGAAATCAAAGTGAACATTGAAGCAAACCACGCCACTCTTGCAGGTCATAGCTTCCACCACGAAGTAGCAACTGCGACTTCATTAGGTCTGTTTGGTTCTATCGATGCTAACCGTGGCGACGCGCAATTAGGTTGGGACACTGACCAGTTCCCTAACAGCGTTGAAGAAAACACGCTTATCATGTACGAAATCTTGAAAGCTGGCGGTTTCACTACAGGTGGCTTTAACTTCGATGCTCGTCTACGCCGTCCATCTATCGATGCTGAAGATCTTTTCCACGGCCATATTGGTGGTATGGATACCATGGCACTTTCACTAAAACGCGCTGCAGACATGATTGAGAACGACGTACTGTCTAAATCTATTTCTCAACGTTACGCAGGCTGGAACGAAGAGCTAGGTAAGAAGATCCTTGCAGGCGATATGTCTTTAGAAGCAGTGGCTAAGTACGCTGTGGACAATAACATTTCCCCAGTTAAAGAATCTGGTAAACAAGAATTACTAGAAAATATTGTGAATGGTTTTATTTACAAATAATTATTTCTGAGTTCTGCAAAAGCCAACCTTATAATCTGAGGTTGGCTTTTTTATTTTGCCTTCAGCATATGTCAATCAATGCTTATCATTTTGGATTTTTACAATTTTTGTTTTTATAAACTTAGTTGCTTATATATAAAAAGTGTTGCTTATAAATAAGCAACACTTGATTATTTAACTTGTTTAGTTAACAACTAAAATAAATCTTTCACTTGTGTATAAAGCGCTTGGAATACCTTTCTCTTAGCCTGATACAATTCTTTTTTGCTTTCATCAGGCAAGTGAGTTTGTACTAATTCAGGCACAGGGCAAACATCTTGTACCGTTACGCCGACTTCAGTGCCCAACCTTGCCAACCTTGCTGCTCCTAATGCTGGGCCAACCTCACCACCTGAGCGATAAACCAGCTTCATACCAGAGATATCAGCAAGCATTTGTCGCCAGTAGCCGCTTTTGGCTCCGCCACCAATCAGGGAAATATCATTCGGCTCAGAGCTCACTGAATGCTGTGCATCTAGACCATCAGCCAAAGCGAAGCTCACGCCTTCTAATACCGCTAACGCTAAATCGGCTTTTGTTGTTGAATGGGTCATACCAAAAAACACGCCTTTGGCATTAGGGTCGTTATGAGGCGTTCTCTCACCGGAAAGGTAAGGTAAGAAAATCACTTTTGATTTTGGATCAGCGTGCTGTTCAACGTCTTTCAACATGGTGCCTACGTCTGCTTGCCCTGTAAGATTGGCAACCCAATCCAGACATGAAGCCGCACTAAGGATCACAGACATGGTATGCCAAGTCTTCGGTAACGCATGACAGAAGCTATGCAATGCAGATTCTGGATTCGCGATGAAACCGTCACTCACCGCAAAATAAACACCCGAAGTACCAAGAGATAACATTGCCTGCCCCGGTTCTGTGATACCAACACCTACTGCTCCTGCAGCGTTGTCTCCAGCACCAGCAACAATAGGCACACAGGACATTCCCCATAACTCAGCCAGTTCTTTCTTCAGTTGTCCGGTAACCTCTGTGCCCTCAAAGAGTTTAGGCATCTGCTCTCTGCCTAAGCCTGTCGCTTTGAGCAGCGCGTCACTCCAGTCACGCTTATCAACATCCAACCACATGGTTCCAGCGGAATCAGACATATCAGAAGCGTAATCGCCGGACAGTTTGAATCTTAGATAATCTTTAGGCAGTAGTACTTTATCAACCTTACTGAAAATGTCTGGTTCATGTTTTTGTACCCATTTCAGTTTAGGTGCAGTAAATCCTGGCATCATCAGGTTGCCGGTAATTTCACGACTGTTTGGAACAAGCTGTTCTAGCTCAATACATTCCTCAAAACATCGGCCGTCATTCCACAATATCGCGGGTCTTAACACCTTGCCATTCTGGTCAAGCAGTGTCGCGCCATGCATCTGTCCAGATAAACCGATGGCGCGAACCTGAGAAAGTGCAAACTCATCTTTTAACTCGCCAACAATGCTTTCTGTTGCCGTCCACCAGTCTTCTGGATTTTGCTCCGACCAGAGTTCATGCGGCCTCGAGACCGTTAGGGACTTTGTTTTTGATGCAACGATTTTGTCATTTTCATCCAGCAGAATTATTTTTACTCCGGACGTACCTAAATCGATCCCCATATACATGGTTAAACTCCTTCCAAAATTTGGATTTAATAAATAATTTGACCCATTTTAAATATTCATCCGGATTAGTAGTGCGAACAATTATGTTTTTTTGTACCTCCATTCTTCAATTTACTTATTGTGTTACAGATCACGTGAGCTAAGTGATTTCAAGTGTTAGTATTCTGGGTAAAAACCAAATAAATATAATATGAACAAACATTTTCGAATCACCCTGCTATTTAATGCCAATAAAGTATATGATCGCCAAGTTATAGAAGGTATTGGTGAATATTTACAAGCATCTCAATGTGCTTGGGATATATTTTTGGAAGAAGATTTCACCACTCATCTGGACAATTTAAAATATTGGAAAGGTGACGGCATTATTGCTGATTTTGACAACCCTAAAGTGGTTGAAAGCCTGAAAGATATCAACGTGCCGATAGTCGCTGTTGGCGGCTCATATACCAAAGAAGAAGACTACCCCAACGTCCCTTATGTGGCGACTGACAACTACGCTCTGGTTGAGCTTGCCTTTCAACATCTCAAACAAAAAGGTTTAGAGAATTTCGCCTTCTACGGTATTCCTTCCCATTCTTGGAAAAGATGGGGACACGAGAGAGAAACCGCGTTTAAAGACATTCTTGCAAAGGAAGGCTACAAAGGCTCCATATTCAGAGGTAATCAAACTTCTTCCGACACATGGCAATACGACATGAACCGTCTTGCCGACTGGATTCAAATGCTGCCAACGCCAACCGGCATTATTGCGGTAACAGACTCACGAGCGCGCCATATCCTTCAGGTATGTGAACATCTCAATATTATGGTGCCGGACAAGATCTCCGTTATCGGCATTGATAACGAGGAACTGGCAAGTTACCTGACTCGGGTTTCACTGAGCTCAGTCGGTCAAGGTTGTAAGGAAATGGGTTTCCGCGCTGCTAAAATCCTTCACAAGCGACTCACTGAACATTCCGGAGAAGCTTCTCCATCGCAAGCTAAAATTCCTCGCATACTCGTCCCTCCGACCAAAGTATTTGAGAGACAAAGTACCGATTTCCACGCATTGAAAGATTCTTATGTCATTCAAGCTATGCACTACATCAGGCACAACGCTTGTAAAGGCATTAAAGTCGATCAGGTACTCGCGGCTGTAGGCATATCCAGATCCAACTTGGAATCGAGATTTAAGGAAGAGTGTGGGCACTCTATCCATGAAGAGATACACAATTCCAAGTTGAAACGCGCCTGTAATCTGCTCAAAACTACCTCTTTGCCGATTAGTGAAATCGCGGAGTTATGCGGCTACCCATCGTTGCAGTACATGTATACCGTGTTTAAGAAAAACCTCGACCAAACACCAAAAGACTACCGAAACAACGCTTCGAATGAAGATTAACGGTTAAACGGCGAAGATGGTCTAAACCATCTTCGCCTTTTCCTAGCTTAAACAAACCAAGCTGAAGAGAAGTTTTCATAGAGCAGCTTGCTGGTCATGATAAGGGTAACCGAGATAAACACAGGTCTCACGAGACGATTACCATATGAAATGACGCATTTGCTGCCGATAACCGACCCTATGATTTGCCCGCCAGCCATAATTAAGCCAAGTTGATAATCAACACTGCCTAACCAGATAAACAGAATCAAAGAAATAACGTTGCCAATTAGGTTCAAAGGCTTTGTCGCCATCGTTGCTTGCTTAATGGTGTACCCAAGTAAACTGATGAACGCCAACATCCAGAACGAGCCCGTGCCCGGACCAAAGAAGCCGTTATAAAAACCAATCAGCAAACCACATACCACCATAAAATGCGTATTTGATAGCACAGGTTCTGTTGCTTCCGTTGCTTTGAGTTTTTTGGCAAAGATCGAATACAAGGTGATCGCAACCATCAGGACAGGCAGTAGTTTTTCCAACACTTGTTTGTCGATGACTCCAACAGCAAGGGTTCCAAGCACTGCGCCGAACGACGTAAAAATCAAACCTAAAACAATACCTTGAACTGGAAACTGTTTGTTTCTCATAAACATCACAGAGGTAGTCAGTTCGCCGATTACCGCTTGCAGTCGATTTGTGCCCAATACCGTCATCGGTGGTAATCCAACTAGCAGCAGACTTGGCACAGTGATCAGCCCTCCACCACCAGCAATAGCATCAACAACACCCGCAATAATTGAGATTAAAAATAAAAATACATAAACCCAGTCCGCCGTACTGAATTGAAACACGTTGTCCATATCTCCATCACCTAGTCATAAATTTGTATGCGTGACTATTTGTACCACTCGGATATATGTAGTTAAATTAACGATAACTTACTTAATCATTAAGGTTGAACTTAATGCTATCGTCACAAGATATTGAATTTTTTATCACTGTAGCAGGCAGTCGTTCATTGGCTGCCGCCGCGCGAAAACTGAATGTGACTCCTCCCAGCGTTTCACAGCGGCTGCAAAATATAGAACGAAAGCTTGGTGTTAAGTTGATAGACAGAAATGCTCGAATCACCTCATTGACGACCGAAGGCGAAGTGCTTGCCAGTAAAGGACAAGCGCTGTTACAAGATCTTGCATACTTAACTCAAGATCTTTCTGAAAAGAAACTCGCCATTTCAGGTGATTTAAAACTCGTGTCATCCCTCGGGTTTGGTGAAAAGCACATCGGTCCTTTAGCAGCAGAATTTCAACGGTTATACCCTTCTCTGCGTATTGAACTGAATCTGTCGGATATTCCAAAGTGGTCTGCACACAACAGCCCAGACATCATGTTCTACATAGGACACCTTCAGGACTCTGCGTTAAAAAGAATTGTATTGTCTAAAAACCGCCGATTACTGTTAGCCTCGCCAGCCTACCTAGAATCTGCGCCAGCACTTGAGCAACCAAAAGACTTAGAACAACATCGCTGTATCGCGTTACGAGAAAATGATGAAGATGCGACCATGTGGCGACTTACCCACACCACAACCAAGAATGAAACCAGCGTAAGAGTGGTTCCTGTTCTTTCAAGCAATGTCAGCCGTGTGACCAAAGATTGGTGTATTGATGGTCAGGGTATCATTCAACGTTCAGAATGGGATGTACAAGAAGAACTTAAAAGCGGGAAATTGGTTCGCGTACTTCCTGACTATCAACTGCAAGAAGCAGACATTGTAGCTCTTCTTTCTTCCGAACAGTTTCATCGTTCACAAAAGATAACCGCGTTTTTAGACTACGTAAAACAACGGCTACCTGAGCGTTTATCGACAAGATAGTAATTGATAACAAGCATGCCGTTAGCGATGTTCATACAAATTGTTTTCTAAACCGTAGAGCATCATGGTTCCTGTTAGTTGAAACCCAACGTCTTTTAGTAAGCGGTTTGAAGTATCGTTATCTGGGAAGGTCACTCCATAGACCTTTTCGATCTTGTTTGCTGGCAACTCTGCTTTCATCACTGCACTCGCTGCCTCTCTGGCGTAACCATTTGAGTGATATTGTGACAAAAACGCATAGCCGAGATCGGGAGAATCGAGCTCTGGCCTTTTCAAGATGCCACACATACCAATCGGGGTATGCGTTTCTTTCAACTCAACCATATTCAAGCCATAACCATTGACCTTGTAGCTCAGCATCGGACCATTGGATAAGTAGTGGATTGCATCTTTTTTCGTTCTGACTTTTTTGTCTCCAATACAGCGAATAAATGCCTCCTCGTTAAGCAGGCGAACAATGAACTCCGCATCTCTTAGTTCAAAATGTCTAATCACCAACCTAGCTGTTTCACATACGGTCTTCATTTATTCGCCTTATTGACTGCACTTACAAAAGTATTGGTTCGAATTGCATCAGCGATTGTGATTTATATTTTTGTAAACATCAAAAATAGATGATGTCGATTCGCGCACAATCAGATCGATTGGTGGTACTCGCACTTGGTGTTCTTCACCACTAAGCATCTTAAATATGGCCTCAGCACAAACACTACCCAATTCTTCAATGGGCTGACGCAGAGTTGTGAGTGCTGGCGTAAAGTAACTGGATGTTTGAAGATCGTCAAAACCGATGACAGAAACATCTTCAGGAACCTTTAAACCTCTGTCGTGCAGCGCTTTAATGGCTCCATAAGCGGTTTGATCGTTAGCAGCAAAAATGGCAGAAAAGTAGACTTTAGAATCGAGTAGCTCAATGGTTTTTTGATAGCCTTGCTCTGAACTAAAATCACCTTGTTTTATCAAGCGAGAGTTGACGGGTATTCCCCTATCTTTCAATGCTCTTCGATAGCCTTCATAACGTCTTTGTCCGTCTGGTTGAGTGCACAATCCTTTAATATGCGCAATATTGACATGCCCCTGCTGCAATAGGTGCAGAGTCGCTAAATATCCGCCAAGCACATTGTCAAACTCAATAGTCAGTATGTTGTTGGCTTTAATCTTATTGTATCCAACCGCGACTATCGGAGTGTGTAACGAATACTCGATAAGCTCTTCATCAGAGAGATCACCAGAAACAATAATTACACCATCGACATGACTTTTGAAAAAGTAGTCAAGCGCGTGTTTTTCTAGTCGACGCTTCCAATGGCCTGTTGCAATCACCAATGAGTAACCTCTGCTGCTCAGACAGGCTTCTAAATCCTTCAGAATGCCAATCATAAAAGGGCTGTCTGCATTTTGTAGCAGAACACCAATGGTCATCGAACGTCCTTTGATTGGACCTTTGGTTTTGTATGTGACCTTGTAACCACTCTTCTGTATCGCTTTCTCGATACTGTAACTTTTCTCATCTGATACATAAGTAGAACGATTCAAGTATCTTGAAACTGTGCTAGGAGATACCCCCGCCAACTTTGCAACGTCATAGATGGAGGCAGGCTTTTTACTCGTTATCATGTCCATAGTTCATATATCCATATAAGTCTTTGATTACATCTGCTGCGTAAAAACACAGACTACTGATATCCATTTAGCAATGCGTTTGGATTTGTATTTTGAGTGGCAAAATGAAGCAGTCAGAATAAGACCGATAACCGAGCTGGCTTACGCAGATTGGTTAAGTCATGACTACCCCAACTACAACTCTAGGAGAATAGAGCCGACCTCTGGCCGGCTTTGCATTGCTAATGTGATTATTCAGCCGTGACGTTACATACCATACGCCATGCTTCAGGCAGAACCTTAACGTCGCCGACAACGTGAACTCTTTGACGGAAATGTATCTGAGACGATGAAGAGCCGATCATCAGATCAAACTCACCCCCTTCAACAACACGTTGATGATGACGATTAGTAAGATTGAGCATATCAACAGGCAGTTTGAAGGTAACAGTTTTGCTTTCTCCTGCTTTAAGGAATACTTTTTTAAAGCCTTTTAACTCCTTAACCGGACGAACAACACTCGATACCACATCACGAACATAAAGCTGTACGACTTCAGCCCCATCAACACGACCTGTATTGGTTAATGTTAGCGATAGCTCAACGGTGTCTTCGAAACCGAGCTTATCTGAAACCACGTTAAACCCTGAGTATGCAAATTCGCTATAGCTCAAACCGTGACCGAAATTGAAGCTTGAACCAAAGTGATAGGCAATTGGCGTACCTGCACTCTTAAGCTTGTGATTGTAGAAATATGGTACCGCACCCACGTTTTTAGGAATCGAAATCGTCAGTTTTCCGCTTGGGTTGTTTTTGCCAGTGAAGGTATCAGCAATAGCATCAGCACCCGCTTGACCCGGAGCCCAACCCAACACAATTGCCGCCGCTTCATCTTCAGCGCGACCTAGATTGTATGGTCGCCCGCCGGTTACCAATACCACTACGGGTTTACCTGTATCCAAGACCGCATCAAGCATTTGCTGCTGTACACCCGGCAGCGCTAAGCTGTCGCAATCTGAACCTTCACCCACTGTGCCTGTCTGGAACAAACCGGCCAAGTCACCAACACAAACTACAGCGACATCACTCTCAGCTGCAGTTGCAACCGCCACTTCAATCTGACTAATATCTTTGCTGATAGGTGACTCTGCGGCCTGACCGATTGCCATATCAACGTCTCCAGGAAAAACCGGAGCATTGGCGTGTCGCTCAGTTAGAATGTCACAACCTTTGGCGTACATAACCGAATCAAAGCGTTGTTGAAAGGCTTCTAAAAGCGTCTTCGACACTTTGTCCGTGCTGTCTTCCTGACTCAGAATCAGGTGCACAGGGAAACTATAACCACCGAGTAGTGCAAGCTGATCGTCTGCGGTAGCGCCAATCAACGCCACTTTTTTATCCGTTTTCAGAGGTAGGGTTTGATCTTGATTCTTAAGCAGAACAATCGATTCACTCGCGACTTTGTAAGCAATCTCCTGACTCTTTTCATTGTGCAGAGGAGCTTGAGGAACGTCAGTATAAGGGTTCTCAAATAACCCCATTTCAAACTTTTTACTTAAAATACGAGCAACAATTTCATCAATCTTTTCCATTGAAATAAGACCGCGTTGCAGTGCTTCTGTCAGTTTCGTTGAGCATGCGTCATCGGGCAGTTCAACATCTAATCCTGCATTAAAGGAAAGCGCTGCTGCTCCCGCGCGATCTTCGGCAATTGAATGGTGCGAGCTTAACAAATCAATGCCGCCGTAATCCGCGACAATCAACCCATCAAAGCCCCATTTCTCACGCAAAATCTCAGTAAGTAAAAAATGCGAAGCGTGGCAAGGTTCGCCGTCAATGTCATGGTAAGCAGGCATGATAGAGCCAGCATTCGCCAGTTTTACAGCCATTTCAAATGGCAGTAAGAATGTATCATTGAGCTCTTTAAAACCCAGATTTACCGGCGCATGGTTACGCGCACCTTCACTTGCTGAATGCCCAACAAAGTGTTTAAGCGTTGCCAGCAAATCACGTTTTTCACCTTGTAATCCTTTCACATAGTGAGTTGCCATTATGCCAACAAGATAAGGATCTTCACCCAATGTTTCCTCTGTACGTCCCCAACGGACATCACGAGAAACATCCAATACTGGCGCAAGCCCCTGTTTGGTACCAATCATTCGCGCTTGTCTGCCAATGTCCTTTGCAGCTTCTTCGATCAGCTCAGGGTTCCAAGTATGACCATAATTTAATGATGAAGGATAAAGCGTTCCGCCTTTCGCCATCAGACCGACCAAACACTCCTCGTGTGCCATTGCAGGAATGCCAAGTCGTGTCTCTTCAACTAAATATTTTTGCAGCTGGTTTAGTGCTTTTACGCCATTGACCGCGTCAACTGTATGCGTTCCAAGTGGACGAGAAATCTGACCGAGGCCATATTTGAGCTTTTCTTTGACAATGCGCTCAACGTTTTCACTTGTCATTTCAAGCTCACGCTCTTTATGCTCGCCAGTCGGATCAAGTATCAACCATTGCGCACCCATTTGAGCCAGTTTTTCTTCAACCGTCATATGTGAAAGCAGGTCGCTCACACGTTCTGCTATCGAAAGTGATGGATTCTTGTAGTTCATATATTTTCCTAACCGATGCTGATGACTTTGATAGGATTAATATCTACCAAAATATTGCCTATTTCTTCCATGAGGAACTCAATTACCAAATAATGGAGACCGATTACCAAATATATTGTCGTGCCTTTATTTTTATCAGAGTAATAGTTAAATAAAGCTTTCCTGTTTTTTGAATATGGTCAAATTAACCATTTTTAATAAATACAATATAAATATTCGTAATAGTGATTTGACTAAATAACGTGATATGGAAAGCTAAGAAACTAAAGGAAGGAATTAAAAAATAGAAAAAAGCGGCAGAACACTCAACCGCTTTTGCTTAAGCAACGAAAGCTCTATGAACCTTGCTAGCTCAGTGAACCTTAGTTGTTTCTGTGACTTCAAATTCTAAAGTAATCAGATCTTCATCTTTTGACGAAGCACCGACCATTAAACTAAACGTGCCAGCTTCAACGACTTCTTCAAGTTCTGAATTCACCAGTGCTAAATCAGAGAAATTAACCTTAATAGTCACATCAACACTTTGCCCTGCCGGAATATCAACGCGTTCAAAACCACACAGCTGTTTAATTGGCGTGGTGACAGAAGAGAAATGATCATTAAAGTAAACTTGCACAATTTCAGTACCATCAATAACCGACTTATTTGTTACGGTGAGAGACACTTCAATATCGGTATTAGGTTCTATTACTACCTGTTTTAAATAAACATTACTGTATTCAAACTGGCTGTATGACTTACCTTCACCAAAACTAAACAACGGATGTTCCGGCATATCGATATAGCGCTCTTTATGACCAGTAGTATGTGAGTTCTGTGCATGCCAACCCTCATACTTGTTGTAGAAAACAGGTAACTGCCCTACATGATACGGGAAGGAGATGGTCAGTTTGCCCGATGGATTATGCTCACCGAGTATGACTCGTTTTATCGCCTCTCCACCCTTAGTGCCTGAGTTAAATCCACACAACAGGGCATTCGCATTCTCTGCAACCCAAGGGATTGTCATCGGCTTAGAGGCAACTAAGTTAACAATCAATGGTACGCCCGAAGCTTTGATCTGCTCTAGCATGGCTTGCTGTTTGCCAGTTAGATCCAGATTCGCTCTGTCATGGAACTCACCATTTTGCGCTAACGTATCCCCTACACAAGCAATGACCACATCGGCTTGAGTTAATGCGCGGGCTAACTCTTCGACCTGCTCAAATTCAGCGTCAATACAGTCCGCCCCTTTCACGTATTCAACCTTGAAACCATATTGCTTTGACGCCGCTTGGAACGCCTGTAACGTCGTCACTGCCTGCTCACGGTGAAAACTATCATTTGTAGCACCGGCCTGCATTGAACCAAATGACCAGTCACCTAGCTGCGCGATAACATCATCGGCATTGGGTCCGGTTACCAGTACGGTCAAATCTTTGGTTGGTTTCAACGGCAAAATGCCATCATTTTTGAGCATCACAATGCTCTTGAGGCTTGCTTCCATTGCCAGTTCTAAGTTCTGCGGATTGCCGAATATTTCTTGGCGATCTGGCGAATAGAATCGCATCTCATCGAACAGGCCTAACTCAAACTTTTTCGTCAGAATACGAGCAACGGCGTTGTTAACAATTTCAATGTCCACTTGCCCGTCTTTAACCAGCTTAACCGCCGCTTCATAGAACTCTGCTGTCGACATCATCATATCGTTACCCGCGACCAAAGCGCGATAACACGCATCCTCAATTGTCGGGCTCACTTTCTGCTTAGTGTGCAGCGATTTGACGTTATCCCAGTCAGTTACAATAAAGCCGTCTAATCCCCAATCCGTTTTCGCAACATCCGTCAGCAACCATTTGTCAGCGGTACACGGCAAACCGTCGTTGGAGTGATAGCCCGTCATAAGAGAAGCGACTTTTGATTTTTGAACCGCTTTGCGAAATGGAGGAAGGAAAATCGATTTAAGCTTACGACGAGACACATCAGCTTCATAAGAGTCTCGGCCACCCGTTGTTTCACCGTAAGCGACATAGTGTTTGGCACACGCGAGAATAGAATCTGGGCTGGCGAAAGTCTCACCTTGGTACCCTTTAACCGTCTCTGCTGCCATCTCGCCGATCAACCACGCATCTTCACCATAGGTTTCATTAACACGACCCCAGCGCGCATCTCGTCCAATACAAAGCACAGGTGAAAACGTCCAGTGAATACCCGTGGCGCGAACCTCTTTAGCGGCCACTTTTGCCATTTCTCTCATCAGTTCACGATCCCAGCTTGACGAAGCGGAAAGCTGAGTGGGGAACACGGTCGCATCGTTATCGAAACAGTGGCCGTGAATAGCATCAATACCAAAAATAAGTGGGATGCCAAGGCGGGTTTTCGCTGCACGCTCTTGCAAACGCATTGCAGCATCACCGGTACAATGAAGGTAACTGCCTATATGCCACTCTTCCAGTTTATCGGTGTTGCCTTCCACATTCGCTGGAAGTTGAGTCAACTGGCCGATTTTCTCTTCAATGGTCATACGGCTCAAGAGGTCAGATACGCGTTCGGCAACCGGAGCGTTTTTGTTCATGTAGGTTTCTGTCATTATTATTTTTCTCTGTTTTGAAAGAGCCGATCCTTACGCAATGGCTCTTTGGCTTCAGCAACAAATGATTGGGCTGGTTTAATCCGCTTACTGACTGATTGGTGGTTGATAAGAAAATTCACCTTTGGAGGCAGAAAGCAACGAACTATAAACGGCCTTGAACGCATTTTTCGCTTGATAGTTCTCATCAAACATCAATGCACGGCCATAACCAGTAAACCAACCTGGCACCCAGCTGTACTTATCGGTTACACCCCAAGTGGTGTACATATCAATCTCTGGATAATAAATAGCAAAATCCATCAAACGACCGAATATACGCGCCTGTGCATCAAGGGCGAAATGACTAGCATTGTCACGGATACGAACATCGATTTCAGTGAAGTGAATCTTAAGACCGAGATGTTTTAGACGATTAATGTTGCGCGCAAGATCTTGCTCACTAAGCGCATGTTCGCCCATCAAATGCAGTTGGAAACCAACACCGTGAATGGGCACGCCCTCTTCAACCATACTTTTGACTTTACGGTAGATGGCATTCGACTTGGCTCCCATCCCTTCGTTGTTATAGTCGTTATAAAACAGAATCGCCTCTGGGTCCGCTTCATGGGCAAACTTGAATGCAAGTTCCAGATAACGCTCACCAAGCACCTTGTACCAAAGGGTTTCGCGATATGACCCATTTTCATTAAAGCTTTCGTTCACCACATCCCAGTACTTCACTTTTCCTTTATAGTGACCAACCACTGTTTTGATGTGTTCCTCAAGTACTTTTTCCAGCTCTGGAGCGGTCCATTCTTTTTGTGTTAGCCAGTCAGGATTTTGAATGTGCCAAACCAGCGTATGACCTTTCACCTGCATGTTGTGCTGCTGAGCAAATGCCACCAATTCATCGCCTTTACTAAAATTAAAGCGATCTCGCTGGGGATGAATGTTCACCCATTTCATCTCATTTTCTGGGGTTAGCTGGTTAAACTGACTGGATAATGTGTTGGCAAATTCGGGCTCTTTAAGGTGACGCGTTTCTAATGCTGCACCAACATAAATGTTTGACTGTTTCGCTAGTGATTTAAGACTAATAACTGGGAGTTCAGAGGCTTGAACAGCGATTGGTGAAATGAACGAGCAAGTGGCAACAAGCAAGGTGGTAATAGTTTTTTTCATTCTATTTTCCTTGAGAAGTATCAAGTGGAATAAAAAGAGAGCTGCTTAAATCGGGGGTCGATCATGATACAAGCAGCTCTTGGAAATTAGCCCTTAACCGCGCCAGAAGTTAATCCGTCGATTAAACGACGCGAGGCAATAACAAATAGGAACAGCAATGGCAGAACAGCGATACTTGCGCCAATTGACACCGCACCCCATGGCACCTGACCGGTTCCTTGTAACGCACGAAGTGCTAAAGGAACGGTGAACATTTTCATATCGTTCATAACAACCAGTGGTCCCATAAAGTTGTTCCAGGTGCCGATGAAGGTAATCAGACCTAAGGTACCGAATGCTGGCAGAATCAAAGGCACGATAATGCGGTAGTAGATTTTGAACTCACGGCATCCGTCCATCCGCGCTGCTTCAACAAGCTCTTTCGGAATTGAGCTCGAAATAAACTGACGCATCATAAAGATACCCATCGCTCCACAAGCGGCAGGAACGATTAGCGCTTTAGGATCGTTCATCCAGCCTAGTTGCGACATAACCATTGCTGTCGGAATCATGCCCAGAAACGGTGGAATAAGCATGGTACCCATGATCATCACAAACAACGCATTCTTAAAACGAAACTCAAACATTGAGAACGCGTAGCCAGCAAGAGAACAAAACAGCAAGTTTAGCGCCGTAACCACGATGGCAATAAACAAGCTCAGCGCCAGGTTGTGCCAAAAGTAAGGCAGAAAATCTAACAGCGTGTTGAAGTTCGTCACCAAGTAATCACCAAAGGTAATCGGTGGCGGCACAGATAGAATGCCGGTGTTGGAATGCGACGAGAAAATAAACATAAAGTAAAACGGTGCTAGCATGATAATCGCACCGATAAACACGGTGATGTAAGCGATCAGCTTATCCTTTCCCATTGATTTCATTAGTCGTTTCTCCCACCTAATAGTTTGCTATTCAGCCATGTTAAACACGCGATGATCATAAATAGAATCCAAGAGATAGCGGACGCAGTACCAAAGTCACTTTCAACGAATGCCGTTATATACATGTGCATCGCCGCAGTTTTACCCGCTTGCTCTATACCACCAGTACCGCCTGTAATAATGAACGGTTCTTCAAACAGTTGAAGGTTACCAATGATGGTGAGCGTGACAGCGAAGAATGCCATTGGTTTCAGCATTGGAAGTGTGATGTGCCAGAACTGCTGGTAACGGTTTGCACCATCGATAGTTGCCGCTTCATAAAGATCTTTCGGGATAGTTTGTAACGCAGAAAGGTAAAGCACCGTATTCCAGCCAACAAATCGCCAGAAAACAACAAACGAGATCATATCTTTGGTATACGCAGGACGAGACCAGTCAACATTCTCAGTTGGGAAGAGCCATGCCAGAACTTTAATGTCCGCAATAGTGAAATTTCCCAGAGAGGTAAGAACCTGGTTAATCATGCCGTAGTCACGAGAGAACAACGTAGTGAACACAAGTGAGATCGCAACAGTTGAAGTAATGTACGGGACGAAGTAAATACCAATCACCGTATTTCTCATACGCGTAAAGCTAGTATGAATAAAGTATGCGAGCGGCAGTGCTACGGCATGCTGAGGAATACCGGATTTCAGCGCAATAATAAAGGTGTTGTAAATGGACGATTGGAACCATTCATCTTCAAGTGCGAAAACATAGTTCTCTACTCCGACCCATTCCATTGATGCCAATCCTGCAGCAGGCTCCCAATAATGGAAGGACAGGTATAAAGAGAACAGAAGTGGGAATAAACCGAATGCTCCGAAAATGATAAAGAAAGGGCTGACATAAAGATAAGGAGCGATCTTATTTCCTTTTCTTAGCCAGAAGTTTTTGCGTCTGGCGGCATTAAGGGGACGTGTCATTGTTGTCATAGGACTATTTCCAAAATTGCTACATGACAAGGGGCCACCGATGTGACCCCGGTACTAACGATTAATTAACGACGACGAGCACGACGTTTAATTTGTTTCTCTGCATCGGCCAGCACTTGGTCAATGTTTGCATCTTTCTCTAGCACTTTTTCTAGAGCATCATTCACCACCTGACGAGCAACCTCGTCGTAACGGTCAACGGTCAATGCTGGGATGTGTTTGGTTGTTTCACGCCAGTTCAGACGAGCTTTTTGTCCACCCAAGTAAGCGATCTCTTGGTTGAAGAAGTCGTCGTTATGAGTCGAAATAAGCACTGGGAACGCATTGATTTCTTTAAAGCCCGCTAGCTGAATTTCTTTGTCTGTCGCCATAAATTCGATGAACTTCCAGGCTTCTGCTTTGTGCTCTGCTTTTTTAGGAATGGCGTAGAATGAACCACCCCAGCTCGCCATAGCACCGTCTGGAAGTTGAGAAGTACGCCATAATCCTGTCGCATCTGGAGCAATCCAACCTTGTAGGTGACCACCTAGCCAAGCCCCCATCATTTGAACAGATACCGTTCCGCGACGTAGACTTTCCGTCCATTCGTTTGACCAAGCAGCCACTTTCGCGTCGATACCCGCATCACGCGCCTTCTTAGCTAAACGAAACGCTTCTTTAAAACGATCAGAGTTAACAAGTATATTTTGGTCTTTATCGAAGTAGATGCCTTCACCTTCTTTAAGGTTTGAACGAATAACAATATCTTTAATATCCACCGCATTTGCGATCAGGTAGTTACCCGTTTTCTCTTTGATCTTAATACCCGCCTTGATAAACGAGTCCCAATCTTTTAATAGCTCTTCTTCTGTAACACCAGCCGCATCTAAAATGTCTTTACGATAAAAGGTTGCACCCGGACCGATGTCTGCAGGAATTGCTGAAAGAACACCGTCAGAATTGGTTGCTTGCGCAACAGAGTAAGGTACCAATTTATCGGTAAATGCACCGGCACCATAAGGCGACATATCATCCAGACCGCCGCTCTCAATAAACTGACCCACATAGCTGTATTCGATACCCATAACATCTGGAAGGTTCGCGCCTGTTGCAAGTGCCGTTGTCATCGCATTGTGATGGTCGGCATACGCGAGCGTAACAACCTTGACCTTGATATCAGGGTATTTTTTCTCAAACATTGGCACCGCAATTTCTGCCACTTGGTTGAAATTGGGGAATGAAGCAACCGTAATCTCAGTAGGTGCAGCAAACACTGACACCGAAAACACGGAAGCTGCGATAGCAGAAGCAATGATGTTCTTTTTCATGATTTTTCCTTATTGGATTATGACCTTGTCGTTTTTATCAAACACATGAACCTTGTTTTTATCGAAATAGAGTTCAAATTTGTCGTGAATCTTGTCGTCGGTGTAAGGGACTTCCGCAATGATCCTCTTATTGCCAAATGAACATTCGATATGCTTCACCGCACCCATTAACTCAACCTGTCTCAGTTGAACGATAATAGAAGCAAGGTTTTCAGCCTCAATGTTTAGTGGAGTCAGATGGAAATCTTGAGCACGGATACCGACAGATAAAGGTTTAACGTCACCTACACGATCGATCGTTGATTGGAAAATAAATGGCTTAACCGCGTCTCCGAGGTTTTCCAATATGTTCATCTCAGGAGTACCGATGAACTTGGCAACAAATTTACTATTTGGATGGTTATAGATTTCTTTTGGCGAACCGATCTGTTCAATAACACCGTTGTTGAGAATCGCAATACGGTCCGCTAGAGTCATGGCTTCGATTTGGTCATGAGTGACATATACCACAGTGGTTTTTGTACGTTCGTGCAGCAGTTTGATCTCTGAACGCATCTGACCACGAAGCTTTGCGTCTAGGTTAGAGAGTGGTTCGTCAAATAAGAATACGTCTGGGCTTCGAACCATGGCTCGCCCCATCGCAACACGTTGACGTTGACCGCCTGAAAGTTCTTTAGGTTTGCGATACAACAGCGGTGTAAGCTCCAAAACCTCTGCGATTTCTTCAACCATGCGCTTACGTTTTACTTTATCGAAACCCAAGTTTTCGAGCGCGAAAGCCATGTTCTCTTCCACAGTCATATGTGGGTAAAGGGCATAACTCTGGAATACCATTGCGATATTGCGCTCAATCGGGTGAAGTTCATTGACGACTTCATTTTCAATGCAGATCTCGCCGTCTGTTATATCCTCTAGGCCAGCCAACATGCGCAGCGTTGTTGACTTGCCACAGCCTGATGGTCCCAATAAGACAATAAACTCACCATGTTGAATATTAAGATTGATACCTTTAACAACCTCTGTATCACCATAGTTCTTAATCAAGTTGCGAAATTGAACTGATGCCATGTCCCCACCAAAATATGTAATTAATAACTTTCTTAACAACATATTATTCAGGTCACCAATAGTCACAATTACCAATATTTGAGTTTGTAATTACGATATTTTCTATTTGTGATTAATGTCTTCAGTTAAGTTATTCTACGAAACTGTTTCATGGTTTTTTCTTAAAAATCATCAGCTATTTATGGCGTGCATCACATAAAAAAACCAAGTAATAATACTTGGTTTTTTTGAATTTTATTGCCCCCTAATTCGATGAGCTTTTTCGATACTCTAGCGGTGTATAACCAAAGCTTTTTCGGTAAAGTTGATTAAGGTAATTTTGTCCCAAGTAGCCACATTGCCTCGCTATACTGTCTACCGACATAGAGGTCTCCTTGAGTAGCTGTTTTGACTTATCTAAGCGTAGATTTGACAGGTACTGATGGACAGTCTCACCTTTCAGCTCAAGGAATTTATTGTCTAACGTTTTTCTAGAAACCTTACAATAATCAGATATTTGCATAACACGTATATTGCGACTGTAATGCTTATGAATATAGACCAAAGCGTTATTGACCACACTATCCGACTCAATCGCTGACTTAGCCGAACTGTCGACATAAAGCTGCTTGGCTTTGTAGATTAACCGTTTACATGTAGGTCGGGGATTTAGCAGAAGTTCAATACACTCTCTGCCTAATTGCTTAGGATTTAGATCTATCGAACTGATTGGAATTGGTGAAATATCTCGCTCCAACTCATCATAATCTGTACCAATTATCGATACTTTATCCGGGACTGGAATATTATTTTCTATACAGTAACGTATAAATTTTCTGGCGGAACGGTCTGTGGTGCAAAATACGCCAACTCTATTTTCTGAGGTTGTAATGGCCTCAATGGCATTAGAGTAATAACAACACCCTAATTTTAAAGCGAGTGATGAAAAGCTATTTTTTCTCTCCATAGCCCATGGCTGGTAATAATCGCTTAAATCAGAATAGACAGAAACATTGCGAATTCCATCATTGATAAAGTGACCTAATGCGATATCCGCAACATACTGGTTGTCATTGTAAATACACAATATTCCGTCTGGCGGGTTGGTCACTTCAGCATTAGAGAAAATGAGCTTCTTACCTGACAATTGAGAAATAAACTCCTCACAGCCACGCTTATCAAAATCAGCAATCACGTAGTGCCATTTTCTCGATAACAAATAGGTCGCATTTTCTATTGCATCTATATGAATATTGATATTCATATTTAATTCATCGAGCTTAGACTTTACTCCTTTCAATAGCTCTCGATCGTAGTGAATCATGGTATCGATAAGCAGTAATAACTCCATACGTACCTCTTGAATATAAGAAAGGTTGCCAAAGATTTTAAACCTTAGGCAACTTTTTCACTTAGATAATATGACCTGATTGGTTAAAGACATGGCATCGGTTTGGATCAAAAAATAAGTTCATTGACGTTTTTCCATCCAAATCAAAATCCGCTTCAACTTCTGCAATTAATTTCTGCTGTGCCATGGCTGCATTAATTTGTTGTGTACTACCAAGCAATTCGCTGTTCACTACAGAAACATTCAGAGCGATACTGCCTTCACTTTGGTTGGCATGAATATCCGTTGGACGAATGCCCAAAGTTACTCTTTCTCCATCCATAGCCTCGTCGAAAGACTTACCCAAATCGACTTTTTGATCACCCAATACAACATGCCAGCTATTCGAATCACGTTGCAACTTACCTTCCATCATGTTCATCGTAGGAGTTCCAATAAAACTCGCGACGAATTGACTCGCGGGTTTGTGGTAAACCTCGTAAGGTGTGCCAACCTGTTCAATTTCACCGTCGCGTAGAATAACCACTCGGTCTGCAAGTGTCATTGCTTCAACTTGATCATGGGTAACATACACAGTTGTTTTTGAGTACTTGTTATGCAAGCTCTTGATTTCTCGACGCATTGAATTTCGTAATTTGGCGTCTAAGTTTGATAACGGCTCATCAAACAAGAACACATTAGGTGTACGAACCATAGCTCGCCCCATAGCTACTCGCTGGCGCTGACCACCAGAAAGCGCTCTCGGTTTACGCTTTAGCAACGGAGTAAGCTGGAGCATTTCAGCAACGCGATTGACCTCTTTCTCAATCTCAGCCTTCTTTTTGCCTTCCATTTTTAATGAGAAGCCGATGTTTTCAGCAACGGTCATATGTGGGTAAAGAGCGTAGCTCTGGAATACCATCGCAATATTGCGTTCTTTTGGATTAAGGTCATTGACCACGACACCATCAATGAGAATCTCGCCAGAGCTGATATCCTCCAGACCAGATAGCATACGTAGAGTGGTCGATTTCCCGCAGCCCGAAGGGCCTAAAAACACAACAAATTCACCGCTCGCAATTTCCAAGTTAATATCCTTAACGATATGCGTATCGCCAGAATAAACCTTGTTCACATTCTTAAAGGTTACTGAAGACATTCTTAATCCCAATATGATTTCTAACATTAACAATCATTCTTGCCATGTTAAATTTTTTCGCCAATTACCTTTTTTCTTAATCGAGTTTTTATATTTCACGATTGAGTCTTGGATCACGCATAAAAAGTCAACTCGTTGATATATCGATTTGATAGATGACCAAAAACACCCAGTTATCCCAAGCTATTTAAATATGAAAAGAACGAATTAAACCTAAATAAATAATAAAACCGCTATTCTACGCAGTCATTTCATCTGTCTACTTTAGTAACTAAAGAATGGTTTTTTTAAATCAGCACTTAATGCTGTAAGGGTATAAGCCGTAAAAATAAGCGCGAAAATTTAGAATACTCATTTCAAAGCTACCGATTCATGACGAATGAGTACCAGCAAGGCTCAAACACACTGATGTGTAACTATCTTTGCACAAACATTCTTCGTGAGAGCTGTAGACTCACTTAAATGGATCAAATGGGTTTACATTGCCTTTCCTAGCCAATACTCTTCTGCAAAATCGTTTTTAGAGTAGATAGCCTACAACAATAGATTGGCTAAACTGTGAGTTATGAAATCAGAGAAGCAAAGACATTTAGCTTTAGATCGCCAAGCCAAACGAGAAGCCTTATGGGCAATACTTCTCGCTTTCGGTTATTTCGTCTGGTGGTACTGTAGCGCCTACATTTTTTCAGCTCCACAAGGTGAACAACAACTACCCCAACTTTACTGGGGCATGCCGTTATGGTTTCTGTTGTCCTGCGTTCTTGGGCCACTCATTTTCACCGCGCTCTGTGCACTAATGGTTAAATATCTTTATAAGGATGTTGACCTCAACAGCTATGGCGATGACCAACATGAATAGTCAGCTTATTATCCCTTTGTTCATTTATCTGATCGCCGTTTTTGCATTGGCTTTCCTGACTCAGCGTTATCAAAAGGCTGGAAATTTTCTAACAGAATACTTTGTTGGCAGTCGAAGCATGGGGGGATTTGTGCTCGCCATGACCCTTGCCGCAACCTATGCCAGTGCTAGCAGCTTTATCGGGGGGCCTGGAGCTGCGTATAAAATGGGGCTTGGTTGGGTACTGCTGGCTATGATTCAATTACCCGCCACTTGGCTTACTTTAGGCGTACTCGGAAAGAAATTCGCAATAGAAGCAAGACGCCACAACGCACTCACAATAAATGACATGCTTTATGCCCGCTATAAAAGTCGAAAAGTAGTGATTTTCTCTTCACTAGCGCTGCTTCTGGCTTTCTTTGGGACTATGGTGGTGCAATTTGTTGGCGGGGCTAGACTTCTGCAAACAGTTTTAGGGATTAGCTATCAGAATGGGCTGCTGATATTTGCATGTACAGTCGGAATATACACCACTATCGGTGGTTTCCGAGCCGTGGTTATGACTGACACCATTCAAGGGTTAATGATGGTTATTGGTACTGTCATTCTACTAGCTGGCGTCATTCACGCCGGAGGAAGTCTCGAAAGTCTGATCACACAGCTTCACACTATCGATCCTGCACTGGTCTCTCCATATGGGCCAAATCATTTCCTTAACCAACCATTTATTTTGAGCTTTTGGATTCTCGTCTGTTTTGGTGTTATCGGGCTGCCTCAAGCCGCCGTGCGATGCATGTCTTACAAAGACAGTGCTTCATTACACAAAGGTATGGTGATTAGCACAATCATGATTGCACTATTGATGTTTGGAACCCATCTGACCGGTGCTTTGGGACGAGCATTAGTGCCGGAGGTCGCCAGTCCTGACCAAATTATGCCAACGCTTATGATGACCGTTCTTCCTCCAATGCTTGCTGGCGTTTTCCTTGCTGGTCCTATGGCAGCCATTATGTCGACCATTGATTCACAGTTGATACAGGCTTCTTCAACGCTGCTTAAGGATCTCTATATCAACTACATCAATCCTCAAATCGTTAAAGAAAATAATGCCGACCACAAGCTAAGTCGAATTTCCTTGTGGACTACAGGCATCTTCGCCAGCTTAGTCTTTGTCGCAGCAACTAATCCGCCAGACATGATTATCTGGCTAAATCTGGTTGCTCTTGGTGGTTTACAAGCCGTTTTCTTATGGCCTTTGGTATTCGGACTATATTGGTCGAAAGCATCTGCATTTGGCGCGTTATCTTCGATGGTTATTGGGCTTGGCGTTTACATTAGTTTAATTATGGTCAAGCCGGATATGGCAGGCGTTCATCCCATCGTCCCTACAATGATTACAGGACTGTGTGCATTTGTCATTGGTAGTTTTGTTAAACCTCGAAAAGACGTAAAACAGTCGTCAATGCCAATCAATGAACAGAGCTAATTTGTTTTAAAGAATGGCTGTTTTAATGAATGTGAGAGATGGGAAAATTAAAACGGCAAAGCACGCAATAAAGCGCAGTTCTATGAATTTGTTTGGATGGTTAATCTGATAGTAGAGATTTGGAGCGCGTAGCGAGAATCGAACTCGCAGCTTTAGCTTGGAAGGCTAAGGTATTACCATTATACGATACGCGCGCATCGAAAGGACGCAGCTACTATGCCACAGAGTAGAAAAAATGAAACCGTTTTTTTATAAAAACCCGTTTATTTGCATAGTAAGTAAGCAATTGAAGTTAAAGCGGTTAGATTTGCATCTACATACATTTACTCAAAGTGCTTTAAGCGTAAAAAAGCCTCCCATTGGGAGGCTTAAATTAGATACTTGTAAGTTTAGATTTTTGAAGTCTGAACATAGTTAACCAGTTCTTCATTAGACACGGTTGTAATATATTCATCGTTCAAGTAAAACGCTACGCTGTCTTCCCCTTTCTCACCACGTAAAACTTTGTGAGAACCATCTAGATAAGAAATATCCATTTGCATGGTGTTTTCATCAATCTGTTGCATTGTTGCTGACTTAACGTCGCCATTGTATGAAAGTGGAACTTCAGTCATTGACGAATCTAGCTTGTCATTCACTTTCAAAATAGCATCTGCTGGTGTATCAACAACAGCTGGAGACTTACCAGAAAGTGGGTTAGTACCTGTCCAGAATTCTACTGCGTTGAAAATAAACAAATCAGCAAAAGAAGCGATAGCATAAACAGGCGAAAGTAGTAAGAACATACCTTCACGGCCGTAACGGTTATCCACGATTTCTAAGTTGAATTTGCCAACCAAACCTGTGGTTGCCATTTGACCCATACAGCCAGTTAAAGAACTCACGCCTAATGCTGTTACCACTGCTATTTTAATTGCTTTACTTTTCATCAAGATCACCACTGAGTTGGATAAAAATTAAGTGTAGTCAATCAATTGCTTATTAGGAAATGTCCGAGGGGAATATTGACAAAAACCTTACATAACTCAATGAATTTATTTTATATTTTCATTTTTGAGACTGTTCGTTTTATCTGTCCAGCTTGAAGAATTCATAACCTGAATACTTGAAGACCTCCAACACTCTACGAAATAATCATATGTGGTCTACAATTGTGGTGAGAAACGATCTCGTGTCATTCACCGTCAATTAGGAGGTGCTAAATGAACATTCGTGAAAGCATTGATGCACTTGAGCAACAAATTTATATCGCTTGCTCAGAAGGAGACTACGAAACGGTCAATATGCTTGAAGCGCAGTTAGAAAAATTGCGAGGAAAAGCCGAACACCCTTTCGATGAAGACCCCTACGCCTTGGAAGGCAGAGCTTTCCTCGATGACGACGACTGGAGTTAAAAAATGGGGGAGCTTATGCTCCCCCATATCAATATGTAAAAAATCAATACGTTTTAAAAAAACTTGATAGAACCTCTACCACCAATTTTTTCTTCTTTCTCAGGCTCCACTTCTACTGGTTTTGCCTTCGGCTTAGATTTCGTATTTGAATCAGACTTCTTATTCGCCTTGCTGTTAGCCTTGTTATTGGCCTTAGCTGGCGCAGGTTTTTTCTTTTCCTGTTTCTTATTCTTTGCTTTCTCGGCTTGTGGTTTTGTCGGCTTAGCTTTTACTTCTTCAACCACGTCTTCTGTTACAGGGGCATCACAAATAACCAAGTAAAACTCTTGGTTGAATTCGATTAGATCACCATCGTACAATTTCCGGCGCTTGCGAAGTTCAACTTCACCATTAACAGCGACATAACCTTCCGTAATCGCGTACTTTGCTTCACCACCGCCACTGACCACGTCAGCAATTTTTAGAACCTTATAAAGTTCAATGGGTTGATTATCGACTTCTACGCCAATAGCCTCTATCTCGATTTCTTCTTCATCATGGAAATCGGACTCAAATTCGTTCATTTCACATACCCATAAAATTTTTATGCAGTTTAGCGTTTTACGCTTTGTTTATAAACCGAAACTCATTTATAAAACTAAACTAAAAGTAAGCGTATAAAAAAGGACGAAGATTGATGCGCAAAGTTTGGGTAGCCATGTTAAGCGGATTGACATACATGCCTTGGTGTTATGGGGAAACAATCTCTGTTGAAATACTGACCGATGAGTCCTATCCACCTTATACCTATGCTGAAGATGGTGAAGCCGTTGGTATTTACCCTGATATCGTTCACGCCATAGATGAGAAACTGGTAGATTTCGATATCTCTATTCGTCCTGTGCCTTGGAAACGTGGACTGAAACTCATTGAATCAGGGCGTAGTTTTGCTTTAATGCCTCCTTATTTTCACCCAGAAAGTCGTAGCTTCATTTCCCCCTATTCTCACCCCATGCTCGATGAAGATGTTGTGATTTTTTGCAACAATGACGTTATTAAGCAAAGCAGCCGAAAAATCTGGCCTGAAGACTTTTATGGTCTAACGATTGGCATAAACTCAGGATTCAATATTGGTGGTCCTGAATTCTGGCAAGCATCAGACAATGGCAAACTCTCTATCTCAGAAGCAAAAGGAAATCAGCTCAATATTATTAAACTTAGAAGCCGCCGAATTGATTGCTATGTAAATGACTATATTTCTATTCTTTGGGAGACAAAACGCTTACTTGAAGAAGAAGTATTGGAAAAACCTCTGACCTTTAGCCTTGCCATGCATATTAATACCGAATCGGGATATATGGCTTATACCAATGTCCATGAAGAGAGATATCCATATAAAGAGAAATTTGTCAGAGAGTTTGATGCTGCTCTTATTGAGCTTCAAAACTCAGGAGAGATAGCGAATATTGTTCAATATTACATCGGAGAATAATTCCACCTACAAAACTCTCACTTTCCTACTTGGAAACTTCCCTTTTCCACACCTTCTGTAAGAAAAACCCTATAGTAGTTCCAAGAGTTAGAACTTAACGAATTAACCGAGGGTACACAACATGACAACGAATACAAAAACTGCACTGATTATCGACAGTTTCCCAATGGTACAACAAGCAATGCAACAGATGCTTCTTACAAACAATGGCTTCGATAAAGTACTGTTAGCCAGCGATGCTTTTACTGCAGCGTCAGCATTAAGACAACATGATATTAGCTTAATTATTCTGGATATTCAGTTGGTGGGGTTTGATGGACTAGATTTCCTACGCCGCATGAGAGCAAAACAATTTGCAGGTAAAATATTGTTTGTCTCAAGCAATGAACACAGCATGTATTCCAATGCGGCTAAAAAAATGGGTGCTAACGGCTACGTTCTAAAAACGGAAAGTACAGAGATCATCCAAGATGCTATTTCTAGTGTTCTACGTGGCTACAACGTCTTCAAACACAACAGTGACAACGAGTTTTCTGCGTTATCAAAGCGTGAAACGATTGTATATAACTACCTTGTAAAAGGTTTCACCAACAAACGTATTTCTGAATTGCTATCAATCAGTACAAAGACGGTAAGTACCTACAAAAGCCGCATTTTGAACAAATGTAATGTCGATTCAATCATAGAGCTCGTACAGTTGAAAGAATCTGCTTAAGGGACAGAAAATTGTTCAATTTTCTTTTTAACAATATCTGAAAGCAACATGTGCAAGGGATTGCTTCTGTTACTCGCCTTCATCACAGCTACCAGCGAATAATTATCTATCTTTTGGTATACCTCCGGAAGAACACGGAAACAGAATCTATCATCCGTTACATCAAACAACTGACTCATCGAAAAACCACCCACTTCATCAATTGCGTCCAGCATACAAATGAAGTTATCGACATAGGCATACACGTTAAGGTCATGCCCGGCCAATGCTGTAATCTCTTGCAGAAGAATTTTGATGTCATGTCGACCACGCGCCGCCATTCCAACAAAAGGTAAGTCTAATACTTCTTCATCACTCAAATCAGCCATTCGAGAAGGCAGAATAACACCATGTCTTAACGTTTTTATGCGTCCCTGATACATCGATTTGTTTAATGTAGGGTTAAAGTAATTAACACCCAAATCAACATTGCCATTGGCTATGTCTTGAGTGGTATGGTTGTCATAAGTCAGTAAGGATATGGATGCTAAAGGGAATGTTGCTTTCAACTCCATCAGCAACTGTGCGCCAAACTGGATGTGCATGACAGGAATGATAGCAATAGTAATTTCACCGTCATAATTGGCACAATCTATGGTGTTTTTTGCAAGTGCCGACTGAATGGTGTTAATTCCGTCGATGATACTTGGAACCACTTCTTCGGTAAAAGCAGTAGGTTCAAGACCTTGACTGTCTCGAACAAAGAGAGGATCGTCGAGCTGCTCACGCAGTTTGGACAAATGCTTACTCACCGCACTTTCCGTTACCCCAAGAGAGCGGCCAACCAACTTTAAGTTTCTGTGTTTGTACAATAAAACAAATGTTTGCAGTAAGTTGTAATCTAAATTATTTGGCATAACGAATCCGATTCTCTACCACATATTTGCAAAACAGCGACTAAATGCTTGTTTTGCTAATTCAATTTTCTTTTAGCCACCAATCTATCACTGTTAAAGAGGATTAGCGAATCCAACAAAGAACAGGATTACGCTTGTTTATCTTTATACAAATTTTCGTCAGCACGACGAATAGCAGACTCTACAGGTTCATTCTCCATCATTTCAACAACGCCTACGGAGACACCAACGCTTAGTGCATAAGGAGAGAAGGTCGTTTCGCCTACACACTCTTTTAGACGCTCTGCCAGTCTTGTTGCATTGTCTTGTTTACAACCGGGGAGTACTGCAAGAAACTCATCGCCACCAGAACGAATTAAGTAGTCCGTATCGCGGAATACTTCTTTCATCGCATTAGCAATTTGCTTGATCGCTTCATCGCCAACATGGTGTCCGTAGGTATCATTAATAGCTTTGAGCTTATTACCATCAATAGCAAGAATGCTGGCACTCTTTTCCTTGATGGCGTTTTTGAAGTCTTCGTTTTCAAGAACATTTCGGTTCAGGAGACCCGTCATCTGATCTTGCACAATATTACTCTGCGCCTCACTAAGTTCAATTTTGTTTAGATGCAGTTCTTTAAAACGGAATAAAATAAACCCACTGACTAACCAAATAATGAAGAAAAAGACAAAGGTACTATAGACAATGGATAACACTGGAACCTTGTATACATATACTGTTGAGTTGTCGGCTACAAAATCGATGGTGTAGGCAAATTTTCCATCTGTCGCATCGTTTCCATAAATAAATTCATAGAAAGTTACACCGTTGATGACTTTCTTATCTACATGGACATCCGAAGCACCGTCAAAACGCGACATGTATATATCAATATTCACATCACCAATGATGCCTTCTTTAAAATAAATAGGGCTAGATACGGTGATAAACACTTTCCCCTCTTCATTGCGATAAGGGTCTGATATTAGTATCCGGTCTAACAATCGTCTATCCGATGCTTCCAACGCGCAATTACGTTGAGCTAAGCATTGTTCAATTTCAATGTCTGCATCCTTCTTATCAACTGACGTTAGAGAGCTGATGTAAGAACGGTAATACATCACATCCTCTTCAGGTAGGATAGTCGGCATTTCATCAACCAACTGATGAAACTCACTTTCAATCACAATATCAATGTTCGATAGTTCATCTTTGTCATTTAAGTGCTGAAGACGGCTATCTTGATTATCTAGTAACGTTTGATTTTCCTTTTCAATGGCGTCGTACTTACTCACTTCACTTTCAAGAATTTTGCTGGTGAAAAAGAGTACTTGGTTGTACTGCGCCATTGTTTTGGAAAATTTTTCAAATTCCAATTCACGTTCATTAATATGCGAATCCACATAAAAAACCATAGAGATCACGTAAAGGATCAAACTGAGCATAAAACTGGTCAGCACAATTTCTTTGATGTTTTTGTTTGTTTTCATCGCCATATTCTGTGAGGTGAATTTAGATAATGTTTTTGTTAATGCTCATTAACTCAACAATCGATTTAACGTTGTACTTCTCCAGTATACGAGATTTATACGTACTGATTGTTTTAGGACTAAGAGAAAGAATGCTCGCTATCTCTTTGTTACATTTGCCATCTACAAGATAAGTAAATACCACAAGTTCTTGTTTAGACAACTGTACGTCATTCGAACCACTATCTTTCATCAGTTTGTAAAAACTATAGCCGTTTAGAATACATTCCACAGCATCGTTAAGAATATTTAAATCTTCGGATTTACATACATAACCATCTGCCCCCAGCTTGTACGCTGTTTCTGAATAGAGTCGGCTATCGTTTGCTGATATAAACAAAGATTTCCCTGTAAAACCATGAGATTTGATACGGCGAAGCAACTCAAAACCGTCCGACTTCACTAAGTTGACGTCTAAGATAAGAAAGTCAATATGCTCTTTTTGAATCAGTTTTTGTGCCTTAATTGGATCTTGTTCAACGATGATAGTTTCGAATCGTCCACCTTTATCCAAAAGTTGTTTAATTGCAGCACATACTAGTGGGTGATCGTCGACAACAAGACAAGTTAAAGAAGTATTTGTTTGAATCATTACAGTTAGCCTCGTTAAGCCATTAATTTATATTCAATTGGTTGGGGTCTGCCAGTGAAGTAACCTTGACAAAGATCTATCCCCATACTCTGTAAATGCGCCCAAGTTTCATTGTCTTCGACTCCCTCAGCGACAAGACGCATATCTAGCTGCTTCGCCATTGAAACAACCAGAGAAAGAATCGCGTTTTTCCTTTTATCGCGATGGCAGGACGTAATAAGCGCCCTGTCGATTTTCATTTCGGTGAAAGGCAAATCCGCTAGTTTTATTAGCGAAGAGTATCCCGCGCCGAAATCGTCAATAGCCAGCTCAACATCGTTAAGACGTAAGCGAGCAAAGTTTTCAAACATGGTTGGATTGTGTTTGTACACTTCCATTTCCGTCATTTCGATAATCAGGTTTTGAGGAGAAAAGTCATAACGTTCACAGCACTCCAATACCTGAAAAGCAAAGTTTGAGTCCCCGAAATTGGCCAAGGCCGCATTCACTGAAATAGATCCTGACAGCTTTCCACTGCGGTGGTCTTCCAACGCTTGTTCCAATACGTAGAAAAACAAACGTACATGCCATTGCTCTTTATCGATGATCGGCAAAAAAGCCATTGGACTGATATAACCATACTGAGGATGGTCCCAACGAATCAGAACTTCATTTCCGCTTTGAGTGTCATTAGCAAAACGACACTGTGGTTGATAAAAATTAACCAGTCTATGTGAGTCAAAAGCTGAATCCAGATCTGAACGTAAGAACTCAATGACTTTGTCACTCACCTTAGGGCTTGGCACCGCTTCAATGGCTGAATGAAGTACGGAGGCTAAATCTGTGTTCGATATTGGTTTCATCTGTGATGAAACCATGCCAAACCCAAGTTGGCGACACATCATTTCAGCCAATGCGATGATGCTTTTGTCATGGCCGCTCAGTAAACATAATTTACCTTGGAAGTTTTGCTTTTTAAGCGCATTTAAAAACGTTAAACCATCTTCTCCGGGCATAGACAAATCACAGAACACAAGGTCAATTTCTTGTTGTTCACAGATAGCTAAACCCTGCTTACTACTTTGCGCGACACGTACATTGTCAATGCCAAATGTCTGCAACTGAATTTTCAACGTAATACACTGAATAGGGTCATCGTCAACGATGAGAACACGCTGAATGTTATACGACATGATTGTTTATCCACGCTTTCGTTTGTTCAATACTGGTAGTGATATCCGCTACCAAATACTCAAATAATGGGTCAATGTTACCTTCAGAGTTCTGCATCCCATTTTCCAAATCCATTGCACGTTGCTGAACTGCGGTTTCACCGACTGTTCCAGAGCCCCCCTTAATACGGTGAGCAATTTCCTTGATCAACTTGCGGTCACCTTTGCTTTCAATCAGCAAAGCCAAGTCTTTCTCCATTGTCTCTACATACACTTGTGACAAAATTTGAGCATCTTCAGCATCGTATTTCGCCAACCAAATCTCAGCGACTGGTTCATCAGAAGAAAGATATTGTGCAAGCAATTTATAAAGTCGACTAATGCCATAAGGCTTGTACAACATAGTATCGAAGCCCGAGTTCAGAGCTTTCTCATTCGCGACTCGAGAATCTTCAGCGGTACAGCCAATCAAAGTGATATGACTAAGTTCTGGTTGCATGCGTACACGATTTACTAACTCATATCCGTCCATCACTGGCATATGACAATCTGTGATCAGGAGGTCATACTCCATCGGCTTAGCTTGTAACAGCTCCAGTGCAATCAAACCGTTGTCGACAATATCCACATCGACACCAAGCTCAGTTAACTGCTGCTTGAATACCAATTGGTTGATTGGATTATCTTCTGCAACCAGAACTTTGCCTTTCAATGGTGAACGCATATTTTCTTCATCAGAAGCAGTCATTTTTTCATTCCCTACAACGGCATCAAACAATAGGTCTGGGAAGAAAGGCGTAGAGTTCAAGTACACACAACGCCCATTTCGACTACGAAAAACATCTAGGTCTTTCTTAATCACGATATTGTGTTGATGTTCGCAACAGCTATCATCGAAATTTTCTTCGTCATAAATGTCGATATTTTTTAATGAACACGAACTGTTCTTGTTGCTCGTCCATATGTCTATCCAGCTCGAAATCAAAGGATCAGTACCGTGATAAGTAGCACAAACAACTTTTTGAGATTTTTCATACGTACGAACCAACTCGTGAGGAATAGTAAACGATACGGTTGTTCCCATATTGGGTTCACTATCAATGTTGATTTTTCCGCCCATCACTGTGACCAAATTATGGACAATCGCCATACCTAAGCCTGTACCACCAAATCGACGAGCAATTGTTGAATCCGCCTGATAGAACGGATTGAATACGCCTTTGATGACATCTTTACTCATGCCAACGCCAGTATCGGTTACTGAAAGAGACACACATTTCTCATCCAGTGTGATATCAACGGTGATTCTGCCCGAGTCAGTGAACTTTATTGCATTCGACAATAAGTTGTTGATAATTTGGCTAAAACGCAAAGCATCCATCTGAACTACTTTGACTGTTGTCGGCGCCCAGTTCACTTCAAACTGCAGCCCTTTCTTTTGAGCAGAGGCACAGTGGACACGCAGCAATTCGCCCGTTTCTCTCAGCAAATGGCATTCACCTAAATCAAGCTCAAGCTGTTGTGCTTCAAGCTTTGAGAAGTCCAAAATGTCATTCACCAATAAATGCAGATGGCGAGTTGAAGTAATGATGTTATTAATCATCATCAGTGTATCTTCGTCATCAGTGCGAATTTTCAGCATTTCTAACAAACCAGCCATACCCGCAATTGGCGTGCGAAGTTCATGGCTCATACTCGCCAAGAAACGTTCTCGTGCTTGTACGGCCTGCTGAGCAGTTTCATTCGCGGCACGTAACGCTCGCTCTTGCTCTTTCTGAGCCGAGACATCATGTACAACGGTTAATACAAACTCTTCAGCATCGGCAGGCCCGTTGATGCGAGTTCTGAAATAATCAATTGTCTGTAAACCCGCATTGCAAGTTTGAACATCAACGTCACGTTGAATGGTTTCACCCACTTTTAACACGCGTGACAGTTCTTCATTGTTTTCAATCACCTTGTGCTCTGGGCGATCTTTCTGAGCAAGGCTGCAACTTTTACATTTACCGCTTTCTACGCCACTACAATTACTTAGCAGCAACTTATGGTTAGAATCGTGAATAAAAACCTGGTTAGGTAAACTGTTAATAATGTTCTGTAGGAAACGTAAGCTATTTTGCGTTCTTTGCGCTTCTTTTTCATTCAGCGAGACTTTTAACTGAAAGTTTTTCTTCCACAGATAGAAGATAAAGACCAGCAATAGAATAATGCCGGCAAGAATCGACAGGCCAACGATGACGAAATTTTTGTCATAGCCATACACAATATTGAACTGGGTATACCCATTCTGCAGACGATGCAATTCTTTAGGGTTGATAGTCGAAGCTACCCCATCAATTAGGTCACTGATCTGACGGTCGTCTCCCCTTACAGTGATTGCTACATCAATCTCTTTGTAAGAGTGACGTTTAATAACCAACTTATCGTCATCATCATTTGCAACTAGGTAATCGAGTATATCCTCACGTACATAGGCTTGGCGCAACTTGCCATTTTTCAGGTCTTCAATAAGCTGCTTAATACCAATGTAAGTTATGGTATTTTCGCCAAATATTCGATTCTTAATGCTTTGGTAAGCTGGCGTATCTGCAAACAAAACACCTTCTTTCGCATTGTCCTTATATGTCAGTCCTTTATAGCTCACTGCATAGTATTTAATGGATGCTAGGGGGTTAGATACCGCTGTCCAGTCAAGGGCATGTGAATCCATCAATACTGCCGGAACAAAATCTATCTCTTTTTGTTCCAGCAACCCTAATGGCGTTTCACCATCATGCAGAGGCACATACTGGAATCGCATTGATGTACGGATTTCAATTAACTTGAGCAGATCTGGAAGAAACCCAGCGATCTCGCCACTGGTGTCCCGATAAAATAGAGGATAGGAGTCGTCCCAAACTGTATATCGAATCGTTGGATTGCCTTTATTCGATACTGCATTACGAGCAACATCTATTTGATGGTAGATATTGTCCGAATGGATACCCGAAAATTTTGCTTCTTGGTTCAACACTAAGTTGATATTTTGCAACAACAACTGGCTGCTCTTATGCGCCGCAATACGGATATTCTCAGTATCAAACCAATCCGGTATTTCTATACGACCAATGGTTTGGGTAGACGAATTCACACAAGCTAACAGCGACACATAGCTATCAAGTACCGCATCCGCCTGACCAGAATTAACCAGATTGATGGCATCAGCAAAACTCTCAGCTTCATAAATATTTGGTAGACCGCGTAAATCAAGCTTTTTGCAATAAATAGAACCTTTAACACATACCCATTTCATTGAACTAGGAGAAACATGCATTAGGCTTTTATTTCGGTACCAAATAGCAATCGAACTCTGATATAAAGTTTGACTATAGATATAATTGGAATCACTCGTATCAGAAAGTCCTACCGCTAAGTCTGCTTCTTTTTTATCAATAGCTTGATGCAATGAAGAAACTGTTGGATAGACAATATATTCGATATCGAGATTAAGACTTTTAGCCAAGCTATCAACAAAATCTGTCTCAATATCATAAGTAGGGTCATGATATGCAAGATTATCAAGCGTACGTGAAAGAAATGCCACTTTAATTTTATTTGGCATTGGATTCGATTTGTCACTTGTCGCTGACAAAGTGTAGGTACTAAAAACCACACACATAGCAGAAATAAATAATAGAAATAAACGGTTCACAATTTACTCATGCACATCAAAAATAGGATGTAAGAATAAGAAAAATGGGATGAAAGTCAAATAGCAAACAAATTCAGTTATATCATAACTTTATGTTTAATAAGAATATTTTGGTTTTTTGTAAGCACTATCCGACAATATTATCAGATGTAATCTAACAGATTGGGATGTGATTTATAGGTAGGGAGTATGAATATTCTTATGAATAATTACAGTAAGGTCGAAAGAGAGCGTTATCTAGGACTTAGCCTCCCTTTCATTATTCCGAACACATATTACTCAGTTTCATTCGGTTAAAAGAAAATAATTAGGAGGCTAATATTAATTACTTATGAAACTTATTGAAAAGCTGGACGTTGAGATAATTCATTAAACCAACGAGCAATATTTGGATACTGATTTAAAACGTCAATTTGTAGGGCTTTTTCCGCAAATCCTACAAATATATAACCGGTAATATCTGCAATAGTGAGTGCTTCAGTAACAATAAATGGCTTATCTGTTAGCTGTTGTTCCAATTGAGGAAGGAAGCTTTCAACACGACGTTTACTTTCAATGCCCCACTCTTCCACACACGTTTCGCGATCTTTATAAATACCTGAGATATTTCGGAATGCTTGGAAACCAGCATATAGACCTTGAAACTCCACCACACGGTTCCACATTTCAACTTGAGCGGTTTCTAAGTGTGTTTCACCAAAAAGGTTTTTCTTATTGGGAGTCGCTTCATGGAAGTAGCGGCAAATGGCAACACTCTCACAAATAGTGACACCGCAATCTAGCTCCAGCATTGGAACTTTACCGTTTATGCTTTTTTGCTTGAAATCATCCGCTAGGTTCTCACCTTCACGTACATTGACTTGAACTCGTTCAACATCAACACCTAGCTCTTTGAGGAAAATGGAAACTCGGCGACAACTTGGAGTTGGGGAAAATTCGTATAGTTTCATTGTTGTTCCTTGTATTTTGGCTTTAACTAACCGATCGTTTAGGTTAGACTTTATTCGTTTTCTAAACGATCAGTCAAGAATTAATTATTGCAGATGAGGCCAGCGATATGGCGAGAAAAAGTAACTTTGATAGAGACGAAAAGCTTGTTCAAGCGATGGAGCTATTCTGGCAGAAAGGCTATGCCAATACTGCGATCTCTGACCTGATTGATTCATTACAAATCAACCGTTTTAGCCTTTATAACTCTTTCGGTGATAAGCAAAATTTGTATTACGAAGCATTGGAGAAATACCTATCAAGCGTTTCTATTCCTACGCTGTCGTCATTGGAAAACCAGGACGCTTCACTCGAAGAACTGGAACAATTTCTTAAACAATTTGCTGAAATACAAAGGCTGAACAACCGTGGCTGTTTTATGCAAAACGCCCTTGTGGAACATGCAGGAACCGATGACACCGTATTACAGAAAGGCCATTTTCTGTTTGACCACTTGATAGAGATAATTTCGAGAGCGATTAGCAACGCTCAACGCCAGAGTAAGCTGCGCGCATCTCATGATCCAAGAGCTTTGGCTCAGCTTGTCTTAACACAGATGCAAGGCATGCGAGTGCTCGGAAAAGCCAAGCGCAATGAAGATTTAGAAATGGCTTTGACCACTTTACTTATGTTGATCAAAGCCTGACGAAGAATCAAAACGTAGACAGGTTGACCAGCTCTTGAGTATAGGGATGCGAAGGTTTGTTAAACAAAGCTTGTGTTTCCCCTTGCTCCACAATTTTTCCTTGCTTCATCACAATGGTGTAATGACACAGAGACTTCACTACGTTGAGGTCGTGACTGATAAACAAATAAGTTAAGCCATACTTCTCTTGCAGAGATTTGAGCAAATCCAACACCTGCGCCTGAACCGTACGGTCAAGCGAAGAAGTCGGCTCATCAAGCAATATAAACTCAGGCTTTAACACTAGTGCCCTCGCAATAGCAATGCGCTGCCTCTGCCCACCGGAAAACTCGTTTGGATAACGATGACGAGTCTCTGGGTCGAGATCGACCTCTTTCATTACTTCACAAATAAGCTGATCGATAGTTTGCTCATCATGTTCAAAATGCACACGCAAGCCTTCTCCAATAACCTGAGCGACAGACATCCGAGGGTTTAACGCCGAAAAGGGATCTTGGAAAACCACTTGCATTCGACTGCGGTAAGGCAACATTCTTTTTCTGTCTAGCCCTTGCAGCTCGTTTCCTTGGTAGCGAATAGAACCTTCGGATTCCACCAGTTTTAATATCGCCATCCCTGTGGTTGATTTCCCCGACCCGCTTTCGCCCACTAAACCAATCGAATGTCCCTTTTTCAGGTCAAACTGCATATCAGTGACCGCTTTGATATGCGCAATGGTTTTTCTTAGTAGCCCGCCTCTAATCGGGAACCACACTTTCAACTGCTCTGTGGTCAGCAAACTTGGACTATTTATATCGACGTTAACAGGTACACCGCGCGGATCGGATTCGATTAGCAACTTGGTATATGGATGTTTTGGTGCGGAGAAAAGCGTTTTACACGCTTCTATTTCCACCAGCTTGCCGTGCTGCATAACCGCAACACGATCAGCAATCCGTCTGACAATACTTAAGTCATGAGTAATAAACAGCATTGCCATTCCCAGCTCTTGTTGTAACGCTTTCAGCAAGTCGAGAATCTGCGCCTGTACAGAGACATCAAGTGCAGTGGTTGGCTCATCAGCAATTAATAACTCGGGCTCGTTAATCAGCGCCATCGCTATCATTACTCTTTGCCGCTCTCCGCCAGAAAGTTCGTGAGGATAAGCATTTATCTTCTGTTCGGGATGACGAATACCGACTTTCGCTAACCAGCCAATTGCCTGCTCTTCGGCTTTTTTCTGCCTGACGCCACGATGAATGGCCAGTGTTTCCACTAGCTGCTTGCCAATCTTATGCAGAGGATTCAACGAGACCATAGGCTCTTGGAATATCATACCAATGCGCCCACCACGGATGCCTCTCAGTTGTCGTTCAGAACAGCTAAGCGTATCTAAGCCCGAAAACTGGATATTACCCTCAAGATAGTGAGCAGAACCCTTCGGTAACAACTTTAATATTGCATTGGCAGTGACCGATTTCCCAGAGCCACTCTCTCCCACCAGCGCCAGTGTTTCGCCTTTGTTGATGGTGAAAGAAACTTGTTCTGTGACTTTCTCAATAGCGTCACCTCGACCAAAACCCACAGAGAGGTTTTCGATTTTAAGCAGGCTTTCGATTTTTAACGAATGTTCGCTCATCTATCCTCTCCTTTGCATATTTGGATCAAAGGCGTCACGCACAGCTTCGCCAATAAAGACAAGTAGAGTAAGCATCATCGAAAGCACGACAAACGCAGAAATACCGAGCCAAGGAGCTTGTAAGTTTGCTTTGCCCTGCGCAAGCAATTCACCCAATGACGGCGAACCTGCGGGAAGACCAAAACCTAAGAAATCTAAAGAAGTTAATGTCGTTACTGAGCCAGAAAGAATAAACGGCATCATAGTCAGTGAAGCCACCATAGCGTTTGGCAACATATGTCGTAGCATAATGCACGAGTCACTCACTCCCATGGCTTGCGCCGCGCGAACATAATCGAAATTTCTGCAACGCAAAAACTCCGCACGAACAACACCAACCAAACTCATCCAGCTAAACAGCACCATGATCCCCAGTAACCACCAAAAATTAGGTTCCACAAAGCTGGATAAAATGATGAGTAAAAACAACGTTGGCAAACCAGACCACACTTCAATAAAGCGCTGCCCTAGCAAATCTAGCCAGCCGCCGTAATATCCTTGAGTCGCACCAACAATCACCCCAACAAACGAGGACACGACCGTTAATACAAATCCAAACAAAACGGAAATGCGAAAGCCATAAATGATCCGAGCAAGTACGTCTCGTCCTTTGTCATCCGTGCCTAACCAGTTCACAGCATCAGGAGCAGATGGCACCGAACCTTGAATATTGAAGTTAATCGTGTCGTAACTAAAGCGGATAACAGGCCAAATGATATAACCTTTCTCTTCAATCAATTCGATAACATAAGGGTCGGTATAGTCTGCTTCAGTTTCAAACTCGCCGCCGAAACGTGTCTCAGCATAAGCATTAGATACAGGGAAGAACCACTGATTATCGTAAGAAATAAACAGCGGCTTGTCGTTTGCAATCACTTCCGCAAATAGGCTGACAATAAACAAAAGTGAAAATAGCCACAGTGACCAGAAGCCACGGCGATTGGCTTTAAATCTCTGCCAACGCGCTATGGTTAGCGGATTTGCAGTTGCGTTTTTTCGTAGCGCCCTATTTTTGACTAACACAATCAGCGCGCCTCAAAATCAATGCGCGGATCAACCCATGTATAGGTTAAATCCGAAATAATACCGAGTAACAGCCCAAGCAGAGTCATGATATACAGTGAACTAAACACCACCGGATAATCCCTTTGAATGGTAGATTCAAAACCCAATAAGCCAATCCCTTCCAGCGAAAACATCACTTCAATCAACATAGAGCCCGTAAAGAAAATACTGATAAACGCACTGGGGAAGCCAGCGATGATGATCAGCATGGCGTTACGAAACACATGCTTATACAGAATACTGCCCTCATCCAGCCCTTTTGCACGAGCGGTTACGACATACTGTTTGTTGATCTCATCCAGAAACGAGTTCTTGGTTAACATGCTCAATGTAGCGAATCCACCAATCACCATAGCGCAGGTTGGCAATGCGAGATGCCAGAAATAGTCGATAACCTGTTGGTACCAAGTAAGGCTGTCGAAGTTATCCGAAACCAAACCGCGCAAAGGGAACCAACTAAAGTAGTTACCACTTGCGAACAAGATGATCAGAATGATAGCGAACAAAAATCCGGGAATGGCGTAGCCGACAATCACTAGCGCGCTCGACCAAATATCAAAGCGGGATCCATGATGTATCGCCTTCATTATTCCCAGCGGGATGGAAATTAGGTAGATGATTAAGGTGCTCCATAATCCCAGAGATATAGAGACAGGCAGACGGTCGACAATCAAATCAATCACGTTACCGCCACGGAACAGACTCTCACCGAAGTTAAACGTGACGTAGTTTTTCAGCATATCGAAATAACGCACATGTAAAGGCTTATCAAACCCAAACTGACGCTTTATTGCTTCTACCACTTCTGGATCCAAACCGCGAGAGCCTTTGTATCCGCCGCCATTGCTGTTGTCGGCACTCGACAAATCGACTTCCTGACCACCACCAGAAAAGCGCTCCATGACACCGGATGTTTGCCCTTCTAACTGAGCGATGGCTTGCTCGACAGGGCCACCCGGTGCAATTTGGATGATAAAAAAGTTGATAGTGATGATTGCCCACAACGTAGGAATAACCAACAACAGACGGCGAAAAATATAGGCAGCCATATAACCTCTTATCGACGTTTTTCAGGCAGTTTTTCGGCTTTCTCTTTCGAGATCCACCAAGTATCTAAACCTAAATCGTATTTTGGCATCACACTTGGTCGCTCAAACTTATCCCACATCGCTACACGATAAAGACTCGAATGCCACTGAGGAATGATGTAGAAGTTCCACTGCAAAATTCGGTCAAGCGCACGGCCTAAACTTAACAGCTTTTTCGGTTGTTCCTGATTTTTAGAAATCTGCAGCGTCAAGTCGTCAATAACCGGATCCATCACTCCAGCAGTGTTGTAGGTTGAATCTATGTAGTTTGAGTTCCATACAATCATCAGGTTAGAACTTGGGAAAGGGTTAGCAAAATAAGATGAAGAGACCATATCGAAATCGCGGTCACGTAGTCGCTTGATATATTGCGTGTTATCAACGGTGCGAATTTTCATCTCAATCCCCATCAGTTTGAGATTTTTTTGCAACGGTATCGCGATACGCTCAGTGGTCGGGTTGTAGATAAGCAGCTCAAAGGTCATTGGTTCGCCAGTTTTAGCGTTCACCATCACTTTATCTTTCAGCTCCCAGCCTGCGCTTTTTAATAACGCAAACGCGGTTCTCATTTGGGTGCGGATACGGCCACTGCCGTCCGTCACTGGCGGTTGATACTCTTCAGTAAATACTCTGGGTGGTATAGCTTGTTTAACTGGGTTGAGAATAGCTAACTCTTCTTCGCTTGGTAAGCCTTTCGCTTCATAGTCGGTGTTTTGGAAATAGCTGCGAGTGCGTGAGTATTGGCTATAGAACATGTTCTTGTTCATCCACTCAAAATCCATCGCATAGTTCAGAGCTTCACGAACTCGCACATCTTGGAATACCGGTCTTTGCGTGTTAAACACAAAACCTTGTGTACTGGCGGGCGCATTGTGCTCGATTTCTTCTTTCTTAATAAAGCCATTATCGAAGTTAACGCCAGTGTAAGATGTCGCCCAGAACTTAGCTTGGCTCTCCTGACGTAAATCAAACTCACCTGCCTTGAATGCTTCCAGCATCACCGTATCATCTCGGTAATAGTCATATTGAACTTGCTTGAAGTTGTTGCGCCCAACATTGACGGGGAGATCCTTGGCCCAGTAGTTGTCATCCAGCTCATACGTCACGCTCTGACCCATTTTGTAGTCCGAGATTTTGTATGGGCCGCTACCTACTGGTGGCTCATTTAAAGGCTCTGCGAAGTTTTTGTCTTTCCAGAAATGTTCGGGTAACACTCGGGTTCCTTGAGCAAAGCTAAACAACTTTTCTCTATTGGGTTCCGACATTTCAATACGCACGGTCAGTGGTGCTATCGCCTTAACGGATTTGATCTCTTTGTAATAGACGCGGTACTGAGGTACGCCTTCAGTCATGAACTTGTTGAAGGTAAATTCCACATCGGCTGCGGTAATTGGCTCTCCATCCTGAAAGCGGGCTTTAGGATTAATGTCTAACTCAAGCCAGGTGTAATCATCGGAATAGCGAACTTTTTCAGTGATAAGGGGGTAATAGGAGTCAATTTCATCGGTTGGTGAATACATCAAGGTGTCATAAAGTTCACCTGTGTATATCGCAGGCACACCGCGTGAGGCATAGCGGTTAAAATTATCGTAAGTACCGACCTGTCCGTAAGTGATTTTTCCGTACTTGGGAGCATCAGGATTGACGTAATCAAAATGAGTAAAGTCTTGCGGATACTTTGCTTCACCAAAGCCAACCAATCTTGTGGTTTCGATAACATTCGCCAAAGCAAAGTGGCTAATTGCAGTAAGCACAATCCCTAAAACAAGTGGTTTGGTATTTCCCATTCCGCGAATCCTTCTATTTATCAAAATGACACTGAGTTACCCGACGCCATATTACATAGCTCATATCCGGATAATGCAGGATATTATTAATAATTCAGTCACTTGGATAAGTATAGAGAAGTTTCCACAGAACGAAACCGCCAAAGCGTCAGCAAGTTGCAACAAATCTACATTTCAGCGGTTTCTTATGTTCATGTCTCACGCTTTAGAGATATCAGAGCATTTCTTGAGCAATCAAACGCAGCAAATAAGTTTCGCGCTCGATACTCATCCCCTTTTTCGGGCTTTCTAGAATGGTTTTTTCGTTGTGAGCTATCGCTTGGTGAATATTAATCCAACGAGGTTCCATGCCATTGCGTATTTCGTAGTCTTCAAATTTGGTGTTGCCCAGTTCGCGATCAATCTTGCAGGTGTAGCAATACGAGATCATATGCATCACATCAAAATCATTTTTGTACCAAGGGCGAAACTCCTCGTAGATACCATAAGGCTTGATGGAATGGATATTCTTTGCTCCGGTTTCTTCTTCCAGCTCACGTACCAAACCCGCAAGCACATCTTCACCGTCATCTAACCCGCCACCCGGAAGTGTGTAGTCATGATATCGCTCGGTATACAGCATCAAGATATCTTCGCCATCAATCACAATCGCTCTTGTTGCTTTGCGTTGTAGCACTGTGTACTGGCTTAAGCGTTCGACATCCGGATGAACGGCAGTTTGTAAATGTCTCATGGTTGTTCCCTTAATTTTCTCGGCGCGAATTCTAACATAAAAAAGCCCCGTTTAACGGGGCATAAATCACTTGGAACAAGCAATAATTTCAACCATCTGCGGTGATTCGCTTAATCAACTCTTGCTCAACTTTCGGTGCGAGATCAACATCGATCTGACAAGTTCCCGCTGCGTGGTGACCACCGCCTCCATATTCAAGCATTAGCTCGCCTACGTTGGTTTTTGAGCTGCGATCAAAGATGGATTTACCTGTGGCAAACACGATGTTTTGCTTTTGGAAACCCCACATTTTATGAATTGAAATATTACACTGCGGGTAAAGGGCATAAATGATAAAACGGTTGCCAGCGTAAATCACTTCTTCTTCGGTTAGATCTAACACCACCAGATTTCTATACACGGTGCCGCACTTCATAACTTGCTCTTTAAACTTGTTTTCGTGCTCTCGATACAACTCGATCCGTTCTCTCACATCAGGCAGATCGAGAATTTGCTCTATGGTGTGATTACCGCAGTAATCAATCAGATCCATCATCAGGTTATAGTTTGAAATTCTGAAATCGCGAAACCGCCCCAAGCCAGTTCTCGCATCCATCAAAAAGTTAAGTAGGTTCCATCCCGTAGAATCCAGTACTTCATCACGTGTGAACTGAGCGGAATCACCTTTGTCCACCGCTTCCATCATTTCCAACCATGCTTCAGGAAAGACATCCAACCCACCGTAGTAGTCCCATACCACTCGCGCCGCAGAAGGCGCATTAGGATCGATGATGTGATTGAGTCTGGATTCTGTATTGCGAATGGTTTCAGAAAGGTGGTGGTCAAATATCAGAAAGGCGTTTTCAACATAAGGTAAGTTGGTGGTGATGTCGTTTTCTGTTATCGCTATCTTGCCGTCTTGCATATCTTTGGGATGCACAAATTTGATGTCGTTAATTAAATTAAGTTTTTTGAGCAACACTGCGCAAACCAATCCGTCAAAGTCACTTCGGGTGACAAGCCGATATTTGTTCTCCGCCATTGGTTAATCCCCTAAATTTTTTATACTCGTCATTCTTCACCTCATGCTTTCACCGCTATTGATGCTCAACTCAAGAAAGCACTATGCCTTAATTTTAGACAGCATGTTTTTTTTAACAAACTTAAGACAATGGTTTTTAAAAAAATATTCTACAATTTCCATATGGCGTAATCACTTTAAGTTACAGCTCGTTTCTAAATGGTCGCGTTAACTACTCTTTGTGAATGTGAAGAAGAGTAAATGACGGCAGGCCAAACCGCTGAAACACCAAGCAGAACCAATTTAAAATAAACTCAATAAGCCCATGGAGATACCCGATGAAAAAACACAGTTTTGTGATTTCAGCTTTAATAGGTAGTGCACTACTTGTTGGCTGCTCAAACGAACCAGATGAATACGCTGTGAAGGAGTATGAAGCAACCACGAGCCCTGCCTCACTCTACTGTGTACAGCAAGGCGGAAAACTCGCAATGGTCACTGAGAACGATAAACGCGTAACGTATTGTGTGCTCTCAGATGATGAGAAGGTCGAACAGTGGGAATACTACGAAAACCGCCAAGAAAAAGATAAGCAATAAGTACATAGCGATTCACTTAGTCGCGAACAACAAAAGGCAGCTTTAGCTGCCTTTTGTTTTAGTGCCCTACAGAGCGAAGCAAATCATCAATGTGTTTTGGTCCGATTGGCCGCACACCGGAAGGATTAAGATCTTTGATTGAGTAATAGCCAGTGATGATATGGTCCATATTTACCGTATCCACAACACCGGGCAAACGTAAAATTCGCTCCATATAAGCAGATAGATTTTTGCAATCTGCAATACGTTTGAAGTTAGTCTTAAACAAGCCATGATAAGCAGCATCAAAACGAATCAGGGTGACGAAAGTGCGAACATCGGTTTCCGTTAACTGATTGCCCACCAGATAATCTTGACCTTCCAGACGTTGTTCCAGTTCGTCAAGCATCGAGAAAACACCGGTTACGGCTTCTAAATAAGACTCCTGCGACTGCGTAAAACCCGCTTTATAAACACCATTGTTTAGCAGGTCATAGATACGGGGATTCAACTCATCAATTTCACATGCGTATTGTTCTGGATACAAACGTACATCTGACGGCACTAAGTGTTCGAATGCGGTATCTAACATACGCAATATATCTGCGCTCTCGTTATTTACCATCACATTCTGTTTCATGTCCCACAATACAGGAACGGTCGCACGACCAGTAAAGTGTGCATCCGCTCGAGTGTAGATTTCATGGAGGTAGTTCGAATTAAACAATGGGTCAGTGTCAGAACCTGCGTATTGCGAAAAGCTCCAACCTTGGTTGGTCAATACAGGATTCACCACTGTTACTTCGATGTAATCATCTAAACCTTTGAGCTTACGAGCCATCAATGTCCGTGAAGCCCACGGACAAATATAAGCAACGTACAGACGATAACGCCCCGCTTCAGCTTTGAAACCACCAATACCTGTTGGGCCGGCGCTGCCATCGGGTGTTATCCAGTTACGAAAACTGGAGACTTGTCGAACAAAACGTCCTTTCTCGTCGGCTTTCTGCATTGCTTTCCAATCTTTTGTCCATTTACCGTCAACTAACATGGCAACCCCTTATCTGAATCGACTCAATTTTTCTAACCTTCTAAATACTGGATTCAGTATGATTACCATCGCGAATTAGAGCAATGACGTATTCAATGAGAAATAATCAACAATACGTTTATAAATTTATACCTATGATGAAGTGACAAAAGCCAACAGCGCTGGCCACTGTTGGCTTTAGATATAAAAGAACGAATATCTTGGTTAGTTCATATCAGGTGTAAACAGACCACGCTTCATATAGAATTTAACCCAAAGCGCACCAATGAAGCTGATAAGCAGCAAGATACCGCCCGCAACGCTGTATACCATTTGTGTCATCTCTTCAGATGGTGAGTTATGAAGCGCGACATACCCCATAGCAACGATGCCGAGGATCTGTGGAATGGGGAAGAAAGGCGATTTATAAGGACGATTTTGATTAGGCAGTTTCTTACGTAATACAATCACGTCAATATGTGCCACCATGTAAGCCAGTAACCAGCTTGTGGTTGCAGCAATAACCAACACAATCAGTGAATCAATATTAACCAACATGAACGCTATCGCTGTGCATGATGCAATCATAACCACACCAGCCCACGGAACATCGTAGCGGTTCTTTGCTTTTAGCTGAGGGAACGCTTGTCCTTGCATCGCCATGCCGTGCAACATTCTAGGAATAGAAGCCAGAATCGTATTAATCGTACTGCATGTCGCCGTCAGTGCCATCACAGTAGCGACTAACAAACCGCTTTGACCAAACACACCATTTGCATAATTCAGGTAAGGAATCGGTGACGTAACCAATGTTTCAGTATCCAGATACAGCGTGGCACCGTAAGCAAATGCTAGAAAAATGGCAAATATCATCGTCAATGACCAGTGCATGGCACGCGGTATATTCTTTGTCGGATTCTGCACTTCATTGATCATTGGACAAATAAACTCAACACCAACCATCAGCCACATCGCTAATGCGATTAAGCCGACAAAACTGCCATCCAGCACACCGCCGAAACTCCAGTCAACACTGTCTCCAGTTAGAACTGGATGTGGTTCACTAGCACCAGTAATAGCAAAGATTCCAATCAGAATAAGTGCACTGACCAATACAAACGCTAACATATTTTGAACTTTCGCAAACACGTCAGCACCAATCAGGTTGGTGACACTTAAAATAACCAAAATCGCAATCGGCACTAACTTTGCGGGGAATAAACCCGGCAGTAATTCTGACAACATTGCATCTACCAAGAACATTTCGACAGGTAATGCCAAAATCGCGACCACCACATAACCCGAAAAAACAGACACTATTGCCGGAAAGTGACCTATCGCTTTCTGCGTGTATGTGGCTAACGTGCCTTCTCGAGGAAACATCAGAGACAGTTCCGCAAAACTCATCGCGTTAAATTGCGCCAACATGTATGCACAAACCATCGCTGCAACAAACGCCATTCCACCTATACCGATACCCTGTGTTGCGGAGATCATCGCGCCTTGCACAATGACAAGGCCGATGCAGATCGCCATCATGGTTGGTAATCCCATTTTATTGATTTTTGTTTTATCCGCTGATCCTCCAGCGGTAGCAATTTTGCTTGAGTATGTAGTGTCGCTCATATCCAAATTCCTTTTGTAAATAGAGTCTTATGACCTAAACCAAATGTTCAATCTATAGTCTGTCAAACCGATAAGGTGACGGATCTATGATTGGGTTCATACCGCTAACTAAATCTGCAGCTAACTGCCCTGCCGCAGGTCCTGTACCAAAGCCATGCCCTGAAAAACCCGTCGCTATGGTTAATCCCGGAATATCCTTTATCCGATCAATAACAGGGTTTGAATCTGGTGTTACATCGATTTGTCCAGCCCAAGCTTCTTCAATCTGTGCGCTATCAAACGCTGGCCAGGCTTTACGTAAATTGGTTAAGGCCTCCTGATTTAATCCACTATTATGCAATGGGTCAATAGTTCTCACTTTCTCAAAAGGTGAGCTTGAACCACTGTCCCAACGTCTTGAAATTGCTAAATCTTTTAAGAAATAATTGCCGAGTGAAACACGCAAATAACTTCTTTGGCTCTTAAGTTGGCTAAGGTATCGGTGTCCTATTAATAGATGGTCGAGACATAAAGGAGCATCCAAAGCACCACGTTGAGTTATGATGAATCCGCCGTCCTGATGTTTGCGGAAAGAGAAGTTTGACGCACCAACAGCAATCTCAGTTGGACCTTCCATTGGCTTAGTGCGCATCACTGAGCAGATAAGCGGCAATGTCGGAAGAGAAATGCCTTCGTTGTCCAAAAAGCGACGTGACCATGCGCCACCCGCTAACAGTACTTGTTCGCATCGAATCTCGCCTTGTTCAGTGACAACGCCTGTCACTTTCCCCGCAGAACGTGATAGTCCTCGTACCGCACAGTTCTGAACTAAAATAGCGCCTTTGTTAACGGCTGCTTGAGCCATAGCACTAGTTGCAATCGCTGGTTCAGCACGACCATCTGAAGGAGTATAGATCCCCCCCAACCATTTACCTTTTCCGCCCTGCACCATAGTGTCGACATCCGTAGGCGTTAACATACGAGAGTCCAGTTCCAGAGACTTAACCGACTCCAACCAGCTTTCATGCATCACCAATTGTTCTTCTGAATCGGATAAGAACATGATGCCTGCTTGTTTATAACCAACATCACGTCCGACTCGTTGTGACATCTGAGCCCAAAGTTTATCTGCCGCTTGTGCCAAAGGTACATCATCAAAATGTCGGTTTGTCTTACGAATCCAACCAAGGTTTCTAGATGACTGCTCTCCAGCTATATGTCCTTTTTCAAGCAACACCACAGGTATATTTCTTTCCGCTAAGGTCAGTGCTGCACTAACACCAACAATTCCACCACCAATGATCACAACACTGGTCGATTCTGGAATCACATCTGTAGTCTGAATTCGTTCAAGGGTTTTAGTCATAATCCTTTATCCTAAAAAGGATGAGGCATCGCCCCATCCACACTCCATTACGCTAGGACGATTTGTTGTGTTTCCAAACCTGAAGCACCTCGGTACGCGGTTATCTCTAACTCAACTTTGTAAATGGTTGAGCCCAAAGGTGGGCACGTAACTGTCGTCGCTGGGTTTATTCCTCTGAATTTAGTGCCAATCAGTTCCATAACAATCGATACATCTTCTGGGTTTTGAATAAACACACGTGACATCACAACATCATTGAGCGAACTATCTAGCGCTTTTAGAGCTCTTTCGATATTGCTAAATACTTGCTCAGTCTGCTCAAGCACACTTTCACTAATCAATTGTGTTTCGGGATTACGCCCTGCTGTGTTCGATACATAAATCCAATTGTCGACGGCAACGGCTCGTGAATAACTGCCCATTTCTTCGAACTTTGAACCGGTTTTAACTTTGACGATCTGCGCCATGCTGATTTCCTAAATGAAAGTGAAGTACTAATAGGTTTTGGTTGATGGTTGTAACTAGCGAAACGTTTCAATTAACGCAGCTCAGGTTCGTCCCAAAGATTCAGTTTCACGCCAATACCTTGTTCAATTGCGTTGCGATAAACAACCGTTCCCCAAGCTACGTCTTCAACAGGTAAACCGCCTACCGACAAAATGATGATCTCCTCATCGTTTTGACGACCAACCGCATCCCCAGCGACGATTTTGCCTAAATCTTCGAACTGCTCTTTTTTCATTAAGCCTTCTTCAATCATGTCCATAAAACGAACGCCAATGATTGGAATGTATTGGTGCGCCGGTTTTGGCACTTCTTCAAACCATGCGTCATAAAGGCCAGGGTTATCCGCTACTTTGCGAACATCTTCTTTTTCAAGATCGGAATCTAAGCGGCAGTACGCAGGCATTGAGAGGAATGCTCCCGGTTTTACCCACTTGCGTTTTACTTCTGGATAGCTAGACACATCACCAGTCTCACCGGAGTTGCAGTAAGTAACGATGTCAGCATCACGGACAACATCTTCAATGGTATCAACAACTTTTACTGAGGTAATTTGTGGGTAGTTAACGTGAACCCAGGTAATAAAATCATCAAGACTCTTCTTACCGCGCCCTTTAACTTTGAGCGTATCGATTAGCGGGCATGCAGCCATGAAAGCCGCTACCGATGTCTTACCCATTACACCCGGACCTAATAAACCAATCACTTTTGAATCTTTACGTGCAAGGTAACGAGCACCTACCCCCGGAACAGCGCCAGTGCGGTATGCGGAAAGCAGGTTAGCGGACATATGAGCCAACGGAGCGCCGGTGTCAGCGTCGTTAAGCGTGAACATCAAAATCGAACGTGGTAGACCTTTTTCTCGGTTGGCGATATTAGAGCCATACCATTTCACGCCACAGGTTTGGAAACTACCGCCTAAGTACGCTGGCATCGCCATCAAACGGCGGTCTGGAGAGTGTTTTGGCATGGTTGCAAATTCAGGCTCTTCCGGGAAAGTGATCATTGCACCATGAGAGTCGTTGTTTGCTCCCGCCATACGGTAATCTCCGCGATATAGCAGTGCGAACATCTCTTCCATCGTGTCCACACATTGAGGCATGTTGGTTACGCCTGCTTCGATCATGTCCTTTTCAGAGAGATAGATAAAATCAATTTTCGTGTTTGCTGACATACATTCACCTGTATCCATAGGGTTAATTGTTAGTCCTCTCTCGTAGCCTTCCCATCAACACAAAAGTTCAAACCTTAGCGTGATTTTTGACTCTTCCTTGAGTGGATAACTCGATACTAGTGAGCGATTTTTTGTGCGTATTGTATTTTTGCGACACAGATAAAAATCTTTTCCGCCATTTTTAAATTCTGATTTTTGGCACACTTGCTGCTAATCACGAAAACACTAGGGAAACAAAATCGTTACGATTTTTTAATATTTAAAGCAGACGGAAAGGCAAGAAATCATGTTAAGTTCATCTCACTCCTATCAGGTGGCGAACATACACTCCAAACAACCTTGGTTTGTTCTCAGCGCCGAAAAATATGCCACGAACTTAACGACGGAGAATCCCGTTATTTCTCATTTCTACAGCTTTGAAGTGGGTAAATCTCAAGCCCCAACGACAGCCATTCCAGACGGTTGTGTTGACCTGCTTTTTGATTGTGATTCCGACAGCCCTATGGGTTTGGTTTGCGGTACAACTTTGGAAGCGACCGAAGTCGCTTTTAACCAAGACCATCGCTATTTTGGTATGCGTTTTGTACCAGGTTTTATCCCCGACTTTATAGAAATTTCAGCTCCAGAATTGACCAACAAACAGTGCAATATTGTCGATGTAGTCTTGAATTCTCAGGATCTGGTTGAACAAATTGTTAGTGCCAGTTCTTTTCAAGAGCAGGTACAAATCGCCAAACAATTTATGCGTGGAAAACAAGGTAGAAAGCCCACCAATTTAACCCATCAAGTCGCCGCCAAAATTTGTCATGAGAAGGGAAATATTCAGGTTCAGGATCTAGAAACATTTACGGGCTATTGCAGCCGGACTCTACAACGCCAGTTTCGCGCAGATCTCGGGCTCACACCCAAAGCATTTTGTCGTGCAATTCGCTGCCAATCTGCCATTTACGATATAAACCATCTCGATAAAGTCGCTTTTTCTGACCTCGCTTTTAACTTAGGTTTTAGCGATCAATCCCACTTTCTCCGTGAATTTAAAAAGCTGGTTAGCGCGACTCCACTTGAGTATCAGAACCGAGTAAAGCAGAAGACTTATCTCGATCGAATTCAGTGTTATTGAACTTATTTGGGGCAACAATGCTCAAATTACGCACAAAATGTGTGCTTTTTATTTCTAGAATCACCCCCGAAATCTGGATGTAAAATTTCGTAAATGACAATTATTATCATTGATAAGCTGTATTTTTATAGCTAAAGTAGCGTCGCAATCAATAAAAAAACGAATATATTTTTATAAGTACGAAAGAAGTTACTATGCAGAAAAATCAAAATAAAAGAAGCGCTTACCCGTTAACGGTTATTGACGCTGAAAAAATTTCACCCAGCATTCAAAGAATTACATTACAAGGTGATGCTATTGCTCACTTTGGAAAACAAAACGAAGGCGACTACATCAAACTTCTGTTCTCACCAGAAGGTTCAACTCAACTCTCGGGTTTAGAAGAAGACGTAAGACCAATCATGCGCACTTATACAATCCGCGAGTTTGATGAACAGAAAAACAGCATTGTGGTCGATTTTGTCCGCCATATTACTCATGACCCATCGTCTGGATTTGCCGCTCGTTGGGCAATGAATGCAAAAATAGGCGACACCATTTCGATTGCAGGACCGGGCCAAGGACAATCCACGAATCCAAATGCAGATTGGGTATTTCTAGCTGCTGACATGACTTCACTACCAGCACTGGCGGTAACACTGGCAAACCTAGATAAAAATGCGTGCGGTTATGCAGTTATTGAGGTTAACGAACATGAAGATGTGCAAACACTTGAAGCACCACAAGGCGTCAAAGTAATTTGGGCCATTGCTGAGTACGGCGATAAATTGGTTGATCTGGTCAAAGCTCAGGTTTGGCTAGAAGGACAATGTGCCGTTTGGTGCGCGTGTGAGTTCGATTCGATGAAAGCCCTGCGCCAATACTTCCGCAATGACAAAGAGATAGACAGAGATTTCATCTATATCAGCAGTTACTGGAAAAATGGCGTGAGCGAAGATGGTCACAAAGTGATTAAACGACAAGACGCAGAAGAACAACACTAATTTTCGAACAGCGAACAGACAGATAAAAATAGCCTGCTAATGCAGGCTATTTTCTTTCTTAGGATTGTTTATCTGGAGAGTTGAGCGACTGATTCGATACTGATAGCGTCATGACGCCAATACTCGATGTCACAACATATTGCGTCACCATTGGCATCATAATTCACTCTTTCAACCACCATGGTTGGCGTACCATCGGTTGCTCGCAGGGCTTGTGCAGTTTCTCCCAGCAGTGAGCTTGTCGAAATGCGGTAACGTACCGACTGATATTGCGTCGAGTAGTGTTCTTTATAGAGTTCGGTTAATGACTGTGACATGTCGTGAGACAGAAGATCAGGGAACAGCTCAGGGCGAACATAGTGAGTCACAAATACCACAGGACGAGCATCAAGGTATCGCACTCTGTCCACTCGATAGATATCCGAGAAGGGTTTTAACCCAAGCAGTGCTGATGCTTGTTTGTTGGCGATCATCGCTTTCGCTGCAAGTAGATCAGTTTTAGGCACACGGTTTTGCGCCTCAGCCATCTTATTAAAGTTAAGCGTTTGAGTAGGATCATAACGTAGTGGATCTGGGGAGATAAACCAGCCACGTCGGTCTTCACGGAATACACGCCCTTCAGCTTCAAGTAGCGATAACGCCTCACGCAGTGTTACGCGAGTAGTATCGAATGATTCTGCCAATTTGCGTTCAGAAGGTAGCTTCTGTCTTGGCGATAACATGCCAGCGTCAATTTGTTCAACGATGGCATCTTTAATTTTCACGTATTGCACAGTATTCCTTTCACCTACATCTTGTGAGCACACCCATTTTGGTGGATGAGAATTACGCTAAGAGAATACTACGCAACTCATGCAAGGATTGCACTTCATAATGCGCATTAATCCCTTCAGGTCTTTCATGTTGATGCACGTTCAACCAACAGGTTTCGATACCAAAGTTTAAGCCACCAAGGATATCTGAGTGAGGATTATCCCCCACCATCAGTACTCGCTCTTTGCTCGGGTTACCCATTTTCTCCATTGCATGCTGGAAAATACCTGCATCAGGCTTAGCGACGCCCACTTCTTCTGATATCACAACATGATCAAAGTATTGAGTCATGCCGGTTCTTTCCAAACGAATAGCCTGAAGTTCAGTAAAACCGTTAGTAATAATGCCAAGCTTCGCTTTGCCATTTAGTGCATCCATCAGATCTTTTGCACCCGGTAGTAAAGTGCAGATATCGGCCATCGCTTCCAAGAATGCGCTGTTCAATTCGGCAGTGGTGGTCTCAAGTTTCTCGGCCCAAGCTTTAAAGCGGATATGCTTAAGTTCTTCGGCAGTGATGGTTCCGTTTTGATAATCGACCCAAAGTGGCTTATTAACCTGCTGATAATGATGAAAATCTTGTTCTGTAAAATTCACGCCTTTGCGTTCAAACATTAACTGCATGCCTTTTAAAGCATCGAAATGGAACAAGGTTTCGTCAGCATCAAATAATATCCAGTCGTACTTCATATCTGTCTCCTCAAAAACGGTGTGCCTAGTGTAGATTGTTTTCCATAAAATGATAATCTCTAGCAACGGAAACTTGTTGTTAATTTAGAGGCAACAATAATCATGGACAATACTTTCTCTACCATCCCTATTTTCGTTGCGGTCGTTGAATGCGGAAGCTTTTCGCTAGCAGCCGAAAAACTGGGAGTAACGAAATCAGTAAACGGGTTACCCAGTTGGAAGATGAGCTCGGCATACGTCTGCTCAATCGAACCACACGAAAACTGAGTCTGACTGAAGCAGGCAAACGCTACTATGACCATGTTTCTCAAGCCCTAGCATTGGCACAACAAGGGATGGATGCCGTCACTGAGCTACAAGGTGAGCCTAAAGGTAAACTTAAGATAACCGCCCCAATGTCTTTTGGCGTGCTTTACATCGCCCCTATCATTGCCGAATTTCTTGAGCAGTTTCCAAAAGTCACTATCGACCTACAACTAGAAGATCAAATGGTCGACTTAATCGAAGGCGAGTTCGACCTCGCCATTCGTATTGGCAACCTACCTATCTCAAATCTGGTGGCAAAGCGGCTGGTTAATTGCAAAAGCGTTTTGTGCGCATCACCTGAATACATAAAGCGCAATGGCTCACCGCAAAAGCCCTCTGATCTAATTGGTCATAACTGTCTTGTTTACTCCTATTTCCGAGGTGGCAGTGAATGGACATTCGAACAACAACACAACGAGTTTAAAGTGATTCCCAAAGGGAATTTTATTGTGAATAACAGTGAAGCGATCCGCCGCGCGCTCATCGAAGGTTTAGGTGTGGGTCAGTTGCCTACGTTTCTGGTGAGCAAAGACATCTTGTCTGGAAAATTGCTGCCCATAATGAGGCCCTACTCTTTGCCCGAACACGCCATTTATGCCGTGTTTCCTGAACGTAAGCATCTTCCTCACAAAGTAAGGGCATTTATGGAGTTTGTTGCAGATAAATTGGGCAGAGACAAACCTATTTGGGATGAAGGTATATTCTGAGTCACAACAATAAAAGGCGAGAGCGGGAAAAGGCCTGTTCACTGATTTAGCACAATAAACGTCAGCGATTAACGACATATAAAACCTGTTAACCACTGTTTAGAGATCAATTGGATTAGCAATGAAACACTTCCTGCCTTCATCTGTAATGCTTGTTCCGTTTGTTGTAAAACATTACCCAGATAGTGACACAGAATCCCAAAGTGAAAGTGAGCAAAATTCGAGCTGTGATCTGTGCGACGATCCAACAACCAATCCTCAGCTAAAATTATCTACCGAAAACCAAGTCAAAGCGAAAAAAGGTCGTAAGCTTAAATAAAGTCCTGCTTAACAAAAGGAATAAGTCGATGAAAAAAGTAGCCGTGATTTTAAGTGGCTGTGGTGTCTTCGATGGCTCAGAAATTCATGAAGCTGTCTTAGCGCTCCATGCCATTGAGAAGCAAGGGGCAAGCTGGCACTGCTTTGCGCCTAATATCGAACAACTGCATGTTATCAATCACCTGACTGGTGAAGTGATGACAGAAAAGCGCAATGTTCTGGTAGAGGCCGCTCGGCTTGTTCGAGGCAAGATAGACGATGTAGAAAAACTCAAAGCCGACGACTACGATGCGTTACTCCTTCCCGGTGGATTTGGCGCGGCAAAAAACTTAACTGATTTTGCAGTTAAAGGCACAGAGTGCACCATTAATGCTCATGTTGCGTCTGCTTGTCGAGCATTCGCTCAATCTGGTAAACCAGCCGCGTATCTGTGTATCGCCCCCACCATTATTCCAATGATTTATGAGCACGGCGTGCAAGGCACAATTGGGAATGACAAAGATACCGCCATCGCTTTCAATCACATGGGGGGGGATCACATCAACTGCCCAGTAGATGACTTCGTCTATGACCATGAACACAACGTTCTTTCTACGCCAGCTTATATGTTGGCAGGCAGTATTTCAGAAGCCGCATCAGGTATCGAACGTCTGGTTGAGAAGCTAATAGAGCTGGCATAGTCAATACCGCTGGCATAAATGGCTCGACGTTATAGAATGACAACAGCAAGGTGATCATCTCGGTCACCTTGCTGCTTTATAAAGGTTGTTAATCATTTCCAGTGAGTAAATATTATCCGAGACTTGACACAAATCAGCATAATTTTGAAAATCACCGCAATCGAACAATCCTCTCGCAAAAACACTTTACATCGATTTATTTCTAGATAACATGCCAACGCAAACGTTTGCTCAACTAAACATAAACACATTCTGAGGATTTTATGCTATCAGACATCGACATTTGCCGTTCCACCCCATTGAGCCACATTGATGCCGTTGCTGAAAAGGCAGGATTACGTGCTGAAGAGTACGAAAGTCACGGCCATTACAAAGCAAAAGTCTCATTAAAATGTTTAGAACGATTGCATGAAAAACCCGTAGGCAAGTTTGTATTGGTAACAGCCATCACACCGACACCGCTCGGTGAAGGTAAAACTGTTACAACCATAGGTTTAGCGCAAGGATTAGCAAAATTGAATCAGTCGGTTTTTGCTTGTATACGCCAACCTTCTATGGGGCCTATCTTTGGCGTTAAAGGTGGTGCTGCAGGTGGTGGTTATTCGCAGGTTGCTCCAATGGAAGAATTAAACCTGCACTTAACTGGTGATATTCATGCGGTGACCGCCGCCCATAACCTAGCCTCTGCCGCTATCGACGCTCGTATCTACCATGAGCAACGTAACGGCTATGAAGATTTCGAACGCCGAACACAGCTTAAAGCGCTGCGAATCGATCCACACCAAGTGGTGTGGAAACGTGTTGTTGACCATAACGATCGCGCGCTGCGCATGGTAACGGTCGGTCAAAACGAAATGGGTAAAACCATCAATGGTTATGAACGTACTGATGGTTTCGATATTTCCGCAGCATCTGAACTTATGGCAATTCTTGCCTTGGCTTCTGACCTTAAAGACCTGCGTCAACGTATCGGCAAAATTGTGATTGGCTACAGTTTTGATGGTAACCCAGTGACCACAGAGGATTTGCAAGTCGCTGGCGCGATGACGGTCAGTATGAAAGAAGCGATCAAACCAACGTTAATGCAGACTTTAGAAGGCGTGCCTACCCTTATCCATGCAGGACCTTTCGCCAATATTGCACACGGCAATTCATCGATCATTGCCGATGACATCGCGACACGTTTAGCCGAATACACAGTCACAGAAGGCGGATTCGGTTCTGACATGGGTTTTGAAAAAGCCTGTAACATCAAAGCAAAAGCATCGGGTAAAACACCCGATTGTGCTGTTATTGTGGCAACCTTGCGCGGTCTGAAAGCAAACTCAGGTCAATTCGATTTACGTCCGGGTCAAGCTATCCCCGACTCATTGTTCGCACCAGATCGAGATGCTTTAGTCGCAGGCTTTGAGAACTTAAAGTGGCACATCAACAACGTTAATAAATACGGCATTCCTGCTGTTGTCGCGATTAACCGCTTCCCCCAAGATACTAACGAAGAACTACAGCAGCTTATTGAACTTATCGAGGCTTTGCCAAACGATGTTGAAGTATCAATTTCTGAGGGTTTTGTTAGAGGCGGCGAAGGCGCTAAGGAACTTGCAGAAAAAGTCATTAAGCAGTGCGAGAAAACATCTTTGTTTGAGCCTTTATACCAAGCTCAAGATGCGCTGATGACCAAGATCACCAGTGTTGTCACCAAAGGCTATGGTGCAGGTTCATTTATGCTGAGTTACAAAGCTCAAATGCAATTAAAGCAGTTGAACGAACAAGGCTTCGAAAACCTGTCAGTCTGTTTCGCGAAGACGCCGCTCTCTATTACCACAAATTCATCAATTAAAGGTGCACCAAGTGGATTTGAAGTGATGATTCGCGAGCTCAAACTCTGCGCTGGCGCTGGCTTTGTGTATGCGCTGTGCGACAACGTCATGACCATGCCCGGCCTACCAGACAAGCCCGCCTTTATGTCATTAGACATCGACGAACACGGGCATATTATTGGTTTGAGTTAACCCACCCAATCAAATTCGACAAGGCAGCGTTGCAACCCAAGCTGCCTTTTCTTTATCGATAGATTTATTTCTTTCGTAAACAGTTTGAAATTTTTCACTTCGTGTGCCGTTCTTTTCTTATATCGATAATAAAAATGGGTAAGAAAAGTCATGAAACGCTCAACAGCACTATTACTACTCTTCGCAGCAATACCTTTATCAATTTTTTCGTTCAGTCATGCCACCAGCGAAATGACGACGACTCACTCTGATCAAATGAAATCTGGTCAAACGGAAGTTGCTACCTTGGCGGGCGGCTGTTTCTGGTGTACAGAATCAGATTTGGAAAAACTTCCGGGTGTCGTTGACGTAGTCTCTGGTTACGCGGGCGGAAATGTTGATAACCCAAATTACAAACAAGTCTCGTCAGGTAAAACGGGACACATTGAAGTGGTTCAGGTGACGTACGATCCTAAAAAAGTCACTTACGAACAGGTACTGGACCAATTCTTCCGACATATCGACCCAACCGATGACCAAGGCTCTTTTGTCGACCGAGGGAACCAATACCGCCCTGCGATTTTCTATCACAATGATGAGCAAAAGCAGATTGCTGCGAATTTCATGAAAGAAATCGAACAAACAGGCATTTTCAAAAAACCATTAAAAACTGAGCTGATTAAATACACCAAGTTTTGGCGTGCGGAAGAATACCATCAAGACTATTACAAAAATAACTCGCTACGTTATAAGTACTATCGTTACGCTTCGGGACGTGACCAGTACCTAGACGAGATTTTCGGTAAGGACAGAGTAGAAAAGCCGGTAACGTTACGAGAAATTATCGACAAAACAAAAGCTCTCAACAGTGTCAAAGCATACACTCGCCCGTCTAATGAAGAGATCAAATCAAAACTGACCGATCTACAGTATTACGTTACTCAAGAGGAAGGCACCGAACGTGCTTTCCAAAATGAATACTGGGATAACAAGCAAGCAGGTATCTATGTGGATATCGTTTCTGGAGAGCCTCTGTTTTCTTCCACCGATAAATACAAATCAGGGACAGGCTGGCCAAGTTTCACCAAGCCAATCAGTTCGGCATACATTGTGACTCACGATGACAACAAGCTGTTTTACACCAGAACCGAAGTTCGCAGCCGCTTTGCAGACTCTCACCTAGGCCATGTGTTTGATGATGGCCCAGCGCCGACGGGTTTAAGATACTGTATGAACTCAGCCGCGATGCGTTTTGTACCAGTCGATAAGATGGAGCAAGAAGGTTATGGGGAATGGCTTTCTCTTTTTAAGAAATAGTTCGACTGACTAGATAGCATCCGGCTATATAATTTGCCCAGTCTAGCTCTGACTGGGCTTTTTATTGTTCGCGTTAACGTAAACCGTGAAGAAATTCAGCGCGAGTTGCAGGGTTGGATTTGAAAATACCACCGAGCGCTGTGGTTGTGGTTACGCTGGTTGCGTCCATCACACCACGAGATTTCACGCAGTAATGCGTAGCATCGATAGTAACTGCCACATCGTCTGACTCTAGTAGAGCTTGCAGAGCAACCAGAATTTGCTGTGTCATACGCTCTTGAACCTGAGGACGCTGAGCAAAAAAGCGGACAATGCGGTTGATCTTAGACAGACCAATAATTTTGCCACGAGGAATATAAGCGACAGCCGCTTTACCATCAATCGTTACTAAGTGATGTTCACAAGTGCTGGTTACTGTGATGTCTTTCACCTTCACCATTTCACTCACATTCATTTTGTTTTCAATCACAGTGATTTTAGGGAAGTTGCTATAGTCCAGCCCTGAAAAAATCTCATCCACATACATTTTTGCAATACGATGCGGCGTTTCTTCTAGGCTATCATCGGTCAGATCAAGACCAAGTAAATTGAGGATTTCACGCATGTGACTCTCAATCTTTTCTTTCTTCTCTTCACGACTCACCGTATTTGGCTGCATTGGCGTTTCCAAACCACGGCGCTCTAGCGCATCTTTTACTAACTTTGCTGATTCGCTAAGACCTGATGACATTCACATTCCTCTTACTTTACCCCTTTCGGATGGCTGACAAGGATACTCGGATTCTTACATAATTACACCCCTATTTTATAGGTGGAAATACTGCTCCTATCTGCGAAAGCAAGGTATGTCCCTGTCAGTAAAAAGGGCATATGCAAATAGCTCTACTATGTTAGAGTATCTCCCAACAAAAAAGACTACAGGAATAACGAATGGGCTGTTGTGACGCTCCGGGCTTAATGCCTCTTGAAGAAGCTTTAGAAAAAATGCTGGCTGGCATTAAACCAATTCAATCGACACTTCAACTTCCACTCGCAGACGCCATCGGCTATGTACTTGCAGAAGACATTCTTTCACCTATCAACGTACCACCATTCGATAACTCTGCGATGGATGGGTACGCGGTTAGAATCAGCGAATTAGCGCAAAGCCAACCTCTGCCTGTAGCGGGTAAATCATTTGCTGGCCAACCTTTTGAAGGCGAATGGCCATCAATGACCTGTGTACGTATCATGACTGGCGCGCAAATTCCTCAAGGTTGTGATGCGGTGATCATGCAAGAACAAGCGACGGTCACCGAAGACGGTGTTACTTTTTGCCAAACTCAGGTTAAACCAAACAACAATATCCGCCCTGTTGGCGACGACATTCGCCAAGGCGACATCGTTCTCAACAAAGGTGCTCGTCTGACCGCTCGCGATATTCCGATGATCGCGACCTTAGGTGTTAGCCACGTCACTATCTTCAGAAAACCAAAAGTCGCCTTTTTCTCTACTGGTGACGAGCTAAAACCATTAGGCACTGAGCTTAAAGCTGGCGAAATCTATGACAGCAACCGTTATGGTATCAAACCGCTGATCATTAACTTCGGTTGTGAAGCCATTGATTTAGGCATTATTCCTGACTGCCCTAAAACGCTTAAAGAGACATTTGAAAAAGCACAAAGCCTTGCCGATGTGGTGGTAACTTCAGGTGGCGTCAGCGTTGGTGAAGCAGATTTCACTAAAGACATTCTTGATGAAGTGGGGCAAATCGGTTTTTGGAAACTGGCGATCAAACCGGGTAAACCCTTTGCTTTTGGCGCTCTAGGTGATACTTGGTTTTGTGGTCTGCCAGGCAACCCTGTTTCTGCAGTATTAACGATGTATGTGCTAGTTCAACCTATGCTGGCTAAGCTAGGTGGTCATTCGCAATGGAAAGCACCCGAATCGATTCCGGCGATTACTCGTACTGCATTCAAAAAAGGACCGGGCAGAACGGATTTCCAACGCGGCATTTACACCATCGAAAATGGTCAGTTTGTTGTAGAAACGACGGGGAATCAGAGTTCAGGTGCCTTCCGCTCTATGAGCTTAGCCAACTGTTTTGTGGTACTTGAGCGTGAACGTGGCAGCGTTGAAGTGGGTGAAACCGTCAACATTCAACTGTTTAACTCAACGTTATATTAGGCTCGAGTATGGAAATCCTAAGCGACGCAGAAATGCTGCGTTACAACCGCCAGATCATCCTTAAAGCATTTGATTTTGAAGGACAGGAAGCGCTGAAGCAGTCTTCGATTCTGATCCTCGGTGCTGGTGGCTTGGGATGTGCCTCTAGCCAATATCTTGCAACTGCTGGTATAGGCAAACTGACGCTGATTGATGACGATAAAGTGGAGTTGTCGAACTTGCAGCGTCAGGTTCTTCACCATGATGCGGATATCGGAAAGCTCAAAGTGGAATCCGCAGCGCAAGCGTTAAAAGAACTTAACCCAGAGCTTGAAATTGTTACCGTAGCGAAAAGACTTACTGATGAAGCCCTGTTAAGTCTAGTTCAGGACCATGATTTGGTGTTGGATGCCAGCGACAACGTAGATACGCGTAACCAGCTTAATCGCCTTTGTTACCAGACCAAAACACCGTTAGTTTCCGGCGCTGCCATTCGCATGGAAGGCCAAGTGAGCGTGTTTACTTATCAAGTTCAGCAAGAGCCTTGCTATCAATGCTTAAGTGCTCTGTTTGGAAGTAATGCGCTTTCTTGTGTTGAAGCGGGTGTCATGGCGCCTGTGGTTGGCATTATCGGCGCGGTTCAGGCAATGGAAGCGATTAAGGTCATTGCAGGTTTGGGTAAGCCAATCCAAGGCAAAATTCTGATGCTCGATGCTATGACCATGTCTTGGCGCGAAATGAAACTGATGAAGCAACCTCACTGCCCTACTTGTGGCAGTTAAAAGTGACTGTGTATGTCTTCAGCTAAAAAACTGACCATGCTGCTGTTGCTGCTCACCTTATTACTGGTCGCCATGCTTGCATTGCGGCCAGAGCGTACTCAAATCGAACTCCAAGTTCATCTTATCGATAATACACTTACACAGTCACTGGACGGTCAGAGGCGTTATTTCCTCGTTGAATCAAAGGAAACTGGAAAGCAGCTCATCAACGTTCCGCCAACCACGGATTGCCAAGTTGGTGATGTGATCACTGTAGAGAAAGTACTAACCGAACAGCAAGATGTCTATTACCGTTTTATTTCTTGCCCTTGATTGAGTACCTTAATGGACTAAGTTTTACGTGAACCCAACTAAGGATTTGTTGAATGTCACCACTTGTTTCACCCGAATGGCTTGTCGAGCGTTTGGAAAATCCTCGCCTAGTTATCCTAGACAGTAGCCTAGAGTTTCAGATCCCCTCTGAATCAGAGAAAGACTGGGTAAATAAAATCCCTAATGCACGTCGATTCGATTACGACAAAGAGTTTTGCGACATTGAATCATCACTTCCGCATATGATGCCAAGTGAAGAACGTTTCAACCATCTTGCTCAAGAGCTAGGAATCAATAATGATTCCATCATCGTTATTTACGACAACAGCGGCACTTTCGCATCCCCTAGAGCGTGGTGGATGTTCAAAGCCTTCGGTCATTCGCAGGTTTACATCCTTAATGGCGGCTTAACCGAATGGAAAGCACAAGGTTACAATGTCACTCAGGAGTATCTCTCGGACGCTCCGAAAGGCGACTTTAACGGCACTTTGCAATCAAATTATTTCGTTGATGCTGAATACGTAAAAGCAAAAATTGACGACGAAGCAAGCTTAACTGTCGATGCTCGCTCTCGTGCTCGCTTTCTTTCCCAAGTAGCCGAACCAAGAACTGGACTACGCAGTGGACATATTCCCAACTCCTGCAATCTACCTTTTGCTGAACTAATGGATGGGCATAAACTCAAGACAGCCAACGATTTGTCTGCGATTTTGAAATCAACGCTCACCAAAGACGCTGATGAATACGTGTTCAGTTGTGGTTCAGGCGTTACAGCTTGTATCGTTCTGTTAGCCGCGCTGGTGTGTGGTTACGAAAACCTTTCTGTTTATGATGGCTCGTGGACCGAATGGGGAGCCTCTACGGACCTGCCAATAGAAACAGCAAACGACACTGATAACGTTTAAAGCAAAGATTAAACATTCGCAGAAATTGTTATAGACTGCGCCCGATTTTAATTTTAGAAACCTGTTCAGGTTAGTTTTAAAAGGTAAAAAAATGAACCCAATTATTGCACTGTTGAAAGAGAACAATGTAAGCAACGACAAAATCCAAGAGCTATTCCAAGCGTTAACGCAGAATCCTCTTGCTGCAATGGCGATTGTCGGCCAACTCGGTTTACCTCAGGAGCAATTACAACTGCTGATGGGTCAGGTAATGCAAAATCCAGCTCTCATCAAAGAAGCCGTTGAAGAACTAGGTTTGGATTTTTCTAAAGTAGAAGAAGCAAAAGCGAAGCTGCAACAATAAGCTTGGTTTGAAAAGTGCCAGAAACAAAAAGCACGATTAACTGAATATAAGGCCGTCAATATGACGGCCTTATTACTTGACAAAGAAGTGCTCTAAGCTTGCGAAAGCGCTCTGCTCTGTTGTCGATAGTTCATCAGACAAATCACGACAATAACGGCAAGTGCTATCAAACGATTGAGATCAGATAAGAACAACACCCCGAGCGCCATACATAGTAAGACTGCACGTTGCCACATCAGTAAAGGAACAAACAAACGCCCTTCTATACCGCCAGCGAAGGCGATAAACAAACTGATGGTAGCGATGATAGCTATCGCGAAGTGCAGATGCTCTCCTTCCACCCAAATCAATCCTGAAAATGCCATCATGGCTGGAATTAAGAAAAATCCCTGCGCCAGTTTAAAAGCCTGAACGGCTGAGCGCATTGGTGACGCATTGGCTATCCCTGCGCCTGCAAATGCTGCAAGTGCAATTGGTGGTGTTACGTTAGAGGTTTGTGATAACCAGAACACTATCATGTGCGCAGCCAGAAGGGTCACACCGAAGTCCATTAATGCCGGAACTGCCATGATCGACAACACGATATAAGCGGCGGTAACTGGAAGCCCCATACCCAAAATAACTGCAGCAAGCGCGATAAGAGCTAACGCGGACCATAAATAACCGCCAGACATTGCGATCAGAAATTGGGTAAATTGCAAACCAATGCCGGTTTGACCAACCACACCGACTACGATACCAGCCGTAGCACAAGCAACCGAAATAGGTAGAGCCAGAAGCGCACCTTCTTTTAATCCTTCCAAGAAAAGCTTCACAGTAATGCGGCTGTGTTTGCGCGTCATCGCAGCTAAAAGAATTGAGGCACAACCAATCACACCCACCAATACTGGCGAATAGCTCATCATCAATAGTACGGTGATAAGAATAAGTGGTACCAGATAATGCCAACCACTACGCAACACTGTGGCGATTTTTTCGGTTTGAGTCATCCCCTGAAGATCTAACTTACACGCCATCAGATGCACATAAAGTAACGTACACGCAAAATACAAAATGGCTGGGGCAATAGAAACAATTAGGATCTCACTATAAGGAATACCAGTAAACTGAGCCATAACGAACGCGCCAGCCCCCATCACTGGAGGCATAATCTGCCCGCCCGTTGATGCGGCGGCTTCAATCCCCGCTGCTTGTTCAGACTTATAACCCAGTTTTTTCATCATAGGGATAGTCAAAGCGCCCGTTGTTACTGTGTTGGCAATCGCTGACCCAGATATTGAGCCAAGGGCAGCTGATGCGATAACACTTGCCTTCGCCGGGCCACCACGATATTTACCTGCAACAGAAAACGCCATATCGATAAAGAACTGACCCGCACCCGTTACTTGTAAAAAAGCCCCAAACAGAACAAACATAAATACCACACCAGCGGCAATCGCTAACGGCGCACCGTAGACACCATTTGTGGAATAAATGTGGAAACGGATGATCTCTTCAACACTAAAACCTTTGCTCGCAATATTGTCTGGAAGCACATCACCAAATATGGCATACACCAGAAACAGCACCGCGATGAACACCATCACCAAACCGACTGTTCTACGTGTTGCTTCAAGTAACAGCAGAATGAGAACAATTCCTGCAGCCTGATCAAGCGACTGCAAACCGTCCAGCAAAAAGCTGATGTCGTCATAATCAAATAATGCAATCTGAGTTGATGCCCAGCACGTGAGCGCCACACACAATAAATCTAAAATTCGTCCCAACAAGTAAATAGCAAACGGCTTTCGGTCACTAAACAGAGGGTAAACCAAGAACACAAGTGCCAATACCCAACTGACGTGTATCGGCCGAAAAACAGGGGCTGACAGATTGGCCAGAATGCCCTGCCAAATCTGAAAAACAGAAAGAGCGATAGCCGCAATCGCGGCTATCGTAACAATGACATTGGTAATTTTTTGGTTACGAGGATGAAATTCACTCATCACTTACTCCATGTAACATTACTTATCGTCCATTTGGTTTGAAGGAAGTCCAACTGTTCACAGTCAAGACTTCCCACCAAACATTACAACGCTTACTTCATTTGTTCTTTGCGATATTTCTCTGCACCTGGGTGAAGAGCGATACCTTGCAGCTTAGTCATATTCTCAATCGTGGTGAATTTAGTTACATCAATCACTTGGCGAATTTTGTCGATATTTTCAAACGCCACTTTTGTCATGTTGTACGCCATGTCTTCACTCATATTGTTGTTAACAACCAATACGTTCCATACCGCTGGCGCTTTAAAGGCTGGCACTTTGTTGTAAGAATCCGCAGGAACATCAATTTGAATGTATGAAGGATAATCTTGAGTGATTTTCGCCAGTTCCTCTTCGCTAAAACTTAAGATGCGAATATCGCGAGTCAAAGCGAGTTCGGTAATTGCCCCTACACCCACACTGCCTACAACCACACCCGCATCAATTTGATTATTCGCCAGCGCACTGGTTGTCGCTGTGTAGTTCAGTGATTGAGCTTTGATGTCATCTTCAGTGATACCCAAAGTATTAAGGATGTTTACCGCACTAACGCGAGTACCTGAACCCGGCGCACCCAGTGAAATACGTTTGCCTTTTAAGTCCGCAATCGAGTTGATATCAGATTTAGCCGGAACGATGAACTGCACCACGTTTGGATATAGAGCAAAGAGAACAGATACATCCAGTTTTTTAGGGAAAGGTTTAACACCGCTCGCTGCTTGAAGTACAACATTGCCTTGTGCAATACCCACTAACTGTTTGTCTGTCGATACCTTAATGGTGTTTTCAACCGATGCCGCGGTTACTTCTGCGCGCATATTAAAGTCTGATAAGTTTTCGCTCCAAATCTTAGCCAGCATACCGCCCAATGGATAATAAGTACCACTTTGACTACCCGTACCAATAGTGTAGTTTTCTGCCATTGCAGGCAGAGAAAATGCCATTGCTACAGCTAATAAACCAGTCCTTAGTTTTTGATACATAAGTGCTCCTTCAAAATGTGATTCTAGGGTTGTATATGTTTAATGTTTCCATATTGTTATGAAATGGATAATGAGAAATAGCAATACGGCTTACGGCGAAATGAGAGTTTGATATGCAAATATGCTCTTGTTTAAAAAACAGTCGTGATATTGACCTCACTCTCAAAAAGCAATGATGAAGGGTTATATTACAATCAACAAGATTTGTTCTGATATGAAAAAAGGAGGCCATGGCCTCCTTGCGAACTGATCTAAAACTCATTTTATCTCTACGAACGAGAGATACTGCTCATCTGCTCGTCCAAGTTCAAAACGGTCAGAGCATTACTGACACTGGTCGCTATTACATCAATCGCGCCAGTACGCAAAGCCCCTAATAGTGCAAGTGGCTTACTGTTTTCCGCTGCAATGGCCACGACTTCTGAAACCAAACGGAATTCATCGATACTCAAACCAATCACTCGGTCATTCATTACCGTATTGGCAATTTCGCCCTGAACATTGAAAAAGTCGTGACCAGCAAAATCCCCTACCACGCCTTGCTGAAGGCGTGATTGAACGACTTCTTCTGCCGTGAACCAGCCAAGATCGACCATATAACTGTTTTCACTCATATCACCGATACCAATCAGAGCCATGTCGGCTTTTCTTGCCAAATCGAGTGTTTGTTTAACCGTTGCGTTCTGCATAAACGCTAATTTTTGATCTCGGTTCTCTGCATAAGCTGGTGCATATAAGGTTTCAGAAGAACCACCGTATTTTTTTGCTAGCTGACGACAGATATGGTCGGCATTAAACATGCCGCCGCGAGGGTGAATACCGCCAATACCACAGACAAACTTACAATCACGAGGGGTAATCACACCAACATGATGAGCGACAGAGGAAACATTTCGACCTTGTCCGACACTGACTACCATGCCGTTTTTTAGCGTATTAGTTAGATAGTGAGAGACTAATCCAGCTACCTGCTGACGCTGCTGTTCTTCGTTAGGTTGGTCCAACGCGATCAGCGCACGCTTAACACCAAAGCGTTCAATTAAACGTTGCTCTATCTTGGCACTGAATACCGGATGGTATTTCACCGTGATTTCAACAATACCTTCATCTCGTGCTTGTTTGAGCAAACGGCCAACTTTGGCGCGAGAGAGTGCAAACTTCTTAGAAATCTCTTCCTGAGTCGCTCCATCTTGGTAGTAAGCAACTGAAACTTCAGTCAATAAGTCTGTATTTTCTAGAGAAATTTCTGGGATTGGATTGTTCATCATCGACTCTTATCTGTGAAATTGTGCTCATTGTATTTAAAACTGAGCATCCGCTCATTGACCTAGCATATGTTACACCTATGCAAGCACGCAACATTTGCTCAGAAAGATTACATATTCTCACTCATTTTTTGAGAGATTGAGCATACTAAGAACGTATAACAAGGCCTAAGCAATCGTTTCGTCTTATTCACCCTTTGAACACAAGTAAATTAATGTTGATTTAGGTCACTAGAAATGAGAAATCACAATTGACATTCACCGCAGATCAGATAAATATGGACACATCATTTACTCATAGATTGAACATATGTTCATTGCAAATGTTCGAGCTGTGAAAAACATTATGTTTATGTGAATTGAACAGTGTTGTTGAACTTATATGTAGCGTTAAAGTAGCTACAATGTTTTCTAACCTGTTTGCAATGCCAAGCCACTATTTTTGTCGTACTAAGTGACACTTTTGTCTTGTTAAATGACATTGTCTTGCTCTGTGACTGGCATATTAAACGGCAGGCAAAGCCCAACGAGAAACGAGAAATAGGACGATCGAAATGAGCAATAAATTAGAGCAACTTCGTAAACTGACTACCGTTGTAGCAGACACCGGTGAAATTGAAGCAATCAAAAAATACCAACCAGAAGACGCAACAACTAACCCTTCTCTAATTCTTAAAGCTGCTCAAATTGCCGAGTACGCGCCACTTATCGATCAAGCTATCGAATACGCGAAAACTCAAAGCAATGACAAGGCTCAACAAGTTCAAGATACTTGTGACATGCTTGCGGTTAACATCGGTAAAGAAATCCTTAAAACGATCCCAGGTCGTATCTCTACAGAAGTAGATGCTCGTCTTTCTTACGACACTGAAGGCAGCATTGCTAAAGCTCGTCAACTTATCAAAATGTACAACGATGCTGGCATCTCTAACGATCGTATCCTGATTAAACTGGCTTCTACTTGGGAAGGTATCCGTGCTGCTGAAGTTCTAGAAAAAGAAGGCATCAACTGTAACCTGACTCTTCTATTCTCATTTGCTCAAGCTCGTGCGTGTGCGGAAGCTGGCGTTTACTTAATTTCTCCATTCGTTGGCCGTATCATGGACTGGTACAAAGCAAAAGAAGGTCGTGATTTCGCTGCTCAAGAAGATCCAGGTGTTCTTTCTGTTTCTACCATTTACAACTACTACAAAGAGCACGGCTACAAAACTGTCGTTATGGGCGCAAGCTTCCGTAACATCGGTGAGATCCTAGAACTAGCTGGCTGTGACCGTCTAACAATTGCTCCTTCACTTCTTGCTGAACTAGAAGCCGCAGAAGGTGAAGTTGTAGCGAAACTTGTTGACTCTAAAGGCAGTAAAGAGCGTCCAGCAGCGATGACTCACGCTGAATTCCTATGGGACCACAACCAAGATCCAATGGCAGTAGAGAAACTTGCAGAAGGTATCCGCAACTTCGCTATCGACCAAGGCAAACTTGAAGCGATGATTGAAGCTAAGCTTTAATTCAAATTTAAGAAGCGAGTGAAAACTCGCTTCGCTTTTTATACTTGTTTCAAATTGAGCAGAGTTTAAAATTCTGCTCTCAATATTATTCAAACTTAACTGAGTGACGACTATGAATCGTAAACAATTGGCTAACGCAATCCGTGCTCTGAGCATGGACGGTGTTCAAAAAGCTAACTCTGGCCACCCAGGTGCCCCAATGGGTATGGCGGATATCGCTGAAGTACTTTGGCGTTCGCACCTAAACCACAACCCACAAAACCCTAACTGGGCTGACCGCGACCGTTTCATCCTTTCTAACGGTCATGGCTCGATGCTGATTTACTCACTGCTTCACCTGACTGGTTACGAGCTTTCAATCGACGACCTTAAAAACTTCCGTCAGCTTCACTCGAAAACTCCGGGTCACCCTGAGTACGGTTACGCACCGGGTATTGAAACGACTACTGGCCCTCTAGGTCAAGGTATCACTAACGCTGTGGGTATGGCGCTGGCTGAGAAAGCGCTTGCTGCTCAGTTCAACAAAGAAGGCCATGAGATTGTTGACCACTACACGTACGCGTTCATGGGCGACGGTTGTATGATGGAAGGTATCTCACACGAGGCATGTTCTCTTGCAGGTACTCTAGGTCTGGGCAAACTGATTGCATTCTGGGATGACAACGGTATCTCTATCGATGGTCATGTAGAAGGTTGGTTCGCTGACGATACACCAAAACGTTTTGAGGCGTACGGCTGGCACGTTATCCCTGCAGTTGATGGTCACGATGCTGACGCAATCAACGCAGCGATTGAAGCGGCGAAATCAGAAACAGGTCGTCCTACTCTAATCTGTACCAAAACCATCATCGGTTTCGGTTCGCCAAACAAAGCAGGCTCTCACGACTGTCACGGTGCTCCACTAGGCGCAGACGAAATCCAAGCAGCACGTGAATTCCTAGGTTGGGAATACGCACCATTTGAAATCCCAGCAGATATCTACGCGAACTGGGATGCCAAAG
>NZ_JAKKCI010000009.1:0-174490 GCF_021726015.1 Vibrio sp. A1-b2
CTCGGTGGGACATTAAGTTTAAGAAATTACAATGCTCAGGTTGGTGAGACTTACGCCATGATAAAAGCGTTAAACAAGCTCACAGGGCTAGGTATGCCTGAAACGATGGTAATCGCCTAACAATTAGCCATGTTAGGGGCGTTTTTAACTGAAAGCGAATTAGGAAACAAAGCCCATGCCTCGCATTTTTAATGTGGTTAAAGTGGTTGTTTATTTTTGTTCAAAGTAACAACTTTGTACTTACCCTCTTTAATTGCCAATTTACAGGCTTGGGTCAATTTACGCATTGATTCTACCTTGCGGTGATTTGTGATTATGGTTTTTCGTGAACCCATGCTTTTACCTATATAAAATAACCACTTTATTATTGAATAATACTAGATGATCACAAGCTGCCTTACCAGATATTTATAGCGCTACAAACTTTAGGTGGTTTGTAAGCTTTGTTTGTCGAACAGTTGGGGAGTATATCCAAAGCAGCCCGTATCCTTGGTTGCTCCCGTCAATCCCTTTACACCTAAAAATAATGACAGAAGAAGAGCCATTATGTCTGAAGCGGATTAATAAGCCTCTGAAACGCAGTAAGAATCGTATCCCAAAGCACGTAGAAGACAAGATTATAAAGCTGACGTTACAGAATAAACACTTTACATTGATGCAACTAATGATGGAGTTAAAACAACACGGCATCAATGTGAGTATCGGCACGATTAAAAATATCTGGAAGGAAGAGAAACTCAATACCAGAGAGTTTAGGATTATGAAATCACAATCGCTGAATATCGATGTGTAATGAGAGAAGTATTAATCCAGACCAGAATGTAAAGGCATGGCAGAATCGGCTGGTACTTATCCCGTAATCTTCCCTCAGTAATGCCAGTACCGTTGATCAGATTTGGTCATCCGATAGGCTGGGTTTATAAGCTGAAATTTTCTTCTAGAAGAAGACAGGGAGAACTATTACGACAATGCAAACACTGACTTCTGGCAAATCAAAACTCATCACTATCGGGTAAATACTCGATCACATCTTCAATCTTACAGTCAAAGAACTTACACAAGGCTTCAATGGTGGTGACGCTGGTATGGTATCCGGTATTATTAGCAATTTTTGACATAGCTGAACTTTGAATACCTACTTGCTCAGCCAAAAAAGATAAAGTTATACGTCTCCCTTCGCGCTTAGACTTCTCTGCCACTAATTCTCTAATCTTATATCTAATCAAATTCTTATTACCAAATGTTCGAATAAATGTCTTGATAAGACGAAAAATGACCCGTATATTTGTCTTGAGAAGACGAAAACAAGTCAAAAGGAGGTCTCTATGGACCAGACACTATTAACGGTGAAAGAGCTCGCAGTTCGGATCAAATTTAGCGCCAACTACATTAATGCAAAACTGCGAGACTCAGTATTTATCGAAGGTAAACACTACATTCGACCTTTCCATGGTAGAAAAATTCTATACATATGGGAAGAGGTAGAAGTGGAATTATACCAGAGTGCGACACGAAATGCGGTTTATATTCCGATGGCAGCAGGGAGAGTATGTTATGGGTAGCGTTAATGTAAGGGGAGACAAGCTATATATCGATTTTCGGTATTGTAACGTGCGGTGTAGAGAACAAACGTTACTCAATAATACTGCTGCTAATCAGAGGAAACTCACCAAACTGTTAAATCAGATTGATGCGGATATCAGGTTAGGGTGTTTCGTTTACAGCGAATATTTTCCTGAGTCGAATCTTGCATCTAAGTTCGTCAAGCAAGACATCCTGGCTCGGCGGAAGAAAGAAGAGTTGCTCGGTGCTTATAAAACGGTTTCTCAGGAGCTGCAGGGAATTACCAGTATTCCCTTTGAAGATTTTGCCCACGAATGGTTCGGTGAAAATGAGGTTCGATGGAAAACCAGTTATGTGAACAGCATGAAAGTGTATTTGTTTGGTTATCTCGTACCTGAGTTCGGCGATGTGAATGTCGATCAAATTCAGCGGCCAGATATCCTCAAATACCGAGCAAAGTTAATGCAGACCAAACCGGATGGAACGAAGCTCTCAACCGATTTTGTCAATCATGTCATGACACCTCTTCGCATGATATTACGTGAAGCGGCTGACCGCTATGGGTTTCGGTGCCAGTTTGAAAACATCAAACCATTGCGGGTAGAAAAGCGCGATGTGAATCCGTTTACTTTGGAAGAAGTGATGGATTTCTTAAATGTGGTGAAAAACGAGTATCGCAATTACTTTCTGGTACGTTTTTTTACCGGCATGCGCACCTCAGAAATCGATGGTCTGAAATGGCGATATGTGGATTTTCGTTTAGGGGTAATTAGTGTCCGTGAAACCTATGTTCAGGGGAAGATGGATACCACGAAAACCTTGGGTTCTGCTCGTGATATTCATATGTCGAGTATAGTGGTGGAAGCGCTCAATGCTCAGAAAGAAGTGACTGGTGCAGGAGAGTATGTCTTTTGTAATGCCGAAGGTAATCCTTTGGATAAAGGTAACATTCGCGACCGGGTTTGGAAGCCAACCTTAAGGAAAATGGGCTTACCTTATCGTCGCCCGTACGAAACTCGTCATACTGCCGCGACACTCTGGTTAGCGGCTGGTGAGGCACCGGAATGGATTGCCCGTCAGATGGGGCATTCCAATACCAAAATGTTGTTCGAAATCTACAGCCGTTATGTTCCCAACCTAACTCGTCAGGATGGCTCAGCATTTGAACGCTTACTGACCCAGGTGAAGGAGAAAAAACAATGAAATACAACACCATGACCGTTCATTGTGCCAGCTTATGTCTAGACGTATTAAATCAGGGACACTTCTTTCGTTACACCACGCCCGATATTCTGGCGTTTAAGTCGGAAGTGAAAATGCAAATTCGTGTGCGACTAGAGCCGGTATCCAGTGTCATACCGGATGAAGAGGGAATGATTGATGCGTTGGCGTCAGGGGTGATGAATGTACTGCTTCATTATCACTTCACTGCGGGGCGTGTATCACCGGATTTAATTTTGGGCTTGATACAACATCGATTCGATGATTTTGTCAAAGAGCGGAAAGCTAGACGTGATACTCAGGGTACTTTGGGATAGGTGAACGCATGTTGGACTACTTAGACCGTCCTATTGCTTTCCATCGTGCGTTTGTTCAGTTGGGCATCGGTATTACCGGTGCTTTACTGCTCAGTCAGGCGTTGTACTGGTCAAAACGGACTAAAGACGCTGAACGATGGTTTTATAAATCGATTGAAGAGTGGGGTGAAGAAACGGGTATGACCCGCAGAGAGATTGATACGGCTCGTTCAAAGTTAAGAAAACTGGGTATCCTGGTGGAGAAAAAACAAGGGGTGCCGTGCCGAATTTACTACCGGATTAATGAGCCAAACTTGATTGGCTGTTTGGGGCAAACTAGTATGGCGGATTGCGCCAATCCAGAGTTTATCCATCCGCCAGACTGTAGTGGCGAAATCCGCCGACCTATTACAGAGAATACACAGATATTACCAAAGACTACAACAGAGACTGCTTCGCCGAAGAGTGAATTTGGTTTACCTTGGAGGTTAAAACGATGAGTCACTTCACGTCGATTCTCAAACATATTCCTGCTCATATCACGCCAAAGACGGTTGAAGAGATGGAGCACATTCGTCGCCATAGTCAGTCGAGTGTTGATATTACAGCCTCATCACGTTCAGTGATTGGTGAGGTAAGAGGGGTAGGTGCCCGTTTTAAACAATGCCGTTTGGAGAACTATAGGAGCCACACTCCAACTCGGGCAGACGCGGTCAGTACCATACAACGTTGGATTGAATGGGTTAACCAAGGTATGGATACCAACTTGGTATTGGCTGGTTATCGTGGATCTGGAAAGACGCATTTGGCAACGGCGGTGATGTATTCACTGAGTGATTTGGGACTAAGCAGTGAAATTATTTCTTTCCATGATTTGATACTAGAAATTCGCAGTACTTATCGCTCAAGTACCACCCAATCAGAATGGCAAATACTTCAGCGTTTAACTCAGAGCGATGTGCTGGTGGTGGACGACTTAGATAAATCCCGCCATTCAGCCAGTGAGCAGCAGACGCTTCAGACATTAATCGATAAACGATACCGCAATCAATTGCCTACGGTGTTAATTACTCCGTTACCAGGTCAGGCATTTTGCTCTTTGGTCGGAGAAGTGGTGTTAACTCGATTACGACAAGGTCAGTTAGTGTGGATTGAGTGTGTTTGGGAAAATCATTATTTCCCCTGATAAATGAGATAAATTTTTTTACTCCTGTCCATCTCCTTGCTATCTTTTAACTGTATAAATACACAGGTGCTGTAAATGAACGACGATATCATTGAAACGTATCTTCCTGGTTATACCCAAGCGGATGAAGCTACTCGTCAAATGCTTTGGGATGAAGCTTCAGCGGATACGCTCTATCAACTCAACGCTGAGATTCAACTGCACCGGGGAAATGGGGCGGATAAACTGTCGATGTGTGAATGGGGTAGAGAAAAGCAGGAAATTGGGCTATATGGCGACTTGCTCAGCTATGACATTGAGTTTTGGCATCAACAGCAGCGTGCTATAGACAACCAATATACCCCTGATGAACCTGAGCAAAATCCACAAGGGTTGCGGGTTATGTCAACTACTCCCCACGATTATCTGAGTTTGTATCGTGGAGATTGGATCCGCTTGTTTTACTAGGGCCAGTTTACTTACGGTAATCTCTATTCCACCACCAATTTTATTCTCGAAGAAATGGAAGAGCGGATCGAGCAGTGGCTGGAAACGCACTATCCCTACCAGGTTACTATAACGGTAGAGCAGGGTAGTCAGGCACATGATATCGAGCAACGTTCTCCAATGATAATCCAGTTCACCAGCGACACTACTTGGATGTGAAACGCTATCTTCAGGATCATCATGCCCAATTTCAACACCAATTAACGAGCAAGCTAAACAGAGAACCGGTAGCGACGTACCTTATCGAGCGCAAAGATGACGGTGGGCATCCAATTGTGGATTTTATCTGCCATAACGATACCACTTTACGTTTAGTCCGGCCGTGTAGTTTTGTGAAGGATATGATGCGCTATCAGAAAAACGTTGATACGCTGACTCCTTACATCGACGAGCTTGAACGTACGTGTTTGCAATGGATTGATGAGCAGAAATGGTCTTAGCAGCAGAACGACTATGAAAACCGTAGAAAATGGCGCTAAGTTTATTGAGCATCCCGAATCCAGCGGTGATTGACCGAGCAATTTTATAGCGTTCCCCATGATAACTTGACTTGAATTCATGATCTCATTTGTTTATTTGGAGTGTTAATTAATTATAAGTTCTAGGAAGTATTAATCGTCTGAGATACACCCTCGAATTTTTCACTGTCATTAACACGTTCAAATATCAATGCAGTATCGGTACTCTCAGCAAGACTCACCTTAAAGATACCTACATATCTCAGCAAATTAAATCCAAGAGCACCCCGTCCTTTTGCAAAGACAATCATCTTTCCGTTAGGGCATTTACTAACATCTTCTTTTTACTTAATTATTGATAGCTTGGCATCCTCATTATCATTTAAGGCCTGCTCATGAATTCTTAATCCATCCGCACTCAATTCGTTATGCCAAATACCGTTTTCGTAAAGTCTTGGAAACCAAATTTACACACTCCATGTATGCCGTTTGGATAAATGGCCTGAAGAAGTTGTTCGTACATTTGATGCTATGGATGAAGATCCAACGTTTTATCATGCCATGAATGGTCCCAATTAGTTCCACGTTATTGGTTCGATGAAAAATTGGGATGTGATCCCCCGTTTAGGCAAAATTCAGGTACCAACACTACTTATTTCGGGGCACTACGATGAGTCGGCCCCTGAGTGCGAACAACCGTTTTTCAACCATATTCAAGATTGGAATGGACAGTATTTCCTAAATCGTCTCACATGCCTCATGTTGAAGATTCATGATATAGGCAATGTATTTTATGCAAGCAAACTGCAAATCATTGGCGCCATCATTCGATAGTGATTGAACTGTCCTTAGCCTCTTTGGTTTTTGTATAAATTGCTAACAATCGTAAAAATGTAACAAACGCCCTGGTTCTTTGCGGCGTTTCAATGATGTTACCTTCACTATCAATGCGTTGATTATCAAATTTGCTTTGTAACAGGTGAATACTGACTGTGCCTGGTGGATAATATTTGAGGAATCTACCAGCATCACTGAGAGTGGTTGTAAATTTGGCGGATGTCTTTATATATTGCTCCAGAGCTTTCGGTACTAGGACTTCAACCGTTATATTGGGGAAAATTCGACTTCGGATAGTATCGTCCCAGAATAATAGATGTTTTTTGTACGTATCTATCTCATTCGCATCGAAGTAGGCCTCGCTCGGGAAATACCACTTGAGTTTGACGTGACGTTCTTTTAAGCCAATCAGTTGGATTAGCTTAAGTAGGAGTAAGGCTGCTTTTTGATTATGGGTTCGGATCAACGAATCTTGTGCCCCTACCAGATCGTTTAGTATTTCACTAAGCGTCGTAAAATTGAAATCTTCTGGAATCGCATTGTTTTCAATGGCGTTTTCAAACATCTTGATAAGACTTTCAATCGTTTTTACATTCCCTCGGTTTAGTTTGGCATAGTTAGCCAGTGGTGGAAGTGTATACTTTGATCTGCACAATGATGATCGCACGATAGATTCATCGGATTTGACGATGGCCTCGACCGCTAATGTATCAATACCGGTTAAGCTGGCGACATCAGAAGATTGTTGATCCTCGGCTAATAATTGAATGATTTCCCAAACTGCACTTAAAGAAACGGTTTGTTTCATTTCAATCGACTTAGTTAGCCCGAGTTGTGTGATTGCTTCATCAAGGCTTGAAACCAGCGATGCTGGTTCATACGTGTCTGGAACGGCGGCCATGAGATTGTGTTTTGATGTGGGTACCGACTGGAGCCTACCTTGATCACTAATTCGTATCCCTTGGCCCCAATATCGACGTAGCAAAGTATCGGATGGTTGGTGGTTGGAAAATTTAGTTCGTTGAATAAATTCACTCAGATGAAAATATGATGAGGTAGTGACTTCTGGTGAAGAATGACCTAGTAAGCCGGATAATGCCCAGAGCTTTTTACGTGAGAACGGAGCGATGGCGAGACGTTGACATAATCGTTGGTGATTGTCTTGGGCGAAAAATTTATGCTGGCTGAATGAAAAATCGGCTAATTGTGAATGATCGGCATAGTTGAGGCGAATCCAGGTCCAGTTGCAGAAGGAATGGCGACAATGGTGGTATCGAATTTCAGGTTCACCGGTAACAATTTTCATAATTTCTGTTAGCAGCGAAAATGCTTCATTTAATTGCCTGGTATCTTTAAAAATGAGTGATTTCTCCTGGGTAAATTTGGTTTTGGTCACGTTGAGATAGCCAGTTAACTCAAGTAGAGATTTTTCAGGCCATAGACAATCAAGCGGTAGGTTTCTGGAGCTTTCACTTGATTTGAGTTCTCGATATTTGTTGGGCCGTACGTGAAGATTGGCATACCGAACGCCCTTAATCGTGAAATCGGCAAACTGCAGTCCGGCGACTTCACCGCGGCGTAATCCGCTATAAAATCCTAGGTAAAAACACAATTTGGCGATTTTGGCCGTAGGAGTACCGATTGAATTACAGGCTTCAATGATACGCTCGGCTTCGTAGTGAGTGATTAAATTGGCATTAACACGATGGCCAATTGAGGGAATATCGATATCAGATAAACACAGGTTTGTAACAATGTCACTTTCAATTAAGAACTCAGCGAAATAGAGAACGAAAGATTTTTTGGTTGAGGCTATTTGTTCCGCCACAATATTGAGTTTTTCCGCCCAATCCAGGCTCTCCATTTTTTTTGGTGCACAACCGGAAAACTCTTGAATGAATGGAGCTGCAACATAACTAATATAGGATTTGATAGTAGTTAGACGTAGACGCTTTTTATGTTTTCCACCAAACTTAAGTAGATGATACATCCATGAAAGCACTATCCAGCCCCAGGGGGCACTTGCTGCTATATCATTACTTTCTAACCTCGGTCGAAGTTCATTTTGTAACTTGGTACTGATCCGAATGCTTTCGCTTAACGAAGTTTTAATGAGTTTGCCAGTATAATGTTCGATTACCTCAATTTGCTCAGCAGTAGTGAGTTCTTCTTGTTCTAGAATGGCTTTCTTTCTTAATTTTTCAGCCGATGTCGAACCAGTTGAAAGCCATGCGACCTTTTGCCGAATCGGCATTTTTCGTTGTTCATAGTCCTCTTCATCTTGTTTAACTCGTTGGTCGGTCAGTAGCCTATAGAGTGATGTCTGAGTTAATGAGGTTGTGGGTAGTGCTGCTTGGCAAATGGAGTATTCTGCCGGACTGACAGTAAGGACGAATTCATTTTTAAATGCGGAGCGAAGATCGACAAACCGTAGGTTGTATATTCTAGGCAATAGTCTGTACGCATGAAGTAGAGCATTTATCTCTGACATGACATTGATCCTGACTTTTGAGCTGTCGTTCCAATAAGCGGTTAAGAATAATTCCGCCATTGGGGACAACCAGTAGCGTTGTCCCTTGGTTTCAACTAACCAGTGTTCACCAATTCGATAGAATGTGCTCTTTTTCGTGAGTAACTGCTCTATATCTTTTGATTTTCTGATTCCTTCTTTTAGTACTAGCCATAACATAAGAACGGCTTGGTTTTGCTTTGGATGATCCAAATAGCGGGCAGTCAATGATTCATTTTCAACCAGCTCATAGATTCTGACCTGCAGTCGCGACATTAAAAAGTCATCGGGCTTGAGCAGCGGAAAATCTTGCCTGATATGGCAAGTCTGGCTAATCGGTGGGGCGGTGATGCCTGTCTGTTTTTCTATGATACAGAGTAAAAGTTCCAACAATTTAAGCTGGAGATTGTGATCTTCGAACCCTTTGCGAAAGGTCTTCTGAATGGTATTTAGTGACTCGGATTGTATTTTTCCGTTTTCGACCAAACCATGTTTCTGGGTCAATGAATAAACATCATTAGTAATGTTTAGTTTGCTGGGCAAATCAAGCTTTTCATTGTTGGTTAACTTGAGATATTCGCCCGTTTCTGATTGAGCCGCCCGTAAATAAGCGTTTTGTATCTCCAAATTGAGTACGTCACTTAATCGGCGCATATCAACCTCTCTTACGTGTTATTAATGACGGAATGGCCTCCCAGCTGAGTTCTTCCAGCATTTCGTCCAAAACCGGTAGGAGCTGTTCTATTGCGACTTTATGGCTTAGAGAGGAACATTTTTCGAGTGGTGTTTCACCGTTTACCCAATGGCCCAATTGGAATTTTACTAATTCCTGATGGACATTCGATAGTTGTAGATAACGGCGCACGTAATGTCGCCCGAAATTCAGTGGCAAATCGATATATTCACTGAGGTAAGATGGTCCTGAATTTTTCGTCCGGAAAAAGGTGGGATCATCTTTATCCTGGATAAATAAAAAGAATAGTCCATCATTTGCGTGTGAATTCTTCGCGGTAAGGAACCATTCGATTCGGTCGTTTTTATGGGGAAGATCTATTAATTGGTGATCGCAGGTTTGCGCATAAAGTTGCGTTGATTGAGCCGGGTATAAATGGCTAATGAGATTTGCCAGTGTTTTCGTATGCCGTTGATAGTGCAGTAACTGCGATTTGAGAACGGTTGGGCACACGACGACTCGGGTATGAGAAAACGTCTTTGATGAATCTTTATCTGAAATACATAGGGCATGATAGCGCAATAGCAGCAAGTCAAAACTGGGAAGCGGATTGTAAACTGCTCTATAACCTGACGCATTCACTAACATGATCAGCGTATAGGCCGAGTATTGATTATGATAGTCGATCAGATTACTTAAATTTTTGACCACATCAAATGCAGAGAATTGTTTCAAGTGGGCTAAACGATGGTTAACCCAATCTTTTATTGCTGCTCTGGTCGGTGTGAATTGAGATCCAATTCCGGTGGTATCTAAATCTAGTTGTAATTCAGGCAATACTGGTATTTGAATGTCAGTATCGTAGCCCTTCATCTGATTAAACATATCCAACCATATTGCTTGGATTCGGCGATTAATTTCAGTTTCAGAATACCAGGCATAATGGCGAGGTGAACGACTATAGTAACTTAGCTCTCCCCTTAACATTTCCAGGATAACTGGATCGTGTTTTTCTGTAGCGATTAAGTTGTTGATGAGATAGTTCTCAATCCGCTTTAGACTGATTTGGCAACGATGGCGCTGATTGAGCTTTTTTAAATAGAACTCTATGGCTTTTCTATAGGCATTGACTGATGGCTTTCCTGAGAACTTTGCATGGCCACGTAAGTTGCTTTTGATAAACATATTATAAAAATATTGGGGGAGAGCTATGGCGGCGACGGTTTGGTTTTTTAGTAGGTTGGGGTTATCTGAATGCTTGCCTCTTTTAGCTGTAGGCTTTGGAGCAATTTTTAAAATTAACTCCGATTCAGTAACGATAAGCCCGAGGTTGTCATTACTAGTACTGTAGTGTACGTCTAAGTTGCAGACGTCGCACAGATTTCGCCCTGTAATCAAGATGAGGTGCAGAATGCATTGAATATCGGTTCTGGGGATTTTGTTTATGAGCGTGGTACGTTGAGAACTGCTGTCATGCCATAGGTAACTGAGTTCACTAGGCTGTAGAAGGTTACGCGCAAGCGGCGTAATGTTATGACTCCTACTAACACTCTTCGATATCCCACGGTTCTTGTGATTGATTTTGGCCTTGTCTTTAATGACGGATACATCGGGTAATTCGTGTTGTGGCTTAGGTAAAACTGGCTGTTCAGTTTTGATAATGCAAAGTTCTGGATAATCTTCATCAGCGGATACTCCAGCATCAACAAGTGGTTTACTCAAACCACGTTTGAGTAGTGAGGCGGTAAATAAGTTATCCGAACCGATCACTCGTTCTATTTTTTTTCGGCTGTAGGATGAACGGATACTTCTTTGAGATATACGAGAAAAGCTCTTTCGTTTTTTCCAATTGAGCCGGTAAAAATGTTCTAAGTCTCGCAGGTAACCAACACGACTTGATGAACCTGACTCTTCGTCATTTTCGCGTTCTTGATCCATCAGAATCTCACGAACCTGAAGGATCTGATTGGCCGTATCATCTATTGAATTTGAATTAAAACATCGTCGGTCGATGACCTCATCGGTATAAAGAAGCCTGAAAGAGCGAATCGAAGTTTCGGTGCGGTCTTCCGTGATTATTTTTAATTCATTATTGTAATAATGACTGAGAAAAAATAATAATGCCGAGGCGGCTTGTGGCGTCTGGTGGTCATCAAAAATAAATAGCAATGAATACAGTGGGCGTCGACTCATCCATCCTTTTGCATGAGTTGTATTGCTGTATTTCTGAAAGAAGGCTTCATTCACTTCTGAAAATAATTGGAGTAATTGACTGGCAATATCTTGTTGGATGTCGAACAACTCACAGAATTTCTGAGGATGAGTATCAAAAAGGTATTCAAGCAACGAATGTACTTTTTGTAAGCCCCGGAAATCTTCAGGGCAATCGATGGCTTCAAGTAATTTTTCGAGTGGGTTAAGAAGATGACCTAGAGCAAAAGGTAAAAACGCTTGTATATCTTCGACGGTTGGCGTTGACATGAATCTATATCCTTAGCGAGCTACAAATCGGCTTTAGAAATGGATAAAAAGTTTGCCACTTTCTCTGCTGAGTTAAGTTCAGGAAAAAAAGTTAGCCACTCATCTGATTGGTAAATACTGCGTTTGCCTTCGTCCTTTTTGAACCATGACCGTAGATAAAAGCTAATTTTTTTTGTGTCACTGATAAAGCATTTAGAGAGCAAGTCGTTAGTCAGATCGAATAAAACGATTGCTCGTTTTATGCTTGAAGATGGTTTCTTTTTAAGTGCAAATACCAATATAGAAAAGTCATCGGGTAGGTAGTGTTGAGCAATCGCACTGCGGAGTCTGGTGAGGGTAAATGAACCGGTCAGAGCTTTAAATTGTTTACGGTACCGATAACAAATAATCGGCGATTGCAGAGATAGCAAATTGAATAGGTATGCAGATTTATCATTTGCTTCATTTGAGGTTCTTAATCCACTTAAAGGATTCGCTTGGGCAAACAGATCTTGAATTGTATCGTCAGAGATGAGTTCTTTGACCGACACTCGGATGAGCTCTACATTGTCGAGTAGGGTAGCATCAAATCGCATAATCTCGTCTTTCAAAATCGCCTCACATCAAAAATAATCTCCGATATAAGAACTTTAATTTTATGGCCGTTTCGTGTCCACATTGCGCCATAAAGTTGAGATCTTCATCAAGGGTAGGAGTCATTTTTCTTGTTAAAACGAGGAAGTTCCGTTAGAGTGTATGAATAAAGTTTATCATTAATGTCTTGACATGGTAGGGGTCGGCAGTTCGAGTCTGCCTAGACCCACCAAATTCGTTCCTTCGTGAACAAACAATAAAGCCCGCTTTTTAGCGGGCTTTATTGTATCTACGTCCCTGCGATTTTCCCCAAAGTTAAATTTAACGTGAAAACAAACCTATTTAACTGGGTGGTTCCAAATATCATTTCTTTGACTGCCAGTTTTGGTATTTCTAGCCGAAAGAAAAATGAAAATCTGGATCAACTGTATATTGCGAAAAGTCGTGGATGAAATCGTGTTGAGCTACGTAGCGACAGTTGTTCCATATTTTCTCTTATCAGTTAACGTTTTCTTTTATTTGGATTACACTCTTTGCCCTTGTTCGGATGCTTCCGACAAAAAGAGTAGAACATTCACCTCTACATCCTACACTTTGATCTATATGGTGTAGCGCCTGTTTAAACAAACAACTAAAGTTTATTAAGTGCAGAGTGAAAACTTGTTGTTTAACTTTAATTGCCCAAATCTAGAGTAACGCCGTGTCAGTCACATCTTTTACCAACCGTCGAAAATCGTCCCGCATTGAACTTAAAGCAATGATTCCCGCCTCTTGTTTGTTTAACCGCTGGTTTAAGCCTGTAATCCAAGTTCAAGTTGTTGATGTTTCTAATCACGGTATGAAGCTTTTTACTAAAGACTATTTAAAGTTATCGAACGCGACTATTCGCATTGATGCATTAAATGAAGGAGTGAAAGGCAAAGTGGTATGGCGACACGAAAGGGATGGTGGCTATATGTGCGGCTTTATGGTGCAAGAAGGAAATGAAATTTCTGAGGAAGACATCTCGTACTTAAGTAATTTATAAAAGAATCAGATTTGGTTCGATATTTAGTTGCGCTGGTTGGAAATATCGCAAAGAGTCTGTCTTAAAAATGATACTCGATGCAAATTTATTCAATTAACGAAAGCGAAATGCTGAACAATTTCAGCTCGCTAGATCCCTTTGACAGAAGGACTTTAGTTCATTTTTTGTCTAATTCCATAGTTTAAATTCAGCAATTTCTGATTGTTGACGACGGCGTTTTGGCATTGAAGATGACTTTCTAATGTGAGTATCATTTAACAGTTTTAACGAATGGCCCAATGTGCAACATTAAACTATGAACGTTCTAATCTGTGATGACTCTGCATTAGCTAGAAAATCCTTAAGTCGGACTCTTGTTAATTTTTACGATATTGAGATTTTTTTTGCGGAAAATGGCAGAGAAGCACTAAGTGTACTCGCTCATAACCGAATTGATGTTTTGTTCCTCGATCTGACTATGCCAGTGATGGACGGCTATGATGTATTGGGCATGCTACCTGTTAATTCATATCCGACCAAAGTCGTTATTATCTCTGGTGATGTACAAAAAGCGGCGAAAGAACGTTGTTTTGCATTGGGCGCGTCTGACTTCATCGAAAAGCCTTTTAAAATAGAGCAGCTAGAGGCCGTTTTCAAAGGTTGCCATGTTGGAAATTCCATTCATAAAAGCATAACTTCAGAACCTTATATTGATTCAGATTCGAAATTTAGAGAACTGACCAATATCGCGTTAGGTCGTTGTGTTGCGCTTATTTCAGATAGCGTAGGAGATTTTATCAACATGCCTTTACCTACGGTTGGCATATTAGAGCCATCAGAGCTGGAGATGGCCGTTCACGATGTCTTATATAGAGACAATGTGAATGCCGTAACACAGCGTTTCACAGGCGCAGGTATTCACGGTGAGTCTCTGGTGACTATCAGAGGCAAAGAATTCGCCAAAGTGGGCGAGCGTCTTGGTTATCCGCTGCAAGATGCAAACAGCAACGAATCATTACTTAACATTTCCAACCTAGCGGTTTCTACTTTTCTGCGTGTATTGGCAGAACTCATCATGGTCAGCTTTACTCTACGTCAGCCAGTTTTAATTAACAGCTACGAAAAAGAGCTGCTTTCACAGCAAAAGATAACCAAGTCTGCTTTTACGGTCGAGTTTTCTTATTCCGCTGAAAATCTCGATTTCCAGTGTGACATCTTGCTGTTGATCGACATGGAATCCGTAAAAGTAATAGATAAATTGATGGAATCTTTTTAATGCCGAGATTGACTGTAAATGTGCGGGATTTCCATTGGGGGATCCAAGCGTTAGACACTATAGACGTTGGGTTAGTGGTTATCGATATCAACTATGAAGTGTGCCTATGGAACAGTTTTATGCAAAACTATTCGGGCATTGTTTCTACCAAAATAATGACCAAAAATCTATTTGAAGTCGTTCCGGATCTTCCTGAAGAGTGGCTCAAAGCCAAAATAGATGCGGCAGTCAAATTAGACACAAGAACCTTCTCCAGATGGGAAGACAGACCGTACGTCTTTCATTTTAAAAACTACTCACCTTACACCAACAAAAGCACAATAATGTATCAGAACATGGTGGTCACTCCGTTGAAATCACTCAATGGCGATGTTTCTCATGTGTGCATTATGATTCAGGATGTCTCGGATATAGCGAAGAATAAGCTGCATTTAGAACAATCAAATCAGCATTTATCAAACATGAGTCGCACCGATGGTTTGACGCAATTACTCAACCGCTCTTACTGGGAATCGCTACTGATGAAAAAGTACGAGAAAATCATTGCGACTGAAGCACCTGCGTCATTAGTTATTTTTGATATCGACCATTTTAAGAAGGTCAATGACACGTTTGGTCATGCTGCCGGTGATGATGTTATTCGCAAAACCGCGGAGGTGTTGCGTAAGACAGCGAGAGCTTCTGATCATTGTGGCCGCTATGGCGGTGAAGAGTTCACAGTGTTATTACCAAACACCACTGTTGACCAAGCGAGGTACTTTGCTGAAAGGTTGCGTAAGCGTATTGAAGCTGAGGTTGTCAGTACCGAACAAGGTGAAATCCGATACACCATTAGTCTCGGAGTTTGCGCATTTGATAAGAGGTTCCGTACACATTCGGAATGGTTAGAGCATGCAGATAAAGCGCTGTACGAGTCAAAAGGGCAAGGACGAAATCAGACAACAGTTGTGGCGTAAAGCCATTCTTCAAAAGCCAAACCGGAACTACAGGAGAAGTAAGATGCGATTTGGCTTTTATTCTTCTCTTTATCTGGACATTAAACTGAGTCGTTTTGATTTCTTCTGGGATAGAAGTAGCCCAATGAATATCAGAGTTAGCGCGGAATAAGTTGACGAGTTTATTGGCTCTCCCAGCAAAATCACACTGATGATCATGCCAAATACAGGCACAAGATAGTTATTGAACGAAGTGAAAGTCGCACCTACTTGCGCCAGCAAATTGTAGAGTAAGAAGTACGCAAAACAGGTACAGGCGAGCGCCAAAACCAATAGTGCGGAAAGAGAGCGAACGTTAAAAGTGAAGGTGCTGACGTCATCAACCAATAGCGCAATCGGCAAAGAGAACACCGCAGAGCAAATTAAAATACCAGCCGCATTTGCGAGAGGGTGATATTGGGTAATTTTACTTCTGCGAGCGTAAACAGCCGATAAACCATAACAGCAAGCCGCAAAGATAACCGCCAGTTGTGCCAAAATATGCGCGCCAAAACCTTGCAGAGCATCGACACCGATCAGCACCACCACACCGCCGCCGCCGAGTACTACGCCGAGTAGTTTGTTTAACGACATTTTCTCATCATCCGTCAGGTAATGAGCAAAGATTAAGGTCGCGAGAGGAATCAACCCCATCAGCACGGAAGCTAACGCGGCATCTATGTATTGCTCTCCCCACGTAATCAAAAAGAATGGAACAATATTGCCGATAACCGCCACGACAGCATAGTGTTTCCAAACCTTTAACTCGGCCGGAATACGCAATTTAAAAGCCCAGATAAATACGGACATAGCGATGGCAGATAGAGTTAAACGTATAGCAACCGTCAATATGGGAGAGTAGCTTTCTAGAGCTATCTTAAGGAAAGGGAACGAACTTCCCCAAATCGCCGCTAGAAATAGAAGCATCAGATAGTGCTTTGCATGAACCTGCATCTTATTAATCCGTTAATTCACTTATAAAGAGCGTACTGCTCGTGAGGCTTGTCACGCCAAAGACTCTGCGTCTTCGTATTCACAATAACCATATCTAAACAAATTGACAACATGTTAAAAGTCATTACGATTTTGAAGACATACAGCACGTAAAGAACTAATCTGACGAGTTTTTGAGATAGGGAAAATCTGTAATGAAGTTGGAACTGACAAGAGTAAATGACCAATGAAGGTAGAGGTTTGTCGGGTTTCCGAAACAAGTTTAATTATCTACTTTGGGCACTCCATAGATTTGGAATTGATCGAGCGAATTGCTACGTTTAGTCAAATGGTGCAGGAAAGGTATCAAGGAAAAATCTATGAAGTGGTTCCTTCATACACCACGCTGTTGATCGAATACCATCCTCCGAAAGTCGATGTTCAAGAGTTGACCCAGTGGTGTCAAAGGGAAGCGGACAAAATCGCCAACAGCGATATCTTGTCATCGAAACAAAAAACAGTGACTTTTCCCGTTTACTACCACCCTGAAGTTGCGCCGGATTTGCAGAATTTAGCTTCAGAAAAGCAATTAAGTGTCGAGCAAGTCATACAACTTCACAGTCAGAGAGAGTACACCGTCTGCGCAATAGGTTTCGCGCCGGGCTTTGCTTTTCTGGGAACGGTTGATGCGCAAATCGCAACGCCTCGCCATGCAGAACCGCGTTTGAAAGTAGCGAAAGGCAGTGTAGGAATTGCAGACCAACAAACGGCCATTTACCCGCAAGAAACACCGGGCGGCTGGAAGATTATTGGTAATTGTCCAGTTGAGTTGTTCAATATCAACAGCGAACCAATGATGCCATTTGAAGTGGGGGATAAAGTGCGTTTTGAACCTATTTCAAGGGAGAAGTTCTTGGATCTCGGAGGTGTTGTATGAGCGGCTTGCAAGTTATGTCGTCAGGTATGTTAAGCCTTATTCAGGATTTAGGCCGATACGGTGTGGCTCGTCATGGGTTAAGCGCTGGTGGGCCGGCAGATCTTCATGCGCACTGTTGGGCGAATCAATTGCTTGATAACCCAAGCAATGCTTCCGTGTTAGAAATCACCATGGGCAATGCCTCGTTTTTAGCGCTCGATGACATCCTAATATCGCTAACTGGTGCTGACACCAATCCGCAAGTCGATGGAGAGTCTATTGCTACTTGGCGAAGTTTTTTGCTGCGTAAAGGACAGACACTTAAGCTTGGTTATGCAAAAACGGGTTTCCGTAGTTATTTAGCCGTTGCTGGTGGAATTGATGCGCCGAAGGTTTTTGGCAGTAGTGCCACTGTAGTGCGTAATCAACTGGGCGGCTTAGGAGTGCAATCGGGTAGAGCAATACAGAAAGGTGACATTTTGCCAGTTTGCAAAACATATACAAATGACGGCAAGCCATTTAATTGGGTACCAAGGCTTTTTATTCCCAAATATTCCGATGAAGTGAGCTTATCTGTCATTGAATCTTATCAGTCGCACCTTTTTAGCCGCCAAGCAAAGCAGACGTTTTACGCCAATCCTTATCAGATAAGCGATAAATCTGACCGCATGGGCATTCGATTACAAGGAAATCCCGTTCAAATGGATTTAAGTGGCGTGATATCTGAAGGCATCGCCTATGGTTCCATCCAGTTTCCTTCTAACGGTCAGCCTATTATTTTGCTGAACGACCGCCAGACTCTTGGGGGATATCCAAAGATCGGCTGTGTTTCAAGAATGAGCTTAATGAAACTCGCTCAGGCAAGACCGGGTAGTTTGATCCACTTTTATCGCGGTGATATTGAACGTGAGACAGAGGCGTACTGCGAGTTTATGAAGTTCTTCTCTCTTTAGTCTAATAGCATTACCTGAATCCTTTTCTTTACAGTGATAGCTTTGAGTGCGAAGCCATTCTGCACCCTAAAATTTTCCCTTTTATATCAGCGGGATTGAGGTTTGGATAGAACCAGAAAATCCGCTCTGTGTTAAATAAGTGTTACACCTAGCATATGACTATTGATACATATTTAGTCGTAATTACTTGCAGCCTTAAAAAATTGGAACTAGACGTTTATAGATACAGAACTAAGAAACCGCACACCGGTTCATAAACTAAAGGCTTTAAAAATCATGTCAGATGGTCGCTTCGTCTTTGTAGACGACTCAAGTAGTTCTATGTCTATAAATGCTATTGAGTACGACATGCAACCTAGTTGGAAGGTACTCACGGTTGATGATGATCATGGTTATCAGCAATCACTTATCTATAGCTTGAGTGACTTAGAGGTAAACGGACGTCCGGTTGAAGTCCTTTCCGCTAGTTCAGCGGCAGAAGCCGCTTATGTCTTAACCCAACACAATGATATAGCACTCATTCTGCTTGATGTGGTGATGGAACATGATGACGCCGGTCTTCGTCTTGTAGAAACAATTCGTAATGTTCAGGGCAATTCACTCATCCGTATTATTTTGCTCACTGGGCAACCAGGTTTTGCGCCGCGCAAAGATGTTATGTTGCAGTACGATATCAATGAGTATTGGAATAAGTCGGAAGTTGACCATGAAACCTTAAAGTCGATTGCAGCAGCCAATTTCCGCTCTTGGCATTCTATGTATGAACTGGATAAAGCAAGAATGGGGCTTCAATTGGTGGTGGATGCTTCTCGTAATATCGCGAGCAAATACGATACCAATACCTTTATTCAGGTTGTTATCAAAGAGATCGTTGGGTTATTTGGTGGCTTTGGTGAACCTATTCTTTGTGTGTTACGGATGGATAAGGGTAACACTATCGATAGCGCACCCATCGTTGCCTCATATGGAATACCCGACGTTGAACAAGGCGATACTCTGCCAGATAAGCTGAAATTGGAGTTTGAAGAGCTTATTCAAGAGTCTATTGCTCATCAAAACCATAAATTTAGAAGTAATCTATCCGTCCTGTATTTCTCCGGCGACAACCACGGTAGCTATAACTATCTAGTGCTAGCTGAAAGCAAAAAGTGCTTAAGTGACTACCATGTTCGCTTGTTACAAGTATTTAGTGAAAACATCAGCTCTGGGTTTATGCAAATTGCGCTGGTGAATCAACTCTCCAAATTGGCATATCAAGATGTTGATTTAGACGTGAAGAACCGCAACTGGTTGCTACGTGAACTAGAGATGATTAACCAAGAAGAAATGGCTCAGTTAGAAATGCTGGTGGTAGAGTTGGATGACTACGACACCCACGCTATCTCATTTAATCAACAAGCTCTGATGGCGCTTGTGAACTCTGTTTGCCAGCGCTTAATTGAAACGTTCCATACTTCATCTGTGGTTACTCGTGTAGGGTCAGATCGTTTTGCGATTTTGTATAACAAAAGTTTTGCTTTGTCAGACGATGAATTGATCAACCTTTCGAGCGTTTCACACAGCGTAGGGGACTATCAGGTGCGCTGTACGTTGACTTTTGCAAGAGTGGAGTTGAGTCAACTGTCGGACTATCCCGCTCAACAAATCCTGCATATGGCTAGAAGCTTACTGTGCTGTGCAAGAGAGAATAAAGTTAAGATCATGGCGTACGAGCCATCTTATCGAGAAAGTCTGATGCGCGATTACCAAATCCTCGGGGACTTAAAAGCAGCAGTAGAAAACGATGAGTTTTATATCGTTTTACAACCGAAGTGCGATCTTAATACAGGGCGTGCTGTGGGTTTGGAAGCGTTGTTACGCTGGAAGAAGCAAGAAACCATGATTCCCCCGAATATTTTTATTCCCATTGCTGAACGCAGTGGTTTGATTAACAAGTTGGATGCGATTGCGGCGAAACTAACGTTTCAAGCACTTCATAGGCTAGAAGACGCGGGTTACAACCTGCCTACCTCAATAAATGCGACGGTGAAAGATCTCACCGACCCTGAATATATCGGTTTACTGCTGGATTTAGTGCGCGGAGAAAACCTGAACCCTGACCTAATTGAAGTGGAAATTACAGAAAGTCAGGCTATGGAATCTTATCTCGAAATTAAGCCTGCTCTTGAACACCTGCATCAGGCAGGTATAAAAATCAGTATTGATGACTTTGGTACAGGGTATTCTTCGCTTTCTCATATTTCTCAACTTGCTGTCGATACAATAAAAATTGATATCTCGTTTGTTCGACATTTGAATGAAGATATGGCGAGCCAACAGGTGGTTGATTTGGTCATGAGCCTTGCGAGCCTGTTTAATTTCACTGTTATTGCTGAAGGCGTTGAGACAGATGTGCAGCGTGATGCTTTGATAGAGAGAGGTTGCACCCTTGGCCAAGGATATCTGTATGCTCGACCTATGGGCGTTGATGAGTTATTGGATTGGCTCAAACAAAACAGATCTGATTGCAGCGAATGAACGTCAATAAATTAGAACAGTCGGCGCGACGAAATATCTTAGTGTTGTTCTTATTTGGTCTGTTCATCAGCGGATTGTTGGGTGGTTTGTTGTATCAAAATGACATAAATAATCGCCTAGATTCGGTCGCTGTCGAACAACAACGGAAAATTGCTCAGGCAGAAGTTCTCTGGGGGCAAAAGATTGGCGATATAAGAAATACCATACAGATTCTATTTCGCTCTCCCGCATTTACCTATGCTCTTGCTTCGGACTCTCCACTAAACAGTGATTTGATACGTCGGATCTTCATCTCGTTTGTAGAAAGTGTTGATCCGCTCATGCAGGTCCGTTGGCTGGATGAAAATGGAATCGAGAAGGTCAGGGTGGATGTCAAAGATGGAAATATCATCGTAGCTGACAATAATGTATTGCAAGACAAAAGTAGTCGTTATTACGTCGAGCAAGGTTTGAACGCCGGTGATGGGAGAATATATCTCTCAAATGTTGACCTTAACGTGGAGAACGGCGTGATCGAAGTACCGTTCCGACCTACGATCAGAGCCACGATTAAAACCGGAGCAACTCACGGCCTTCACTCGGGTTTATTAGTTCTTAACTATGATGTCGGTGGCCTGCTTGACGTCATCCGCTCCTTTGACTCCGACAGAGTGAACCTGCAGCTCATTGATACCGACGGGTACTGGCTAAAGAATGTAGATCACACATTGGAATGGGGGCGCGATCTAAAAGAGACGACCCACAATATCGCAGTCCATAATCCAGAAGTTTGGTCTCAAATAAACAAGCAAAAGTCCTTGAGTCGTTTCAATCACCCTTTGGGTTTTGCCAGTTACGAGTGCAATAACGTAACGGGCAACCTTTTATCCGAAGATATAGTACGTAGTCCCACGTTATGTTTTGTCGCCACCACATCGGTGTCTGTATTGAATAAGTTGAAGATTGATGCACTGATACCCTCGCTTGCTCTCTGCGCAACCATTGTTTTGTTTGGTATCTTTATTCTTAGACGAGAATGGGATTTGAAAATGCAATTGATCAAGCTTTATCGTCAGCAAGAGAAAGATAAGAAGAAAATTGAACAGTCTTCTGAGTACAATCGGAACTTATTAAATCAGCAGCAGTTACTACAACATGACCTCGTGGAGTCACGTAAACTCTCGGCATTAGGCATGATGGTGGCAGGGGTTGCCCATGAACTTAATACGCCGATTGGTACTGCAATATTAGCGGCATCACGGCTTAGGGCTGAACATAAGCGATTAACACAAGCGGTCGAGGAAGGGTTGAGCAAAAGTGCGTTAGACCAATATTTAATCTCGACGGAAACAGGTTTGGAGCTCGTGGAAAACAGTCAGAAAAAAGCCGCAACACTCATTCGAAGCTTTAAACGCTTAGCAATAGATAGAGTCAGGGAAGATGTGGTGTCATATCGTTTGGATGTGGTAGTTGGCGATCTGCTTGCCACTTTGTCGCCACGCTTCAAAGAGAGCCAAATTGAATATGACATTCAGGTTGATCCGATAGAGATGGTTGGGCGACCGGGGAGTGTCTCTCATGTTCTGCAAAACTTGCTGGTAAATGCTATGCAGCATGCTTTCAAAAAGGAAATTGGCGGAAAAATCTCGGTGAAGGCACAGCTTTGCAGTAATGGGCGTGATGTTGAAATACGCGTGTCGGATAACGGTAAAGGAATCGCTCCTGAGGTATTGCCAAATATTTTTGACCCATTTGTTACCACTAATCGAGCGGAAGGAAATACCGGTCTGGGTATGCATTTTGTCCATCAATGGGTAACCAACTCTTTGAACGGCTCAATTAAAGTGGAATCTGAGCTGTTAAAAGGTACGACTTTTATCATCAAAATGCCTAAACAATGCCAACAAGAACGGCAAGCGAGTGACGCGAGTAATTAAAAAAGAGCAGCACCCGCATTCGCCAGTGCTGCTCTTTCGTGTCTTGTTCTGAGGCTGTACTTAGAGGACTGAAGTCGATTATTACGAACTTGGTTTTTTACTCTTTGTCACTAAATAGATGCCGCTACACACCAGTATCAGTGCAACCATGTTTTTCCATTCTAAAATCGTTTCGCCCAGAAATATGGAAGACAAACTGCTACCAAAAACAGGGATCAGGAAGTTAAAAATGGTCACCATGCTCACAGGGTTATGTTTTAGCAATACGCTCCACAGCGCAAACGCAGCAGAAGACAAACAAGCAAGGTAGATCAGTAGTGACAGGCTGGCAAAATCAAAGTCGCCAGAGTGGCCGCCGAATAGATACCCCACACACAATAGCGCCAATCCACCGATAGCCAATTGCCATGCAGTCATAACCATAGCATCAATGCCTTGTGATATTTTCTTTCCGTATATAGAAGCAGCAGCAAGAATGAAAGCAGCAAAAATCACAGAGCCTTCACCCAATAAGCTGAACTGAAAATCGAGCAATGATTGGTTGAAGTTGACAATGAACACACCTAAGAAGCCGACCGTACAGCCAATCGCTTTTCTTTGCGTTAAGCGGTCATTGTTATAGATGAAGTGTGCCAGAAGAACGCTAAAGAACGTGCCCGTTGCGTTCAAAATGGACGCTTTTACACCGGTTGCAAATGCCACACCCAAATAGAAGAAGATGTACTGCAAGCTGGTCTGAGTCAGGCCCAGTACAACAATTTGACGCACTTTGGTTTTGGTGATGGTTCCAGTGTGACGTCTAAACAATACCGACAGAATAATCAGGAAAATCCCCGCCAATAGAAAGCGTTGCCCCGCAAACACCATTTGCGATGCAACATCGTGTGCTTCGATGTTGAGCAGAGCATAGCCGGTTTTAATGGCTGGATAAGCGCTACCCCATAACACAGTGCAGAGTATAGCTATGGCATATACGACCATTGGTCGCGAGAAAAAATGGGTTGATTGCGATGGCATATGGCAGGTTACCTAAAGGCTAAAAAAATCAGAAGTTTGTTTTTGAAACGACAGTTTGTATTTTTTGAATAATGGATTCTATACCATATTGTGTACTTTTTTAATCACTGTTGCATAAAAGATGTTCTTTTCATTTGTTAGTGGCTAATTGCACATCTATTTGCATATCAATCAATGATTCCTGAATGGGGGAATCATTTGTCTTGCGTACTACTAATCAGATTTCTCCCTTATTTGCCTTCATCTATCTGCGTTTTGTTTGCGTTAGCTCAAAAAATAACAGGAACAGTGTTTCAAAAGTACCTAAAGGATCACAAATCAAATATGAATGAATTTATTCAAATATAAACGAGTGTTAGATTTGCCCCATCTTAAAGGAGGGTGCTATGCACATTAATTACAACAACAATCCAAAAGACGCTAAGTCGTACGATACGGATCGTTTAAGAGAAGAATTCCTAACTGAAGAATTGTTCAAACAAGGTGAAATCACGCTTGTGTACAGTCACATCGACCGTGTTGTGGCGATGGGCATCAGTCCTAGTAACGCAGCCCTTAAGCTGGAAGACTTTGTTGATAACAAAGCATTTGGTACTGACTATTTCTTGCAACGCCGCGAACTGGGCATTGTGAACTTAGGAGAGAAAGCGGAAGTTCGTACTCAAAACGGTGTTTACGTGTTAGAACACTTGGATGCGGTTTACCTAGGTAAAGGCGAGCAAGATATCGAATTCCGTGCATTGGAAGGTGATTTCGCAAAACTTTACTGCCTAAGCGCTCCTGCTCATCACACATATCCATCACGCACCATTTTGCGTAGTGAAGCTCGCCTTGTTGAATTGGGTTCACTAGAAACCGCTAACGACCGTGTGATCAATCAATACCTACACCCAGATGTACTCCCTACGTGCCAACTTTGCATGGGCGTAACACATCTGAAACCAGGAAGTGTTTGGAACACTATGCCAGCCCATACTCATGAGCGCCGTATGGAAGCTTACCTCTATTTCAACGTTCAGCCATCTCAAGTGGTATTCCACTTCATGGGTGAGCCAACAGAAACGCGTCACATCGTAGTGAGAAACCATCAACTTGTGCTATCGCCAAGTTGGTCAATTCACTCTGGTTGTGGCACGCAAAACTACAGTTTTGTGTGGGGAATGTTGGGTGAGAACCAAACATTCGACGATATGGATTTCGTAGATATGAACGAAATTCGATAATAAGAACCTATTTGTATTTCATGGAGAAACATGATGCTTAAGAAATCTGCCCTAAAATTAGCTGCTATCGCCACTGTTGTTGGTAGCGCACTGAGCTACTCTTCAATTGCGTCAGCAGCAACTGAGATCAAAGCTGCTTTCAACCAATCTGACAAGCACCCACAATACCTAGCGCTTAAAGAGTTTGGTGAGAAGCTAAACAAAGAAACAGATGGTCGTTACAAGCTAAACATTTTCCCTAACGAACTATTGGGCGACCAACGTGCAGCACTAGAGCTTGTGCAAAACGGTGCGATTCAAATGGCTGTTGTGGCTAACCCACTGGTTGAAAACTACGACAAAACATTCGCTGTAATCGGTATGCCTTACGTGTACACAGGTTCAGCACACCAAGAGAAAGTATTTACTTCTGGCGTACTCGATAACCTATTTGCATCGACTCAAAAATTCGGTTTTGAAGTACTAACAGCTTACACAGCTGGTGCACGTAGCATGTACACAAAAGGCAACTCTGTAGCAAACGTTGCAGACATGAAAGGTAAGAAAATCCGTGTAATGCAATCTGACACTATGATCAAGATGCTTTCTTGCATGGGTGGTACTGGTGTACCAATGAGTCAAGGTGAAGTTTATACTGCAGTACAACAAGGCGTTCTTGATGGTGCAGAAAACAACGAAATCACTTACGCTGACCTTAAGCAATACGAAGTGGCTCCATACTTCTCTGCTACTCGTCACCTAATGGTTCCAGACCTAGTAGTAGCAAGCAGCTACTTCCTATCAACTATGTCTAAAGAAGACCAAGCGACGTTCAAAAAGCTAGCGAAAGAGAGCACAGTAAGCGAATTCGCTCTATGGAATGCTCAAATCGAAACAGCTAAGAAAACAGCGATGGATAAAGGTGCAACGTTCGTAGAAGTTGATATCAAACCTTTCCAAGAGTCTTGTAGCGCTCTACAAAAAGACCTAATCAAGACTCCAGAGCAAAAAGATCTATTCGAAAAAGTTGCAGCGCTGCAATAATTTTCATCGGTAATATGGCCGGGTATTTGCCCGGCCTCATTAGCCTTCGGCCTAGCCATATAAAGGTAAGATGTTATGTTAGACCATACGCCAAGTGGCTTATTTAAAGTTTTTTCTGTCGTTAAGCATTGGTTAGACAAGATTGTTTCTTGGTTTTGTATTTCCATAATCACCTTAATGACCATTCTTGTGACTTATCAAGTTATTGTCCGTTACGTATTCAATGATCCAAGCGCGGTGAGTGAAGTACTTTCTCGCTACCTGTTTATCTGGTTAGTGTTGTTCGGTAGTGCGCTTGTTTTCGGCTTGAAAGAACATATGGCTATCTCTTTTATCAAAGAGAAGTTCTCCCAAAAAACACAAATCATTGTTGAAGCGTTTATCGAACTAGCGATTGTCACTTTTGCTCTATCCATCATGATTTTCGGCGGTTACAGCAGTGCAACGCGCCAAATGTGGCAGTTAGATTCTGCACTACAAATTCCTATGGGAACGATTTACGCAGCGATTCCAATCAGTGGAGCGTTAATGGTTTTTTATTTTATTTACAACGAATTGCAGCTAGTCGAACGCTGGAAGCAATTACGTTCTTCGGCAGAGTAGGAGTGAGTCATGGACTTAGCATTAACAGCTGCCTTAATTATGTTCGCCGGTGTGGTCTTCTTCCTAGTGATTGGCGCACCGATTGCTATCGCAGTAGGTATTTCCTCTTTCGGCGCAATGATGGTTATTCTGCCAACTCAGGGGGCAATGGTAACCTCTGCTCAACGTATGTTCGTAGGCTTAGACTCCTTTGCTCTGCTCGCCATTCCGTTCTTTATTCTTGCTGGTAACATCATGAATAACGGCGGTATAGCGATACGGCTGATTAACTTCTCTAAGATTGTCAGTGGTTTCTTTCCGGGTTCTCTTGCTCAAACTAACGTTGTATCGAACATGCTGTTCGGTTCAATCAGTGGTTCTGGCGTAGCCTCTGCGGCGGCTATCGGCGGCATCATGTCACCAATCCAAGAAAAAGAAGGTTACGACAAGCGTTTCAGTACTGCGGTAAACATCGCGTCAGCACCAACTGGTATGTTGATTCCACCAAGTAACACATTGATCGTCTATGCGACAGTAGCGGGTAGTGTTTCTATCTCTGCATTGTTCATGGGTGGTTACATCCCAGGTATTCTTTGGGGTCTAGGTGTCATGCTTGTTGCGGGTGTTATGGCAAAACGCCGTGGGTACATCGCTAAACACCGTATGACGCTAAAAGAGTGCGGTCAAGTAACGGTGGATGCCATCCCAAGTTTGTCTCTGATCATCGTGGTGATTGGCGGTATCTTAGGTGGTGTGTTTACAGCAACAGAAGCTTCGGCCATCGCGGTTGTTTATTCTCTGCTTCTGAGTGCAATGTACCGTTCTTTGGATTTCAGAAGACTGCCAGAAATCTTCTTACAATCAGCAAAAATGACGGCTATTGTTATCTTTATGCTGGCAACATCGTCAATCATGTCTTGGGTAATGGCATTTACACAAATCCCGGGAATGATTGCAGATATGCTATTAGGCTTGACGGATAACCCTATCATCATCCTATTGATCATTAACGTGATCTTGCTATTTGTGGGTACATTTATGGACCCAACGCCAGCAGTACTGATCTTTACACCTATCTTCCTGCCAATTTGTATGGGCTTAGGTATGGACCCAGTGCAGTTCGGTATCCTATTAGTCTTCAACCTTTCACTAGGTACGATTACACCGCCAGTAGGACCGATTCTGTTTACCGGCTGTAAGGTGAGTGGTATCAGCATTGATTCAGTAATCAAAACATTGCTACCGTTTTTCTTCGTGATTTTTGCGGTACTGATGTTGGTGACTTACATTCCAGCCATCTCAATGACGCTTCCAGAAGCGATGGGTTTGATTAAGTAACTAGTATGATTTATCAAAAACAACCTCAGCTTAGCCTGGGGTTGTTTTCTTTTGGCTATAAGCGAGTGCGCTTGTTAACAAAGTGAAATTATACCCATGTCAGTTTCAAAATAGCGGGCATCGGTATGAGACAAACAAACTTCATTTCGAGTATTATCGGCTCGTTTTCATGCACATGTATTGAGTAAAAAGTAATGGAATCAGTTAAGAAAACTGAATATAGAGCGCCTGCGCTTGAAAAAGGCTTAGATATTCTTGAACTGCTTGCTCAGCAAGATGAGCCACTCACAAAAAAGCAGATAGCGGAAAGCTTAGATAGAAGTATCAACGAAATCTTTCGCATGTTGTCTGTGCTGGTGGAAAAGCAGTTCATTGAATATGACAGCTACACGTCAACTTATGCGTTAACGCTGAAAATGTTTGCGCTATCGAACCAGCATCCACCCATCGCTCAGCTTTTAAAGCGTGCTACGCCATTGATGGAAGATATCTGCAACAAAGTAAATCAGTCTTGCCATATGTCGGCATACAGCAATGGTGAAATGACCGTTATCGCACGCCAAGAGAGCCCCTACAAAATGGGTTTCAGCTTAAGACTGGGTTCTGTCATTGATATCTGTTCATCGGGCTCGGGCATCGTTTTCTTGAGCTTCCTGAGTGAAGAGAAACGTCAATCTGTGTTAGACAGATTGGATGCAACGCCAGAAGAAAAAGCGCATGCGCTAAGCCATGTAGAAGCAACGAGAGAGCGTGGCTATTACGTAGGCGAAAGTCCGCAAATTATGGGAGTGACCAACATCAGTCTGCCGATTTTTGGCGTGCTGGGTGATGTGTTAGCAACCATCACAATTCCGTATATGACGCTGAACTCCAACACTGTTCACCATCATATTGAAGATTTAGAAAATACCAAACGCGAATTAATTGAGCTAGCGAGCAAGTTGAATCAGAACTTGTCGTAAATGGTACGTTTTTATTCATTTCAAATATAAGCTTTCCCTTTTACAGCTCTGATATAGAGGGTGGCTTGTTTTTAGCTCACTTTACTGGCTGAGTTTAGGGATTATTAATCAAGGAGATTTAACATATGAAAAAGCTAGCAATGTTGACGTTGTTTTCTTTAGCTTTCTTTTCTACTAACACTTTTGCTAGAGACGATATCGGCTCTTATTCAATTGAAACGGCGTTGAATTCAGAAGTCGCTAAAGCGAAATTGGGTACGGACATTAAGTTTTATTTTGGTGAGCAGAAACATCCTAAAGTCCTTTCAGATTTTGGTGAGTTCAAAACCAACAAAAAAACCAACGCTTTCAACAAAACTGATCAGGAAGCCTGTGACTGGGTCTTTTTGTCAGCCATGATTGCATTGAAGGACAGAGCGGTAAAAGAAGGCGGGAATGCCGTCATTGATATCAAATCGAACTATAAGAGCAACCTAACTTCAAGTGAGAAAACCTTCCAATGTGGCGCTGGTACTATGGTTGCGGGCGTAGCTCTAACAGGTAAAGTTGTGAAGCTAAAGTAAGCACAATTAATGGTTAAGGTCGCTTAGTTTTCTCATTTCTAAGGTTACAAGGCAGACATATTCGGCTCAGATGCAACTCAGTCTGTTACTCGCTTTACAAGCGTATGAGTATTTTTTATGTGTGCCTTATTTTAGGGAGAGTATATGAACACTAGATTTTGTGAGCAATGCGGTGAGGAAACAACGCACAAAGAGGTAATGAAACAAAAGCCATCTAAGTACGGGAAATCTAAAAAAGAGCAGTTCAAAGCTTTTCTGGAAGGTTTTTTCAGCGGGTCTGCTGCCTCTTTGCCAGCAGGGGCTTCTTTGGAGTTAACAGACAGGTACATAGTGTGTACTAAGTGTGGCAAACAAACTCTGGAGAATCATGGTAAAGAGTTTCAGTAGCTGAGCTGAGATATTGCGTTGTGACTACCTTATGCTGTTTATTTGTATATAAAGCATTAGAACAAATCGAAACTAAGTTCGGCCAAAATATGTTGTCTGATAAATGCATAACTGGACTGGTGTTAAATGAATAAAAACGTCCATTTAGGGTAATGTCGATCAGCTAGTCGCTTTATTTAATAATTAGTTTTAGTTTATTCAATATCTAACTAGGATTGCAAAGTTACAGAAAATTAGTCGAAGTGTAGATACAACAAGGGCTGCAGAATGATTGTAATAAATCGGTCTGCAGCCCTTAGTTTTATTGATATTTTCTTAACTACCCATTCAGGACGTTTTTTAATGAGATAAGGAGTGCTGTTTGGTATGGCTAAATGATTTAATAATTGAACGAATTTGAAGCACAACTACTAACGCAAAGAATGAAGCAAGTACCATAGATACTGGTCTTTCAACAAATTCCAACAGGTTGCCATTCGACTTAATCATTGAAGACAACAAGTTTTTCTCAAGCATAGGCCCCAAAATCATCCCGAGGATAATTGGTGATATAGGGTACTGAGCCCGTTGAAGCAAATATCCTACGACGCCCATTCCCAGCATAACAACAATCGATGACAGGGAATTATTGATAGCAAAAGATCCAACGGTACTAAATATGATAATAATCGGGTAAAGGATTGCCTTATCGATAAAAATTACACGTTTTATAAAGTTAACCACTAATGTAGCTAATGGAATAAGTGCCAAGTTAGCAATAAAGAATAGAATAAATACTGCATACAGTTTTTCTGGCTGGAACAAGAACAAGGTTGGTCCTGGGTTCATATCCTTCATGTAAAGCACACCAATAATTATCGCTGCCGCTGAGTCACCAGGGATGCCAAAAACTAACGAAGGAATCCAACTACCTGCCAAACTAGCGTTGTTACTTGAAGATGAATCGATAATAGCTTCTTCTGAACCTTTCCCATAACGCTCGGGATTTTTAGAAAACTTTTGTGAGATTGCGTAAGATATCCATGCGGCTATATCTGCTCCTGCGCCAGGAAGGGCTCCAATTAATGTTCCAAGCACGCTACTACGGCAAATATTAAATTTGTATCTCCACATTGTTCGAGGTACACCTTTAAAGAGATTGAAACTCGATTGGGTTGGTATTACATCTTGCTTTTTAGTGGTGATCTTTCCTGCGTAGTATTCAATTGCGCCAGAAATTGCGAATAGACCAATCATAGCAGGGATAAAACTGATCCCTTGCAACATACTGACTTCGCCAAAAGTGAATCTAGGTACGCCCGTAATTTGGTCATAACCTACACAAGCGAGTAGTAAGCCAAAACAGAGAGTGACCATACCTTTAAGAGGTTGATTTCCAACGACCAACGTTGCGCAAGTTAAACCCAGTAGAGATAGCCACGTGTATTCATAAGAGCTGAATTTTAGTGCGAACTTTGCCAGCATAGGAGCAGCAAGCATTAAGATAATGGCACCAATTATGCCACCAATAACGGAACTGCTTAAACCAATTCCTAGAACGCGGTTTAGTTTCCCTTGTTTAACCAGTTCATTTGAATCAGCCACATAAGCTGCAGATGCAGGTGTCCCTGGAATTCTCAATAGTGCACCTGGGATATCACCGGCGTATATCGAAGACGCTCCAATAGAAATCATAAGAGCTAGTGCTGGGATTGGATCCATAAAGAAAGTAAATGGAACCATGAGCGCGACGGCCATAGTTGCAGTTAAACCGGGAATTGAACCCACAACTAACCCAAATAGACCTGCAGCGGTCACTGCTAATATGGCATTTAGGTCGATGTATTGAAAAGCGCCGATAAGTACAGACATTTTTGTCTCCTATGACCATATACCGTTAGGTAACGCTACCATGAGTAGGTGACCAAAAACGTAATAGATAATGCCGGATGAAACTAACGAAAATACGGCATTTACTATGAGTTTCTTAGGGTTGCGAAGACTAATAAGGACAAAAAGCATCAAAGCTGCGCAAACTAAAAAGCCTAGATAAGAAATTAGATATGTAAATAGTCCAATAGTAATAACAATCAGCAATAGTGCACCGATTTCCTTTGAACTGAACTTTTGCTTTACTGGCTGCTGGCGAAGATGGATAACACCATCCAACAATGTAAATGCAAGCAACAAGGCGCTTAGAATAGTTGGCATAAACCCTGCGCCATATTCGCTCACTCCTCCATATTGACTCAAACTAGTAATCAGAATAAGCAATGAAAAAATGGCGATAAGGAATTGCGATAGTGGTAATGAACGCATATAACACCTACGAGTTCCACAGAATAAATAAGTGTGACGATTCGCCACATTGTAATCGGTAAGTGGGTGGAGGGCTGAACTCCACCCCAAGTTACTATTTACTTAACTTACCAATAAGCTTGCCATACTTATCATCTTCACTTTTCATAAACTTAGCTAGCTCATCACCATATAGAGGGTAAACTTCAAACCCTTGCTTGGTCGCGAATTGTTGAAGCTTTCCTTCTGCAAATACAGTTTTCATTGTTGCGATTAACTTATCTTGGATTTCCTTAGAAATACCAGCTGGTGCAACTAGTGTGTTCCAAGTAGAGAAGCTGTATGAATAATCAGTTGCTTGTTGGAAGACTGGTATGTCTTTGTATAGTCCAGTGTTCGTTTCAGCCATTGTTGCAAGATTTTTTACCATTCCTGCATCTACCATGCTTTTCGCTTCGCCTGGCGATGAAGTTGTAAAATCGATGCCACCAGAAACAAGTTCCATAAGGGCAGAGCTTGAACCCTCAGAAGGTACATAAGTGACAGCATTTGAAGCAACTCCCATCGCATCTAGCATACCAACAAGGTTAAGGTGCCAGCCTGAGTTCAAACCACTACCAGATGCTTTAAGTTCACCTGGGTGCGATTTGATATAGTCAGTTAGCTCGCTAATTGTTGAAAATTGAGAGTTTGACGCGACTTGAATACCACCAAGGTTCACAGCTAATCGAGTGACAGGCGTATAGTTTTCATAGTTTAGGTCAGTCATTCCTTGGTGACGCATCATCGCGATTTCCACTGTGGCTACACCCAGTGTGTAACCATCTGGTTTAGCTTTTGCCATAGCGTCGTGACCAACGACTCCTGCACCGCCAGTTCGGTTGATGACGTTAACATTAACACCCAGTTGCTCTTGTAGACCTTCAGCTACAAGGCGAGCAACTGTATCTGTATTACCGCCAGCACCCCAAGGAACGATGATTTGAATTGGTTTTTCTGGCCACGCTGCCATTGCAGAAGATGAGGCAACCATAGCTGCTGTTATTAGGCTGAGTTGTAGGACTCGTTTCATGTTAAAACTCCTGTAATAGTTTTAGTTGTTATCACTGAGGGGGAAGTGTTTTGGTTATTTATTTAAGTTTTTTATTGTGTCTCGTTCTGACTGAGCTGCAGAAGCAATTTGATCTAGGATGACACTAAGTCCCCAGAATTTTTCTAGCACATCAGCGTCTGTTACGCGGCTTTGTGTTGAACTAAACGTGCCAAGACGCTGGTGGAACACTTTTGCATTTTTGGGATACCCTAACGTTTCTGTTACTGCACTTAAAGATAGGAATCTAGAAAGCTTTTCCGCGTATTCCGGAGCTTCAGAAGCGTGATGGTATAGCCAGTTATATAAATCTGGGTGGAAGTTTGTAAATACACCGCTAAACCCTTTTGAACCATTTTGCATCGCTTCATAAGCAATAGCAGCATTAGCATTGATAATCGCAAATGGTGTGCCTTCAACAAGTTTTACTCGTCGTTTAACGGTTTCCAAATCGCAACTTACGTCTTTTAACACTACAAATCGTCCAGAATTGGCACAAAACTCAATCTCTTTATCTGTCAGTAATCTACGATATGGAGCAGGGCACTCATAAAGGCCCAGTGGCATATCTTTAGGTAGAGCTTCCATAATAGTTGTCAAATTGTGTAGGAACTTTTCTGTACCTTCGTTGTTAGGATCTAAACGATTTGAAACCAGAACTAATGCATCAATGCCTGTTTTGGCGATTTCGTTGAGTTCAGTGATCTGATCATTAATATCTGGAGATATATGGCCGGAAGAAATAACAGGAACTCTTCCATTGGTGTAATCAACGACGAATTTCGATAACGCGACACGCTCTTCTAGTGACAAGAACAACATTTCGCTTGATTGACATACGGCGAATAGAGCATCAGCACCATTGTCAATGTACCAGTCAATTAAATTTTCTAAGCCTTTGTAATCAATTTTGTTCTCGTTAGTGAATGGCGTCAGCATTACTGGAACGATACCTTCGATTCTTTTCATTTTCTCAGTCCTGAGTTAAGCAAAATGTTGTATTAAATTGCTTTGATGGAAACTTGTTGTTGAAGCATTCGAGCTGCAACTAACGCATGGTTTGGCATATTGGCGGCCCCTTCTCTTTCCACAGCAAGAGAAGCAAAAGCTGTAGCATAAAGAGCTGCATGCGAAAGCGTTTCTCCTTTTGCTAAAGAAGCAGCAAGTGCGCCGTTAAATGCATCGCCTGCTCCTGTAGTATCTACAGCTACAGCATTGTACGCAGGGATATGAGTGAATTGTTCACTATCAAAAAGTACCGAGCCCTGGCGTCCCATAGTAATAATTACTGATTTCGCGCCTTTCTGGTGAATCACAGCGGCTGCTTGTTTTGCCGTCTCAATATCAGTTATCTCGATACCAGAGATTTGTGAAGCTTCTGTTTCATTTGGAGTGATAATATCGGCACTGGCGATAAAATTATCGACTTCAGGAGAATAAGGAGCTGGGTTTAATATAACTTGAACATCTAAACCTTTTGCCAACTTAATAACGCCATCAATAGCATCAAAATTGTTCTCTAATTGCACGAGCAGGACTTTAGATTCACTAATGTATGGGATAAGCTCCGCTACTTCCTCACTGGTCACAAGGTGATTGGCACCGGGGCAAATTGCAATAAAGTTCTCGCCGTCATCGTTAACATAGATTACAGCACTACCAGTTGATGTTTTATCTGCTTCATAAAGGGAGAAAGACTCTATTCCACTCGAATCAAAATGGTTACGGGCGAATTGATTAAATTGATCTTTCCCAACTTTTGTTGCGAAGTGAACCCGTGCACCAGCGGAGTGTGCAGCTAGTGCTTGGTTTGCCCCTTTACCACCAGGGCCAAAAGTTGTTTCTTTTGCAACTAGTGTTTCCCCATTTTTAGGAAATCGGCTAACTTTTGCGACGATATCGACGTTAAAAGAGCCAAAAACACATACTTTCCCGACCATAAGCCTTGAAGCTCCTCTTTGGTTATGCGTTGAATGTGTTAGGTGATGAGTTTGCATTAAATGGCTGATATCTAGGTTGCTGTCGTCTTGTAATAGCTCATTCTGCATAAGATGTTTTTTTAAAGAGACGCCACCATGATGTCTAACGACTAAGCCGTCATTCTGAAGTTGAGATAAGTCGGTTCGAATCGTCTCTTTAGTCACTCCGAAATGCGAAGCTAGAAAGTTGACACTCGCTTGGCCTTCAATGCGTAGCAACTGAATTATCTTTTCTTGGCGTGTTTCTTTGTACATAGCTCATCCTTACTGTATGACTGAATTCTATGGATTAGCGGAAAGTGTTGGTGAGAGTGGAATCAAACAAAAAACAGACAAACAAAAGTAAACAAAAATCTGCAAGATGATTATGTTTTTGTGTGATCTGTTTAACAAAAATTTGGGGTTTTACGTAATCTAACGGAGAAACTGACAGTTGGACTTTGATAAATACGAAAAAGCACCTGAATCAGATGATTAGGTGCTTTTTTATATTTGATAACACAGAGAAGAACTAACTACTTTGCAATAACGTTCGCTACGTCTTTAACTAGTGCTGCTAGTTCGTCCCATTTTTCGCCATCGATCAGATCGTTTGGCACCATCCAAGTACCACCACAAGCTAAAACGCTTGGGATAGCTAGGTAGTCGTTAACGTTTTTAGGGCTAACGCCGCCAGTTGGCATGAATTTAATTGGGTAAACGGCTGTTAATGCTTTAAGCATGTTAACGCCGCCTGAAGGTTCTGCTGGGAAGAATTTAAGAGTACGTAGACCCATTTCCATTGCTTGTTCTACTAAGCTTGGGCTGTTTACGCCAGGTACGATTGTTGCACCACGTTGTTGGCAGTATTTAACCGTTGTTGGGTTGAAGCCTGGGCTTACGATGAAATCAACACCAGCGTCGATAGCTTCGTCAACTTGTGCAGTTGTCAGAACGGTACCAGCACCGATCAGCATTTCTGGGAAAGCTTCACGCATGTTTTTGATTGCTTGTGCTGCCGCTTCAGTACGGAAAGTCACTTCTGCACATGGAAGACCATTTTCAATCAGAACTTCCGCAAGCTTCACGGCTTTGTTTGCATCTTTAATTGCAATAACAGGAACGACTTTGATTTCAGCAAGTTGTTGGTTTAAATCTTTCATCTTTTTTCCTTAAAGTGTTGGCATAGCGCTAGAGGGAATGATAGCACCACGGTACTGAATAACGGTTCCAGCCACTAAGTGGCCAGCAGAAGCAGACTGTTGTTCGCTGCCTCCAAGAATTCGCTTTGCTAGATAACCCGCACTGAACGAGTCACCAGCTGCTGTTGTATCAATCACGTTAGAGATCTTGTTCGCTGCCACAGTGTACAGCTCACCATTCGAAATAACGAAACAGGCGTCGGCACCGCGTTTAACAACGATTTCTTCAACGCCGAAGCCTTGAGTACGTTCGATGGCTTGCTTCTCTTCGCTGTCGCCCCAAAGTAGCACTTCGTCATCGAAAGTAAGGAAAGCAATGTCCGTGATTTTTAGGATCTCAGTGTACACTTTCTTCGCATTTTCAATAGAAGACCACAGAGCAGGGCGGAAGTTGTTATCAAAGGCAATCTTGACGCCTTTTGCTCGGCATTTAGTGAGAGCTTCGATAAGTGATTTCAGGCAATCTTCAGGAAGAATCGCAACACTGATACCGCTTAGGTAAATCATTTGATGTTCGCAAAGCTGAGCTTCTAAAGCTTCAAGTTGCACATCACGTAGCCAGTACTTTGCTGCCGCATCATTGCGCCAATAGAAGAAACTTCTTTCGCCATCTTCACGAGTCTGGATGGTATAAATACCCGGTAATTTCTTCTCAGACAGGAAGACCATATCGGTATTCAACCCTTCTTGTTTCCAAGCAGATAGCATTTCAGCACTGAAAGGGTCTTTACCAAGGCCTGTGACGTAAGATGTCGTCACGCCAGCAGACTGAGTAAGACGAGAAAGGTAAACAGCAGTATTTAACGTATCACCACCAAATCCTTGTTCAACTGTACCTTCGTTTTTTCTAAGCTCGACCATGCATTCGCCAATGATCGCCACTTTCTTGATTTGGTTCATAGGAAAACTCCGTATGTATTACATGCATGATTTTTAAGAGGGCATCGCACGTAATGAAACAAGGCGTAAAAATAAAACAACTATTCATATGGTTATATAAAACAGCCGCTTTATAAAAAATTATAATATTTCGACCATATTTAACTGAAAAAAGCCAACCAGAGCTGGTTGGCTTCAAATCATCTATTCCCGATAAACGATTTGCATTCGATTAAGCAATAAGAGACTTAACGTAAGCTTCAATTTCTGCGTCTTGGCAGTTATTGAAGAAGCACTCTTGGAATCGAGCACCGCCAACTGCAGTTTTCACTAGCTCTTGGTCGATAGAACGTAAAGCTTCAACAATGCTGTCTTTTGCTACTGCCGCTTTAACTTGGCTTAGAATGCCAGCGTTACGTTGTTGTGGTTCAGCACGCTCTTTCGGGTAGCCTTCGCCACGTGGGCCAGTGAACGCTTTTTCGAACATGTAACGAACGTTCAGTTCGCCAGCCCAACCGAAGCCTTTCGCGAATGCCAGTGCAATAGCGTTACCGTTGTTGATTTGGTTGAACAGGAAAGCGTCAGATGGCTCTAAGCAGTAACCACAAACCACACCTGTGTGTAGGTTTAGAGACATCATTGCGCCTTGACCAGTACCACAACCTGCCACAACGAAGTCAACCGCTTTAGAGTTAAGAAGGATGCTCGCCATGATGCCTAGGTGGATGTAAGTCAGGTGGTGATCCGCTTCATCGCTCATACCCACGTTGAAAACATCGTGACCAAGAGGGCCCGCAACCGTATTCAGTTCATTAAGAACCATTGCGTTTTTGCCTGCTTGGCTGTTTTCCATCATCAATGCAATTTTCATCAGAATCTCCTGCAACCGTAGTTGCTTAAATTATATAAACTGTTAGCACGCTTCAATGAAGCTCACTAACGTTAACGTAATCAATACTGTTAGTTCTAAACACCGAAATACAATGTTCACAACTAACACTCTTAGCCTCTAACTCTATGATGTTGATAGAGTATAGAGACTAAGAAATCAGATGGGTTTATTTGATAAGGTCAGTCGAATTAACGCGCTAACCAACCACCGTCAACAGCGATAGTGTAGCCGTTGATGTAGTCTGAAGCTTTAGAAGCTAGGAACACACATGGACCCGCTAGGTCTTCTGGCGTACCCCAACGATCAGCAGGGATGCGCTCAAGGATAGCTTGGTTACGTTCTTCATCAGCACGTAAAGCAGCAGTGTTGTTGGTTGCCATGTAGCCCGGTGCAATCGCGTTCACGTTAATGTTGTGCTTGGCCCATTCGTTCGCCATCAGACGAGTAATACCCATTACGCCGCTCTTAGAAGCCGTGTATGAAGGAACACGGATACCGCCTTGGTAAGAAAGCATAGAAGCGATGTTGATGATCTTGCCGCCGTTGCCTTGAGCCATGAATTGCTTAGCGACTGCTTGAGACATAAAGAATACAGACTTGATGTTGATGTTCATCACGTCGTCCCAGTCTTGCTCTGAGAAGTCGATAGCGTCGTTACGACGGATGATACCTGCGTTGTTTACTAGGATGTCAATGCGGCCACACTCTTCAACAGCACGGCTAACGATAGAAGGGATGTCGTCCAGTTTCATTAGGTTGGCGCGAATGTCGATGAACTTTTGGCCAGTTGCTTTGATAAGTTCGATGGTTTCAGTTGGTTCAACAATGTTTACACCAACGATGTCACAACCAGCTTGTGCAAGACCTAAAGCCATACCTTGACCTAGACCAGTATCACAACCGGTTACGATGGCAACTTTACCTTTTACATCAAATGAATCAAGAATCATTACTTTTCCCTCAACGTACCTAATTAAATATGAACAGGAACGCCCTGAACATCATGGCAAGGAATATAACAAGAAAAAAACTCTTCAACAAATAAAAATGAAAGGGTGTTTCAAAAAATATGGCTAATCTCTAATTTTTACGGTGATTTGACTGTTGTTAAAAAATCAAAAATGCATTTTAAAATCAATTTTCGTGAGGGTTTGAGCGCTGTTATTGAGGATTAGGGAGTCTTTTGGTGAGTGTAAGAGAGTTAAAATAGAGGGCTAGTTTCAACCAGCAAGATCTTTTATAAACAAAAAAAGCCACCTTCTTGAGATTAAGAAGGTGGCTTTATACAACTTGCCAGATGAAGAATCAGCGTATTACTTCGTTAAACTTAATGCTTCATTCATTACGTGGAAGATGTAGTTTTGCTCAACTGCACCTTGGAACAGGTAAGCCTGAGGACCACGAGCGAAGATAGCGACGTCTTCACCTGAGTGAGTTTCTGAATCAAGTTTGATTAGAGACTGTTGCAGGTAATCAATGTTCATCACTTCTTCTTCAGTTGGGTTAGGGCGATCTGCACCGCCTTTTTCAACCGCACCAGGACCATTACCGTAGCTCAATGTAGTGTAGTTTTTGCCATAAGCATCGACACTCAATTTACCGTTTGATTTAGACAGACCAAGAATTGGATTGCCGCGCTCTGCGTAACCGTTTGAAATCAGAGTGTGCGCATGGTCAGCAGTGACAATGATCAACGTATCTTCAGGGTTTGTTTTATCAAGTGCAGCTTTGACTGCTTCGTCATAAGCAACGGTATCCCAAAGTGCACGAGCTGCGTTACCAGCGTGGTGTGCGTGGTCAATACGACCCGCTTCAACCATGAGTACGTAACCTTCTTTGTTTTGAGAAAGAAGATCAATCGCTTTGGAAGTCATTTCCGCCAATGATGGCTCATTGCCACGGCGATCCGCTTCATACTTCATGTGGCTGCTTTCAAACAGACCGAACACTTTTTTCGCGTCTGCTGGAATGCTTTCGAAACCTTTTTGATCGTAAACATATTGACCATCTGGGTGTTGAGTTTGCCATTTTTCAACGAGGTTTTGACCGTCTTTACGTTTACCTTTTTTACCTTCTGGGTCAACAACATCGACAGGTAGGAATTCACGGCGTCCACCACCGAACACCACATCCATACCTTTACCTTCGTTGAAGCTAATCAACTGCTGAGCGATATCAACACAACCTTGATTCTTGGCGATGTTTGGAAGCGAAGCATCGTTCTCCCAGTTACGATCGGCTGAGTGAGCATAAGCGGTTGCAGGTGTTGCATGAGTGATACGTGCAGTAGACACAACACCTACAGACAGTCCTTTCTCAGCGGCCATTTCCCAAGCTGTTTTTGCTTCGTTGCCTTTTACTGTGTTACAGAAACCACGTTTAACGTTGTCATCAACACTGATGACACCTTGCTTGGTTTTAACACCTGTCACGATTGCAGAGGCAGTACCCGCTGAATCCGGAGTTTGAGCGTTGGTATTGTAGGTTTTAGCCAAAGCCATATTTGGCATGGTTTCCATATTCAGGCGGTATTCTTCGCCCATTAAACCGCGACGTTGGCCTTCAAAAATACGCGCTGCGGTAATGGTACCTACGCTCATACCGTCACCAACAAATAAGATCACGTTCTTAGCGGGTTTATCGATAGGCATGTTCGCTTTTGCTTTTGCGATATTTTCCTGTGCTTGTTTGAACCACACGTCATCTTTCTGTGGTGCATCGACACCAGTGGTTTGGCTCTGTGTAGAACAGCCAGCTAGGGCTGTCAAAATACCACTGACTAATAGAAGTTTTTTACTTTTCACGGGCATAGGCTCCAATTGTTTTTTCGAATTTCCATGTTGCTCAAAGGCTTAACGGGGTCTAATTACCCAACATATATATGAATAATGCGTTACTGATGGATGAAGTTTTTATTATTGTCATATTACTGTCTTATGCTGCAGGTACTTTTATTAGCAACAATGAATAACGTATCTTTTTGATATCAATAGAAATTACAACTTATGAAACTGACTTTGTTAAAACGTTTTGGCCGCATTAGCGCGTTAGGAATATTACTGGCACTTGGTTGTGCTTCTGGTACTTATGCTCAAGAAGACATCAATATCGCAAGTTCTGATGTTGTCACTTTGGATTGGTTCGATCTGATCCCAGAAAGTGAACGCAACGCGGCACTACTGCCAAATAAAGCGCCGCTAAATCATGACAGTGATACTCCACCTCAGAATATGGCTGGAGGATTTCGTCATGATTTAGATGGAAAACAAGTGCGTATTCCGGGCTTTGTTATTCCGTTGGAAGGGGACGATAAAGTGGTGACAGAACTACTTTTGGTTCCTTATTTTGGTGCTTGTATTCATGTTCCGCCCCCGCCACCGAATCAAATCCTTTATGTAAAATTTGATAAAGGCGTACCTATTCAGGGACTTTGGGATGTGGTTTACATCGTGGGTAAATTAAATGTGGAAATGGTTGAGTCTGATTTGGGTCAAGCGGGCTATCTGATTAACGGTGTAACTGTTGAAGCTTATAACGACTCAAGCTCGTAGTATTGGAAGCAAGAAAAACAAGCCGCTGAGAATAAGGTGATGCTCAGCGGCGATAGAACCTATATATCAATATTTAATGATTACTTAGGCGGATGGTGCTCGATCCAATGGCGGGCAATTTGTTCGCGGGTTGCAACCCAAACGCCTTCGTGAGATTGCACATAATCAAGAAACTTCTTCAGTGCCATAAACCTGCTTGGTTTGCCTATGATTCGGCAGTGTAAGCCAATCGACATCATTTTGGGCTTATCTTTTCCTTCTTCATACAAGCAATCAAAGTTCTCTTTAAGATACTGAAAAAACTCTTCACCGTGGCTAAATCCGTAGGGCGAGGAAAAACGCATGTCATTGGTATCTAACGTGTATGGGATCACTAGGTGTGGCCGAGTTTCTCCGGGTTTCTGGCTATTGGGTATTTGAGTCCAGAAAGGCAGGTCATCACCGTAGTAGTCTGAGTCATACAAGAGTCCATCCTGTTCTGCGACTAACTCGCGCGTATTAGGTGAATCTCTTCCCGTATACCAGCCAATAGGGCGCTTACCTGTCAGGCGTTCGATGATATCGAGTGCCTGTTTCATGTGTTTGCGTTCTTTCTTAACGGGCATGTTCTGGTAGTGAATCCACTTTAGTCCGTGGCACGCGATTTCATGTCCATCTTCCATGATCGCTTTGGTCACTTCTGGATTACGCTCTAATGCGGTGGCCACACCAAAAATGGTTAAAGGCAGTTCGCGTTTTTTAAATTCATTAAGAATGCGCCATACACCCGCACGAGAGCCATATTCATACAGTGATTCCATGCTCATATGGCGGGTAGGGTAAGCCTCTGCGCCTGCTATCTCAGACAAGAAAATCTCAGAGTGTGAATCGCCGTGCAACACGCAGTTCTCGCCACCTTCTTCATAGTTAAGAACAAACTGAACGGCTATTTTTGCTTTTTTTGGCCAGTTGGCGTCTGGGACATTATCGCGTCCGTAACCGATATAATCGCGAGGATTAAAATCTTTCATTCGAATTCCTTATCTAATCGTCCACGTTTTTATGTTATTTGCTAGGTGAAGAGTTTGCTGAAATCAACATGCGTTTCTTGCTTGCTGGTTAAAGAAATAGAGGCCTTTAGCTGTTCCAGATGATGGCGCATCCAATTTTGGGCTTCGCTGATCAAATTTCTATCGAGCAAATCTATTAAGTTCGAATGGTCACCACAGTCGCAATTCACACTCTCGCGAGTACCATAAGCGGCAATAACCAGAGATGAGCGGTAACACAATTGCTCGACAAACTCAGCCAGAACCAAGTTGTGACCGACACGCGCAAGTTCATAATGGAACTTAGCGGTAAGCTGAATAGCTTGCGCCATATCGCCGTTATGATTGGCTCGCTTTTCCAGTTCTACCATTGATCGAAACTGCTGTGACAGCTTGTCGTTCCAGTTCTCACTGATTGAAGGGATGAGCAGAGGCTCTAGCATGATTCGGCTATCCCAGACTTCAGAAGCTTCTCTGCGACTAGGGCGGTTAACCTGAGCCCCTTTGTTTGGCTGAATAACGACAAATCGCTCCAACGCTAACCTTTGTAGAACTTTACGAATACCAGTGCGACTGACACCGAAAGCTTCAGACAACTTGTCTTCTGGCAAACGTTCACCCGGTGGAATTTGGTGTTCAACAATAGCCTTAAGCATTTTTTGATAAATGATTTCGTCGTTAGACATGCGGAACTCTCTAATTACGTTTGTATACAAAGCGGTAGTGCAATATGTATACCAAACAGACTTTTATTGTTTTCCGTAAGCACCAGTCAATCTCTAGCTGCCAACCTTCCAACTTCTTGCACTAAGATGCAGCATTTGTTCGACTCTGGTGCACAAAACTGTGTGTACAATATTCGGTAAGCTAGTGATATGGTAGCTTGTGAGTTTGGCACACTACTTGTATTTATAATTGTATACAATTAATGCGAATAAAAGCTTACATGGGAATGTAGGGAATAATTAAAGAGCAGACACGATCTATGAAAGTATTAGAAAAGTTGAAAAAGGAATGGTTTCTTGTTGGCATGGTGGTCGCTATTGCATTAGCAACAGTGAGCTCAGATGTGGGTAAATCTGGAGGATGGATTCACCTAGATCAACTGACGGGCATTGGTGTGGCCATTGTCTTCTTTCTACACGGTTTGGGGCTTTCTCCTCAAGCAATCAAAGCGGGCATGACCAACTGGCGTCTTCACTTGTACATTCAAGCGGCGACCTTTGTTGTTTATCCACTATTGTGGGTCATCTTTGGTGAAGCATTTATGGCGTATATGCCAGCGGCTTTGGCTTTTGGTTTTTGCTATCTGCTGGTGTTACCAAGCACAATTTCTTCTTCTGTTGCGATGACCAGTGTCGGTAAAGGTAACGTTCCGGGCGCGATTTTCAACGCATCACTTTCAAGTATTATTGGTGTCGTTATCACACCGTTCCTTATTCAGCTATTTATGGGCGTGGAAGGGGTAGAGCTTGATCTGATGGCTTCTGTTCTTTCAATCGCTAAGTTGCTGCTGTTACCAATGATTGTTGGACAAATCCTACGTCCATACCTTGTTGATTGGATTGCTAAACACAAAGGGGCGGTGGGTAAAGTTGATAAGTATGTCATTTTGGCAATCGTCTATAACGCATTCTGTGATTCAGTAGAGAACGGCATCTGGCATGAATTCTCTATTGGTTTGCTGGCAAGCTCTATTGCTATTTGTTTAGTGGTTCTTTTGTTTATGGTGCATTTCATTCAATGGGGTGCACGTCGTGTGAATATGAATCTGCCGGATGAAGTGGCGGCGGTGTTCTGTGGAACTAAGAAAACGCTGGCAGCGGGTATCCCTATGGCGAAAGTGATATTTGGAACCGATCCTACACTTGGTATGATCTTGTTACCTATCATGCTTTACCACCCAATTCAGATTTTCTACTGTGCAATATTAGCGAATCGCTATGCTCGCCAAACAGAAGGTGCAGCAGTAACAAACTAAAACAATTAAAAAGTAAGGAAGCGAAATGACTAAGGATAGTCGAGTCTATTGCTCTCAAGGGCCAGAACAGTTACCTGCCAAAGAACGAGGAAGCCTAAGCGGCACACAGTTTGTATTTAAAGACTTGTTTGATGTTAAAGGCTTTAAAACAGGCGCAGGAAATCCACAATGGTTGGCGACTCATCCCTGTGCGCCAACCACATCTTCATTGATATCAAAGTTGCTGAACAATGGTGCTGAATGTGTCGGCCGTGTACAGACTGACGAGTTGGCATACAGCCTAAACGGACAGAACATCCATTACGGTACGCCAGTTAATCCTGTCGCTCCCGATTGTATTCCCGGCGGTTCGTCGAGTGGCAGCGCAGTCACAGTTGCAAACGGCGAATGTGACTTCTCAATCGGAACAGATACCGGAGGATCGGTTCGCGTTCCCGCCAGTTATTGTGGTTTGTTTGGTCTTCGTCCAACACTCGGTTCGCTTGATCTTCACGCTTGTTTTGAACTGTCGAAAAGTTTCGATACCGCAGGCATTTTCAGTCGCGAATTACCATTACTACGCAAAGTTTGGCGTGTGTTGTCTGGGTCAAAATCAGAAAGTCGCAGTGCCACACATCTGTATTTGGACAATCAGTGCGCTCACGTGCTCAGTGAAGAGCGATTAGCTCGCCTGAAACACTGGTGTAAACAAGCTGATATTGAGTTGATATGTGGCGATCTGTTGCATGAGAACGGATGGCAACTGAGTGACCTAAGCTTGCTGTTCAGAACCATTCAAGGTTTTGAGATTATTCAAAAGCACGGTTTATGGCTTGAGCAGCATGGCGAGAGTTTAGACCCAGCCATTTTCGAGAGAGTGAAATGGTCACGTACCATCTCCGAGCAAGATTACTTACAAGCCTTGGATAAGCAAGCGAAGTTCAAAGAACTCATAACTTATCATCTGACTGAATACGCACTGGTTTGGGCGATTCCGACTACACCATCAGGACCACCGGTACTCACTATGTCTGGTGAGGCATTAGCCACTTACCGAACTCAGCTTATGGGATTAACCAGTATTGCGGGCTTAAGTGGCTTACCTCAATTGCATTTACCCATGCGAGGATTGCAAGAAGGGCCATGCGGCATTTCCGTTATGGGCTTAACGAATCGTGAAGAAGACCTGATTACGACCGGCGAAGCGCTGATTCAAGGAGAAAAGTTTGTTCAAGGAGATAGTAAATGAAATATCAAACCGCTTTCACAGCTCCGCATTATATGGCCGCTCAAGTAGGTCAGAAGATTCTCGACCAAGGCGGAACAGCGAGCGAAGCTATGGTTGCAGCCGCAGCAATGATCGCTGTGCAGTATCCACATATGAACAGCATCGGTGGTGACAGCTTTTGGTTGATCGCCAAAAAAGGCCAAACGCCCGTCGCCATTGATGGTAGCGGTGCTGCTGCGTTGGAGGTTGATGTTGAACACTATCGCAGTCAAGGTGAAGAACTTCCTGAGTTTGGTGGTGAAGCGGCAATTACCATGGCTGGCACTGTTGCTGCGTGGCAAAAGGCTCTAGAACTGGACTCAACCGATATCAGTTTACACACGCTACTAGAACCAGCCATTGAAGCAGCGCAGCAAGGCGTCGAAGTGACTCAAAGCTTAGTCAATGCCAGCGAAAAAACCTTCGGCAGATTAGCTCAGCTCAAAACGTTTGCTGAACATTTCCTGAAAGAAGGAAAAACACTCACGATAGGTGACATTGTCACTAATCAGGCGTTAGCCGAAACGCTCAGAACTCTAGCAGAAAACGGGCTGGATGATTTTTATCGTGGCGAAATCGCCAAAAGTGCGGCAGAAGAACTTCAGCAGGCAGGCAGCCCGATTACTTTAAAAGATTTTCATCACCACCAAGCCAAGGTAATGGCACCACTGAGTGTCATTACCTCGAAAGGTAAACTGTACAACTTCGGTGCTCCAACTCAGGGGGTGGCTTCGTTGTTGATTCTGGCGATTTATGATCGTCTCGCTTCACAAGCACAAAGCGACGTTGATCATATTCACCTGTTAGTGGAAGCAACCAAGCAAGCCTTCATCATTCGCGATAAAGAAGTATGTGATGAAGAGTATCTGACTCAGCCTTTGCAAGAGTGGCTCAATGAATCAGTGATTGATCGCTGCGCTGAGCAAGTGTCTATGGAACAGGCGCTACCTTGGCCACACCAAGCACAACCGGGAGACACCATCTGGATGGGTGCTACCGATCAGTACGGCACTATGGTGAGCTTCATTCAAAGTATTTACTGGGAGTTCGGCTCAGGTCTTGTGCTGCCAAGTACTGGCATATTGTGGAATATCCGTTCGAAAAGCTTCTCTTTGGATGCCAAACATCACAACGTGTTGGCGGGTGGTAAGAAACCATTCCACACATTAAACCCAGCTTACGCAGAGTTAGATGATGACCGCCGTATGGTTTACGGCACTATGGGCGGAGAAGGCCAACCACAAACGCAGGCATGTTTGTTTAGCCGATATCACTATCAGGGCTATGGGTTGGATGAAGCGGTAGCATTACCGAGATGGTTGTTGGGTCGTACATGGGGTGATCCAACCAACAACTTACGTCTAGAAGAGTCTTTGTATCACCAGTACGGAGAACAACTTAAACAAAAAGGTCACGATGTTACTTACGTGGCTGATAACAATGAATTAATGGGACACGCTGGCGCAATCATTATTGATTCGCATGGAAAAGCCTTGGCGACCAGTGATCCTCGTAGCGATGGAACTTATTTACTTGGAGAATAAAATGACAGCCCATAATGAATTGCATTCAACTGGCAATCTGTTTGAAACGCTCAACCCGCCACAACGACTGCTTATGGGGCCGGGCCCAATCAACGCGTATCCGCGTGTACATCAAGCTATCTCTCAGTCATTGATTGGCCAGTATGATCCTGTGATGACAGGTTACATGAACCAAGTTCAGTCGCTGTATCGCGGCGTGTTTTTCACTAATAACCAACAAACCATGTTGGTGGATGGCACTGCGCGCTCTGGGATTGAAGCGGTATTAGTGTCGGTTCTTCAACCGGGTGACAAAGTGTTGGTTCCGGTGATTGGCCGATTTGGTCATCTGCTGTGTGAAATAGCGCAACGTGTCGGTGCTGTTGTTCAAACCATTGATATCGAATGGGGGGAAGTGTGCCCAGCGGAGAAAGTCGAGCAAGCAATTAAAGCCTTCAAGCCCAAGCTACTTGCCACCGTTCAGGGTGATACATCCACAACCATGAATCAGCCGTTGCAAGAGATGGGTGAGATTTGTCAACGTCACGGTGTTCTGTTCTACTGTGATGCCACAGCATCGATTGCGGGTAATGATCTAAAAGTCGATGAATGGCATTTGGATGCGGTATCGGCCGGTTTGCAAAAATGTCTCGGTGGCCCTTCTGGCTCGGCACCTATTACCTTAAGTGATCGATGTGCTGAATTGATTAACCGACGCAAACACGTTGAAGCAGGTATTCGTGCCGAGCACCACACACAAGGTGAAGATGCGATGATTCAGTCGAACTATTTCGACTTAGCAATGATCATGGATTACTGGGGCCCAGAACGTCTTAACCACCATACAGAAGCGACCAGCATGCTTTATGCCGCTCGTGAATGTGCGCGACTCTTCCTTGAAGAAGGCCCAGACAAGGTGATTGCGCGCCACAAACAGGCAGGTGATGCTATGGCGGCAGGTTTGCGTGCGATGGGGCTTGAGCTGTTCGGCAATCAAACATACAAGATGAACAACGTTGTCGGTGTTTATATCCCCGCAAACGTGAATGGTGATGCGGTTCGACTCGAACTGCTAAACCGCTTTGGTATCGAAATTGGTACTTCATTCGGCCCGTTACATGGCAAGATTTGGCGTATTGGCACAATGGGTTATAACGCTCGCCAAGAGTGCGTACTTTCAACTTTGGCTGCGTTAGAAGCGCTGCTGATTAAGCACAAAGCGAAAATCGATCCGGGTCAAGCTGTTGCTGCGGCAATGGCATTTTATCAGTAGTAGGAGTGTTATGACTGTTCTTAATGAGATGGAAGGACAAAGTCGCGCTGCACGACTTATGGAGCAAGCGGATGTACTTGCTTCATTCAGCGAGAGTGAAACGGGCTTAACGCGTGCGTATTTAACACCACAACATCGCGCGGCTCATGATCAAATATCGCTCTGGATGCAACAAGCAGGTTTACAAACATGGCAAGACAGCGTTGGTAATCAGTGGGGAAGAAAAGTATCACCCAACCCGACCAAGCCAACGTTGATTTTAGGTTCTCACAGTGACACCGTTGTAAACGCTGGCAAATATGACGGCAACTTAGGTGTCTTACTCGCCATTGAAACACTGGCGGCGCTTCGTGGGGAAACCTTTCCTTTTCATATTGATGTTGTTGCCTTTGCTGATGAAGAAGGTACACGGTTTAACACCACGTTAATTGGCTCAAGTGCGGTCGCTGGTTGCTTTGATTCCAATTGGTTAGAGGTGACTGATGCGAACGGTGTCACCATGGCACAGGCGATGCGAGAGTTTGGTCTTGACCCTGCAAAAGCGGGTAATGATGCGCGTCAGGCGCAAGAAGTACAAGCCTATCTGGAAGCGCATATTGAGCAAGGACCAGTACTTGAAGCGGAGAATCTCGCTGTAGGTGTGGTGACGGGTATTGCTGGAGCAAAGCGTTTTCAATGTGAAGTGACAGGCATCGCTGGGCATGCGGGCACGGTACCTGTGCATTTACGTCAAGACGCGATGACTGGCGCTGCTGAAATGATTTTGTCCATTGAGAAATTGGCGAAAGATGAGGGCGTTGTGGCAACCGTTGGCAAGTGTGAAATTGTATCCGGCGCGGTAAACGTAATTGCTGGCAGAGTAAGATTTACGATTGATATCCGCAGCGCTTCTCAATCAGCATTAGAGAATGCGACCTATGAGATGCTGGAGCAACTCAAACATATTGCGCAGCAACGTAAGCTCTCTTTTGAGTATGAGAACATCTACAAAGCAAAAGCGGTTCAATGTAACAACAAGCTGCAACAGAAGTGGGCCTCTGCGATTGAAAAAGTCACCAATTCGTCCGCCCGTTTTCTGCCAAGTGGCGCTGGGCATGATGCAATGGTAATGGCTGACTTGACTGATACAGCTATGCTCTTTATTCGCTGTGAAAAAGGCATCAGCCACAACCCCAAAGAGCAGGTGTTAACCTCTGATGTTGAGATTGGTTTGGCGTGTTTTATTGAGATGATTCGCAGCTTTAACGCTTGATGAGAATTGCTTTTTGAACCCTCGACAGGATAAATAAAGAACCCCATATGAGTGGGGTTCTTTTTATGCTTAACTGATTTCTTTTGCTTCAACCAAACTTGCAGTTTTTTCTTCATAAGCGTGTTCAAACGCTTTAAGACGCTTGTAGATAGACAGCAGTTCTACAATCGTGGTCCATGAGTTCACCAAGTACTGGAATGAGTTTTCAACTTGGTTGAACGCGTTCATGATTCGTTGCATCACGCCAAGCGTAAACGCACCAGCAACAATCGATGGTGCAAGAGCAATGAACGGGATAAATGCACCGAACTGCAAGTAGCCATAGCGAACCACGTTGAAGTACACATAGTGCATGTAAAGCTTGAAATAGTTTTGGCGAACATTGCCGAACAGTTCTTCCAAAGTCAGTGGATGCGCGCGATCTTCATAGTCTTCACCGTAAACCAATTCTTTACGATATGCCGCTTCTACTTTCTGGTTGTTAAATTCCAGACCCGGTAGTTTGATACCCGCAAACGCAAGTAGCACAGTACCAAAAATCGACCAAATAATAGCAACGAAAACCAGCGCTTGAGGTACTTCTCCGACAAACGGAAGCGTCGTGACGTAACCAGATAAGCCCCAAAGAATCGGCAGGAAGGCTATCAGCGTCATTACGGAGTTGAGCAAGCGAACGCCTAAGTTTTCCATAATGCTGGCAAAACGCATGGTGTCTTCTTGAATACGCTGCGCAGCACCTTCAATATGGCGAACATGTTCCCATCTTGCGGTGTAATGCTCGGTCATTGCGGTGCGCCAACGGAAGACAAAATGGCTGACAAAGTAGGCGTTACCAACTGCCACCATAATCGCTATCATCAACAGCACCATTACCGTTGATAGCTCAGAATAGAACTCAGTTAGGGTAATACTGTTTGGTGCGGTCAGTGCTTTTTGAATTAGGTTGTAAAAGTCACCGTACCATTCGTTAAGCATGACGCTGACTTCCACTTGGAACCAAGTAATGAACACAATTAAGCCAGAACCAAGTACCGACCATTTCGCCCATTTTTGTCCACCAAGCATCATCCAACCACCAATGAACAACGCATAGCACACTGTCATAAACTGATAGAGCCAAGCATTGATTGCAGACTGTGTCGCCGCTTGAAATTCTGCCGTAGCCGCCTCACTTGCGCCTTCAGCTAATGCTGGTGGGTAATCGACACCGAAAATATGAGCCAGACTGAGGTGAGGGCCAAGATCCTCAATAACGGTATACCAGCCAATAACACAAACGAGAGCCCAAAGAACGAAGCTCAGAAAAAACAATTTGGGTTTTGGAAAAAAAGAACTAAACACAGCATCTTCCTTTTGATGACAACACGCATACCCATCCTTTAAGAGTTTGAGTCAGGGTATATTTGATTTCAGTATATTACTGACCGCATAAAATACGATTAGTTTTATACACATCCTAATTTAAACCATTTTAGACATGGCTTGATTTGTAAAAAAACTATTAATTGGTGTTAATGAGTATTTAATCCAACAAACCTCTTTTCTTACAGGTTCAACTTGTTTTAGTATCAGAACACTAAGTATTGGACATGCATCTCACATCGCCAGCCCAGACTTAACGGACTTATCTTTAGTAGTAATTTATTTGTAGGAAAACATATGGCGGCTTTTGGTACTGTATTTATGCCTAAGATGGCATTAGCAACATTCGAAAATAATCAATGGTCAGACGCAGAAATCGTAGCTTCTGACAGCATCTCGCTTCATCCGGGTGCTCACGTCTTGCATTACTCAAGTACGTGTTTTGAAGGTTTAAAAGCATTCCGTCACGAAGACGGTAGCGTGCACGTCTTTCGAATGGACCAAAACGTCGAGCGTTTTGCTCAAAGCAGCCGACTACTTTCTCTACCAGAAGTGAACAAAGAACAACTTTCAAAGATGATCGTTGATGTTGTTGCTGAGTTCGCTTCAGAAGTACCAGCGCCTCCGGGTTCTATGTACATTCGTCCAACTCACATCGGTACTGAAGCGGCGGTTGGTAAAGCGGCAGCGCCATCTCTTTCATCTATGATGTATGTACTGCTTTCTCCAGTGGGTGACTACTTTGCTGGTGGCGCAAGTGCGCTGCGTCTTCTACTTGACGAAACAGGTCAACGTTGTGCGCCGCACATGGGTATGATCAAGAGTGGCGGTAACTACGCAAGTGCGCTTTCTCCGACACTAGAAGCAAAAGCAAAATACAAAGCTGACCAAGTTCTGTTCTGTCCAAACGGCTATATTACAGAAACAGGTGCGGCGAACTTCCTGTTGGTTGATGGTAACGAAATCATCACTAAAGCATTGGATTCTAGCTTCCTACACGGTGTTACTCGTTCGAGTATCCTGACTATCGCAAAAGATCTTGGCATGACAGTAAGCGAGCGTGAAGTATCTGTAGAAGAACTTCTAGAGCGTGCAGCGAAACCGGGTGTAGAAGCAATGCTTTCTGGTACAGCTGCAGTTCTGACTTCTGTTGGTACTTTGATTCACAACGGTGAAGATGTGAAAGTAGGCAGCGGTGAAGTTGGCCCTATTGCACAGAAACTTCGTCAAGCACTGAACGACATTCAGTGGGGTAAAGCACCAGACACACACAACTGGCTAACTAAGATTGCTTAATTCAATCAAGTAAATAGTTAGAAAGAGAACATAGAAAAGCCAGCGATGATCGCTGGCTTTTATGTTTATCGATGTCAATCTATTGGGGGCTAACTACCCATAAGCCACACTTGGGAACCACAATACCAGTTGTGGCCAAGCGACGAGACAAACCAGAGCTATCAACTGAATCACAATGAAAGGTACTACGCCACGGTAGATATCTTTCAAGGTTACGCCTTCTGGGCAAACACCTTTGAGATAGAACAGCGCAAATCCCACTGGCGGTGTTAGGAAGCTGGTTTGAAGCGCCATAGCCACTAACATTACAAACCAAACCAACGACGGGTCATCAACCACGCCGTGACCATCCAGTTCGATACCTAAACTTCTCACCACAGGCGCAAGTAATGGCAGCGCAATTAAGGTTATTTCTATCCAATCTAGGAAGAACCCAAGGAAGAAAACAATCATCAATATAAACGCAATAATGCCGTATGGACCAAACGGTAATCCACTTAGGAAACTTTCAATCAGTTCGTCGCCACCCAGTTCGCGCAACACTAGCGCAAAACAAGAAGCACCTAAGAAAATCATAAAGATGTAAGCTGTTGTGCCGTAGGATGCCAACACCACTTCTTTGACCACTTTCAGGTTGAGCTTCTTGTTGTAAGCCGCAAGTAATGTTGCTCCTAGCGCACCAATACCGGATGCTTCGGTCGGTGTAGCGATACCCGCGAAAATAGAACCTAGTACAACAAAAATCAGTAACACAGTTGGAGTGATATCTTTAAACACTTGCAGAATCAAGTTCCACTCTACTGGCTGAATGTTTTCAGGAACCGGTGCTTTGACAGGGTTCATCTTACCTACAAACAATATGTAGAGGATGTAAAACAGACCTAACAACAAGCCTGGTATTACAGCGCCCATAAACAGGTCGCCAACGGAAAGCCCAAGTTGGTCAGCCATGATAACCAGCATGATTGAAGGTGGAAGAAGGATTCCCAGAGTGCCAGCAGAGGCTACTGTACCAAGTGCGAGAGGTAAGTGGTAACCTTGGCGCATCATGGTGGGCAGTGACATTACCGCTAACAGAACCACTGAAGCTCCGATGATTCCTGTTGACGCTGCGAGAATAATACCTATAGCCATAACAGTGACGGCGAGTCCACCATGCACTTTTCCAAACAGAGCTTGCATGGACGCCATCAGTTTTTCGGCAATACCGGATTTATCGAGCATGTTACCCATAAAGATAAACATCGGAAGTGCCACCAAAATCCAGTTATCCATGATTTTGTAAATGCGATTCACCACTAAGCCGAGGCTAGTGAAGTTCAATCCGGTAAAAGTATCGAGATAAATATCGGCTAGGTATCCAACACCCGCGAAGAATACGCCAATGCCACCTAAAACATAGGCTACAGGAATCCCAGTAAATAGAAGCAGGATAAACGAGCCAAACATCGCGATTACAATCCACTCATTTGGTTCCATGGCTATTTCCTTTGTAAATGATCTCTAAATTGCGCAGCACTTTTGCCAGCATGGAAAGCAGCAACAGTGAGAAGCTGATTGGGATAACACTTTTGATTAACCAGCGATAAGGTAAACCAGAAGGTGAAGCGGAGCTTTCATTGACACGCCAAGACTCATAGGTGAAGTCGTAGGAATGGATGATCACCACAATCACAAAGGGTGCGGCCAAAAATAGCAGACCTAAAAGGTCGATCATCGCTTTTTTGCGCTCGCTAAATTTGTGATAAAAAAGGTCGACCCGCACATGCATATTGCATATTTGCGCGTACGCGGTGCCAAACATGACGGCAGTAGCATACAAATGCCATTGCAACTCTTCTAAGGTAATCTGACCGTTAGAAAACACTTTGCGCAGAATGACTTGAAGAACAATGACACCGATAAGAATGACGTTGGTCCAAGCGATAAATTTGCTTGTGGACTTAACGAATCTTTCGATGTGGTAGTAAACAGGGATAGGTGGGGTTGAGCATAACACCTTACTCATAGCTTTCTCCTTGCCTGATTAGGGCTGGATGACCAAATCCAGCCCATATTTCCGATGTATGTAAGGATCACTCTAGAGTTGCGCGAGGTAGGAAACCGTTCGCTTGCCACAATGCATATCCCTGACGGAATGTGCTTAGGTCAGCCCACACCTTATTGAAGAAAGGATCCGCAGATTTTTTCTCTTCAACTACTTCTAGCCATGTTTTCTTGAACAAATCCAGCATCTCTTTGTTCCAGTAGCGAATTTCTACGCCATTCTGCTTCGCTTTTTCCATCGCTGTGAATTGAATTGCTTCACCTTCGGCGATCGAGTAGGTCATCGATGCCATACAGGTCGTTTCGATGGCGTCATGTTGCGTTTCGCTCATTTCGTTCCACGTATCTTTGTTGATCAACAGTTCAAAGATGGTGGATTGTTGGTGCCAGCCAGGGAAATAGTTGTATTTCGCAACTTTGTGGAAACCTAAACGCTCATCGATGGCTGGTTGAGAAAATTCAGATGCATCGATAGCCCCTTTTTCCAGCGCGCCAAAGATTTCCCCCCCTGGAAGTTGTACGGTACCCGCACCGAGTTTCTCCATCACGGAAGCACCCAAGCCGAAGAAACGCATATTCAAACCTTTCAAGTCTTCTGGCTTTTCAATCGGCTTTCTAAACCAACCTGAAGATTCAGGTGAAATGATCGCACAAGGCAGAACTTTTACGTTGTAGCCACCTTGGTCATACATTTCTTGATAGAGCTTCAGACCGTTACCGAAGTATATCCAAGCCATGTATTCACCCGCTTCAGGACCAAAGGGAACCGCAGAAAATAAAGCAGAGGCAGGCAGCTTGCCTTGCCAGTAGCCTGCTGTTGAATAACCAGAATTTACTTTACCCGTCGATACTGCATCCAAAATTTCAGCAGGATTCACCAGTTTACCTGGTTCATAGATTTTCATTTTTACCGTGCCGCCAGACATCTGTGTAATGTGGTCTGCATACCACTGGATTGGTGTACCTAGCGCAGGTAAGTGGCTGCCAAAAGCAATCGGAGTTTTCAGCAGAATCTTCTTGTCCTCAGCGTGTGCACTTATCGAGAGTCCAACTGACGTTAAAGCAATGGCAGTTGCAATGGCAGCTTTTTTCAAATTCATAACGTAATCCTTGTTTGGTTTTTATGTGCGAATAAATGTGAACATTTCGTATTTAACGATGTTAATTTGATGTTACATTCGGGCTGAGTATAAGCAGGGGTAAACAGATGCTCTATTGGTGAAATTGCGCAAATTGTGTCGGTAGTATGTGCAGTTTTTGACAGGACGAATCAGTAAAACTACGTACAAGTATTGGAAGCAAATATGGGCTTTGCCAGGAACAGAAAGCTAACGGTTAATATCATCTTACTGTCGATTGTCCCCTTGATTATTGTGGTTGCGATTGTCGCTGCCATCCTATTTAGCCAAGCAAAACAATTAGTTGAAGACCAAGTTCAACTCACCAGAAATAATATTCTGGCGGCCAAAAAACAAGAACTGAAACAGTACGTAGAAATGGCAGTGAAAAGCATCACGCCTTACTACCTAGACGAGTCGTTAAGTGATGAGCGCGCGAAGCAAATAGTTGCTGAAAAGTTGAGCCAGTTAACATATGGAGTAGATGGTTACTTCTTTGCCTATAACTGGCAGGGTGATGCGATTGTGTTGCCTTATCAGCCTGAACGTATCGGTCTTAATTGGTGGGAAGTTGAGGATGTCGAAGGTAAAAAACTGCTGCAAGAACTGATTCGCGTAGGCAGGGCTGGCGGCGGTTTTGTCGATTATTTATGGCACAAACCGTCTACCAAAGAACCACTACCTAAACTCAGTTACGCCATTTCATTGGACAGATGGCAATGGATGGTTGGAACTGGTGTCTATCTCGACGATATAGAACATCAAGTTGCCCACATGCAAAACGGCTACGATCAAAACGTAGGCAGAACCAGCAGCGCGCTGTTTTTTGTCATGCTGATCTCTATCACGGTTATTGCTGCTCTAGGTGCTTCTTTGAACTTAAACATACGACGCTTAGCGAATGAGCAGTTGAGTGTGTTGAATCAGCAGATCATCGATTCTCAGGAAAACGAACGTCAGCGCGTATCGCGCGAGTTGCATGACGGTGTGAACCAGCTTTTAGTTGCTGCCAAGTACCGTTTGGACAACGTTGGTAAAGAGCTCAATCAGGAAAAACAGGTGAGAGAACTCGATGCGAGCAAGCAAGTGATGGAACAAGCGATTGTCGAATTGAGAAGGATCTCACGAGACTTGAGACCACCGCAATTGGACGACTTAGGGTTGGTGGCAGGTATTGAAGCCTATATCAACGACATGCGCCAACGCACCGAGCTTGAACTGGTATTCGAGCATGACATTGAAGGTGTGGAGATGCTGCAAGAGGTTGAGACTACCTTGTATCGAGTTATTCAGGAAGCAGTGCACAACGTGGAAAAACATGCTCAGGCGCAAGGCGTGGACATCATTATGCAGCGCGAAGGACAACTACTGATTTTAACGGTGAGTGATGACGGAATTGGCATCGCACCCACCATTGCAAAACCGGGTAAACGCAATAAACCAAATTTGGAACATATGGGGTTACAGAATATGAAGGATCGTATTCATGCCATTGGAGGTACGTTCGCCGTATCAAGTATACAGGGCGAAGGTACTGAGATTCGCGTCAGCTTAAATATGGAGTTCGTATGATTAAGTTGGTACTTGCCGATGATCATCGCCTGATGCAGGACGGTTTAAAATCGCGTCTAGAAAGAGAAGAAAACCTTGAGATTCTGTCTTGCGTCGGCACAGGAGCTGATGCACTCAAAGCGACACTCACTCTCAAACCCGATGTGCTTTTGTTAGATATTAATATGCCCAACATGAACGGCATCGAGATGCTGGAAAAACTTTCCCAATCTAAGTCAGAAACCGCAGTGATTATGCTGTCGATGCACGACAGCAAAGACTATGTGGTTCGCTCAGTAAAAGCTGGTGCAAAGGGTTACGTGTTAAAAGATGTGGGCTCTGAAGAGTTGGTTATGGCCATTAATCAGGTGGCTCAGGGGCGATCGTATTTGTGCCCTCAGGCTTCCGATCGTCTTCTAGAACAAATCAACGACAAGCCAGAGCCAAAAGACAATGAGCTTTCCAAGCGTGAATCTGATGTCCTTAAACTTATTGTCAGTGGCGCATGTAATAAAGATATTGCCGATACTCTGCACATCAGTGTGAGAACTGTTGAAACTCACAGACTGAGAATTAAGAAAAAACTCGGCGCTACCTCTACAGCAGCGCTGGTTAAGCTCGCGTTAGATAAAGGGCTGGTAAGTTGATGACAGGAAAATTGTTGTCCAGTCGCCAACCTATCTTGGATAAGATCGTCTTCTTCTGTGCGGTATTGAGAACAGGTTCATTTCGCGAAGCAGCTCTTCAACAAGGACTCTCTCCTGCAGCGGGAAGCCGCTGGGTGAAAGAGCTTGAAGAAGCCATGTCCGTTGAGCTTATTAAAAGAAGTACCCGACAGCTGGTGGCGACTCAGGCAGGGCAGCTTCTTTATGAACGCTTTTCACCGCTGCTGCCGGATATCAATAACTTGTGCGAAGAGGTACAGAATCTTGCGGCTGAGCAGCAAGGTGAAATCAAGATCTCCTCAACGCCTTTGTTTGCGCGCCAATATCTGACCAAAATTGTGGCGGAATATATGGAGATGCATCCTCAGGTGCATTTTCGCATCTTTATTGAAGCAGGAGACTTTGACCCTCTCACAATCGATTTTGCCTTTAGAGCCACAGCCAATTACGATGGTGATATCTCCCCTGATTCTTTGCTTGTGCGAAAGCGCGTTCTTACTGAGCCGCTTTATCTCTGCGCTTCAAAACAGTATTTGCAGGAACATGGTGTGCCTGAAACCCCTGAGTTTTTAACACAGCATCGTTGCCTGTATGCGAGAACCTTATTGGGGGGAACACGCTGGAGCTTTGAACTCGGTGGCAAGCAAGAGTTTGTCACTATTCAGGACACTCTAGAGTGTGACAACAGCGAAATGCTGCTCGATTTCGCAATGGAACACGCGGGAATTGCCTATCTGCCTCATTCATTGGTGCACAAATGCATTGAAAGCGGCGATTTGATTCAGATCTTGCCTGACTATCGCTGTGCCAGCTTTGATATTGATCTTTTGTATCGTCCTCGTTCGCCCATGCCGGAGCGTTGCGCTCGCTTTAAGCAGTACTTACTTGAGCGTGTTGACTCGATGCGAAATGAGAACATATGAGGTTAAGTATGATTGTTTCAGATTCGAAATTCACAATCTCTATATGTGCAATTATCAAAGTGCTCCTTTATGTCTAACCTGAAATTCATCGAATCAAGGAAGGTGAATTGTGGTTACGAAACTTACAGCAGATCAAGCAGCTCAATGGATTGAAAACGGGCAGTCAGTCATGCTCGGAGGCTTCATTGGTAGCGTGGTGCCAGAAGCCATCGAACGTGCGATTGGTGAACGGTATCAACAGTCAGGTTTGCCGAAAGATCTCACTCTGGTTTTTGCTGCCGGTCAGGGCGATGGTAAATCACGAGCGATTAACCATCTTGCACAGCAAGGTTTGGTGAAAAGAGCCATTGGCGGACACTGGGGGCTTGTACCTAAGCTGCAACAGCTGGTGGTCGATAATCTGATCGAAGGTTACAACCTACCCCAAGGCGTAATTTCTCATTTGTTGCGTGATAGCGCAGCCGGAAAGCCCGGTTTGTTTACCAAAGTTGGATTGGGCACTTTCGTTGACCCGCGTATCGAAGGTGGCAAGCTTAATTCTATTACTTCTCAAGATTGGGTTCGATTGATCGAAATCGACGGTGAAGAATATCTGTTCTATAAAAAGCTTCCTATTGATGTCGCTATTTTACGTGGCACCACCGCTGATGAAAACGGCAATATCACCATGGAAGATGAGTGTCTGATTGTTGAAAGCCTCGCAGCGGCGCAGGCTGCGACCAACAACAATGGCAAAGTGATTGTTCAGGTTAAGCAAATTGTGCCAGCGGGTACGCTAGACCCACATCTGGTCAAAATTCCGGGCATATTCGTTGATGCGGTTGTGGTGTGTGAAGACTTAAGCGAGCACATGCAGACGTTCGCGACCCAAATGAATCCTGAGTTTATCGGACGTGGTAACAAACCATCTCACAACAACATTAACGCCTCGATTGTTGAACCAACGGTTGAACCTGTCATCGACGCGAAAACCATTATTGCCCGACGTGCAGCGTTGGAGCTCAAAGCGAACTCAGTACTTAATCTTGGCATTGGTGCGCCTGAATATATTGCTAAAGTCGCTCAGCAAGCGGGCATTCTGGAGAAATTCACTCTGACGGTGGAACCGGGTGCCGTGGGTGGTTCTCCAGCCAGTGGATTAGATTTTGGTGCTTCCGCATTTCCTGACGCCATTATCGGACAAGATCAAATGTTCGACTTCTATGATGGTGGTGGTGTCGATCAAGCGTTTTTGGGGCTTGCTCAATGTGATGCCAAAGGTGATATCAATGTCTCCCGATTCGGCACCAAAATCGCCGGATGTGGCGGCTTTATCAATATTACGCAAAACGCCAAAGAGGTGTATTTCTGTGGCACTTTCACCGCCAAAGGTTTGGATGTTCAGGTGGAAGGTGGGCAACTGCAAATCACTACTGAAGGTAGCCAAAGCAAGTTCATCTCCAAAGTCGAGCAAATCACCTTCAGTGCCAATCAGGCATTAAAAGCGAATAAGCCAGTGCTTTATATCACTGAAAGGGCGGTATTTAGAATGGTTGCGCAAGGTATAGAGCTGATAGAAGTTGCTCCGGGTATTGATGTAGAGCGCGACATACTTGGTCACATGGCGTTTAAGCCTTTGATTAGCCCTGAGTTAACAACAATGGATGGCGTAATTTTCCAACCTCAATTTTTATTAGATCTGCACTCTGACTAGATATCAGAAGCGGATTAAATCCCTACATTTCAATAAGAAAGATAAAACAAAAGGTCAGCAAATATGTTTCAAAACAAGATATGCATTGTCACAGGTGCCGCACAAGGAATCGGTAAAGCAGTGGTTGAACGTTTTTATACTCAGGGCGCTGAAATGGTCTATGCATTGGACATGAATGATAAGGCGTTGATGGAAGCGTATTCCCATATTGAGCGAGTGGTGCCTGTCACTATTAATATCTGTGACAGAGCGGCGATAGCAGAGCTTATCACCAGTATTCAAGCACAGTTTGGAAGAGTGGATGTATTGGTAAATAACGCAGGTGTCACGCGAGATGCACTTATCGAAAAAATGACAGAAGCGGAATGGGATTTAGTCATTGATGTCAATTTGAAGGGGGTGTTTAACGTTACTCAAGCGGTTGCCCCTTTAATGATGGAAAACAATTATGGTTCGATCGTCACTATGTCTTCTGTTGTTGGTACCGATGGCAACATTGGCCAAAGCAATTACGCAGCAACCAAAGGTGGCGTGATTGCAATGAGCAAAAGCTGGGCGAAAGAGTTTGCACGCAAAGGTGCGCAAGTGAGATCAAACTGTGTTGCACCGGGCTTTATCGAAACACCAATGACGGCGGATCTGCCTGAAAAAGTTCTCAACATGATGAAAGAGAAAACACCGTTAGGGCGTATGGGAACCACCGAGGATATCGCCAATGGCGCAGAGTTTTTGGCAAGTGATAAGTCGAGTTTTATTACCGGACAAGTACTAAAAATCGACGGTGGATTGGTGCTCTGATTGGGGAAATAAAGCTATGAATAACAAAGTTTATATTGTTGCAGCGAAACGCACCGCAATCGGCACTTTTATGGGAAGTTTGTCGCCACTGACAGCGGTAGAACTAGGCTGCGCCACAATTAAAGCGGTGTTGGAACAATCGGGTGTTCAACCTGAGAGCGTGGATGAAGTTATTGCGGCAAATGTGCTCAGTGCAGGGCAAGGACAGGGTGTAGGGCGACAAGCCGCAATGTACGCAGGTATCCCTGCCGAAACACCTGCATACACACTCAACATGATTTGTGGCAGCGGTATGAAGTCCATTTTGAATGCGGTGAACGCTATTCGATCTGGCGACGCAGAGATTGTCGTCGCTACAGGAATGGAGAGCATGAGTAATGCGCCCTTTGTCATGAATGGCAACCTGCGTTCAGGTAATAAAATGGGCGACTTCTCAGCCATCGATACCATATTAAAAGATGGATTAACGGATGCGTTCAGCGGCATTCATATGGGCATTACAGCCGAAAATATTGCTAAGCAGTTTTCTATTAGTCGCGAAGAGCAGGATAAGTTTGCTTTAGCCAGCCAGCATAAAGCCGAAGCTGCAATTAAAGCAGGGCGCTTTAGCCAAGAGATAGTCCCGCTAGAAATCAAGACTCGTAAAGGTTCTTTCACGGTAGAAACTGACGAACACCCTCGCTTTGACGCAACACTTGAAGCGCTTTCTCAGCTTCGCCCCGCGTTTGAAAAAGAGGGGACAGTGACCGCTGGTAATGCTTCAGGTATCAATGATGGCGCGTTTGCTGTTGTCGTTGTTAGTGAGAACGCGGTGAAGCAGCATGGCTTGAAACCGTTAGTAGAAGTTGTCTCGACAGGACAGGGTGGTGTCGCTCCAGAAGTCATGGGTCTAGGTCCAGTTCCAGCGATTAAACAGGCGTTAACTCGCGCCAAATTGAACCTGTCAGATATCGATAAGGTGGAACTCAACGAAGCGTTCGCTGCGCAGGCGATTGGTGTGATGAAGAATCTTTCAGAGCAGCACAATCTGGAGCAATCTTGGTTTGATGAACACGTGAATGTGAATGGCGGTGCTATTGCACTGGGGCATCCTATTGGCGCTTCCGGTGGCCGTATCGTCACAAGCTTGATCTATGAAATGCTGCGTTCCCAATCTAAGTTTGGGCTTGCATCCTTATGTATTGGTGGCGGTATGGGAACTGCGTTGGTGTTGTCTCGCTATCATTAAGCGTTAGTTGCCTGCTCATAAAGCTCCGGTTAGGAGCTTTATGACTTTATATGAATCAGTATTTTCATATTCAAGACTTCAGTTGTGTATGGGTACGGTGTGTTTGCTCAGTATTTATGCCGAAATATATCAATCTAATCCAATATCTCGTTTCATGTGTTCGCTAAGCTCACATTTACTACGTAGATTGATTCTATTCTTGTTGTGGCGAACTCTTAACTCATCACCAAATAACTTAATAAACACTTTTGTATAAAACTGGGTAGCGTTATATAAAAGGTTTAAAGCTTTGTTTCCATTTTTATTATTTATATCTGTATTCATAGTTTGATTTCTCATGGTTAATTGTCCAATGCAGAAATATAGAAAGAATTGTTAGTTTCTTACTATTTATCAGTTTTTCTAAAGCTATACTTAATGGTTTATTAATGGAGTTGCTCTTTATTAAAACTTTAATAAAGTTTTTTAGTTGTAATTTTTTATTATTTAAACCAATGGAGATTGATCTTTTTATTTGTGCGAGAATATTTTTTCTTATAGTGGTTAAATATCCCTTCCATGCTCCGATGAAAGATAGTTATACTAAGTGAGCATTTAAAAGACAACGTGACTCAGAGTTGCAAATAGGTAACAATCATGGAAATGATGAACAATGAATTAATCTGCTTTGCTTCGGTTTGCAAGCATCTTTCCCTGACGGAGGCAGCAAAGGAGCTGGGATTGTCAAAGGCTCAAGTTAGCCGCCAATTAATGACTTTAGAGAAACAGCTTGGCGTCACGCTCGTCCACAGAACGACCAGAAAACTAGTTTTGACGGATCATGGAGAAAGCATTAAAGAGCTTGCGATTGAATCTTTAGATAAATTAAAAGAACTCAACTACAGAGCGAAATCACTGAGTGACTGCATTAGTGGTAAATTTAAAATAACAATGCCTAATTCAATTGCTTCTTCTATTTTTGGTGAAATACTGAAAAGCCTTAAAGAGCGTTATCCAGCTGTTAACTTTGAAATATCTTCAAGTAACAATGTTGAGAATTTATTAGAAAGTAAAGTGGACATGGCAATTAGACTTAATAATATTGTTGATGAGACTCTGATTGCACATAAGGTAGGCAGCTATCACGATATTTTAATATCGAAATCGGATAACGCTAAAAAAAATACACTACTCATCTATAAGAACCACTCTAATAAAGAGGCTATAAAGACCAATTACAGTGATGTTATTGAGGTTGATAATACGTCTATTTTGATGAACTTTGTTGCCAACGGTATCGGCGTGGGTGTTATTCCTAACTATCTGATGAAAGGAAGTAATGTAAATAATCTTCACGTTACTCAAACGTTTGATACGGAAAGGTCGATGTACATCGCTTATCCGTATCAACATCCACTTCCCAGAAAGTTGGCCGAGATATCAACTTTTATTAGAGAGGAACTAACCAGTATCTTAAGCAACAAATAAAGGGTTGTTTCTTATCCATTCAACCTGCTTACTCAGAGCTTAAATTTCTATAACTGGTTGTTCCGTTCAATGTACACACTGCTGAGACCGTTGAAATGATGAGTCTGGTATTAATCGCATGTAGCCCTAATATCTTCGGAAATACGATGCAAGCAACGTTTGGCACTCTCACTTACGCCCGACAACTGATGAAAACCATGTATCACACCTAAGTATCTTTCACAATATGCCTCAACTCCGGAATCCAACAACTGCTTATACAGTTGTTCACCTTCATCCCGCAATGGATCGAATTCTGCGGTGATGATATACGTTGGCGGTAATCCATTTAACTCGGCGCACGCTAAAGGATGGAGATCTGGATTGGTGTTGATTGAGCCTTTATCCATTTCACCCGTGTACATAGAGAAACCAGAAAGCAGCATATTCGCTGTGATGATGTAGTCAGTACCGTTTTGAACATAGCTCTGTGACTTGCCGAAAGGATCAAGCATCGGGTAAAGCAAAATTTGTTTCTTCGGTAGCCATTTTTGATTTTGCTTTAAGCGTAAAGTCGTGGTTAATGCTAATTGTCCACCAGCACTATCACCAACAAAGACGATGTTACTGGTATTGCCACCGTACTGAGTTGCTAACTCTTTTATCGCCACTACTGCGTTGTAAACATCATCGTGTGCAGCTGGATAAACGTTTTCAGGCGCTAAACGATATTGAATACAAATTACGATACTGTGTGACAACTTGGCTATCTGTCTGAGTTGTTGTTCGTGTGTTTTGAATCCACCACTGATAAAACAACCACCATGAAAATAGATGGTAATCGGCAATCCTTCATCGTTGCTCGGTTTGTAAACTTTCAAAGTGATACCGTTGAGTTGATCGACGAACTCGTCAAACATCTCAGGGCTGCTACCCGATAGAATCGTACTGGAAAGGTAGCCAGCTCTTCGATTTTCAATGTCATGTGCCGAGGGGCAAGGTTTTCCGTCTGCAATAAAAGCTTCAACAAGTTCTCTTATTCCTTTTTCTAGTTGATTCATCATCTAAGCCACCGACTTGTTTCATATGTTAGGCTTCAATTGTGCATTTTTACTGTGTATTTGTACAGTGAGATGTTTTTAAAAACACACACACAACAACTGTTTTTTTTGGAATCAACAAGTATAAATACTACTAAGCCTTTGTAGGGAAGGGGCAATGAAGTGATAGGGAAGATACCTGAGTCATTGCGTATTGAACAATCGCTGTTTTTACTAGAGAAAATACCTATGTAAGTAGCTTATGAGTTTTATATCAATAGGTTATGGTTAAATATCTAACACGTCCTTATAGTGTTTATGTGTGTGAGTAACGGCTTCTGTTCGGCGACCACTTATATAATATTAAGTTATTAGTAGTATAAAAAAGTAACAATCAAAATTAGTGAGTCGTTAGAATAAGATTGTAATAAGAATTAATAGTTGATTATTAAAGGAAAATAATTTAATTCTAAAAGTATTTTAAGTAGTTATTTAAAAAATAATCTGTAACTTCATAATAATAAAAGAAATTTAAATTATTGAATGCATGTGTTTGTTAATTATATATTTATTTTTCATGTTGTAGTGTGTTTATATGTTTTTATACCTAACATTATGTTTATTAATGACTTAATTTGTCATTATGCTTATAAGTAATATTGTATGTTAATATTTTATTAACTGATTTACTTTGTTTTACGAGAAATTATATTATAAAACTTGATCTAAATCATAGTAATACTAAAGTGTAAGTGTATGACCAGAAATACCTTGGCTTACGTTTACCATAGAAATTATTTATATTGCTTATAAGTTGCTAAATTTCTTGGTAATAGGAAGGTAAAGCAAGTACCAATACTACTTACGATACTTTCATTGGTTAGTTCATTGTAAGGAAATATTATGAAAGCGTTAATCACCTTAGCATGCTCTATGCTAGTTGCGTTTACCGCTACAGCAGGGCCCCGTGAAACAATCCATAGAGATGCAACTCTGTATTCCGATTCGTTCGCTTCCAAACAAGAAGCAATCGATGCTGGTTTTAACATGTATGAGGCGCTAGAAACGGCAAGCGATAGCGATTTACGATGGAAACTAAATACGACCGGAGATACTGTAATCGGTGGCACTATGGTAGTTGAAAGTGCACAAGTCAAAATTGAGGAGTTCCCTGCAAGCAGAGACACCATGCAATATCGTGCGATTGTAGAAGTCGATTACAACTACGAAGCAATTTCAGATAATTAATTAATTTTTATCTCAACTCTGTTTAATACAGAGAATATAGTTACATCTATATCGATGAGTAAGTTATGGTTAAGCATGAGTTGTTTGATTGCTATGCTGAAATAAAAGGTGATTGTAGTTAATCACCTTTTCAGTATTTATTGTGGGTAATTTTATCGATATACATTAACGATAAACAAAATTCTCTTGTTTGTCGTTTTTTCTTGCAGATTTAAACTGGTCAGAAATTCTATCCAGCTCTAATAAAGCATAGCTATGTTCACTGTAGTTAAATACATTTAGTGATAAAGCAAGTTTATATACACATAGTGCTCTTTTAATATCACCATTAGCCATGTAGCTTTTACCTAAATAAAAGTAAGCCTCGGTGAATTTTTGAGCCATTACTGTATTGTTCGCGGTGCTGTTGACGATATAGTTTGAGATATCCTCTTCATTTACCTGATTTAATATAACGCCTACCAGCATCCATTCCCATTGGTCAGTTTTATTTTCATAAGTCGATTTTAGTCGGGTAAGAGCGGCGTTTTTATCTGACTCAGATTCAATAATATAGAGCCACAATGCGCTGAAAGGATCACTTGGATTACTTTCGTAGTAAGTTTTCATGTCTTCTAACGCGAGATCTGGTCTTTTTCCATAGTACTGAGCAACTGCTCGGTTAAATACGGCACCTAAATTTGAAGGGTCAAGTTCGATGGTTGAATCGAAAGCTTGATAGGCCGTATCAAACTTACCGATTTGCGTGTAGTACATACCAAGTAAGTTATAAACATCGGCTTGTCTTGGATTAATTTCTAATGACTTAAAATAATCCATTCTGGCAAGGTCTCGTAGGCCCATACTGTCGTAAGAACGACCACGATCTAGGTATATCTGGGCTTTATCGGCAGCCTTAACTTTGTCTCCAGACAGGAGTTGGGTCAGCTCTGCGATATTGTTTTCTGCTAATGCATTCGGCTGTAAAGGTACTGCCATTGCAGGATAGCTCTCTTGCTGGGCAGTACTTGCTGTATTAACAGGTGTATCGACTGAACTGACCGGATTACACCCAGCAATAGCAACAATACTTACACACAAAAAGCCGAACTGTTTAAACATAAATCTACTCCTTTTTACTTCCGCATACCCGTTGGAAGTAACTTCGGCACCTTTATAGCACAAAAAGTAACCAGATAGTCAACTGTTGAGTGTTTAATCATTAGTGCAATCACAGTTCCTGGGTTTCTGAACTTAAAAAGGACACCTAACAATATGAAATTAAAGAAAATATTTTAAGTGACTGATATCGCTAGATATTGTGCAGATTGCTAAAAGTGTAGGGTAGATTCATTGTCGTTAGCACAGTCGTTTAGGTGGCTTATCTGTCCACCTAAACGTTCCTTAACGGTCACTTTTTGCTAAGCAGCGACAGCGACCAGTAATGAGACATTAAAAGACGTGTATATGTGCAGAGTAGTTAATCTGCCAAATTTCGATTGTTTTGCTCGATGGAACTTACTCAAACTCTAAACTTCGACACTTGGTTGTTCAGCTCAATGTATACACTATTGAGGTCGTTAAACTGTTGGCGAATCTCTTTAGAAGCTCGGTCAACTCCGTCAGTTTGGTCTTTCATTGAGATTAGATTTTGATTGATCTCATTGGAGACGCTGGATTGTTCTTGTGTAGCCAGTGCGGTCTGCTCGGACAAATCTCGTACTGAACTGAGAGAATTGTTCAGCGCATCGAATACCTGAATAACGCTGTCAAAATTACTCACTGCGCTGTTGGCGTTGTCTTTACTTAGCTTGATTGCGGTAAACGCGTCAGAAACGCTGTCGGTCAATTGGCTAATCATCTTCTCAATCTGGTTGGTACTTTCACCTGTCTGAGTTGCAAGTTTGCGAACTTCATCGGCGACAACTGCAAAGCCTCGTCCAAATTCGCCTGCACGTGCAGCTTCAATTGCAGCATTCAAGGCGAGTAGGTTGGTTTGTTCGGCAATCCCACGAATGACTTCGAGAACAGATGAGATGGCCTCTGAGTTTTTCTCTAGCTCTTCGGCTTTGGTCATCGTCACATCAATATTGTCGACAAGTGAATCAATACTGGCGTGAGAAGACGTCACTACATCTCGGCCACGGTCAATGTGCTCGGCTGCGGATGTGGATTCATCAGACGTATTGGCTGCGACATCCGCCATCTGCGCATTCGCCATCGACATTTCGCTGGCAGCACTAACAATGGAATCGCTCGATTCCACTAATTTTTGCGTGATATTACTAACTGAGTTAGCTACAGCCTCCAAGCGATGAGTCGAGTCACCCAATGCTGAACTTTTTGATTGGATAGTCTTCATTATCGTTTGCAGATTTCCAACGAAGGTATCGAACTCTTGCGCCAAATCTCCCAACTCATCTTTTGCATTAGAGTTGATTCGCGCTGTCAAATCACCATCACCCTCTGAGATTTCACGAATTCGTTGCGAGATATTGTTTACATTTTTCGTAATGTTTTTCGGTATGTAGTAGCTGATCAAGAACGCAATCAGAAAACCGATGACGACTATACCAATGGTGACTTGTTGATAACGTTGAATCTCCTGAGCCGTCTCCTGTTCTTTTATCCGACCCTGATTCTTTACCGCTTCTCCGGCTTTATCGAGCACGTCTCTAATGCGCTCAAACTTCTCGTCGGTAGCGGATAAAACGTCTTTCTGACTGCCAGCTATTTTTATTTCATCAGAATCCATGAGATCTGAACTCTCTTTAAACCAGCCTGAAAAAAGGTCGTCAAATTGTTCATAGGGAGTAACAAATTCAGGTTCGGGAGACATCAAGGTTCTGTAAGATTGAAAACGGTTGTTTGCTTGGAGAGCGTTTTCTTGGAAATCGTTGAGGTTTTTCTCTGCATCACCAATACCAGTGACAAACTTTTGCTGAGCTAAACGTGCTTGATATAAATCGCGGTCAGCATTGAGCACTTCTGCCAGCGCATCGAGGTAGCGTTTAAGTATCTGACGGTCGGTATTATCTTTACTCCAGTCTGACGCATGGGTGCGAAGCTTCGCCTCTGCCTGATCGAGTAAATTACGCATGGTAAAGAAATCTTTATCGATATCAGCCAAACGATCATTCACGAACTGGCTTGCAACATAGATAGAAGAAACATTTTTGCTGCTTTGAAGCCAATCATCGTAGAGGGCGTCAAAGTTATTAAAAGGCTCTACTAATTCTGGTTCATCGACCAGATACTTGCGGAAACTTTGGAAGCGATCATAGACTTGTTGCGCATTCTCATCGAAGTCTTTTTGTTGCTGTTGTTTGTCTCCGTAGTCCGAGAGCATCTCTGCCTGAGCTAAACGCGCTTGATAGATATCCCGATCCGCATTGAGCACGACTGCTATGGCTTCAAAGTAGGACTTGGTTTGTTTCTCCATCGCCCGATCTTCTATCTTGATGATGACCTGCATAAAGACAAAAATTGAAATCACTAGCACAGTGAGCAAGATAATGGGCAACATCATTTTTAATCGAATCGAATGAAGTCTCATACTAACCTCTTAAAGAAATAAATGTTGACCACACTAAAGTGGCACTTTCCGTTAAGATTTAGTGTAGTTCACCGTTGCATATGCGCAAATTTGAATCCAACCAAGAGCATGTAAAAGGCTTACGATTAATTAGAGAGAACACGTAAAGAAAGGAGTTAATATCCCTATTCAAACATCTAATATAGATTTATGACTGAGTAGCAACAACCTGCAATTTAAAGCCTAGTGTGTAATCACGCTGGGTGCGTTTAACGTAGAAATTATGTGAAGTAGTTATAATTCGTCCTCAATGTGTAAACACATTTTCGGCCGAGACATATTTTAAGTTAAGCAAGTCTACAGCTATGCGTTTAGGTGCAAATATATAAAAACGCAAGTATTATCAATCAACATTAATAAATATTAGAGAGCTAGGTGATGAACGGTAGTCGTTGGGTCAGTAACTTTGAAAATCATGCGTTTAGGCAGATCTGGAACCAGATTTTGGAGTATGTAGATGAAGAACCAGAAGCATTTGACAAAACAATTGCTGTAGATGTTCAAGAGATAGCGAGACTGGTAAAAGCCGTTACTTATTTAAATGAGCTACTTGATGGATGTGACCCTGAGCTAATTCCTTTATCAACTTGGGATAATTTTGGAGCTCAGTGTCAAGAGTGTTGGAAGCAAATCAATGCTTACAAAAGTAATAAGAACATTGGTCACATTAGAAACGCAAATAATCATCTCGATAACCTTCTTTCATATCTACGACCATATATGCAAGTTAAGGGGAATCAAGCCAAATCAATGAGTGCCTCTCTAAATGCTTATCAGAAATCTATAGATAACCAACTAGAACAATATCTAAAGAAACTATCTGAGTTGAATAGTGAGATCAACTCTATAAAGAAAGAGGTAGAAGAATCACTTACGATAACAAACTCCGCAAAAAATAGGATATCAGAGTATGAGGAGGAACTATTTGAGGGTGAAGGTAATCTTCGAGATCAAATTAGCTCACTGACTCAACATCTAGAATCTACCAAAGAAAATTTCGATTTATATAAAAAGGAATTGCTTGAAGAACATGGTGGTGATAGTTCAATAGAAGCAAGTATTACCAAAGCTCTAGAGGACGCTAAAAAAGATCGAAAATCGATTAATGAAGATTTGGTGGAAGTCCGTAAAGAAACAGAGTTTCTCTACGATGTATATAAAAAGGTGCATGGAGTAGAAGACGAAAATGGAGAGGTGACTGGAGGATTGCTAAGTGAGATCACCGATAGACAAACTAAGCTGGACGTATTTAGAGATAAGCAAGAGCAAAGATATAAAGCCTTAAACGAACAAATAGAAAAATTATTACCTGGGGCTGCCAGTGCTGGTTTAGCTAGTGCGTATCATGACTTAAAAAAAGGTTGTAAAGGTCCGATAAAGACTTACAGTCTGCTGTTTTATGGGAGCATGGTAGCTCTTGTTGCGGCTGGATTATTGTTGTTAATCAAAGATTTATCTTTTTCACCATTCACAATATCTTTTATGGAAAGCTCGACCGATTGGGTTAGTATTTCTAAAAGTTTGATACGTAAGTTACCTGTAATAGTTCCTATCGTTTGGTTTGCACTGTTCGTATCAAAACGAAGAAATGAGTTTAGCCGTTTACATGAAGAGTATGCTCATAAGGAAGCATTGGCTAAATCTTATCAAGGCTTTAAGCAGCAAATTGAAGAGCTATCAGACAATGATGACAAGCTATTAAAAGAACTACTGTCTGAAGCAATTAAAGCAATATCATTTAATGCATCCACGACTCTTGATAAGAAACATGATGAAGGAACCCCAGCCAAAAGCTTGGTTGATTCGATCTTGAAACTAAAAGATATGGGGGTGCTTAAATAGCGACTGAATACATTAAAAATAGATATTTTTCAGTTACTTGGGAGAGGTTAAGGTGAATGACTGGCATTTTCTATGCGGGCTATCAGCTGCTTTATTTCCTAGGACAAATGGCAATTTATTTATCCCATATCATTCTCTCATTCGTTATTTTGCTGGAAATGTAAGACGAGTTTTAGGTTATATCTTGCTCACTCTTAATATGCAACAGTGCGGGTTCAGTGAGGTTGGCTTGCTTTGCTAACGATGTTATCGATGCGAGTACGGCTTACTAAACGATTTTAAGCGCGATAGAAGAAATAGAAGAAAAAGCGGTTGTGATGTCTACATTTTCAGAAGGAATAAAAGACCACCAGCATTGCGCTGGTGGTCTTTCGGTTACTCGCCGGCGCTGAGTATTTTATTCAGCTCTTGGCGTTCATCGTCGGTCATTTCTGTTTTATTGAGGAACGGCATATCGCCACTGACGACAGCGCGAGCAATAATGCGGGATTTCCAACGTTCTACATCTTGCCATGTATCGAATACCGCGCCACTTGGTGCCACTTTAAACACATCATCTGTAGGTGTTGAACTGTGGCACTGGCTGCAGCGAGCTTCAATAATGCCTAACGCTGAGTGCTGCTGTTCTGTGAGTTGAGGTGCAGCTTCTACGGAAGCAGTCGCCACTGTTTCCGTAAACGCAGATTCAGAACCTTGTACCGCAACCACTTTTGGTGCGTGTAGCTGTGATGTCGCTTGCCAACTAATGGCAACTGCCAGTGCAAACATAGCGCCAGCACCAACATACATCACGCTCGGTTTTGACTGACCAGAGTGCTTGAGGTTGAAGTAATGGCGAATGCAAGCACTGATAAGCATAATTAAAAGCCCAATTAACCAGCTTTGTGCGTGCTGGTAAATCATCGGATAGTGGTTACTGATCATCAAAAAGATGATAGGCAGCGTGAAGTAGTTGTTGTGGATAGAACGGCGTTTGCCTTCTAAGCCCGGAGCTGGATCTACAGGTTCACCGGCGGCCACTTGTTTTACCATTTTGTGTTGGCCAGGAATGATCTTATGGAAAACGTTGTTCACCATTATCGAACCGATCAGCGCACCCATGTGAATGAAAGCTCCACGGCCACTGAACATATGGGCGAAAGCATAGAAGAATAGTGCGCCGAATAGCACTAACACGCCAATAAACAGAGGTGTTGAACGGTTCAATGGAGAACGCATTAATCCTTCGTACACAACCACGCCAAGAAAGATAGTTCCTATTCCTAAACTCACAGCTTGAAGCGTGCTCAGTTCCATAACACGAGGGTCAATAAGGTAAGCTTGCGCGTTGAAGTAGTACATCCAAATTAACAACGCAGTGCCTGTCAGCCAAGTGGAGTAGGCTTCCCATTTAAACCAGTGTAGCTTTTCAGGTATTTGTTCTGGGCCAACTTGATATTTGGCGACTTCATAGAAGCCCCCACCGTGGATCGCCCAAAGATCGCCTTTGATTCCTTTGTCCTGTTTCCACTTTGGCGGCGTTTCTAAAGAGTTATCTAACCAAGTGAAATAGAAACTTGCGCCAATCCATGCAACACCGCAGATTACATGGAACCATTTGATAAATAACGCAATCCATTCGTAGAGTTGTGGCCACATAACATCACATCCTTTTGATAAACTAAATTTCCATGAACATAGGTTTTCTCGATCACTCGCTCGTCACCCATTGTGACCAAAGCGAAAAGCTGCTCTGACAATTCCTGACAACGCAAAATGCGCTGTTTGAGCATCGGAAATGCTGTGAGATCGAGTTCTACGAAATCGGCTTCAGTGCCGATATTAAAATTGCCGATGAGGTGGTCGAGCCCCATGGCTGCCGCAGCTCCCTGAGTGCAGAGATAGAGAGATTCAAACGCATCTAAGCTCACGCCCTGCAGCTGACAAACTTTGTAAGCATCACTTTGGTTGCGCAGCAGACTCAAACTGGTGCCAGCACCGACATCACTGGCGATAGCGACTGGGATTCCAGCCTCTTTTGCTTTTCGATAGTCAAACAAGCCACTACCTAAAAACAGATTCGATGAAGGGCAGAAGGCAATAGAAGCGCCGTTTGCCGCTAAAGACTTAAACTCTCGGTCATTGAGATGCAGAGCATGCCCAAACAGGGCGCGGTCGCGCACAAGGTTGTAGCGCTCATACACGGCTAGGTAATCGTTGTCTTCAGGGAAAAGATCTTTTACCCACGCCATTTCACCGTGGTTTTCACTCAAATGGGTCTGAATGAAAGTGTCCGGATGTTCTTTGGCAAGTTGTCCGGTTTTAGCTAGTTGCTCTGGTGTGCTGGTTGGCGCAAAGCGAGGGGTAATCGCGTACAGTGCACGCCCATTTTTGTGCCAGCGTTCAATCAGCTCTTTGCTGTCTCGATAGCCGGATTCCGGCGTATCTTGCAGCTCGTCAGGACAGAAACGATCCATCATTATTTTGCCGCATATCATCCGCGCATCATGTCGTTCCGCTGCGGCAAAAAGCGCGTTAACCGACTGCGGATGAACGGTGGCAAATACGCTGGCTGTGGTTGTGCCATGAGCAAAAAGTTGCTTGATGAAGAACTCTGCCTGAGCATTACAGTAGTCTTGATTAGCGAACATTAGCTCTGTTGGAAAAGTATATGTGTTTAACCAATCCAACAGTTGCTTACCATAGCTGGCAATCATCTCTATTTGAGGGAAATGCACATGGGCATCAATCATCCCCGGAATAAGCAGCCCGTGATGCTGAGTCACATGTCCTTGAATCAACAACGCTTTATTAGCTGAGATTGAAAAGAATTCTTTGGCATCTCCTACATGGGTAATACGCCCATTTTCCTCCACAAGCACGCCGTCATTCCAATACTGATAGTTCTCAGACGGTGACGATGTCACTTTTGGGAAGTGGAGTAAGCTTCCTCTATGTACCTTTAACGTCATACTAACTACCTCGATAGCTGGAGTATGAGTAGGGCGAAAGAAGTAGCGGTATGTGGTAGTTTCTGTCGTCGCTCACGGTGAAATGCACATCGATCATTGGGAAGAAAGACGCTCCGAATTGTTCTTCACAGTAAGGCTGAACGAGAAAGCGCAAAGTAAAGTTATGTTTATCAAGCGTAATGCCTTCAAAAACGGCACGACCATCTTCGTTTGTGGTTTCCTCAGCAAGGCAATCGAAACTGCCCAAGCGATAAAGTTTTACAACGATATTTGCAGCGGGATGACCATTAGCGGTGTCCAGTACATGGCAACTGAGTTTGTTCATAAATAAGCTTCCATTCTTATCTGACTGATTTTTTGTTGTTCTATTGCGGCTTGTTGCAACTCTTGTCCTCGAGTGTGGTTGATGCGCGCTTTTAACATGCTGAGCATTTCATCTGCGCTTTTGTTTGTAGCGCATACGATGAAGATAAAACCGAATTTCTCTGCGTATTCTTTGTTGAGTGAAAGCAGTTTTTGCAAGGTTTCATTGGAGGCGCCTTTTACGCCACCTTGTTCTTTTTCACTTAACGATTTTCCCTGCGCGTATTTCTTTTGCAGTGTAGAGATATCACCAATCATTGGGTGACCAGCGAACGCCTCCAGCCAATCTTGTTCTTCAAGTTCTGCAAACGCTTCCTCTGCAGCGTTTTTGAGCTCAGAAGGACTACCAAAAGGCATTTGTGCTTTCACCAACGATACCCATTTCTGACTGGTGCAGATTTTGTTCAGTGCTTGATCATCGAGTTCCAAGCTCGTTCGTACTGCTGTCATTGCTTTTCTTCCTTCAAAACCTTACGAGCTTCATTTGCCTGCTTCCATTGCACTTCTTCGCTGTTGCTTTCACGGTTAATGGTGTTGGCTTCTTGTTCACTGAACAAACCAATCAGTTGAGCCGCCACTGAAACAGCAACCTGCATTGGCAATTTGCCTTTCACATCCGGATGACCAATCGGGCAGGTGAGGTTATGAATGAGATCAGCGTCGGTGAGCTGTTCTTTCAAACGGAATTCAAAGCGCTGTTTTTTACCTTGTGAGCCGATAAGACCGACAAACGCGAAGCGGTTTTCTTCCAGTGCCAAACGAGTAATTTCAAAGTCGAGCCCATGATCTTGAGTCATCACAATGACATACGCGTTGTTAGGTAGTTGGCCTAACGCTTCAATTGGATTTTCCAGCAGTTCAACCTTGATGCCTATGTCCTGTAGAGGCGCAAGCCATTCGTGTCGGCTATCAACCACAGTCAACTGACAAGGCAACTCATTTAACACTGTAGTTAATGCTTGGCATACGTGCCCAGCGCCAAAGATAACCACCTGAGGTGTTTGAGTATGGAAATACTCGAACATCACCTGAACCGCGCCGCCACAGCATTGCCCGAGATCCGCCGAAAGGGAGAAACGTTCAATGGCCACTTGGCTTTGATGAGAAGCTAATCCTTCACGAGCCTGAGCGATAACTTGAAACTCAAGGTTCCCACCGCCTAGCGTGTCGAACTGGCACGCTTGCGTAATCACCATTTTTGCACCGCTTGATCTCGGTACCGAGCCAACGTAGGCAACCACAGTTGCGATGCAATAAGCTTCGCCTTGCTGTTCAAGCATCTGACACGCTTTCAGCCAGTGCATGCTTGGGTTGTTGAGCAGTCCATTATTATTGAACTGATCAACATTGAACTGCTCAAAACTTTGAGGATTATGGTGTGACGGCATCTTCGGTCTCCTTCACAACATTGTGTTCAAGCCATTGAAGCTGCTCTTCACACGCTCCCAAAATGGTTTCTCCGGTAGCAGGGGCATGCAAGTGCGGCGCATGTTTGTGACCACTGATAGAAGCCACTGCATCATAGGTTGCACACCAAACGCTGATTGCATGCATAAAAGGCGGTTCACCCACCGCTTTCGAGCGATAAATGCTGTGCTCTGGGTTGGCTTTTTCATACAAATCAATGTGCATCTGTTTTGGATAGTCACCAATCGTCGGGATCTTGTAGTTCATCGGGCTGTTACTGAGCAGGCGACCGTCTTCATGCCACACAAGTTCTTCAGTGGTCAGCCATCCCAAACCTTGCACAAATGCGCCTTCAATCTGACCTCGGTCGATGGCTGGGTTTAAGCTGTTGCCCACATCGTGCAGAATATCCACGCGATCAACACGCATTTCGCCGGTTAGTGTGTCGATGGTAACTTCTGAACAGGACGCGCCTAATGAGAAGTAGAAGAAAGGATGACCCGTCGCGGTTTTTCTGTCGTAACCAATTTTTGGTGTTTGGTAAAAGCCGGTTGCAGAAAGAGATACACGTGCCATATAAGCTTTTTGTACCAACTGAGCCCATGTGACGGTTTCATTCACACCCACTAGTTCACCGTTAACGATATCGACGTCTTCTACTTTGTAGTGGCTACGAGCAAATTCCAGCAAACGCTGTTTAATCTCTAATGCTGCTATGTGCGCTGCCATGCCATTCAAGTCGGCACCAGAAGATGCTGCAGTTGGCGAGGTGTTGGGAACTTTGTCGGTGCGGGTAGAGGTAACCAGCACCTTGTCTAAGCTCACGCCAAAAGTTTGTGCGACGATTTGCTGAATTTTGGTATGCAGACCTTGACCCATTTCGGTACCGCCATGAGAAACCTGCATAGTTCCGTCTGTATACACGTGGATAAGTGCGCCGGCCTGGTTGAGGTGCGTTGCAGTAAACGAAATACCGAATTTAATCGGTGTTAACGACAAGCCTTTCTTTAATACAGAATGGCTTTTGTTCCATTGATTTACCTGTTCACGGCGAGCACGATAGTCACTGCTTTGTTCAAGCTGCTTCATGATTTCAAGCATGGCGTCGTATTGGTCCACCTGCATGCCATAAGGAGTTACATTTTTACCAGCGCGGTAGAGATTTTTAAGGCGAATATCGAGTGGGTCTTGTTTGACGGTTAGCGCCAGCTCTTCCATCGCTTTTTCGATCACGATCATCCCTTGAGGACCACCGAATCCACGATAAGCTGTATGAGAAACCATGTCTGTTTTAAGGCGATTACCTTCAATGCATGCTTTACCAAGGAAATAAGCGTTGTCAGCATGGAACATTGCGCGATCGACAATCGCATCAGACAAGTCAGGGGAGTGACCACAAATACCCTTTACTTGGATATCCGCTGCGATGATTTCACCTTGTTTGTTCGCCGCGATTTGGTAGCGGTTGTAGAACGGGTGACGTTTACCTGTCGCCGTCATATCAATACCGCGAGGCAGGCGTATTTTAACGGCTCGTTTTGTGTGATAAGCCCCTAATGAGGCTAAACATGCCCATTGTGCCGCTTGGCTTTCTTTACCACCAAAGCCACCACCCATGCGTCGCATATCAACGGTGACTCGGTTGAAATCAACATGCAAAACTTCAGCTATCAGTTTTTGAATTTCAGAAGGGTTTTGCGTTGATGAACGTACAAAAATTCCGCCATCCTCGGTGATTTCTGCAAGGCTGACTTGTCCTTCCAGATAAAAATGCTCCTGACCGCCGACGTGCATATCGCTGTCTATGGCGATATCCGCATTATCAAACACGTTCTGTTCAATGTGTTTGCCCATTTGGTGCGAAGGGAGCAGCTCACTGGCGTTTTCGTGGCTTAGCACAACTTCATCTTGTTGGTATTCAACAGAAGCTAAACGCGCGGCTTTCCATGCTTGGTCGTGAGTGGTTGCCAATACTAGCGCGATAGGCTGACCGAAATAGCGAATTTCATTGTCCAAAGCCAGCAGTGGGTCGCCTTTGAAAATAGTACCAATGTCTTTCTCACCGGGAATCGCATCCGCAGTAAAAACCTTAACCACACCTTCGGCATTCTCAACAGAAGAAAGATCCAGCTTGGTAATTTTACCTTTGGCAATCGATGAAATCACAACCGCAGCATGAAGGCAGTTTCTTGGAGTTACATAATCATCAACAAACAGGGCTTCGCCACTGACTTGTTTATCCGCACTTTCATGTTTGTAGGGGTTGCCTACAACACCAGTTGCCGATTGTTGAGCAGGTGTTTGTTTATCAACAGCAGTTTGTTTAAAAACGGAAGTTAATTTACGCATGTTGCACCAACCTTGTTTCAACTTGCTGTGATTCTAGGTAAAAGCGTTGCAGCAGGTTTTGTACCAGTTTTACCCGATACTCCGCAGAGCCGCGAACGTCACTTAACGGATGAATCACCTGAGTAACCTTTTGACGTGCTTTGTTCACGATAGGTTGGGTGAGTGAATGACCGACAAAGACTTCTTCCAGTTCAAATAAACGTACAGATTTAGCGGCCACACCGCCTGCTGAAATAATGCAGCTCTTAACGCGTTTGTCTGAACCGATTGTCATGTTGATAGCCAGAGTTACGGTAGCAATGTCGTCCTCGTAACGCTTACTGACTTTGTAGATGGCATGAAGCTGGTTTGGTGCTAAACGCGGTAGGTGAATCGCACTGATCCACTGATTCGGTTTAATTAAGGTTTCGCGATAGCCAGTAATGTAATCTTCTGGTGCATAAAGGGTTTTGTTTACGCCATCATCCAGTTCAATTTTGCCCTGAAGACTCATCAATAGTGGTGCAATATCACCAATAGGAGAGGCGTGACCAAGGCTTCCGCCAAGTGTTGCTCGGTGGCGAATGGTCAAACTGCCCAAACGTTCAATCACTTCATCCGTGGTTGGGAAGTGTTTCTTCATAAATTCATGAACAATGTTCATCGGTACCGCAGCGCCAACTCGCCAGCCGGAGGTGGTTTCGGTAATACCAAGCAGGTCATCAACGTGTGAAATATCAATCAGTTCGGGAATGGATTTCAGTTGTTGCGTGACTTCCAGCGACAAGTCAGTACCGCCAGCGATCAGTTTTGCATTCGGATGTTCAGCGCGTGCTTTTGCCAGAGCTTGACGAGTGGTTGGCTTAATATACTGAGCACTTTCGAGTGGCTGAACAGATTTCATCCATGCTTTAACGCTTTCGATTTCAGCGCTGAGTGGATCTTCAATTTCAGTGGTTGCAATGGTGTTGGCGGCTTCAATCAGCGGACCATAACCCGTACAACGGCATAAGTTACCTGCTAAGAAATCGGCAGGGTGTTGTGGTTTTTCGGTTTGTTTGGAAAGTGCGTACAACGACATCACAAAACCCGGTGTGCAGAAGCCACATTGTGTACCGTGTTTATCTACCACTATTTGTTGAACAGGGTGGAGTTGGTTGCCCTGTTTCAGGTGTTCTACCGTAACGACTTGTTTGCCATGCAGTGAGTGGATTGGCGTGATACAGGCGTTTATTTGGCGATAATTGACGTTATCACCCTCTAAGCTGACTATAACGACAGTACAAGCTCCGCAGTCGCCGCTTGCGCATCCTTCTTTAGAGCCCGTCATCTGCTTTTGTTCGCGCAGGTAGTTCAGCAGCATGGTATCTGCTTTGGCAGACGCCACTTTGACGACCTCGCTATTAATCATTAGCTCTAACATAACTTCCTCTCTCCCTTTCTAATTGTAGCTTTAGCCTTACTTTCTGCGCTTCCTTGCTTCAATGAGTACGGGTTTTTGTTATTAAACTTGTCCAACTGGTCAACTATTGGGTTAAAAAAAGACTCGTCGGCTGTGAGCTAGCAGACGAGTCCCGACGTGATTAATTAGGAATTTTTGCGTCGATACCTTCAACGTACCAGTTCAATGCTGCTAGCTCTTTGTCTGTTAAAGAGTGACCTGCTGGTATAACTTCCTTGCCTTGGTTGTCTTTCATAGGCCCTGTAAATGGAACGATATCGCCTGAAATGATCTTCGCTTCTGTGTCAGAAATTGCAGTTTTGATCTCTTCAGGAAGGCTAGGGTTGATAGCAACAATTTGTAGCAACTCATCTTTTAGACCACCCCAGTAGTCTTCTGGTTTCCAATTACCGTCCATAACCGCTTGCACAGTTTTGATGTAATGTGGTGCCCAATGGTCACGTACAGAGAACATGTGAGCTTTCGGTGCAAAGTGGCTCATATCAGAGGCTTGACCAATAGCCATCATGCCGCGTTTTTCAGCTGCAATCAGTGGTGCTGGGCTGTCAGTGTGTTGAAGAATAATGTCTGCGCCTTGATCCATAAGTGCGTTCGCAGCATCCGATTCTTTACCTGGATCGTACCAAGTGTTCACCCAAACGATTTTTAGTTTGATATCTGGGTTTACGCTTTTCGCGCCAAGATAAACGGCGTTGATATCACGAATAACTTCAGGGATTGGGAACGTTGCAATGTAGCCAAGCGTGTTTGATTTTGTTGCCATACCCGCTGCAACACCAGATACATAACGACCTTCGTAAGTACGAAGTACGTAAGTACCTAGGTTTTTATCCATTTTGTAACCTGTCGCGTGTTCAAACGTTACTTTAGGGAAGCGTTTAGCTGCTTTCGCGGTTGGGTTCATAAAGCCGAATGACGTTGTGAAGATAACTTCATTGCCTGACTTGGCGAGCTGAGTGATAACGCGCTCTGCATCCGCACCTTCTGGTACGTTTTCCACGAAAGTAGTTTGCACTTTGCCGTTGAAGTGTTTTTCCATTTCCAGACGGCCTTGGTCGTGCTCATAGCTCCAACCGTGATCGCCAACAGGACCCACGTATACAAAACCGACTTTCATCGGATCTTCCGCAAGGGTAGAAGTTGAAAACACTGCAGACACTGAAAGTGCTGCAACCGTCATCCACTGATTTATTTTCATGAAATTCTCCATTTCAAAGATATCGCTATTTTAAGATAGCTATTTGGTTGTCCATTTTTGCTCGCAAAAGTGTATTGATAGGGAGTTGCTTGCAAAAATTCGTGATACGAGATTGTTAGCAAAAAGTTGACCAACTGGTCGTGTTTTGAATAATTATTTTAGAATGGGCTTGTAAGCATTGTGCACAAAGGGGTTAGATATATTGTATACAGTCAGTATAGACACTGATGGGAATTTAACTTTAAGTGGATGTTTTACAATGGTGCTTACATGTATACAAAATGCACCATTTTGATGCGTAAGTGTGGGCTGAAAAGCTTGGGTAAATGCAGCTAAATAGAGAAGCCTTTTCGAACAAATGCAGCGATATACCAAACAAAAAGCCCGCAATAGCGGGCTGATTTGTATCTGTTGTTATTGACGTTTAGGGTCAAACGGTTTGCCTAAACTCATTGGCGTTGCCAGTTTCTGGCGCAACTCATTTGAGCTCAGTAAAACCATGACAACGACCGTTGCTACATAAGGGGTCATCGCGAGCAGGTTAGGAGAGATGTCGATTCCTGCTCCCTGCATCATCAAATGCATGATGGAAGTAAAACCGAATAAGTATGCACCCAACACCAGATAACCAATGCGCCATGAAGCAAACACAACCAGTGCTAACGCGATCCATCCGCGTCCCGCGGTCATGTTTTCCATCCACATCGGTGTATACGATAACGACATGTAAGCTCCCGCAAGACCAGCCAATGCTCCGCCAAGCAATGTGACCATGTAACGAACTTTAATCACTTTAATACCTAATGCGTTCGCCGAGTGCGGGTTTTCACCCACAGCGCGAATAACAAGACCAATACGTGTTTTGTGCAGCGTCCACCAAGCTGTGCCGACAAGAATAAAACTCGCGTACACCAAGATGTCATGGTTAAACAGCAACGGACCAAAGAATGGAATATCACTGAGTAAGGGAATCGCGATTGGCTTAAACCCTTGAATGGTGCTGCCAACTAAGCTTCCGCCTAAGAACGCACTAAGCCCTGTGCCAAAGATAGTTAGAGCCAAGCCGGTTGCTACCTGATTTGAGCTAAGTGTGAGCGTTAATACACCAAATAACCAAGCCATCATCATACCTGCGAACATGGCAACCAAGACGCCGACGAGCAAGCTGCCCGAGACCATAGCACCAGCAAAACCGGCCATTGCACCCATCAGCATCATGCCTTCCTGACCAAGGTTAAGTACCCCAGTCTTCTCACAAATTAACTCGCCCAAAGCGATGATAAGCAAAGGGGTACCTGTCTTTAGTGCCGCGATAAACAGCGACTGAATTAGCATTGCATCCATTATGCGGCTCCTTTCTCATTAACCAGTGAACTAGCGGTTTTCTTGCTTAAAGCACGATTCGGCACGAATCGGTAGTAGATTAAAAAATCACACGCTAATAAGAAGAAGAGCAAAGTGCCTTGGAACAAACCAGTGACTGCTGTTGGCAGGTTAAGTTCAATTTGTGCAAGGTCACTTCCCATGTAAAGAGCGCCCATAAACAGGGCAGCGATAATCACGCCTATTGGATTCAAGCGACCAAGATAAGCGACAATAATCGCCGCATAGCCATAACCGGGAGACACCGAAGGAACTAGCTGACCAATTGGGCCCATCACTTCAGCAGCGCCGGCAAGTCCTGCCATTGCACCCGCGAATAACATTACGCCCCAGACCAATTTGTTTTCTGAAAAACCTGCGTATTTTGCGGCTGCACGCTCTGAACCCATTACTCGTAACTTAAAACCGGGCAATGTTTTGAACAGCATTAATCCTGCTGCTATTGCGACGATCACCGCAATCACAATTGACATGGTTGCTCGTCCAGATTCCGTCAGAGGTGACATCATGACCGCATCGACAAACATGGACGATTCAGGAAAACCAAAGCCTGAAGGATCACGCAACGGGCCATGCACCGCCCAAAGCAGAATATACAAGCCAATGTAGTTAAGCATGATGGTGGTAAGAATAATGTTGGTGTGAAAACGACGGTTTAACCAAGTAGGAATACCTGCCCATAATGCCCCCGCGATAACACCAGCACCAACGGTTAGCAGGAAGGTACCAAAGCCGGAATCGTCAGTAGCAGTTACCGCTACGGCACTACTGGCTACTGCACCGATTAAGAGTTGGCCTTCAGCGCCGATGTTCCACATGTTTGCGCGGTAACACAGTGCCAAACCAATCGCACATAACATCAGAGGTGCGGATTTGACCAGCAGCTCGCCTAAGTTGTAGCTGTCAGAAAATGGCATGATGACAAACACTTGAAAGGCTTTGAGCGGGTCAACATCTAACCAGACAAACATCAGACTGGAGACAACCATAGTGAGTGCTACAGCGATGAATGGAGAAAGCCAAGACATCAGTTTAGAGCTTTCTAAACGAGGTTGAACCTTAAGCATTTGCGACCTCCACATGAGAAACGAAACCACCGGCTATCCATTCCCCAATTTGATCGATAGAGGTATTGCTGGTTTTGACTGCATCTGACACTTGGCCTTCATAAATTGCGGCTAGGCGGTCACACAGAATAAACAGTTCGTCGATATCTTCAGAGACAACCAGAACCGCTGTGCCAGCATCACGCAATGCGATAAGCTGACGGTGAATGGCACTCGCAGCGCCGATGTCCACGCCCCATGTTGGATGTGCACAAATAATAACTTTGGGTTGCTGAGCGACTTCACGTCCCATAATAAACTTCTGTAAATTACCGCCTGAAAGGCTCTTAGCTTGAGAGTTTTCATTGCGGCATTTCACTTGGTTGTTGCTGATAAGCTGCTTGGCAAGTTGTTTGAGCTTAGGAAAGTTAATGACACCACGAGAGCTCAGAGCACGAGAGTGAGTGAGTAGGGTGTTTTCTTCTAAACTCATTTCGGGAACGGCTCCCTGGCCAAGGCGGTTTGCTGGAACATAAGCAAGGCCAAGCTCGCGTCGTTTACCTGCGTCCCAATCCCCGATGTTGATATCCTGCCACTGAATACTTTCAGCGATGCTACGTGTGTCTTCACCACTGAGGACCGCAAGCAAATCTTCCTGACCGTTACCAGCCACACCTGCGAGGCCGAAAATTTCGCCAGCGCGGAGTTGCAGATTTACTTTCTCTAGACCACAACCGAAAGGGTGAGAAGGAGAGAGTGTCAGATTGTTTGTTTGCAGAATGACATCGCTGGTTTCGGTTTTGGGGTAGCTTTCCGATAGCTGGGTTTCATCACCCACCATCATTCGCGCAATCGAGTTTGGCGTCTCTTGGCTCGGGTCACATTCACCTGTAACTTTTCCGCCACGCAAAATCACTGCGCGATGGCATAAAGAGGTGACTTCCTTAAGCTTGTGGCTGATGAATAAAATGGCGCAACCTTCGCTGGAAAGCTGGTTCAGCACTTCAAATAAGCCTTCGATTTCTTGAGGCGCAAGCACTGACGTAGGCTCATCGAGGATTAAAAGCTTAACGTCCTGAATCAAGCAGCGAAGAATTTCAACACGTTGCCTTTCTCCGATACTCAGACTGTGTACATATCTGTCTGGGTCTACATGCAGTTTGTATTGTTCACTTTTGGCGATGATAAGTTTGCGTAAATCCGAAACTGAGTTGAGAAATTCCTTATCCAAACCCAGTTGAATGTTTTCCAGTACGGTGAGTGTTTCAAAAACGGAAAAGTGTTGAAACACCATGCCGATACCCATCGCTCTTGCTTGGTTTGGCGAGTTGATCGTGACTTCGTGGTTATTCCACATAATAGCGCCTTCACTTGGGCTATTAACGCCATATATCATTTTTACTAGCGTTGATTTTCCTGCGCCGTTTTCCCCTAGCAGAGCAAGGATCTCTCCTTGATGGAGTTTTAAATTTACTTTGTCATTGGCCACGACGCCGGGGAAGAACTTACTGATGTTCCACAGCTCGAGTAGTGGTGTGTCCATGTTGAGCAGATTCCTTTCCAATTATTTTTATGGCTATTTTGGTTTAATTATTTGTTCTTCTATTGAATTTATAAAAGCCAAATGCAAAAACCTGACCAAGTGTTCAACATCAACAAGCGTAAGGCTTCGCATTGAGAACTCTCATTTGCTTCGCTTTATATTGGTGCAGAGTGTTGAAAATGGTGCAAAAAATAGATACTTGACAACAACAGGCTATCCATTGATTACTTTAAATATAAGCCTAAATCGAAAGGAGTTCTTTTGGATACTGAACTTGCGCATCACAAGCGTTCTATTTCTGGAGAAATACGCAGGCGTAACGAAACGCTAATCCTGCAAGCGGCGGCTGATGAATTTGTAAAACATGGATATAAAGGAACGTCGGTTCAAGCGATAGCGGACAGAATCAACTTACCCAAAGCGAACATTCTGTACTACTTCAAGTCGAAAGCAGGGCTTTATAAGGCTCTGCTGAGAGACATTTTAAATTTATGGAATGAAGGTTTTTCAGAAGACGCGGCCAATATGTCGCCAGAGGCGGTTTTACGGAATTATATTGTTGGCAAAATGCGCTATAGCCGTACACATCCGCAGGAATCGAAGATCTTTGCTCAGGAGATCATTCAAGGAGCGCCGAATATTCGAGATGAAATCCAGTTCCCAGTGGTGGAGTGGACCGCGGGTAAATCATCGGTAATTCAGACATGGGTGGATAAAGGATTGATTCGGCCAGTCGAGCCTTTGTATCTGCTGTTTTTGATTTGGAGTTCAACCCAATTCTATGCAGATTTTGATACTGAGATTCAGTTGATCAAAGGTTCGTCTATGTCAGAAAGCGAATTTGAAGATGCAGAGAATTTTTTGGTTAACATCATCATCCGCGGTTTAGCGGTAACAACGTCATAAGGAAGTGAGGGAAACTTGAGCCAGCCAATGTTTGAAATACCTATCTTTGGTATTGGAATAGCAGGAAATTTTGCAGGACATCTGCAACAAACAGGTGAAGAAAAGGGTTTACAGGGAAGCGTTGATACACAAAGCCCGCAGGCTCTATTTCCGTTTTATGTCGCTGGTGCTAGTGATGCTTATCTCAACGTTAATCCGTACTCATTTGACGTTCTCATGTTACCTACTAATCCCTCAGCTAAAGTGCAAATGGAACCTGAGATTGCTCTGATTGCCAAGGTAAAATATTTGGGAACGTCAGTGCTTGGTTTTGAAGCTGAAGGGATGACCTTGTTTAATGATGCAACTCACCGCAACGCAGTGGTAGATAAGTTGGCTCAGAAGAAGAACTGGGGTGCAGCGTCTAAAGGTATTGCAAGTAAAGTCATTCCACTTGCAGACTTCAGCAAAAATTCTGACTTGGATAAGTATCGCTTTTGCAGCTTTCTTGGCAGAAATGAACAGTGGAACCTGTGCTGTAATGATGTTTCATTGGGTGATTACAGCTACAGTTACGAGCAGTTAATCGCGTGGCTAGTCAGTCAGAGCAATGCACAGAAAAACGAAGGTGCTTTGCATTCTATTCAAGAGTTATTAGGTCAGGCGGGTTATCCCGAACGTATTTTGATCTCTCTTGGTTCTTCTCGCTACACACCATTTGGTGAATGCCATCAACTTGGTGCAAAAGACAAAGTTTGCGCGGTGTTGTATGACTCTACACGTATTGATGTTGATGAGATTCAGTCGTTTGTTGAGCGCGGAGAAGTGCAGAAGTTGAAACGCAATCACGTGGTGTTATGGCAAGAGTGCCAATAAAGTAGTTCACTTGGTCAAAGTGAATATTTAGAACGGCTTATCTGATGCAGGTAAGCCGCTTTTCTATGAGGGTTAAATGCTCGTTTTAGAAAACGCATTAGCGTTTTTGTTGAGATACATAGCGTGGTCAGCTTTAGTGATCAGCGTTTCAATATCGATGTTTTTATCGTTATAAATCGCGTAACCAATACTTAAGCTTGGCTTGATTTCTTTGTTGTTGTGGAAAAATGATTCACTTTCGATTTTGTTTTTAATCGATTGGGTAACGCTGTTGACCTTCTCTGGAAGGTAGATGTTGTTCAAAATAACAAGGAACTCATCACCACCAATTCTTGCTACTGTATCTGTACTGCGAACATTTTCTTGGAGCTTTATGCTGATGAATTGCAAGAATCTATCGCCTACATCATGACCATAATTGTCGTTTACTAACTTAAAGTCGTTAACATCAACGCTTAACAGGGTAAAAAAGCTATTGCCCTCTTTTTTGGTGGACATTTTCTTGAGCAATTTCTTAATGTAACGTCGGTTTGGAAGATGAGTTAACTCATCCTGCATCGCAGCTTTATGAATGGTTTTATAGTTCTTATAAATTAAGAAAAATAACGCATAGATAAGACTCACCGAGATAAGAGCCATTGATAAAATTGTTCTTTCAATGAATGTCAGATGAGCACTGTCACTGAGTTTATATTTAGCCGCTAATTGCCAACGTCCATAAGGTAAATTGATGAAATGCTGAATGTCTGGGTTATCAAAGATTTCGATATCACCATAGAGCACTTTTGGGGTGTTTGTGATGTTTCTAATTGCAACTTCAGCATCAAAAATGTCGTAAATACCGCTGTACGTCAGTAACTTGTTGTAATCAATAACCACACTTACGGTGCCCCAATAGGCTTTGTTGTATGGGAAATCTGAATAAATCGGATAGCGAGCAATCAGGCCTTGTCCACCTTGTACTAGATTGACTGGACCATCGATATAAATGTGTTGTTTTTGCTTTGCTAATTGGATGGCTTTGTACTGTTCAGGTATACGTGATAGGTCAACACCTAACGCTGACTCGTTACCTTCGAGTGGATAGATATAGGTAATGATATTGTTCGGTGAAGCGGTCACATTTCGTACGTGTTGAGATTTGCTCAGAAGCTGGCTTGCGACAACATCCCATTTTTTAAATGCGGCATCCGGATCAATGGTGATTAAGGTTGCCAAACTATCAGCAAGAAAAGTATCCATAAAAATGGACGCTTCAAAGTTGGAACGCACAAGAGAGATGTTGTTTGCAACAACCATTTCCACTTTTTTCGACTCCAAACTGACATAATGATTTTTTATCGCTATTGAAATTGGAGTGGCAATCGCAAAAAAAGCAATGGAAATTAGGGCAAAAATGAAATCTGTTTTCTTGTTATATGACACGTAGTTATGTATCCAGAGTATTGAAAAGCTGTGTAACTTATCTTCTAGGCATACGTCTTCGAAACGAAAACTACCAATTAGCAAAATATATTTTTGGCTACAAATATATTTATAGTTCTATTTATATAAATGCATCAATTGATGGCTAAAAAATATTTTTGCTGTGAATGAAATATACAGTTTGAGCAAATATTTGTGAAGTAACTCGTAAAAAAATTGTGGATTACCTTAGCTTCTTATAAGCATCAGGATTCGTAATTTAGATAGAACAACCGAGATTGTTTTTGGCATTTTTATAACGGTTCAAGAACAGAAAATCTGTATTGTTATTGTTTTTAAATGATATCCGACCAGTTCATTCGTGAGATTTGCAACTATAACAGTATCTTCTCATAGACTTTTTTCATTAGGCGTGGTGATATCTAGTGAGTAAAGTATTATTAAATTCGATGTAATTAACGTTACTAGACAAGGAAGTAAAACGTTAAATGATCTCTCCCCAATATTCTTCTACCCGTCGCTTTATTATTTTCATTATTTTGGGAGTGCTTGCGCCTGTCTTTGCTTGGGCAAAAGCGAGCCTTATGACGCCCAACTCACTCTCTGATTACTACGTTGATACTTGGACATCTACAGAAGGTTTACCTCATAACAGCATTAATGCGATTGCTCAAACTCAGGATGGGTATCTTTGGTTTGCTACATGGGAAGGTGTTGCAAGATACAACGGTTTAGAGTTTAGACTTTTCGACCGTGGTCCCATCACACATATGCTAGATTCGGGTACCCGCGCCTTGGTTTCCGACCAAAACAATTCGTTATGGGTGGGAGGTGCGAGAGGAAGCTTAAGTTTAAGATCAGGGTTTACCTGGCATCCTCAGGAAGCTGCGCCAAGCATGGTCAACCATGTGCTGATTGATCACTCTGGCAATCAATGGCTGGCGATAGAAGGACAGGGCGTTGTACGCAGGCAAAAAAATGCGGACGGTTCCTATGTAGAGAGTGTCTGGATATTAGAAAATATTAGTGCTTACAGACTGATCAAAAACAGTGCGAATGAGATATTTGTCGGTACTGAGAGCGGCTTATATCAACTTTCGGAGCACTCCTCTGCGAGAATTGAAACTACCCAATTTGATAAAGTTTACTACCTTTCTCTGTCCCATAATGGCGATCTTCTTTTAGGTACAAACCGTGGAGCATGGCGCTATGATGGAAAAGAGTTATCCCTGATTGACCCGAGAATAAATAACACGGTTGTGACGGTTGTCGAGCAGGATTCTGCAGGAAACATCTGGTTGGGTACCATCAATAAAGGATTAGCGCGTTTAACGGAAAATACTCTTGAGTTTTTGGATGCCAGTAAAGGCTTACCGAATAATCGCGTGCTTTCTTGGTATCAGGATATTGAAAGTAGTATCTGGGTTGGGACTAATGGCGGTTTGATTCGCCTTCGTAATGCGCCTTTTATGTCTATTACTCAAGATAAAGGCTTAGTTGGCAATTATGTCCGCACGGTTTTGTCTATTGACGACGAGACGCTTTTAGTGGGTACAAGTAATGGCTTAAGTATTATCAAACAGAGCTGTCCAGAACCTGCTTTAAATGATGATATTTCCTTATCGATATTGAGCTTGGCCAACGCGTCAGATGGTGGTGCTTGGGTGGGTACTTATCAAAATGGCTTGATGAAATGGAATAACAGGTCGATTGAACCGATTCTAACCGATAAAGAAGGTTTGCCAACTAACGAAGTTCGAGCGATTTTAGAAGACAGTCAACACAATCTTTGGATAGGAACTCCGTTTGGTGTCGTGAAGAAGCAGCCTGACGGAACAATGCAACACTTTACTCAACAGAATGGCCTTAGTGACGATTATGTCATGGCACTGGCTGAAGATGAGTTGGGGCATATTTGGGTTGGTACAGGAGTGGGCGTTGGCTATTGGGATAACGACAAGTTCGAAAATTTGGAGTTAGACCAACTAGAACAGGCTCAATATGCTTTTGGATTCTATATTGAACCCGGATATGTGTGGATTGCGACAGACAGGGGTATCGTCCGCTATCGATTGTCTGACCAATCTTCTGCACTTGTCGGGCGTCCTCAGGGATTGCCAATCGATAAGTTTTTCCAGATTCAAAAGGATGATGATGGCTACTTCTGGCTGTCGAGTAATCGTGGTATCTGGAAGATCAATGCAGACAGAGCTCATGATGTCGCCGACGGAAAAGAATCAAGCGTTGTGTTTGAGCACTTTGATGAAACTGACGGTATGGCAAGTAGCCAAGCGAATGGCGGTTCGAACCCTGCTTCTGCAAAACTCAGCAGTGGTTCAATTTATATCGCAACAGCGAAAGGTGTGGCATCTATTCATCCCAATAAACTTCATACTTTAAGCAGTAATCCACTGCCTCTTGTATTGCAGTCTGTTCGTTTTGATTCGAATTACATTAACCCAGAAGCGATGCCTATAGTGCCTGCCGGAACGAGCAGAGTATCCATTAACTATGTTGGATTGGGTTATGTGATGTCTGAACGAATAGAGTATCGTACCAAGTTGGAAGGATTTGATAACACATGGTCCGAACGCAGAAATACTCGCAGCGCAGAGTTCACTAATTTACGTCCCGGTCACTACAAGTTTCTGGTCAGCGCCCGTTATCCTTATGGTAACTGGACTGAAGCCAAAGTGCTTTATGAGTTTGACGTCGAACCTCTATTTTGGCAGAGAAAAGAAGTCATCGTTTTTATCATTCTTTCGTTACTGGCGCTGATTGGTTCCGGCGTTTTCTGGCGCATTCAGAGCTTGAAGCGAAGTGAGCTGCGCTTGAAGCAACAAGTCGCTCTTCAAACGCACGAGTTACGCTCTCAGGCGACCATGTTTGAAAAGTTGTCTCATGAAGATGAATTAACAGGTTTAGCCAACCGAAGAGCATTTGACTCAAAGCTTAAAGAGCTATTCGATAAGGCGAGAGAAAGTGGAGAGGTATTGCAACTGGCGGTACTGGATATCGACCACTTTAAACGTATTAATGACAAATATTCACATTTAGTAGGTGATCACGCCATTGTGGAAGTGGTCGATGTTCTGAAACGTCATATTGAGTCGGATACATTGCTGGCCAGATGGGGCGGAGAAGAGTTTACTCTTTTGTTTGTCAGTGATACTCATCAATCAGACGACTATTTAGAACGTTTACGTTCGGCAATAGAAGCGCACAGCTTTGACGATGTAGCTTCGCAGTTAAGAATCACTGTAAGTATTGGTGTTTCAAGTAGTGAATATCTTTCAGATTATGAAGACCTGCTGAAACTCGCAGACCATGCATTGCTAAAGGCAAAACGTAATGGCCGAAACAGAGTCGAAAGAATAAGCGTTTAAAGAAATAAAAAACGGTCGCAATTAGCGACCGTTTTACATGGCGTCTTATTTGTTTTCCGCTATCAGAAAACCTTACATGCAAACCCTTTAAGATAGAAACCTTCTGGATACGCGGTATCAGTTGGGTGGTCTGCGGCTTGTTCAAAACGCTCTACGAACTTCACGTCACGACCAGCATCCAAAGCCGCATCTGCAATGATTTTTTGGAACAGAGCTTGATCCATTAAACCTGAACATGAGTAAGTCAGCAGCGTACCGCCCGGTTTTAAAATTTGCATCGCTAGCATGTTGATGTCTTTATAGCCACGGCATGCACCGTTCAGTTGAGCTTTTGACTCCGCAAACTTTGGTGGGTCCATAATAACCACATCAAACTGGGTACCTTGATCGCGATATTCACGAAGTAGTTTGAATACGTCTGCGTTGAGGAATACAGCACGTTTTTTCGAGATATCAAATTCATTGAGCTCTGCGTTGAATTTGGCCGTATCAAGAGCAGGTTGAGAAACGTCAGCGTTGATCACGCGTTTTGCTCCGCCTTTCAGTGCGTATAAGCCAAATCCACCAGTGTAAGAGAAGCAGTTAAGAACTTCTTTATCTTTCACATATTTCATTGACTGGAAACGGCTGTCACGTTGGTCAAGGTAGAAACCAGTCTTATGGCCGTTAACGATATCAACATTAATTTTGATACCGTTTTCTTCGATCACAACAGACTTAGGTGGCAATTCACCATGAAGAACACCAACACGCTCTTCCAACCCTTCTTTTTTGCGTACAGCAACGTCAGAACGCTCGTAAATATGGCATTCAGGGAAACAGGTATTAAGGGCTTTAACTAACGTTTCTTTCTGGTACTCAGCACCAGCACTTAAAAGTTGGCATACAAGGTAGTTATCGTATTTGTCGATAGTAATACCCGGCAGACCATCAGATTCCGCTGCAATCAAACGATAGCCAGTTAAGCCATCACGTTCGATGAAATCGTCACGAAGCATTTGGGCTTGTTGAATTCGTTTGATGAAAAATGCGCTATCAATCTCTTCTTTATCGAAGCTCCAAACACGAGCACGAATTTGCGAATGCGGAGAGTAGGCGGCTTTTGCTAACCACTGACCGTCGTTTGAATAAACATCGACGGTTTCACCTAAACTTGGTTCACCTTCGATGCGTTGAATACCACGGGAGAAAACCCATGGGTGTTTACGACGTAATGATTTATCGCGGCCTTTGACCAAATAGATTGCAGAAGTCATTGCTCTACTCTGAAGAATGATAGAAAAGGTCGGGTATTGTCGTGGAACTGAGCTTGAAAAGCAACTCGACTTAATGATGTTCGTTATCGAGTGAGCTGAGCCTAATTCCAAACGAACTTGGTTTCGAAAATAAGATCATTATCCAATAGTGAGTGCTAGGTAAAACAATGAGCTAACTATTGGCTATCCTTAAAGGAAGTCGATAAATAGGGAAGATTTCGAATGGCGACAAAGTGCGACAAATTTATTGTTTCCGGTGTGGTTCAGGGGGTAGGGTTTCGCTATCACACTTCTCATCAGGGATTAAAGCTTGGGTTAACGGGTTACGCTAAAAATCTGAACAATGGGGATGTTGAGGTAATCGCCTGTGGCCCAGTTGAGCAGGTTGATGAATTTTACGAATGGTTAAAAGAGGGGCCAAGAACGGCGTCAGTCGATAAAATCGTGCGCACAACCTGTACGATTGAGAAAAGTTACCGCGGATTTGAAATTCTGTAGGCCTATATTTGCCTAGTCTAATAAGCAAGACCTACAGAAAGAGATACTCAATGAAAGATTAAAGGCACTTAGCCGGTTTTGGTAAACCTGCTAATTTTGTCGCCTGTTTTGCCGGACCTTTAGGGAACAGTTTAAATAGATACTTACTGTTGCCTTTTTCAGGGCCGTGTTCTTTTTCCATCGCTTTTACCAGCATTCGAATTGCTGGAGAAGTATTAAACTCCTCGTAGAATTTGCGAACAAAAAGTACCACTTCAATATGTGCATCAGTCAGTTGAATGCCTTCTTGCTCAGCCAAAATGTCCATCATACCTTCAACCCATTCCGTTGAATTAAGCAGATAGCCCTGAGCGTCAGTTTCGATTGTGTTTCCGTTGTATTCAAACATTGCGTTTAACAGTGAGTTGTTTAACTAATTGCGCATAGGGTAGCGAAGGGAGTGGCTTTGCTCAAGAAGAAAAAAGCCCGAAATAATCTCGGGCTCTTGTATTCAATCAGTTTGAAGACTTATTAGTCGTCGTTCATGATGCCTAGGATGCTTAGTAGGCTAGTGAACAGGTTCAGAATGTTCAGGTACATAGAGATTGTTGCGCTAACGTAGTTAGTCTCTTCACCGCGAACAATACGGCTAGTATCGAACAGAATGAAACCAGAAAACACAAGTGCTGACATGCTGCTAATTGCTAGTTGACCCATTGTAGAACCAACAAAGATGTTGATGATTGCTGCAACGATAACAATGATTAGGCCAGCAACTAGGAAGTTGCGCATGAATGAGAAGTCTTTCTTAGTGCTTACTGTGTATGCAGAAAGACCTAGGAACACCATACCAGTCAAACCAAGAGCTTGAGCAATAATAGATGGACCATTTGGAATTGCTGCGTAGTAGTTAAGCATTGGACCCAGAGCACCACCCATTAGAGTTGTGAACACGAATGTCCAAACAATACCCATAGATGAGTTGATTGCTTTAGGTAGAGCGAAGAATAGAACACCGATTGCTGCTACTTGCATTACAAGCGCCATGATTGGTGAGATACCCATCGCCATTGTCACTACAGCTGCGATAGCACTTGTCACTAGCGTCATCGACAGTAGGAAATAAGTGTTCTTTAGCGTTTTGTTTATCTCAAGTGTGCTTAATCCACTTGCAGAACGAGAATACATTGGAGTGTTCATACTTTTACTCTTCCTCATTGAAAGGTGTTTCTTGTTTATATAGACATTAATGAGGCTAATAGTTCCGTTTTTCAAGCCTCTGCCTTGTACTGACATTAAAAATAATAAACAAAAACGGTTTAAATAAGCGTGACAAGTTGTAACACAATATTTCCGTTCATCTAAGTTTATATCTAGGCCAATACTAACACTAAATCATTCATATTTTTGTAAGTTATTGTTGAAATAAACCATTAGTTACAAAAGAAAAAGAGGCGATGATATCGCCTCTTCAAATTATGCATGATTCACACGGTTTACCGATGCAACATTAGTGATGAAGAATCTGCGCCAAGAAGTTTTGTGTGCGATCAGATTGCGGATTTTCAAAGAAATCTTTTGGATTGTTTTCCTCAATGATTTCACCTGCGTCCATAAAGATCACTCGGTCAGCAACTTCTTTTGCAAAACCCATTTCGTGAGTTACACAAAGCATCGTCATACCTTCACCAGCAAGTTCAACCATTACGTCTAGTACTTCGCGAACCATTTCTGGGTCAAGTGCTGATGTCGGTTCATCGAACAACATCACTTGTGGGTTCATACATAGAGAACGCGCAATAGCTACACGTTGTTGTTGACCACCAGAAAGCTGACCAGGGTATTTGTCTGCTTGGTCTGGGATCTTAACGCGCTTCAAATACTTCATTGCAATCGCTTCAGCTTCGTCTTTAGGCATTTTCTTTACCCAAATAGGAGCAAGCGTACAGTTCTCTAAAACCGTTAGGTGAGGGAAGAGGTTAAAGTGCTGGAAACACATACCGACTTCACGGCGTACCGCTTCGATGTTTTTTAAGTCTTCAGTAAGTTCTGTGCCTGCCACTAGAATCTGACCTTTTTGGTGTTCTTCTAAGTGGTTGATACAACGAATCATGGTTGATTTGCCCGAGCCTGAAGGGCCACAAATAACGATCTTTTCGCCTTTTTTAACATCCAGGTTGATGTTTTTTAGTACGTGAAACTCACCGTACCATTTGTTCATGTCCTTAATTTGAATCATGAAATCTTCTGCAGTTTGTTGCGTCATAATACGTTCCCTGAATTATTGTTTATCGTTTGTGACCGGTATGGAGTTTGTTTTCTAGCCATATCGAGTATCTCGACATGCTAAAACAGAACACCCAGAACACTAACGCGACAAATACGTAACTTTCTGTAGCAAAACCTAACCATTCAGGGTCGGTGTTTGCTGATTGACCAATACCAAGTACGTCGAACATACCGATAATCAGAACCAGACTGGTATCTTTAAACAGGCCAATAAATGTGTTTACGATAGATGGAATAGTAATTTTCAGTGCTTGCGGAAGAATGATTAAACCCATTTTCTTCCAGTACGACAGACCGAGTGCGTCAGCTGCTTCATACTGACCCTTAGGTATCGCCTGCAAACCACCACGAATAACTTCTGCCATGTAGGCTGAGCTGAACATCACCACACCGATAAGAGCACGGATGAGTTTGTCCGTTTCAGAACCTTCAGATAAGAACAGAGGTAGCATAACGGAAGCCATGAACAGGACAGTGATTAGCGGAACACCACGCCAAACTTCAATATATACCGTACATAGGCTGCGGATGATTGGCATATTAGAACGACGTCCCAAAGCCAGAACCACACCGATTGGCAGAGATACAACAATACCTACTAACGCAATGATAAGAGTAACTAACAAGCCACCCCATTTGTGTGTCTCTACGACTTCTAAACCAAACACGCCGCCGTATAACAAACCAGCGATTAGGAATGGATAGATGTTAACGAAAAACAGCCAGATCCAAGTTCTTTTTGGTGTTTTATCGTAAGCAATTGCAGCGACGAACATGGCTAAGGTAATAAAGAATAGGCGAGGGCGCCAAAGTTCAGCTTCAGGGTAGAAGCCGTACATGTATTGTTGCCAACGTACACTAATAAATACCCAACATGCCCCTTCACGGCTACAAGCATCACGAGTGGCACCCACCCAGTCAGCGTTTATAAACGCCCAATCGATAACGTTCCAAAGTCCCATAAAGGCAAAATACGCCAGAATGACAGTGACAATGGAGTTTGCCGGACTGTTAAACAGGTTCTTTCTAAACCAGCCAACGACACCAGTGGTATTTTCTGGCGGCGGGAGACTTGGTTGAAATTGATGTACTTTCATCTTATCTCTCCACCAATGCTACTTTGTGGTTGTAAATGTTCATAAATAGTGATGTGAGCAAGCTAAGTGTTAAGTAAACGCCCATGGTCATTGCAATGATTTCAATTGCTTGACCAGTCTGGTTCAACGTTGTACCAGCAAACACAGAAACTAAGTCTGGATAACCAATCGCCATTGCAAGTGAAGAGTTCTTGGTTAAGTTCAAGAATTGACTGGTTAAAGGCGGAATGATGATTCGCAATGCTTGCGGAATAACCACCAGTTTCAAAGTCTTAGAGCGTGGTAGGCCCAAAGACATCGCCGCTTCAGTTTGGCCATGGCTAACTGCATTGATACCAGAACGAACAATTTCAGCAATAAAGGAAGCTGTATAGATACTGAGAGCTAACAGCAATGCTGCGAGTTCAGGAATAATACTGATACCGCCTTTGAAGTTGAATCCTTTCAATACTGGGTATTCCGCAGAAATCGGCATGCCCATGATGAAATAAACAACCAGTGGTAAACCAACACACAAGCCTAACCCGATACGGAACATAGGTGTTTGTTGACCAGTCAAACGCTGTTTATTTTTGGCCCAGATACCCACACTGATTGTCGCAATGACACCAACAATGAAGCAGGCAACAACAATGCCGCTTCCAGCTTCAAAAACTGGCGCTGGGAAATAAAGACCGCGAACGTTCAGAAATATAGCTTCGCCCAGGCTCATACTTTCTCTGGCAGACGGTAGCGCTTGAAGCACGGCCACATACCAGAAAAATATTTGTAGAAGTAGGGGGATATTTCGAAAGGTCTCAATGTAAACGGCGGCTAAACGACTCACTAGCCAGTTTGAAGAGAGTCGGGCGATACCCAAAACAAAACCAATAACGGTTGCTAAGATAATACCCAAGAATGAAACAAGAGCTGTGTTAAGCAAACCCACCACAAACGTACGACCGTACGAAAAGGTTTCGTTGTACTCAATTAGGCTCAAACCAATCCCAAAACCTGCAGGTTGGCTCAGAAAATCAAAACCAGTTGCAATACCTCGCGCGCTAAGGTTATTCAGTGCATTGTTTATTATCGTATAAAAGAATAAAGCGAGAGCAGCCAGTGCTATGAACTGAAAAACGACAGAGCGAAAAGTGGGATTATAAAGAAGATTTGTGCTTTTAGCCGGAGCTGATTCCGACATTTGCACTGAATTATTTGTAGGCTTCATACAGCGATAACCTCTTTATCCATTTAGACAAAGGGCGGCCTAGACCGCCCATTTCAATTAGATATCTATTAACGGATAGGTGGAGCGTACATAAAGCCACCCGCATTCCATAATGCGTTTACACCACGTGCAATTTGGAGTGGAGAGCCTTTACCTACAGTACGTTCAAAGCTTTCACCGTAGTTACCAACTTGTTTAACAACTTGGTAGCTCCAGTCATCACGAATGCCTAGGCCAGAACCTTTTGGACCGTCAACACCAAGAATACGTTTGATTTCTGGGTTGTCAGACTTCAGCATTTCGTCTGCATTTTTAGATGTGATGCCATACTCTTCTGCGTTGATCATCGCATTTAGAGTCCATTTCGCAATGTTGAACCATTTGTCGTCGTCTTGACGAACAACTGGACCTAGAGGCTCTTTAGAGATGATTTCTGGAAGTACTACTGCTGAATCTGGATTTGTTAAGTTCAGACGTAGTGCGTATAGACCTGATTGGTCTGTAGTTAGAACGTCACAACGACCAGAGTCGAAACCTTTAGAGGTTTGTGCCGCTGTATCAAATACCACTGGTTTGTAGCTCATACCGCTTGCACGGAAGTAGTCAGCTAGGTTTAGCTCAGTTGTTGTACCTGATTGTACACATACTGACGCACCGTCAAGTTCTTTAGCGCTTGAAATACCTAGGTCTTTTTTAACCATGAAGCCTTGACCATCGTAGTAGTTCACACCAACGAAGTTCAAACCAAGTGCTGTATCACGTTGTAGCGTCCATGTTGTGTTGCGAGATAAAACATCTATCTCACCAGATTGTAGAGCTGTAAAACGTTCTTTAGCAGTAAGTGGTACGTATTTAACTTTAGTTTTGTCGCCAAGAACCGCTGCAGCAACTGCTTGACAGTATTCTACGTCAATCCCTTCCCATTCGCCTTTAGAGTTAGGGTTAGAAAAGCCAGGTAGACCTGTACTTACACCACAAGACAAAACACCAGCAGCCATAACTTTATCTAAAGTACTTTCTGCTGCTGAAGCTGAAGTCGCTGCAAAGGCAGAAGATGCCGCTACAACTGTGGCAAGAAGTGTGAGTTTATTCGCCATTTGTATCCTTCCTGTATGATCCATGTTTGACCAGGTGACACCTGATACAAGCTTTATATATGTTGTGTTTTATAGTTAGTTTCCTAATGGGTTGCACTTTTAAGGTGCTTCTCATCAGTTATTTAAAAGCGTAGATATAAATTCTGGATTTCTCAAATACATAATTTAAATAGACTTTCGAGGGAAATCACATACCTAAGCTTGGTTTAGAATGGCTAAATGTTGTGCCAATGTAAATAGTGCAACTAGGCTCACCCTTGGTGCAACAGGATGTCTTCGGGATAATTGACTGAATGCTTGATATATTAACATGCTGTTAACGAATGAAACTTATATGATCATCTAATAATGGATTAAAATTTAGTCATTAATTATTTGATGAGTATTGGCTAGTGATTTTATTGCACCTTTTTTGTTAGCATTACCGAATAGTTATTTACATTGTGATGAAATTTAAATGCAATATTTTCCTCTGTTCCTGGATCTCTCAAATAAAGCTGTTTTAGTCGTTGGTGGAGGCGAGGTTGCATGCCGTAAAATTGACGCTCTATTACGTGCTGGTGCTCGTGTTACTATCGTTTCCCCTCAGATTGCTAAGTACCTGTATAAGCTTGTAGAACAAGGGAAATGTGAGTGGATACAGAACTTCTACTCGCCTAGTGTTTTAAGCAATCGCTTCGTGCAGGTATGGGCGACTACGGATAACCCAGACCTCAATCACCAAGTGCATAAAGATGCAAAAAAGATTGGTGTTTTAGTCAATGTGGTGGACGATTTACCCTATTGCGATTTCATCACCCCTTCGATGATAGATAGAGGCCGAATTCAGATAGCGATTTCAAGCGGAGGCGCGTCCCCCGTGCTTGTGCGCAATGTTCGTGAAACTTTAGAGTCGGTATTGCCGCAAAATTTAGGTCTACTCGCAGAGTTTGGTGCTTCTAAACGAACTTCGATTAAAGAGCGCCTGCCAACAGTTGATCTACGTCGCAAGTTTTGGGAAATGTTTTTTGCCATTAGAGAAGTTAAAGAAGCAACTTCGCGAGAACAGTTGGAAGTTCTATACCGCGCAACTCTAGAAAAAGATATCGAAAACCTCGGTGAAGTCACATGGATAGAATACGGTTCCGACGTTGAACTTCTGCCAATGAAAGCCATGCGATATATGCAACAGGCAGAATTGGTGTTGTTTGAAAAAGGTTGTTCATATGATGTGATTGATCTTTGTCGCCGAGATGCAGAAAGGGAAGAGTTCTCAAGCTCTGCTCAATTGGGCGAGCGTTTAAAACAGGCGAAAAAGGACAGGCAACGAATTTGTGTCTTAGTCTCTCAGCTAACCCAAGAGTTTTCTTTGTTACACAGTCAACAAAGAGTGATAAAGCCGGGCAGTGAAAAGAAATAGCCGAGTAGGCATGGATAAGCTGTTTTTATTCAAAGTCACTATCAATGAAAAGGGCTGACTTCATATATTGAAATCAGCCCTTTTTGATCTTGTTGCGGATGTTACCAGAAATGGCTACAGAACAAATTTCTCGATAGCAGCCGCTACGCCATCTTCATCGTTACTGAGCGTGATGTAATCTGCGATGCGTTTGGTTTCTTCCATCGCATTAGCCATCGCAATACCCATTCCTGCGTACTCAATCATATGGTGATCATTCTCAGCATCACCCATACACATCACCTGGCTTGCTGGCACACCAAGGTGGTCTGCAATCGCTTTAACACCCACACCTTTATTACTTTGTGTGTTCAAAAACTCTAGAAAGTGCGGGGCACTTTGCACCACAGTAAATTGTTGATGCAAATGTGCAGGGATTTTCTTGATCGCTTCAGAGAGCAGGCTTGGTTCAGCGACAATCATGGTTTTGATGATAGGGTGATCGTCTTCTAGCTCAGAAAAGTCCATCTCAGTGATCTTTAAGCCGTCGTTGATTTTCGACTCAAGTTCTGTGAATTCGCTGATACGAGGAGTTATAAGCCCGTGAACTTGGCTGAATGCATGCGTATTTACACCTAGCTCAGCGGCCAATTTGGCGATGGTTTTCGCGGCTTTGCCGTCAATGATTTGCTTGTAGATAACTTCACCAGTCGCGACGTTTTGCACCATTGAGCCATTGTAGTGAAGGACATAATCTTGATCTGAGGTTAATTCCAGCTCTTCAAGTTTGCTACGCATACCATCAATTGGGCGACCTGAAGCAAGAACTACTCGTACACCTTGCTCTTTTGCCAGAGCAATAGCTTGTTTTGTGCGTGGCGTAATTTGTTTTTGGCTATTAAGAAGAGTGCCATCCATATCAAGGGCGATGATTTTGTACATGTGATACCTAGAATGCTTAAATTAATTCGGAAAAGAATATCTATAATTTATGACAGTTTGCTCGTTTGTGATGCAAAGAGCAAAACAAATTGCATGATTAGTTTGAGCCGGAATGCGGATAATTCATTTAGTTCAATGATGATTTTTGTGATTCAGGCGAGGTTTTAAATTGACCTGAAGCAGACCTTCTATTAAGGTCTGCGGCTGCGATTTTTCGGAAATTTGAATTAGGCAAAATACTTTGTACAAAGTTAACGAAATGTTTGAAACGATACAGGGTGAGGGCGTATTTACAGGCGTTCCTGCCGTTTTCGTTCGTTTACAAGAATGCCCTGTGGGTTGCGCTTGGTGTGACACTAAGCAGACGTGGGAAGCCAATGAGCAAGACCAGCAGTCTTTCGATCAGGTTATTGTAAAGACTGGCGACTCACCGAACTGGTGCTCCGCTTCCGCACAACAGATCATTGCGATGTATCAGTCGCAGGGATACACCGCGAAGCATATTGTTATTACTGGCGGTGAGCCTTGTATCTATGATTTAGTTCCTCTTACTCAGGCGTTTGAAGAGATTGGCTGCCAATGCCAAATCGAAACCAGCGGGACCTTTGAAGTTAGAGCAACTAAAGATACTTGGGTGACAGTGTCACCAAAAGTAGCAATGAAAGGTAAGCTACCGGTTATTGAATCGGCATTGTTACGTGCGAACGAGATTAAACATCCAGTTGCGACAGACAAAGATATTGAGAACTTGGATCAGTTGCTCCAGTCTGCCAATGTTCCCGAGTCAACCGTGATTGCTCTGCAGCCTATTAGTCAGAAGCCGAGAGCAACACAATTGTGTATTGATACTTGCGTGGCGCGTAACTGGCGTTTGTCTATTCAAACACATAAGTATCTCAGTATTGCCTAAAGGATTTACCCATGAAAAAAGCGGTTGTTGTATTTAGTGGTGGTCAGGATTCAACGACATGTTTGGTCCAAGCGCTACAAGAGTTTGATGAAGTTCATGCCATTACCTTCGATTATGGGCAGAGACACAAACTTGAAATAGAAGTGGCCCAAGCGTTAACCAAGAAGTTAGGCGTAACTGCACACAAAGTGCTAGACGTTGGTCTGCTTAATGAACTCGCTATTAGTTCACTGACGCGTGACGATATCCCAGTTTCCCATGAACTCCAGGAAAACGGCCTTCCAAACTCATTTGTACCTGGTCGAAACATTCTGTTTTTAACGCTAGCGGGTATTTACGCATACCAAATTGGCGCGCAAACGGTCATTACGGGTGTATGTGAAACCGACTTTTCAGGTTATCCCGATTGCCGAAACGATTTCATCAAAGCGATGAACAGTGCTCTTGTCAAAGGGATGGACCGTGAACTCGAAATCCGCACTCCGCTTATGTGGTTAAATAAAGCCGAAACTTGGGCATTGGCTGATCAATACCAATCGCTTGATCTCGTGCGCAAAGAAACTCTGACATGTTATAACGGAATCATCGGTGACGGATGTGGTGATTGCCCTGCCTGTCATTTACGTAAAGCAGGGCTAAACGATTACTTGGATAATCGCGCCGCGGTTATTGAGTCTTTAAAGCAAAAGAACAATCAATAGAGTCGCTGCAAGCATCGAAAATACAGTTTTGTCCTTTTTGTTTGGTTTTGAATAACGCCTGATCTAAGACGGAATAAAGCTGATTGAAGTCGCTGATTTGTCCTGCCGTTGCCATAAATGCAAAGCTGGTGGACAAATACAGCGGCTTTTTATTACCTGACTCGTTAGTGTGATACCAATAAGGCCTAGAGGTTAGTGCCTTGTGTAATGATTCAACCCGCTGTTGCACTTCGTACTGATCTACATTGGTTAATACGGTGATAAACTCATCGCCACCCAAACGCCCCCAGAAATCGTCTGTCTTTAAACACTTTTTCATCATATTTGAGATTGTTCTTAGAGCTTTGTTGCCAACTCCGTACCCGTATCTGTCATTAATCAATTTAAGATTGTCGATATCAAAGAGTATTACCACGTTTCTGGTTTCCAATGTTTGAGGCTTTTCGACTGTTTTCAAATGATTAATGAAGACTGTTCGATGAAGAGCATCAGTAAGGCCGTCCATTTTCTGGTTACTTTTTAAATGCCCCGATTTGTGAACAAGATATGCGATGGATAGCAGCAACAATACAATAAGCAACAGCAAGTAACGTCGTTCCTGCTTCATTAACTCGACATGGTTGTTTAGCTGTTCATTCTGCGTTAGCAGTTCTGATCTTAAGTTTTTCTGTTGGAGTGAAGATGTCGATTGATCTAAAGCTTCCAAAGCTTTGAAGTGTTCTTGGTCGCGAATAGTAATCTCATTTTCAACGTATTCGCGGTAATACGACAGCGCCAACTCGTACTTTCCACTCTTGTCTGCAATCTTTGCTAACTGACGCAATGCTTGTGTTAGCGTACGGGCGTTTTGTGATTCTTCAGCAAGAGTTTTCGCTTTTAACCCGTAATATTCGGCTTGTCTGTAATACTTTTTCTGAACATAGGAATTAGACAGTGCAAGTACGATGTCGCTTTTTAAACCGATATCTTTGTATTGAATAGCGTAGTCTAGCCCTTTAAGTAGCTCATTGATGCCTTCGTGAAATGCACCTAATTCATTATGTGATTTACCCAAACCAAGATGAACATAAGCCAACCCTCTGAGATCGTTCTTCTTCAGGTGAATCAAACGGGCTTTATTAAAGTGGGCAATACTTTGGTGCAGTTCCCCTTTGTGATGATATACCTCACCCAAGCTGTGTTCTGTTTGTGCAATGCCATCGTCGTTATGGTTTTCTATGTGAAGGGTCAGAGCACGGTAGAGATATTCTAGCGCTTGTTGATATTGTCCCAAGGTACAAAGTAACAGGCCGATATCATTGAATATTTCAGCGGTGTCCGTTCCTTCTGGAATTTCGTCTAACAAACGTTTGTAGTAGTCCAGAGCGCCTTTGTAGTCACCGATAAGTTCGAGATTCTTAGCTATAACAATGAAAGCACGATATCGAGGTAGAACAGGGTTGCCGCTGTGCTCGAGTGAATGCTGAAGCTGGTCGCAGAAGTTTTGGTTGTGTAAATAGTTCCCTTGCAGGTTTAGCAAGCGGCACAGATGGTACTCAAACAAGAAAATGCCATCACTATCTTGTCGCTGCTTCATTCGTGAATACAGCTCTTGGTAAATTTCACCGGCTTCAAAGAATTGCTCGTTTTCCTCTTTATTGAGCGCTTCTATAAATTGTTTCTCTTCTTTGCTGTAAGCAAGCTGAGTGGCGTTGTCACTACCGAAATAATGCAGTCCATGCCTTGTCATATAATCGTGGATACGGCTAGCTATGTAGAGCTTTTCTGAACTCGGTGGGAGTGAGGTATACCTGTCCTTGAGAAGTTGAAGCACAGAGTTGGGATTGCGACTTAGGGTTTTGTTAACCACCGCTTCCCATTCAGCTCTTTCACTCGCTTGGCTGATAGGGTTGAAAAAAAATAATGAGAAGAGAAGAATGGCAGTGTAAATATTAAGCATTTCAAGCACTGTAAGCTGAGGAACCTGACAACTATATGCTTGTAGAAAGAGGCTCTCAATTCGTTATTTTTGCCAGATGATAATCTGTGAAATGCGCCGAAGTTCACTCCAAATAAGTTGCATTTTCAGGACAAAATCAGAGCTAACCAGCTAACTTAAAATAAGAAAATACGTGTAGGTTCGAAATTACTAACACTATTTGAAAACTAAGTAGATAATGCCGCGCACAATATCAGGTCAATCGATCTTAGACGTCTTTATTTTTTGTTTTCGAGAGGGAATACCTTGAACGCAGCTGAAATCATGACTCAGTTTAACTGCTATGAGCGTATGCATATTGAAATACCCGGTTGGGAGGTTTATTCGGACACTACGCTTGTCAGAGTGGTCTCTCCTGATGAATATGGGAGCTTTATTGCCTATTTCAATTTAGATAGCTCAAAGGCGTCTGAAGTCATTGATCAGCAAATGGAGTATTTCTACCGCTTAGGTAGAAACTTTGAATGGAAGGTCTACGATTTCGATAAGCCAAGCGATATCGACAGGACGCTTCTCAACAAAGGCTTTTACGAACAAGATCCAGAGTCCTTCATGGTTTTGGATCTCCGTGTCTATGATTCAGTCCCGGAACTTCAGACTCAGTGCGTTGAGGTGTTTGATGAACGTGGAATCCGTGATGCAATTGCAGTCAAGCAATCTCAAACAGGTGAAGATTGCAGTGGTTATTTTTTGCATCTGTTGAACCTCAAACAAACTCGTCCTGAGAACATCCGTATTTATGTTATCTATGATGGTAACCAGCCAGTTTCTTCTGCGTGGGTGATCTTCAACAGTGACACGTCACCATTTGCTGGGATTTGGGGCGGAAGTACGGTTCAAACTCACCGTGGGCGAGGGCATTATCAAGCATTGCTCAAGCAGCGGATCAGAGATTCAATCCTCGCGGGTAAGCAATACCTGTATATTGACGCTTCTGAGATGAGTCGACCTATTGTTGAGCGATACGGTTTTAAAGTGATCGCTAAAACCACACCGTATTTCTATCGACACCCAGATCTTAACTAATCTATTTAAAACAAATATTTACTACATGAATAATTAAGGATCCTTAAAGATCATGAAGTAAGAGCTAAAGCACAATTACTGTGTTAATAACCAGTGTTTTATTGACAATTGTGTAACCTTATCTATACTGTACACATAAACAGTGCTAGAGGAGGTAACTTATGTTGTTAGAAACATTAGAACGCATTAACCGCCTACGCCAAGAGGCGATGTCTAACCCTGAGTTTATAGAAATGGCTAAGGAACACGAAGCCACACTCAAACATGTCGAGCAAGAATTTGAACCGAAACGGTCTCGACGTCATGCCACAAAGCACAAAAACAAATCCCTTGCCGATATCTATCAACAATCTGATTTCGGCTCTAATCCATCTGGCGTTCAACACTGATCAAACAAAAGCTTGAACGTATAATTAGTTAAAAGCAAAAAGGCTCATGTGAATTCACATGAGCCTTAAATATTTTAGAGCTAAGCTTCGTTTGTTTGCAGATAAACAAGAGCTAAAAATCGGCTTTCTTTACAAAGTATGGATTAGAGTATTTGCGCTCTGGCCCAAACTGAGAGATCACCAGCTTGTTCCATAGATTCTTATCAAATTCTGCTTTAGGGATAGAAGGGTAAAGAGTCTCTACTTCCTCCCAAGCGTGAACCATTAACTCTTTTTTCTTTATCTTATTGTATTTGTTGACGATATCGTTGTACTTACGCATCCATTCTATTTTGTACTGGCGTAAAGCGGGCTCTGCCTGCTCAAGGGGTACACGAGACAAATAAACACGTTTGTACGAAACTTTCTTGTCAATCATGGTGAGCATAGTTGTTTGAATGTATTTGCCATGGTGAGTGATAGAAATATCGTCTTCAGAGAAAGGTGTCAGGCACCAACCTCTGGGTAGAAAATCTGGTTTTTGGAATTGCTTGTTTCGAACAATGAGCGCATCGTGCAAAACAATATCCGAGGTGCCACGAAATGTCGCTTGCCATTTGGCAATACGAACTTGAATAGAACCCGGCAGACGATAAACGTTAGTAAACTTATCTTGATTCATTGGCTTTCACGATCTTTAAGTAATGCTGTAAGAAGTTAATACGAAAGTTATTGCCATTTCGAATATAAGGTATCGAAAACGATTTACACCTTGGGCTGAACTCATTTGAGTGTAAATCAACTTATACTCTTCTCAACTGAATCTGCAATAAGGTTGATGGTATTCACTTAGGCAAATCACATTCGCTAAGCAATTTAATTCAGCAACGTCTCTATGGTTTGCAAATTCAATTTGAGCAGAGAATTTCTCGCCGCTTACAGTGAGTTAGCCACTCGGGCTGCGAGGGCGCACATTCTACAACGGTTCATAGCTCAAATGCGAGTCTAAAAATGCGCATTTTTTCGTCTAATTGAAAGAAAATATATATAGAAATGAACGATGAAAGAGAGTTTGAGCATAGTTCGTTTTAACGAAGAGGGAATTTTCAAAAAACTGAAGCCGCTTAACGAGACGTTTAAGACGGCTTCAGTTTAGATTTTCTTAGTGAGAAATGAGCGTTAAACCATGGGGTAAGGCATCACCAAAAATACGCTTAGACTCCGTCTCGCTGAGTTCACTGACATTTTCGACCAGCTGTATCCAAGCTTCAGGGGCTCGGCTTTGTTTGAGTTTCTCAAGTACCAAAGTTCTAAAATCATCTGAGATATCCAGTGTTCTATCACCAGTTTTACGGCAAATCATCACTGCTGCAAAAGCGATCATTGGTTCTTTCAGCCAGTCTTTCTCTAGCAGTTTTGGTAACCATTGCTGAACTTGCTCACGAGCAACGACATTATGTGCACTGCCATACAGAGGTGTACGAGACAACAGACGACCGACTGCCCACCAATGAGCTTGCTCAAACTGAGTTTGGTTAAGGGCTTTGTTGATAAACCAAGTTGCCAGTAGAACTTTATCTTCCACATCCAGATGCTCTAACGAAGCAGCTAAGCGAACCATGGCTTCGTAACCTTTATCTTGCGCTTCTTGCTGAGATTTCGGATTTCGTGAAGCACCGGGGTGCAGATACTTAGCAATATCCGCCAGCAGTGTTTCTTGCTGTTCTTGGTTTAACCCGCCCGCGATACGACGCCAGAATACCCACCAGTCGCTCCAGCCTTGGTGGTTTTGGAACTGAATGCCTTGTTGGTATAAGCCCCAAATCTGTTCGATTCGCCAACTGTCTGTGGCATCACCAAAACCTGGGCGCAATGCAAAACCCGCTAATCGTAACCAGTTCTTTTCATGTTGTTCAGTGCGACGACGACGTTTTCTTCCCTGTGCCAAAGTATCAAATAGGGAACGCAAAACGGAAAAATCCCACTCGTCGCGTTTACCCAGCAACTTCTCCAGATCTTTGTTCAAGGTTTTCACTGCTTTGCTATCAGCGCTGTTTTTATTGCCGCTGTATATTTGCGTGACAAGTGTTTTCGCCTGTTCAAGTTTTGGATTCGGCTTTTCTGATTCTTCATTGCTCTGAGCTTGGCTGCTGTTACGTACTTCAAACTCCATCAGCCAGCGTTTGCTCTCATCTCTGGTGGATACACACTCCATTTTCAGTGTGCCGACTTCGGTCAACTGGCAAGCAATAAATACCTCTTCGCGTTGCTTTTGGTTTGCCTGTAATTGAATGTTATCGTCACCCTGTAACGTAGTGATGTAAGGTGGCAAAGGCTGGAACTTATCTGCATCAATCTCAACGAGCACACCATTTTGTATTTTGGTGTTGTCAGCGATTTGATCGTGCGTTGAGGTAAGCAGGTTAAATCGAACGGGCATACCTAGCGTTAGCGAGAAACGACGACTGCTAAGACGAATTTCTTGACCTTCTTCCGTTCCTTTCGCCAACAGGCATAGCGCTTTGCCCATGCTGTTTTTTTCTTGCAAATGAAGGAAATAAGAACGGGCAGAGCCACCACCGATTTTCAGTTGTGCGCCACGGCGTGCTTTGGCAAAAGCCACCGCGCCCAAAGCAACCGACCAGTCTGGATGAGGGTTGTCCAATTGGGTAATGGCTTCACCACGCCAGTGACCCAGCAGACTCAACATGCGTTCTGTGATTAAGTCACTGTTGAAAACACCGCCGTTTAGCAACAGACCAACAGGGATTGAAGGGGAGCTAAGCTCTGTTTCGTTTAGTGCCGCTTTGGACACTTGCTGATGCTGAGTAAGAAACTCTGCTACGTGTTTACTGACAGCAGGGTCGGCGACATAAGGCAGACCAAACTCCATCATCGCGCTACGACGTTTGTTTGGCAGTTCAGAGAAATCAGACACAGGGAAGAAACCATCTAATGCAATCTGGTGAACTTCCTGTTTGGTTAAGCTGACGCTCTTTGTACCGCCAAGCAGTTTTGAACCGCTGCCCAACATGGTGATTTTCACTGTCTCTGGTGCGTTACCGGAGAGCAAGTTTTCTTTCGCTTGTCGGGTTTGCTGAATAAGCTTTGTTAATCCCGCGGCTGTTAGCTTCTTACTTTGATTAAATCGGCTTTCTGCTAAATGAGCGAGTGCTAGGTCGAGGTTGTCTCCACCAAGCATTAGGTGTTCACCAACGCCAATACGGTTTAAAGTCAGCTCTCCGCTTTCAAACTTCGCTTCAATCAAACTTAAGTCGGTGGTACCACCGCCCACATCACAAACCAAAATTAGTGGAATTTCTGACAGCTGTTCATTAGCAGAATCTTTATGGCGTGAATACCAGTCATAGCAGACCGCTTGTGGCTCTTCTAACAGAATTATGTTGTTTAAACCAGCCAGCTTCGCCGCTTCTAAGGTCAGGTTTCGCGCGGTTTCATCAAATGAAGCCGGAACGGTGACGACCACTTCCTGAGCTTCCAGAGGATTACTTGGATGTCGGTAGTTCCACGCTTGGCGGATATGGTTGAGGTAACTGGCGCTTGCTACTACAGGGGAGACTTTTTCGACATCAGCTGCACCAGCCCAAGGAAGAATGGCTTTAGAGCGATCCACACTTGGATGAGACAACCAGCTTTTTGCACTTGAGACTTGTCGCCCTTCGACCTTTGCTCCTAAATCTCTTGCCCACTGGCCAATAATAGCGAGTTCGGTGTCGCATTCGACGGGGTGGTTATCCCAAGGCAAGGTTAAATCGCTTGCCGCAATTTGACCCGGTGCAGGGTGGTATCTAAATGAAGGTAACAGTGGTCTACGAACCACTTCACCGGGGCCTATTAACTGATCAATAGGAAAGAGTTCTACAGCGGCATGTTCGAGATCATCCATCAGTTCACAGAATGCGACCACTGTATTAGTGGTACCTAAATCGATCCCGACAAGAAAACGCGGTGCTGCCATAATAATAGAAACCTCGTTATATATTCAGATAGATAAACGGCATCGCTAGGGATGCCGTTTAAAGATTAATGTTGCTGCTGAGAATCTTCGCCTGATTCTCTTACATCGAATTCAACATGCCACTTTTGGCCGTTGTCCGCTGCAATCGCTTCGAGATAAAGAGTTCCCAACTCAGTCACTCGTGAAGCAAGAGTCACAGGAACCACTTCTCCTTCACGACGTCCTTCTGAAACAGGCAGTGTAACTTGAATTTCAGGCAATTCTTCCAGCTCCTCTGGTGCCCAATAATCAAGGTGAGTACCTGCAACATCATCTCGGCGAGTGGTTGAACCAAAGAACTGGAAGTGAACCGGTTGACCAATCACAAGACCAAACTGTTGGCTTGGAACTTCAACATGTGAACCTTCTTCCATGCCAAATGGTGCAACACAAAGAGCTTCCATTGGCGGAGCCATTCCCGGAATAGCAGGCATCGCACTTTCAATACCGACGTAATAAGCGGAAGCAATACCACCACGAATTCGAACACCTTGTCCACGACGCACGTTACCGTAGTATGCTGCGCCGCTTGCAACAGCGAGATCTAGGTCAAGACCAGTAAGGCTCTTCGCCTGAGTAGCTTGTGCGCCGCTTAGCCATTGGTTAATGGTAGTGAACAGTCGGTTCGCTAACAGATCAGACTTAAGCACACCACCGTTAAACAAAACCGCGTTTGGCTTGATAAAATTTGCCACCGGTGCAGACATGCCCGGAATCCCCGCCATATTGAATGGCGCAGGCTCACCATAGTTCTGACCGCTGTTATCACTGTGGCCTTGAGCATCGGCTTGCTTTGACAAGAAAGCCGCGATGTGACGAGTAATACCGGCATCTTGTGCATACGGCAGACCCATATGAGTCAAAGCGCCACGAGGTTTTTGCACAGGGTGATCTGTGATAGCAACTTGCGGGAAGAAACCATCAACCAATGTTTGCTGTACTTCTTCTTTGGTTAATTCCGTTTTTAACGTCGCGCCCAATAGTTTAGAACCGCGGCTTGGCACCACAATCGGTACAGATTGTAGTTCAGAGTCTTTCAGAAGCGCTTCTTTAGCATCGCGACAAGCGTGCGTCATTGCCTGTACTTGCCACGGTTGGAGTTCTTTGCCTTCTTGAGCAAGCTTCATTTTCAGACGGTAGGCAAGCGCTAGATCCATGTTGTCGCCACCTAGCAAAATATGTTCACCAACCGCAATACGGTTCAGTGAAAGATTGCCCTGATCTTCCGTGACTTCCACCAAAGATAAGTCGGTTGTACCGCCACCGATATCAACCACCAAAATCACTTCACCGACGGACACTTCATTGCGCCAAGCATCACTGCTGTTGTTAATCCAGCTATAAAGCGCTGCTTGTGGCTCTTCTAACAGAGTTAAATGGGTGAACCCCACATTACGAGCCGCTTCAGCGGTAAGATCACGAGCTGCTGGGTCGAAAGATGCAGGTACAGTAATGGTGACATCTTGTTCTGAAATTGGGTGAGCAGGGTGCTCATGGTCCCAAGCTTGCTTAATATGCTCTAAGTAAAGCTCAGTCGCACGCAGTGGCGAAACTTTTGCCACATCTTCAGGGCTACCTTGAGGTAGAAACGCATCGCGACGATTCACGCCACCATGACACAACCAAGATTTCGCACTGGCAATAAGACGAATCGGCGTTTTCACACCAAGATTACGCGCAATTGCGCCAACCAAGGCTGGTGGTGTATCTGTCCAAGGAAGCTTTCTGGAAGCCTCTGACATTTCATGTTCATGAGGCTGGTATAAAAACGAACCGAGCTGATCGCGAGTTTCAACAGTACCCGGTGCTGTCATCTGAGCTATGCCCATGACTTTAACTGCTGGGTTTTCCGCTTGCGTATCAACATAAGCGAGAACGCTGTGCGTGGTTCCTAGGTCAATACCAATACTGAATTTTGCGTTTTGTTCCATTACAGCTCAACCTCTGCCGGAGCAATAATTGAAGCATCGTAGTTTTCAGCAAGTTTTGGCAGCGTCATAGAGTCCGCTTTCCAACCTTTATGAATCAGAGTGCCAGTGAACGGCGCAGAGCCAGAAACATTGCCTACCAATCTAACTTGCTGAGCATTGAAGCCTTCTTCCAACGTGATACGACTTTCTTCGTCTTCACTGCGTACAGGAGAAAGAGAAACATACTCTTTTAACACTTTTTGACCACCAGCGTGGATTACACGAGCAGCGGCACCGACTTCTTCGTCAGAAAAACCAGCTACGTCTTCTTTTAGGAAATCAATGAGACGCGCTTCTTGTTGGAATAGAGAAAGCAATTGCATTGCAGAGTCTGTGTTGGCTGTTGCCAGTTTTGATTCAACTTCGACCACTTTCTCGACGATTTTTTCTACTTCGACAACTTTTTCCACTTCGACGATCTTTTCAACCGGCTTTTCCACTTCCACAATTTTTTCTACTGGTTTCTCAACCACTTTCTCGACCACTTTGGATTTACGAGATACGGCAATAAGTAGAAGCAGAACGCTAGACGCGGCTAAACCAGCATGAAGGATATCGAAAGTGGTTGGAATGGCGTTTAAATCGAAGTTCATGATGAATTCTCTATAGATGGATGAATGCAGAAAATGTTGAGTAAAATTACTGCACGACTAGATAAAAGTTAGCAAAAAAATAGGGGCGAATCTTACCATATTCAAGGATTAAGGCTTACAGAAATGCGGTTTTCTCACTATTAATCTCGTTCAATAGACTATCTTTTAAACACTGTTGAAGAATAAGTAGGCAAATGAGTTCGCTGTGCGTGGCTGACGCGGGCTAAATTACGTTTGAGCGTCGAGTTTTCACTTTTGTTCAGGTAACATAGCTGCTTTTCTGTTTTAGATTTTCAGCTTTAAAAGAAAGGGACCAGATTTACCAATGAACTATAACCGTGTTGTTTGCTTCGATTTAGAAATGTGCTGTTGGAATGAAAACGGAGTGGGCACGACTGGTGAGATCATTGAAATAGGGCTGGCTGAAATTGATTTATCGGCAGGAGAGATCGTAAAACGCGCTCAGTATTACGTTAAACCTGAACATGACGAAATTTCGCTGTTTTGTACCGAGCTAACGGGTATCACACCGAAAAAAATAGAGAAGCAAGGTCGCCCATTGGCTGAAGTGTTAAAGTCGATGGTGAAGAATTTTGGTGGTCCACATAAGATTTACGCGTCTTGGGGAAGAGATGATCAAATCTTGATCAGTGAGTGCCAGCAAAAGGGGATTGATGTTCCGTTTAAAGAGTTCCTTAATCTCGCCACCCTATACCGCATTCAAAATCGCCTGAAAGATAAGCGTATTGGGCATCGAGCTGCTCAAGAAGGGAAAGGAATTGAGTGGGAAGGTCGACAGCATTCAGGGTACGTGGATGCTTACAACTTAGCGAAGCTCGCATTAACTATGCTTTAAAAATTGCTCATCAAAACAGTTGAGCATCAAAACCGCTGGTTATCAAAGTAAGGGGCACTGAAGTGCCCTTTGTTGTATCTGTCGCGGTTTATTGCTTATTTGCCGTCATCAGTTTCGCGCGAATAAACTGGTGGTGGTCTACGTAAAGTAGCTCTGATGCTTTACGAATGACGGCATCTTCCAATGGGTCAATTTCGCCGTCAGCGTGGGCAACTTCCCACATCGCTTTTATCAGTTCAAAACGTGTTTCTTGTGAAAGCTCACGTAACTGAGAAGTGAAATCGTACAGTGAGGCAGACTGTTTAATTTGTTCTTCCGCTTTGATAATTAAAGATTCAGCCTCGGCTTCATTTAAACCTAATAAGCGTTGAACCAGATGCAGTTTGGCTTCCTGCTCCTTGCTATCTGTTTGGTAGTCAGCGCCCGCAACTTCACTCAATAAGCATGCGATCGCAAGGTTTGGGCTCTGTTTTTGCTGGCTTAGGTCTTGGCCATCGAGCAACTGTTTGAACAAAGAGGTAATTGCGTTGAACATAATGAAATCTCACTCACTTATATATTTCATCTATTAATTTTAAAGACCGATTTTAAGCCAAACAGTTCAATCGGGTTTAGCTATATCAGCGAGAAAGGGAAGACTAGTAATCATCATCGGAGACAAAAGGTTCAATCAATTCAATAAATTCTGAGCTGGTACGCTCATGAGCCATCACCAGTAAGGTCAGCAACATTTCTGCTTTGGTTTTGATGCCTTTTTCTTCTTCACGCAAAAGGCCTTCAATTTGGCTGCGAATCATCTCTATTTCATGTTCGACAAATCCTCGGCCTTCTTCTTCGCCTTGATCTTCTTCTGGTGCATTGTCGAATTCCAGAAACAAGAAATCGTCATTAATATGCGTATTAATCAGGCGTTCTGGCAGCCAATCTTCACCCATCACGATATCTGGGTCGAAGTCTTGCGGAAGTGAGTCTAATAACGCTTTAAGTTCTGATGCTTTCAAAATGTGGTCTTATTGGTATTCCAGTCTGCGTATATTAACGGCCAAACGTCATGAAAACTAAGTATTCTTAACCTCATTCTCTTAATAAATGTGGGGCGTGCCACTAAATTTGTCCAATTTAGGCAGTGCCAATAAAAAAGCAGCCCTTGATGGACTGCTTTGAATGCACTGAGTTATGGACTACTGGCTATGCTGTAGTTTAGGTATTACAGTGCGATAGCTTCTAGTTGAGATTGTGCTGATTCAATCCCTTTAGCCGCTGGTTCATCGCCCATGTTTAGGGCTTCTGCGTATACAAACTCAACGTTTGTAATACCAACAAAACCTAGAATTGTTTTTAGGTAAGGCGTCACGTTGTCAGTTGCAGAATCTTTGTGGATACCACCGCGAGTGGTGATAACAACTGCTTTCTTTCCTTCGATTAGACCTTGAACGCCTGTTTCTGTGTACTTGAATGTCACGCCAGCGCGAGCAATCAAGTCAAACCAGTTTTTAAGCTGAGTTGGAATTGTGAAGTTGTACATAGGTGCTGCGATAACAAGTGTATCTGCCGCGTTGATTTCAGCGATTAGCGTGTCTGAAAGTTCAACAACTTCTTTTTGTTCTGCAGTCAGATCATCTGTAGCGCGAAGTGCTGTTGCAACTGATAAATCAAGTACTGGAAGAGGAGAAGCAGCCAGATCACGAACAACGAGTTTATCTTGATCGAATTTGGTTAGGTAAGCATCAATCAGTTTACTTGATTGAGAGTAATCACCAAGGATGCTGGATTTAAGTGCAAGTACTTGAGACATAATTTTTCCTTTACTGGAGGTATCACATTGATGGTTACATCATAATGAGAGCTATGACACATAAGAAGCAGGAATATTTGCATGACTCATTCAAAAAAATTGAATAAGAGGAATTGCTAATCCTGACCGCACTCTGTGATACAATCCGCGCAGTTTTGTTAATTAAAAGAATAGGTAAACGCTTTGACTCAGTCACAGCCAAATACAGAAACGAATAACTCAGCAAAAGCGAACAGTGCAGAATCTCTGAAGAAAGCACTGAATCAATGTTTGCTGAAAGATCGCTTTCGATTAAGCAAGCGTATTTCGGGCGCAAGTAAAATCAAAAAAGATACCGCTCGTAACGCCGTGTTTGATGAAATCGCTTTAGATATTGCGCAATCCATGATGGTTGTGCAGCAGCGAATCAACCAGAAAGTCACTATCGAATACCCAGAGCTTTTGCCAGTCAGCCAAAAGCGCGACGACATTGCGAAAGCGATTCAAGGCAACCAAGTGGTGATCGTTGCCGGTGAAACAGGTTCAGGTAAAACCACTCAGCTACCGAAAATTTGTGCCGAGCTCGGTAGAGGTAAGTATGGCCTGATTGGTCATACTCAGCCACGTCGTCTTGCTGCTCGTTCAGTCGCAACCCGTATTGCAGAAGAGATGGAAACCGAACTGGGCAATTTCGTCGGCTATAAAGTTCGATTCAACGACCAAATTTCTGATCAAACACAAATCAAGTTGATGACAGACGGTATTTTACTGGCTGAAATTCAGCATGACCGTTTTCTCAACCAATATGACACCATCATTATCGATGAAGCGCACGAGCGCAGCTTAAATATCGACTTTATCCTCGGTTATTTGAAACAGTTGTTGCCGCGTCGCCCTGATCTGAAAGTCATCATTACTTCGGCCACGATCGACCCCGAGCGTTTCTCAAACCACTTTAACAATGCACCTATCATTGAAGTGTCTGGGCGTACCTATCCGGTGGATACTCGTTACCGACCGTTGTCGAGCGACGAAGATACCGAACGTGATCAGCTTGAAGGCATTTTTGAAGCAGTAGACGAGCTTTGCGATGAAGGCTTAGGCGATATTCTGATCTTTATGAACGGTGAGCGCGAAATTCGCGATACGGCGGATGCGCTGTCGAAACGTAACCTTCGCGATACTGAAATCGTTCCTTTGTATGCACGCCTTTCAGCCGGTGAACAAAACAAGATTTTCCAACCGCATGCTGGCCGTCGAATAGTATTGGCGACCAACGTGGCGGAAACATCGCTTACCGTACCGGGTATCAAATATGTGATCGACCCAGGTACAGCGCGTGTCAGTCGTTACAGCTACCGAACTAAAGTTCAGCGTCTTCCTATTGAACCTATTTCTCAAGCGAGCGCCAACCAGCGTAAAGGCCGTTGTGGTCGTGTGGAAGAGGGTATCTGTATCCGCCTCTACTCCGAGGAAGATTTTAACTCGCGTCCGGAGTTCACCGATCCTGAAATTCTGCGTACCAACTTAGCGTCGGTTATTCTGCAAATGACGGCACTTGGTCTGGGTGATATTGAAGCCTTCCCATTTGTCGAAGCGCCAGATAAACGCAACATTCAAGACGGTGTGCGTTTGCTTGAAGAGCTCGGAGCGGTTAAAGAAGAATCGAAAAACAGTAATAAACAACTTACCGAAGTGGGGCGTAAACTGGCTCGTTTGCCAATTGACCCTCGTTTAGCTCGTATGGTGTTGGAAGCGCCACGCATGGGTTGTTTAAAAGAAGTGATGATTATTGCTTCTGCGCTCTCTATTCAAGATCCGCGTGAGAGACCAAGTGACAAGCAGCAGTCTTCGGATGAAAAACATCGTCGTTTCCATCATGAAGAGTCTGACTTCCTTACTTTCGTTAACTTGTGGGAATACATCAAGCAACAGCAGAAAGCGCTCACAGGTAACCAGTTCCGTCGTCAGTGTAAGCAAGATTACCTCAACTATTTGCGCATTCGTGAGTGGCAGGATGTTTACTTCCAGTTGCATCAGTCAATGCGCGAAATGGATTATAAGCTCAACGACGAACCGGGCAGCTATGAAGGTGTTCATACCGCTATTCTTGTTGGTTTGTTATCGCACATTGGTATCAAAGACCCAGATAAGAACGAGTATCAAGGTGCTCGCAACGCTCGCTTCAATATTTTCCCAGCCTCTGGCTTGTTTAAAAAGCAACCTAAGTGGGTGATGTCTGCGGAGTTGGTTGAAACATCCAAACTCTGGGCGCGTATCGTGGCGAAAATCCAGCCTGAATGGATTGAACCGCTGGCGAAACACTTAATCAAACGCAGCTACAGTGAACCGCATTGGTCGAAGAAACGTGCGGCGGTAATGGCGTACGAGAAAGTGATGATCTACGGCATCGCGATTGTACCTAAGCGCCTAGTGAACTACGGCAATATTGATCCGGTGTTGAGCCGTGAAATCTTTATTCGTAGCGCGCTTGTAGAAGGTGAATGGGAAACCAAACACAGCTTCTTCAAACTCAATCGCTCGCTACTGCAAGAAGTGGAAGAGCTGGAGCACAAGTCACGTCGTCGCGACATCTTGGTTGATGATGAAGATTTGTACCAATTCTATGACCAGCGTGTTGGTACAGAAGTGGTTTCTGGTCGTCATTTTGACACTTGGTGGAAAGCGACCAGCAAGACGTCGCCAGAGCTGCTGAACTTTGAAAAAGAGATGCTTTTCAAAGGTGATGCCAGCCATATTACAGATTTAGATTACCCGAACTTCTGGTATCAAAATGGCCTCAAGCTAAAACTCAGTTATCAGTTTGAACCGGGTGAGGATAGTGACGGTGTCACTGTTCATATTCCTCTGCCGATCTTAAATCAAGTTGAACCACAAGGTTTCGAATGGCAGATACCGGGTTTACGTCATGAACTTATCGTCAGTTTGATTAAGTCTCTACCGAAAACCTTGCGTAAGAATTTCGTACCAGCACCTAACTATGCAGATGCATTCTTGGCGCGAGTGAATGCGATGGAACTGCCTCTGCTTGACGCTTTAGAGAAAGAACTGCGTCGCATGACGGGCGTTACAGTATCGCGTGATGACTGGAATTTGTCGCAGGTGGCGGATCACTTGAAAGTCACCTTTAGAGCGGTAGACCACCGAAACAGTAAGCTTAAAGAGAACAAAGATCTCTACGAGCTGAAAGAGAGCTTAAAAGAGAAAGTTCAAGAAACCCTTTCTCAGGTTGCTGATGACGACATCGAGCAATCAGGTTTACACACTTGGTCGTTTGGTGAACTGCCAAAAGTGTATCAGCAGAAACGTGGTGGTTTTGACGTTAAGGCATACCCTGCGCTGGTAGACAAAAAAGACAGCGTTGAAATTAAGCTATTTGAAACTGAGCAAGAGCAAATTAGTGCGATGCGCGAAGGTCAACGTCGTTTGATTTTACTGAACGTGCCTTCACCGATTAAATATCTGCACACCAACTTGCCGAACAAGTCTAAACTTGGATTATATTTCAACCCGTTCGGCAAAGTGATGGACTTAATTGATGACTGCATTGCATGTGGTATCGACAAGTTACTTGAAGAGCGTGGTGGGCTAGCGTGGACGCCAGAAGAGTTTGAGTCTCTGAAAGAGTTTGTGAGAGCCGAACTGGGTGACACCGTGGTTGATATTGCGAAGCAAGTTGAAGCTATTCTGACAATGGCATTCAATATCAATAAACGATTGAAAGGTAAGGTTGACTTCACGATGGCATTTGCATTATCCGATGTGAAAGCGCAAATCGAAGGCTTGATATTTAAGGGCTTTGCAACGGAATGTGGCTGGAAACGACTACCGGATATCTTGCGATACATGAAGGCAATAGAACGCCGCTTAGAGAAATTGCCGATCGATCCGAATAAAGATCGTCTGCATATGCTTAAGGTGGAATCGATTCGCAATGATTACAAAGAGCTGTTAAACAAAGTTCCGAAGGGAATGGCATTGCCGGAAAATATCAAAGAAGTTCGCTGGATGATTGAGGAACTTCGAGTAAGTTTCTTCGCGCAACAACTCGGCACGCCTTATCCTGTCTCGGATAAGCGAGTTAAGAACGCTATTGATGCATGTTCGGTATAAGATTTGCATAGCTGAATGAAATCACTATAATTTGGCGCCACGTGGCAACGGATCGCCGAATTTGGGACTGTTGCCTCACGTTATAAAAGAAGGTTTATTATGAAAAAGACTCTATTAGCAATTGCTCTTATCGGAGCTTCAACAACAGCGTTCGCTGATTCATGGATTTACGGTGGTGCAACTGTTGGTCAGTCTGACTTTAAAGGCAAAACTGGTACTTCTTACAACGTACACGCTGGCACAGGCATTCTGCCATTCATCGGTGTAGAAGCGGGTTATACAAAGCACGGTGATTTCGATTTCGGTGCTGGCAATGATCAAACAGCGAGCTCAGTTTACTTTGCATTAAAACCAAGCATTGATTTTGGTCCTCTACACGTTTACGCGAAAGGTGGCCTACATTCTTGGGACCTAGACCAAAACGGTACGAAGATCGATGATGGTGTAGATATCATGTATGGCGTAGGTGCTGAATACTTCATCATGGGCCCATTCTCTGTTGGTGCTAGTTACAACAGCTATACTTTAGATAACGAAGATATCAACTCATTCTCACTAAACGCGACTTTCCACTTCCTATAAGTCTGATAGTTTTAAAAAGTCTGATAGTGCAGATACGCAAAAGCCAGCCTAGTAAGGCTGGCTTTTTTACGTCTGCGATTAGGAAACTTAACCTAAGTAACGTGAAGTCAGGTGTTTCTTAAAGTGTTCGGCATTTAGTGTTTCACCAGTGGCTTGTGTCACCAACTCGTCAGTAGTGAACAAGCTGCCTTTACTCCAGATATTATCTGACAACCAAGTGAAGATTGGCGTTAAGTCACCGCTGCGTATAACGCTGTCTACATCTACGGTTTTCTTCATAGCAGCCATAAACTGAGCCGCGTACATAGCTCCCAAAGTGTAGCTAGGGAAATAGCCGAAGCTCCCATCTGTCCAGTGGATATCTTGCATGCAGCCATTTCTGTAGTTGTCTTTGGTGCTCAGACCTATGTAGGCTTGCATTTTTGTATCCCAAAGCTCTGGCACATCAGTGTGTTTGACCTTGCCATTCATTAAATCGCGTTCAATTTCATAACGCAAAATGACATGGCTAGGATAGGTGAGTTCGTCAGCATCAACGCGAATAAAATCTCTTTTCACTCGGGTATAGAGCTTCTTCATGTTCTCCACTTCAAGAACGTGTTTATCACTATCCTTAAAATGAGTCGCAGCTAAGCCCGCTAGATGGTGAATAAAGTTTTCGTTTCGTCCAACCTGCATTTCAAAAAATAGCGATTGAGATTCATGGATGCCCATGGAACGCGCTTCGCCAACAGGATTGCCAGCTAATGACTTTGGAAGCCCTTGTTCATATCTTGCGTGGCCGGTTTCGTGCACTATGCCCATCAGAGACTGAACAAACTCTTCTTCGCTGTAGCGAGTGGTAATACGAACGTCACTTGGTACACCACCACAGAAAGGATGAACACTTTCGTCAAGTCTGCCGTGGTTGAAGTCAAACTGAAGTAACTTCATTACATCTAAACCGAGAGCTTTTTGTGTCTCAGTCGCATAGTGACCATTGGGCATAATGATCTGTTCAGATTTCTGCTTTTCTATCGCTGCATCAATTAAAGCTGGTAGCCAGCTTTTAACATCATTAAATACCACGTCTAACGATTGTGTGGTTGTACCCGGTTCATAGATATCCAGCATCGCATCGTATGGCGTTAGGCCTGTAGCGTCTGCTCTGATTGCGGCTTCTTCTTGTGACAACTTAACAACTTCTGCCCAATTCTTTTCAAAACCAACCCAGTCGTTCTCTTTACGTTGAGTCCGCCAAGCGTGTTCACATTTAGAACCCGCAAGGGATTTCGCCTGAACTAAGCTTTCCGGAAGCACATTTGCTTGCTGCCATTGGCGTTTCATCTCTCTTAATGTAGATAGTTGTTGATGATTAAGAGATTCAGAAGCGGCATAAACAAACCACTCTTCAAGCTGTGGTTTCGTCATTAGGCTATGAATATGGACTGAGAGTTCAGCCATCGCTTCAGAGCGAGCCTGAGCACCGCCGTTTGGCATCATTGAAGCTTGGTCCCAACCACAGATCGCAGATAGGTGGCTGAAATGAGAAATGGTTTTAAAGTGTTGAACTAAGGTGTTGAATGCACTCATAGAAAGTGTTCCTTTATCCTTAAAGAAATTTGCAGAAAGTGTATCAAGGGAAAAACTAATCACCAAATTAAGTTGTTGTAATCTTGTTGCTCATTGAGCAGAAAGTTACTTATTTTTAGGCAGGATATTGCTTTATATCTCAACGAGTTAATTTAACTTATTGATTTGTTGATGATAATTATTTGGCATTTGACTTGCTCTTTATTCAGCGACTTAGCGCATAACGCGATATTTATACCGATAAAGAGGAATGTAAAATGCCAACTCCATGTTATATCTCGATAGAAGGTCAAACCCAGGGCTTGATTACGTCTGGAGCATGCACTTCAGATTCAATTGGTGATTCATTTGTTGAAGGCCATGAAGATGAAATGCTGGTGCAGCAATTTGACCACAGTGTGACTGTTCCAACGGATCCACAGTCGGGTCAACCTTCAGGTCAACGTGTTCATAAACCGTTTAAATTCACTGTAGCGTTAAACAAAGCTGTGCCTCTGTTGTACAACGCTTTGGCGTCAGGTGAGAAAATGAAGTCTGTTGAATTGAAATGGTACCGTACGTCCATTGAAGGTAAACAAGAGAACTTCTTCGTCACCAAGCTAGAAAATGCTTCGATCGTTGATATTCATTGTGAAATGCCTCACTGCCAAGATCCGGCAAAATCAGATTTCACTCAAAATCTAACGGTTTCGATGTCTTACCGAAAAATCACTTGGGACCACGTCAATGCAGGTACGTCAGGTTCAGACGATTGGCGAAAACCCGTTGAAGCGTAAGCCTAAAGTTAAACCAACAAAAAGGTCGCCTAGTTTGGCGACTTTCTTATCTGTATACACTCAATCAATGATTAGGCTTTACGCAGAGCAATTCGTTGTCCAAACACGTTGAACAAAGCGCCGACAACAATAAGAGCACCACCGATATAGGTAGACACAGCTGGAATTTCTTCGAAATACACCAGTCCGATAACAATCGAGAATACGATCTGAACGTAAGAGAACGCTGAGGCTTTACCCGCTTCTTGCGTTTTCATCGCTTTGGTTAAGCCATATTGTCCAATCTGTGTAAACACACCAATCATAATCAACATAAAGGTCAAATGAAGATCCGGCCATATAAAATCATTCCATACCAGCAGAATCGAAATGGGAGTAGCAATCATTGGGAAGTATAAAATGATGACTGAACTGTCTTCCGTTTGGCTTAGCTTACGAACAATGACATAAGCGATAGAGCTACCAAAAGCGCCAATGAGGGCAACTATCACGCTGAATGCGGGTAGGTTGACTTCAGTGGAACCATCAAGTTCTGGCAATAGGATGCAATATAGACCTAGTATGCATAGCACAATACAGATCAAGGTTGCTGGTTGAATTCGTTCTTTCAAAAAGAACACGGCTAGCAACGCGGTGAAAATAGGGTGCGTGTATTGAAGAATCGTTGCTTCTGCTAGCGGTAGTGACGTTACTGAATAGTAGACACAGATAAGTGAAAACGTACCTACAGCGCCTCTAAGTAATAGCAATGGGCGATTGTTACCCCAAACCGAAATGCGTTTACGTTTTACATCAGCGTAACTAATGACAAAAGAGACCAGAGCCCTTGCCGCGACGATTTCAAAGACAGGAATGCCATATTCATGAACCGCTTTTACGCTGGCTGTCATCAAGGAGAAGCCGAGCGCAGAAAGAAACATAAAACGTACGCCGACAGGAATTGCCAGCAAAGGGTTGGTTTGCATAGTAAAAGGTGACTTAGTTTAAAGCAGAATTAGAGCGATACTTTATCGTTACACGTCGTCGTTGTCGCGCATTTTCTGAAGTGTTTTTCATTCTCATTACTATCACAGAACCGTAAACGGTAAGAATGTTTCTAAAAACGGGAATATTGGTTATGGTATTTATGTCTAAAGGGAAAATGCTAGTTGGAAAGAAGCAAGGATTCTCTTAGGTTTAAATACATAGGGCCAAGTTCATTGGAAATTCATTAACGATAAAACCGTTGTCCTAGATAAGTGTTGGAACTGCTTACGGCGACAAATAAAGTCCGTTTCCCCTGAAATGGTTGAAACGGCTAAGGATATTTATGAATGCAAACTATCTGGATTAAAAATCCTCTCGCGATTTATACAGGGAATACCAAAGATGCTCGTGGTGGTGTGGTAATTCGCGGAAACAAAATTATCGAACTGGTTGCGTTAAACGCTTCACCTTCAATATCTTATGACTACGCTGTTGATGCTTCGCATCACGTCGTCACTCCCGGGCTCATCAATGCTCACCATCATTTTTATCAAACATTAACTCGCGCTTATCCAACCGCTTTGAATAAAGAGCTTTTTCATTGGCTCAAGAGCCTCTATCCGGTATGGGCGAATCTTGACGATGAAATGCACAGTGTTGCGACCGAACTTGCGCTGGTGGAACTGATGCGTTCAGGCTGTACAACCGCATCAGACCACCATTATTTGCTGCCATCAGGACTTGAACACGCCATTGATATACAGGTTGAAACGGCACGTAAACTCGGCGTGCGTACTATCTTCACTCGTGGATCAATGAGTTTAGGCGAGGATGAAGGTGGTCTTCCGCCAAGGCAGACCATACAAAAAGAACAAACCATCATTGATGATAGCGAACGATTAATCCGTGATTATCATCAGACTCAAGATGGAGCAATGACGCAAATCGCGTTAGCACCGTGTTCACCGTTCTCGGTCACTACAGACTTAATGAAGGAAACCGCTCGTATTGCAGAGCGCGACGGTGTTATGACTCATACACACTTGTGTGAAACCATCGATGAAGAGAATTTTTGCATTCAACGCTTCGGAATGAGGCCGGTAGATTATTTGGAAGATGTGGGTTGGCTTAATGACAGAACTTGGCTGGCGCACGGCATCCATTTCAACTCAGAAGAAATTATCAGGCTCGGTAAAGCAGGGGTGGGTATTTCACATTGCCCGACCTCGAACATGATGCTTGCTTCAGGAATGTGTAAGAACTTAGAACTGGAATCTGCTGGCGTGAAAGTAGGGCTGGGTGTAGATGGTTCGGCTTCCAATGACGGTTCGAATATGATTGCCGAAGTTCGTATGGCGATGTATTTGCAGCGACTTCAATACGGTTCCGCCAAAGTGACCCATTTCGATGCATTACGTTGGGCGACGAAAGGTTCGGCAGCGGCAATGGGACGCAGTGATATCGGGGAGTTAGAGGTTGGTTTAGAAGCCGATATAGCCATGTTCAAGCTTGATGATATTCGTTTCTCAGGGAGTCACGATCCATTAGCTGCGCTTTTATTATGTGGTGCTCAGCAAGCGGATAAAGTGATGGTGGCTGGTCAATGGCGAGTTTTAGATGGTGAAGTGGTGGGTATTGATATGGATCAACTGCTAGAGCGTCATACCGCGGCAGCGAAGCGCTTAGCGCAGCTCGCTAAATAATTATTCTTTAACTTAAAAGTCATAGAGACAGTATGAGATCTTTGTTGTATAACGAAGATCTCATAATTCATCAGGGATTGATAATGTACATTCAAAATTTCGAAGCTTTTCTTATTGCTATTACCATTCTGACTCTCACTCCTGGATTGGATACCGCACTGGTTATTCGCAACACCTCACGAGCGGGATTCGCGGATGGTTGTACTACGAGCTTGGGAATTTGTACGGGACTATTTGTCCACGCTACCTTTTCTGCAATCGGTATTTCAGCGATCTTGGCTCAGTCAGCAGAGCTGTTTCATTTCGTGAAAATGATTGGTGCGGCTTATTTAATTTGGTTGGGTTTATCGAGTCTTAGAGCGCTTATGGCTTCTGGTCAAGGGCTCAATGTAGCAGTGGCTACGCATTCATCTTTGAATTTGAAACGTTCACTGCGTGAAGGTTTCTTATCGAACGTATTAAACCCTAAAACAGCGGTATTTTACTTAGCATTTTTGCCACAGTTTATTAATCCTGAACATTCACCTTTGCTTCAATCTCTATTGATGGCTGCGATTCATTTCGTGATTGCGATGATTTGGCAATGTGGTCTCGCAGCAGCGTTAAGTTCAGCTAAGAACCTACTTAAAAACGCGTCTTTTATGCGTTGGATGGAAGGCACAACGGGTGTGGTGCTAGTGACTTTAGGCATTAAATTGTTATTTGAAAAAGAAACGGTTTAGTCTGAAACATTATGTTTGCAATAAAAAATAGCGCCAATGCGGCGCTATTTTTTTATCTGTCGGATGATGCTTGGTTAAGCAACAGCTTTTGAATAAGTCACATGCGCTTCAAAGTAACGTTTTGTCTCTTCAACTACCACATGGCGTAGGGCAATCAGACCGATAAGGTTTGGAATCGCCATCAGGCCATTCACGATATCCGCCAAAATCCAGATCATATCCAAATGCAAGAAAGCGCCTGATGCTACGAGAGCAATGAAGATTAGCTTATATGGCAGAACCGCTTTTGTCCCCAATAGGTAAACCACGCAACGCTCACCGTAATAGTTCCAACCTAAGATGGTGGTAAATGCGAAGAACATTAAGCCGATAGAGACAAGCATTGGCCCCAACGTGTTTGCATTTAAGCCAACAGCGAATGCATGAGTTGTCATTGCAGCACCAGCCAAATCTGTTTGCCATGCACCGGTAAGAATCAATGCTAAGCCCGTCATGGTACAGATGATGATGGTATCGAAGAACGTGCCTGTCATGGAGATCAAACCTTGGCGTACACAAGAGTCCGTTTTCGCTGCTGCTGCTGCCATTGGAGCACTACCAAGGCCGGATTCGTTTGAGAATACGCCGCGTGCTATACCAGATTGGATAGCCAGCATAATGCTTGCGCCAAGGAAACCACCTGTTGCAGCGGTTGAAGTGAAAGCAGAAACCAGAACCAACTCAATAGCATTCAACAGTTGATCTGAATTGGTGATAATCACACTCAGACAAGCAACAATGTAGAACACCGCCATTGTTGGTACCACTTTACCCGCTACTTTCGCAATAGACTGAATACCGCCGATAGTGACGAATGCCACTAGCAGAGTCAGCACCACTGCGGTTACTTCACGTGATACACCAAATGAAATCTGTGTTGCATCTAAAATCGCGTTTACTTGAGGGAAAGTACCAATACCAAAACAAGCGACACCCAGAGCAAAAATTGCAAACAACACTGCAAGTGCTTTTGAGCCAACGCCGTATTGTAAGTAGTACATTGGTCCGCCGACCATTTGACCATTTGCGTCTGTTTTACGATATTTCACAGCAAGTAGACATTCGGCGTATTTAGTCGCCATGCCAAATACAGCAGCCAACCACATCCAGAATAGTGCGCCAGGGCCACCGACTTTGATAGCGGTTGCGACGCCCACGATGTTACCTGTACCTATTGTTGCGGATAGGGCAGTACACAAGGCAGCGAAACTGGATACATCACCTTCTTTGTTTGAGTTTTTGTCTTTGGAAAAGACCATTTTTAACGCAGTTGGTAGATGGCGAAACTGAAGTAAGCCTAAACGAAATGTAAAATAGATACCTGTACCAACAAGTAATATCAGAAGTGGTGGACCCCAAATAAAATTGTCGATCGATTGTAGTAATGATTGAAGGTTTGTCATGAATTCCCCTTAAAAAATAACACATAAGGAGAAGAGAGAAAGGGTATTAAAAAATATAAATAGATCCGTGGCATTGGATGCAACGAACACAATAGGGCCTTTCACTCCTCTGTCCTTTTGCCTGAGAGTTTCACCCTGCTAAACGCAGGACTTGCTCCTTCGGCGACCGATTTAACGGTTCTCTCCAGAGGTTCCTCCAACTACAGTCCTCGCTTATTCCAAATACGGAATAAAGCACCTGAAAGATTTACTTCTTCGGCGGGTAACACTAATCTAACAATTTGTTATTAGATTAATAACCTCTCTCCTGCAGTCTTCATCGGAACAATTATCCAAGTGAATGGATAATTTGCGTTGGCGATATTAGCGAAATCAAAATGTGATGTCACGCGCTAGATCAATTTAATGTAACATTGTGGTTCAAGTTACGGATTTATATACTTTCCCATGACTTTATGGGCAATAATACGTGATATAAGCAAGTCAACAAATTGGAGGAATCCATGAACAGGTTAATTGCTATCGCTGTATTGGTGGTGCTGGCTTTTCTGTTAATCCGATATGGTACTAACGCGAAATTTCAGAAGTGGATTGTCACAACTTTGGTTTCTGCGTTTGTCATCTACGTTGTGACAGTTGTTGTAGCTGAATTGATCCGCTGATGTTTGAACTAGGAGTTAATAATGAATCAAACAGATTTAGATGATGATCATGATGATGTTGTCGTCATCGAGCAGCGTGATAAAAGGGGTGTTGTTTATATAGCAGTGGCTGCTGTATTGGGTTTGGCACTTGGAGGTCTGATTGGTTCTACAGTAACGGCTTCTAAGTGGGAAAAGACATACCAAGTGCTTGAGGCTCAGTATCAGAAGAGTTTAGAAACCAAAACAGAAGAAGCGGCGGTTGCAGAGCAGAATAAAACCTCAGCCCAAGAAGAGTTTGATAAGCAGCTTGCAGCGGCGATGGATGAGCAAGAACAAAAGCATCAACAAGCTTTGGCAAACATTGAATCGCAACTGACTGAGCTTGAAAAAGTGAATATGTCGTTGGAAGCGCAAGTCTCAGAACAAAAAGCGCAGTTGGAGCAGACTGCTCAGCAAAATGCCAAGTTGAATCGTCAGTCAGATATGCAAACCACCATGCTTGAGCGTTCTCGTGAGTTATTCCAGCAAGAGCTGAAAATTAAGCAAGAAGTAGAAACCTTGCAGAAAGAACGTGACGAGTTGGTTCCTAAGCTAAAAACACTGAAAAAAGAGTGTGATGTTTATTTAGAAGGTAAGTCATGGGATGCGACCTCAGACTCTTGTGATAAACAAGATGCTGCGAGTTCGAGAATTAGCCAAATTGATCAAATGCTAAGAATCCATCAGATGGACTTAGAGCAAATCAAAGCACTTTCAGAAGAACTTGGACTTTAAGTTCCAATCGAAATGAACAAATAAAAAACCAGCCAAGTGGCTGGTTTTTTTCAACTTAGTGTGACAACACTTGTTATTAATCGCGGAAGTTGTTGTATTGGAACGGCTGTTCCAAATCAGAACCACGTAGGAAAGCGATCACTGCTTGTAAATCATCCCGCTTTTTACCAGTTACGCGTACTTTGTCGCCTTGAATTGAAGCCTGAACTTTTAGCTTCTCATCTTTGATCATCTTAACGACTTTCTTCGCTAAATCGGTTTCAATACCTTGTCTGAAAACCACTTCTTTAGACCAAGTTTTACCTGACGGTACCGATTTTTTCGATTCCATTGAACGTGGGTCAACACCGCGTTTCGCGAGGTTGTTACGCAAGATGTCCATCATCTGAGTGATTTGGAAATCGTCAGGGGCAGTAAGTTTTACCGTTTCATTTTTTAGTTCAAAACTGGCTTCAACGTTGCGGAAGTCAAAACGTGTTGCTAGATCACGTACAGAGTTCTCGACAGAGTTACGTACTTCAACAGTATCGACTTCAGAAACGATATCAAAAGAAGGCATGTTAAGTTTCCTTATTGTTGATTAGAGCGGCGTACTTTTATCGACTCAGCCAGCATCGCTAGCATTGTCTTGGTATCTTCCCAGCCCAAACAAGGGTCAGTGATAGATTGGCCGTACGTCAGATTATCAAGGTCAACCATAGACTGGTTTCCTTCCTCAATAAAACTTTCAGCCATGATACCCGCTATTTTATGACTACCGGACTCTATTTGCTCACAAATGTTTTGAGCAACGTCTAATTGTTTACGATGCTGCTTTTCGCAGTTCGCGTGGCTGAAATCGACCACAAGACGTTCCGGCAAATTAAATTGGGCTAGTTGCTTACACGCTTCATCAATTGATGTGGCGTCAAAGTTTGGTCCAGATTCGCCACCACGTAGGATAACGTGACCGAATGGGTTACCCGCAGTGCGATAAACCGTCATGCGACCATTTTTATCTGGCGAATAAAAGTAGTGCTGGGCATGTGATGCACGAATAGCATCAATAGCAATTTTCACATTGCCATTGGTACCGTTCTTAAAACCGACAGGACAAGACAGGGCTGAAGCCATTTCCCGGTGAATTTGAGATTCTGTCGTACGCGCGCCAATTGCTCCCCAAGTAATCAAATCAGAGATATATTGGCCTGTGATCATATCCAAGAACTCAGTCGCGGTTGCAAGACCAAGCTTGTTAATATCTAGCAGAAGTTTACGCGCTTTGTTTAGACCGGTTTCTAATGCATAGGACCCATCTAAGTTTGGATCGGTAATTAAACCTTTCCAACCAATAACTGTGCGCGGTTTTTCAAAGTAAGTTCGCATAACGATAAACAATTCATTGCTATATTGTTCTTGAATTGCACTTAAACGCTGGCCGTAATCCAAAGCTGCTTCTGTATCGTGTACAGAACATGGGCCTACGATGACCAAAAGGCGATCGTCCTCGCCAGTAAGAATCTGTTCGATTTGTCTGCGAGAGTGAGCAATACGTTGTGCAACTTCTTCCGTAATTGGATGTGCTTGGCTAAGTTCTGCCGGAGTTGGCATTGGTCCCAACGCTTGGGTTCTTAATTCATCTGTTTTGGTTGGCATAGGAGAATAGCCTGTCCTTTTATTGCGAAGCGCTAAAGATAGCGAATTTGGCTGTCAGAATAAACAGTTGCGAGCATTTGACGCTCATAAAAAGTGTAAAGTGAAAATATATTCAGTTTTTCATCATAACTATTGAATATATGCTTGTTTTTCTCTCTTTGACTCGGTATTTTCGAACTAACAACAAAACGGTAATTGGAGCAGTAATGAGTTTTGAACAACAAGGAATCATCCATCAAGAATTGGTGTTGGGAAATACCCTGCCAAATGCGGAGCCACAGCAAAGTAGCCATGCCTTATTTATATCGCTGTCTGAATTGATTGCAGAGAGTGTGTTCTACCATCCTGCATTGGCTGCGGGTGGAGTAGAGTTGCTTCCTGAGTTAGAACAAAACTCATTGAAATCTCTGCTCAACGGACTGTCGATCGAAGAACATTTTGTCTCAGTTCTTGTAGAACGCATTACGCAGTCGATCAGTGCTGAACATGCCTCAATTCGAATTTGTTTAAGCTCATCAGACAGCTATGCGTTTAAAGCACTGATTGGCGGAAGCATAGAAGAAGATGAAGTTAACCCAGCAATGGGTGTTCGCGGTGTGTCTCGATTTGCTTCTAGCAAGTATTCACCGGCGTTTGCTCTAGAGTGCAAGGTCATCAAAGCACTGCAAGAGAAAGGTCATAACGTAGAGATCGTTGTACCGTTTGTCAGAGCGTTGAGCGATGCTGCAACCATTATTGATCGTCTGGCTGAACAAGGTTTACCACGTGGTTTGAATGGTCTGAAAGTGCTGTATGTTTGTAGTGTGCCTTCGGCTGCGTTGGTTGCAGAGAAACTGCTGCAGTACTTTGATGGTGTTGTCATCGATTGGGACGACCTGACGCAGATGACGTTAGCGGTGGATAAACATAATGATGCGATTAGCTATTTATATAACCCAGAAAGCGAAGCGGTAAGTCAATTAGCGAACCTTGCTGTAACTGCTGCAAACTTGGCTAAAAAGCCTGTAGTGGTTGTTACTCGTGGTTTGGAAAACTATCCGAAACTGCAGGAACATCTTGTAGAAAACATCCAGCCAGAGTCTATTTTTAACTTTTAACTCGCTGTTCTTGATTGAGAATTAAGAGATTGGTGAGAGCATCACTGATCTCTTAATTTTGTTAGCGAAATGTTGACACTTTATCCTGCATCCCTTTAACTGACCGAATAAATATAAAACAACATACCTTAAAAGGTCAGAAACATGCTCTCTACACTTACTAAAGCAAATTGGTATCTCAAGTCATTTGGATTTTTTAAAGTTCCTTTGATTTGGGCATGCCGCCCTCAAATTTTATCTCTCAATGATAAATCGATAGAAATCCGTATTCCTTTAAAACGACGCAACAAAAACCATTTGAACAGCATGTACTTTGGTGTGCTCGCTGTAGGCGCAGACGTAGCTGGTGGCTTTATGGCTATGGACAAAGCAGGGCAACGTGGCGAAAAGGTGTCATTGGCTTTTAAAGCTGTCAAAGGGGAGTTTTTTAAACGTCCGGAAGCGGATGTGCACTTTCACTGTAATGATGGCGAACTGATAGATGCAATGCTGGACGAAACCATAGCAACAGGTGAGCGAATTAATAAAGACGTAAAAATTGTTGCCACTTGCCCATCTTTACATGGAGATGAGCCAATGGCGGAGTTTTTGTTAACCTTGTCGCTTAAGCGCATTAATAAGCGCGGATAGCCTGATTTAACTAGCAAAGCCCGATTATTGTTGGATTTCGGTTTTCTCAATATCGACGATCTTGCTTCGGTTGAGTACCACTTTCCAACGATAGTAACGAGGGCTTTGCTGGTGTCCGTCTTCTTTAATGATTAAGTTGATTAAATGACGTTTTTCGACGGATTCTCGGCTTACCTGACCATTGCTCAGCCGATAAATACGGTTGGAACCTTTATCCATCAAGCGGGTTAGGGCACGCAGATCGATCAGCATTACATCTCGAGTTTCTTCATAGCCGCTCATGAAACGTGACGTTGTCATTTCTGTTTCGGAGCGATAATGGAGAATTTGCTCTTCCCGCTGAACCACGCGTTTCTTACGTATTATTTTGATGCGATCGGCTAAAGCAGAAAGGGGCTTATAGTCGAGCCATTCGATTTTTTGACCCACTTGCTTGCCGGTTGTCGGATCGAAATAACGTCGACGCCACTTCGGTTTTCCTTTGCGAATCCAACGCCACATCATGTCTTTCAAATCGTCTTTAAAAATCTCACGCAAAGCGTAGACAAAAGACATAGCAATAATGAATGAAGCAGTGATTTCTCCCCAATAATCTCTTGCCAGAATCGCTGTGATAGTCACAAACACCATCACTAACCCCGTCGCTAAGCCTTTGACTGCGCGCCTCATATTCTTACCTAAAGAGGTCACTTTCTCAGTAAGAATAATCGGATGCTCTATCAAACGACGTAGCAAACGCATTTTGTTACTCAAGCGGGTAATGTCCTGATCAGCTTTGACAGAGTTATAGTTGTTCAAAGTACGGTGTGCTTGCTCCCTTTCAACCAAGGTAATCAGGCGCTCTTTTATAGTTTTATATTCTTTATCACGAGTCAGCTGAGACACCATGGATAAGAATTTTTGTTCAGTATACCAAGAGAGGTAGTTATCGATATTTGCGTAGTAACGCTTCAAACCTTCTTCGTACGGAATGCTTCGGCGTAGTCGTTTAAGTATGTCTAAAGAGAGTTCTATAACAGTATCAACCTCATCTTCAGTGACGCTGTCACTTGAAAGGTTGAGCTGACTGACGGCTTTATCTAATGCGATAACATATTGATAAGCAAACAAACTTAAACTTACACGGTACTGTGTTGGAGAGAGCCTGCCACGTTGGGCAAGTCGACTGTGTACAAGTGGGAGAAGAATTTTGTCACTGTAGTAGGAGCGTTTTTGATGAATGGAGCTGTAAAAAAATTCAGACTCAGTCATTACGTCAGAGGTAAGTCCTAGTTCGCCCGGAACAAAGATATACATGTCTAAGTCCAGTTTTTTGCTTTCTGACATCTCAGTGGTGATTTTTAACGTAACCGCATCTTGCTTATCTACCGTGATCAACAATAACTCCTAACTATCTTCGAAAAAAATAACGAAATTTTCTCTGATGAACAGGCGAAAGCATAACAGAGATAACGTATAATCTCTGCAAATTTGAGGTGAGACAGTAATTAATGATTAACGTTGGCAAGATTAACAGTCTAGAAGTGGTAAAAATCGCTGAGTTTGGCGTGTTTTTAGATGCGGGCGAATATGGCACAACAATGTTGCCAAAACGCATGGCTCCTGAGGGCGTAGAACTCGGACACTATGTTGACGTATTTTTGTATTTCGATTCAGACAACCAATTGGCTGCTACAACTGAAAAACCTGTGGCTCAAGTGGGTGAATGGGGCTTAATGACGATTGAAAGTGTTAACAGCACTGGCGCGTTTGCAAGCTGGGGTATCAAAAATAAAGATTTGTTGCTTCCATTTAGCGAGCAACGTACACGCTTTAAGCCGGGTCAAAGCGTACTGGTTTATGTTTACACAGATAAAGCGTCTGGTCGTATCGTTGGTACCACTAAGTTCAATAAATGGTTGGATAAAACACCAGCTAATTACACCAAGAACCAGCAGGTTGATTTGATTATCGCTGAACGTTCAGACTTGGGCTTCAAAGCAATAGTAAATGGCGAGCATTGGGGAATGATTTTCCCTTCAGATGTATTTGGTAAGTTATTTATTGGTAAAAAGCTGAAAGGCTTCATCAAGAATATTCGCCCTGATGGCAAAATTGATCTCTCTTTGCAGAAGATCGGTGTTGAGAAGATGGACGACTTGAGCGAGAAGATTTTAGAGACTCTGGCTAAGAAAGGCGGTTCAATGCCATTAAGTGATAAATCAACGCCTGAAGCTATCTTTGCTGAGTTCCGTACCAGTAAAGGGACGTTTAAGAAATCTATCGGTACTTTGTATAAACAAGGCAAGATTGTTATCGAGCAAGATGGCATCCGCTTGGCTTAAATGCCAAGCTTTATAGCTCTGTTTGTTCCTCCTGAATAACCTTGTTTCCCTAGAATAAAAAAAGGCCCGAAATGCTTAGCATTTTTGGGCCTAGGGGAATGGCTCCGGAGAGCCTGCGCTAATTTCCACTTACAAATAAGTGTAGTACAGGCTCCTCGTTTAGCGAGGGTTAACTAGAATTTCATACTATAGTTTGATTTTACAAAAGAGAAGTTTGCTTTTTAGAATAGGTTTTTGTCTCTAACAAGCTCTCTTGGTAAACCATTTTTCACTCGGTTACCGACCCATTTTCCTAATCCAATCACATCGTTACCAAAGCGGACGATGACTTCACCTTGGCCACTTTGCCCTTGTGGACGAACATCACGCCCCATATACCATTCTCTGGCGTCTTCAATCGAGAGTTCAATACAACAAGCTTCATTACCCGTTGCAAGAGTGGTTGCGACTTGGTGTTGCCAGCGATAGCCTTTTTTGTGCGTTTCAGCAATCTTAATCCCCATACGCGAGAAACGTAGCTCACCCAGCATTGGCTCTAATGCATCAGGGAATAACCATACATCGTTGTCACGAAGCCAAACGGAACTGTTTTCTGGCAGCGAAATACCTAAGCATTTTTTCAGCTCTTGATTCACGTCGTTTGAGATCTTCGCGTTGGCTTTTTCAAACGGGAACTTACCTAAGCGTTTTTTGACTGCTGGCGTATCAACACTGCCATTCTTGCGGATTCGAGCCACGAAGAAGCCTTCGCAGTCATAAACTTGTGGGAATATATGCAGGAAACCTTCTTCTGTTAATGCTTTATTGGCTTCAGGGAATAGCGAAGCTAAGGATTCGAAACTGACCGCATCGCCGAATGTCTGTTTAAGATGCTGGCAGACATCTTGGTTTTCTTCACGGCTTAATGTACAGGTTGAATAAACAAGCACCCCACCGACTTTTAGGGCCTGAAATGCGCTTTCAATCAGTTCTTTTTGTGTATCTGCAATGCTTTGAATGGATTCTTTGCTCCAGTTTTTCAAAGAATCCGGATCTTTACGAATGGTTCCTTCGCCTGAACAAGGAGCGTCCAACAGCACGGCATCAAACTGCTCTGGTAACCAACTGCCAAACACTCGTCCATCAAAGTTGGTCAGCGCAGTGTTGCGAATGCCGCAGCGTTCTATGTTGGCATGTAGGACTTTTACACGGCTGGCTGAGAATTCATTCGCTACCAAAATACCGTTATTTTGCATTAAGGCTGCAATCTGCGTTGTTTTAGAGCCCGGTGCTGCCGCAGTGTCTAGCACTGACACATAAGGGCTGTCTTCAGCGGTGAACAGTGCAGATACAGGCATCATAGAGCTGGCTTCTTGGATATAGAACAAGCCTGCCATATGTTCAGCGGTATTCCCCAGAGGAACGTCACCTTCGTCAGCATCAATCCAGAAACCAGTATCACACCAAGGTACAGGTTCTAAAGCCCAGCGTTTATCTTCAGCGCGTTTTTTGAATTCCTCTACAGAGATTTTCAATGTGTTTACGCGAACACTTTTACGTAGCGGTCTTTGGCATGCTGCAATGAAATCTTCCATGTTTAACTCAGGAGGAAGAATTTCGGCCATTGAAGATAGGAACAACTCAGGGAAGGATATATTAGGATGCAAAACGTATTCTCGATTAGCTAAAGGGCAGAGTAGGTAGTAGGCGGCAGATTATAGCGGCATCACAGTTTTATTTGAAGTCGTGGTTTTACTGCTGGGTTAAGCGTTGTTAAGCAGATAAATGAAAAAAGCGTGTTTCCACGCTTATTTCTTACTACTTTGAAGTTGCTAGTCCGGTTGCAGACTAGTTTGGTTGAGGAATAGGTGTGCGCCATTGTTTCCAACCTTCTTCAGCGCGCGAGTACAAGTAGAACGACTGTCCCGCTTTGGCAGCAGGCATGAGCTGTTTTTGTTCTGGTGTTGAGAAGGTAATACCACCGCGAACAATACTGTCAAACGTACCTGCCTTGATATCCGCACCCGATAAACCGATAGAAACGTCCACGCCTGAAACGTTCCAGAAGACACTGTTTTGGCGAATGAGATAGCTGTACTCAGGTTCAATTTCGATAGTCGAAATCACTCTGTCAGCAAGGTTTCCTAACTGCACTCGAGTTACTCGACCTACATCCATGCCTCTAAACAAAACAGGGGTGCCAACGGAAACCGAGCCTTTATCTTCGCTTTGTAGGGTAAACGAGATACTGGTTTTCTTATATGGCAGTTCTGACAACGGGAATGAATAGGTTGGATCGCCATCTCCCGGCTTAACCTCAATAGACTTGCTTAGCAGGTTCTCGATGTTTTCAATACCATGAGTCAAGCTAACGTTCGCTGATGCAATCCAGAATACTGATCCTTTTGTTGCAATGTTCTTGCTGTATTCAGGTTTAATTCGAGCGGAAATCGCAATCTTATTTGCAGTGAAACTTGGCGTGACGCTGACCACTTCACCTACAGATACGCCTTGGTATTTGATGTTTGTACCGACAGGAACCGCCACATCGCCAGAGGCTGTAAGAGTAATGGTTTTACCGTACTTTTGTGCTTGTTGATAGCTTGGATAAAGCACCCATTTGTCATTAACTTTGTTATCAACACCACTGATGTTATCAAACGCTATCCCTCCTTGAATCAATGTTTGCAGAGGCGCAGCTTTAACACTTATTCCTGCCAGCGATGCATCAATTTCGACACCTGAACGGTTCCAAAATACAGTTTGACTCGTAATTAGATGCTTGTACTGATTCTCTATTTTTACCTTAATCTCAACCCCTTTAGACGTCAGCGTGTAGCCTGCTACATTCCCCACTCGCAGGTTGCGATAGAGAAGTGGGCTACCCGCACTGACTGGAGGAAGTTCTTCCGCCATTAAGGTAAATGTTTGAGTGCCAGACTGATTGTACTTCGCCAATTCAGCTAACGATTGGCTTTGATAAAGCCGATATTGTAACTGAATTTGCTTACTGCCTTCACTGACAAAGCTAATTGAACCCGTCAGTAGCTGTTTAGCTGGAGGAATAGAAACGTTTAACCCTGATTCTGTCAGTTCGGCGGTTGCAGTACCTGTAACATAAAAGCGGCTATTTGAGCCGATAAATGGAACGTACTCTTCATCAATTAGCACATCGAACTCAACGTTATCAGGCTTAAGGGAGACTTTTGTAACGCTACCGACCGCAACGCCGCGATACAGAATATCGGTGCCAGCACTCAGACCAAATGAGCTGTCGGCGATAAGTTTTAAGGCGACGGATTTCGCCTGAGTACGGTTAAATTCTTGCTTACGCACTGCCACAAAATGACGAGAACGATCACCTTCACCGGGAACCAGAGTTAGATAGTTGCCCTTTATAAGATTGCCTAGGTTCTCAACACCTGTCAGTGCGATTTTTGCTTCTTCAAGAATGAAGTTGCTGCCACTGTTCAGCATATCGCTGAAGGCAGGTTGAATAGCGGCAGATGCAATAATTTCTTTGCGTTCTTCATCCAACTGCAGATTGGTGATCTGACCGATTTCCAACCCTCTGTACATAATTGGCGCACCAGAAACACTGATGTTGTTATCATCTGGCAGAACAATCTTAATGGCGACACCTCGTCCGGCGGTTCTGAGGTCCGGATAAAGTTTAAATTCAGAATTTTGTTCAGCGGGTTCTCCTTCGTCAGGAGAGTCAACGGCGATAGCCCCACCTAACAAAGCAGCTACACTTTCCATACGAATATCAACACCACCTAAACCTAAGTTAGCGCCAATACCACTTACGTTCCAAAAACGGCTTTCCGTCGTTATGACATTGCGATATTGCTCTTGAATGGACGCATCGATAATTACAGACTGATTGTCATCGGCCAGTTGATAGTTGTATACCTCACCGATGGGGATCTTTTTGTAGACGATTTGCGAGCCAACAGAAATTCCACCCAAATCTCGAGCTTTCAAAGTAATGGTTAACCCTTGATTGGCGAGCAAGTCTGAAGGTGCAGAGTCGAGAGCGCGATAGCTTTGAGGATGGTCGTCTGCATCATAATCATTGTCTTTAACAATTTCATCTCCCGGGTCAATAGCAATGTAGTTACCCGATACCAAAGCATCAAGACCGGAAATACCAGACAAACTAGCGGTGGGTTTTACTAACCAAAAGCGGGTCTTTTCAGAAAGCAGTCTTTTCGCATCCGGATAAATGTCGGTGTCGACATAAATGCTGTCTAAGTTAGGGGACAACTTGATGTTTCTGACCATACCGACCTCTAAGCCTTGATAGCGGACCGGTGTTCTTCCAGCTACCAGACCTTGTGCATTAGAGAAGTAAATTTGAATGCGTTCACCAGCATCATGGATAGATTTCATTATTAACCAACCAGCCAGCACGACGGTGAGGATAGGCAAAATCCACAAAGGAGAGATTCCTTTGTTCTTTTTGACATCTGGCTTGTAGGAGGTTTGCTGAGTAATATTTTTATTCATCAATTGACTCTTGTTTATTGTTATCGTCGCGGTAGTTATCCCAAATGAGTCTTGGATCGAGGCTTTCTGCTGCTAACAGCGTCAACACCACAACCATTCCAAAAGCAATGGCACCGTATCCGGGAGTAAAATCGAGCAACTGCCCACGATCAACGACCGCTAACATTATAGAAATAACAAACAGGTCCATTACGGACCATTTTCCTATCCATTTGATAACAAAGTATATGATCATTCTTTGGCGGAAAAAGACGCTTCGCTTAAATTTTATGGCAAGTAGTAGATAAGTTAAGCCAAGTATTTTGGCGACCGGTACCACAATACTTGCCACAAAAATGATGACTGCAATTCCAATCATGCCGCTGTTAATCAGTGATGCTACACCCGAAAATATGGTGTCTTCGAGTCTTTGTCCGTTGGTTAACAAGATTGAAATAGGCAGAATGTTGGCTGGAATAATCGAAACCGTAGCGGCCAATAAGTACGCCCAAGTCGTTTCAATGGAATTAGGCTTTCTGTGGTAGAGCTTCTGATGGCAACGAATGCAATTTGAACTCTCCGGTTGAGAGAGATGGCAGTTGTGGCAGTGCACATGTTTCACTTCGAGCGGATATTCAGTTTCTGGTCGCCAAGCTTCCCAATAACGTCTTACACTGATACGACTGATTAGCAGAACGGTAAATATCTGTAGCAGAACCAGTCCGTACAGCCCGGGGCCAACAAAAACGTCTGAAATATCAATCAGTTTGAAGCACGAAACCGCAATGCTCACTAGAAATACATCGATCATAACCCAAGGCTTAAGCTTAGAGATCAGTAGCAGCGAATAGCGCATTAGGGCGAAATTATTGTGTCTTAACGCAACGTGTGCACCTACCACGCTGCAGCAAAGTATAAATGGAGCGAGCGAAGCACAGAAAAACACGAGCAGTGCTAAGCCGACATATCCTTCGTTATAGAGTGCTTCTACACCGGAAGGTAGTGTTGCTGGAATCATAACGCCTATTAGGCGAATACGAATGAAATCGAAAAAGTGAGAGGGTATAAACAACAATAGGCAGGTAATAGCCAAAGCTAAGTTGCCTGATAGGGAAGGTTGCCCGCCACGATAAAGTTGCGTACCACACCGAGGGCAATATGCACTTTTACCTTTCTCTACGCTAATGACGTCCACGGGCAACTCACACCCTTGGCAAAGGCGTATTCCAGAAGGAGTGGATAGATGTTTTTCTATCGCTCTCACTTTCATCAGATACCCCTTGAACTTAATGTGTCAATGTAACTAATTGGCGTAGGATTGCACCGAACCGTAGAGAGTTTGATATAGCCCTTCTTGCTCAACCAGTTCTCTATGTGTGCCAGCTTGGCTAACGCGTCCATCTTCCAATACATAAATTAAATCTGCTTGTTTCACCGCTGAAAGTCTGTGCGCGACTATCAAAGTGGTTCGTCCTTTTAAGAACTCGTTCAATGCCTTATGTAAGGCACTTTCTGTTGCGGTATCGAGTGCTGATGTCGCTTCGTCTAAAATGACGAATTTTGGATTACTTAAAACCATGCGTGCAATGGCTAGACGCTGACGCTGACCACCGGACAGACGGATACCATTACGCCCGATTTGAGAATCTAACCCATGATCCAGCTTACTAATTACATCCTGCATTTGCGCAATTTCAAGAGCGCGCCACAGTTCAGCTTCATCATGTTCTCCACCAAGGGTCAAATTGTGCCTTAAAGTGTCATTAAAGAGTATAGGTTGTTGTAGAACAACGGCAATTTCCCCACGGATAACATCGAAACTAATGTCGTCGCATGTCTCGCCATTGAAACGAATTTGCCCTGAGTTCGCCCGATAAACACCGATCAGTAGCTGTATTAGAGTCGATTTTCCTCCGCCACTTGCTCCGACCAGTGCAACTTTTTTACCGGATGGGATATTAAGAGACAAATCCTTGAGCACATTGTTTTCACCGTCATATGAAAAATTGACGTTTGAAACCGTCACTTCTACTTCTTTGTCTTCAGTAAATGGATTGATTTTACTGACTGGGCGATGTTCTTCTTCTAAATCAAGTAGAGCGTTGATTCGGCCAAGCGCGGCTTTGGCGCTATACCAAGAAAATTGAATGCTCAACAGTTCCTGAACAGGTGAAAGCATGAACCACAAATAGCCGAACACCGCAAACATCTGCCCAATAGAAAGATCACTGAACACTACCATGAGCATGGCCGCCGCTCTGAACAACTCGAATCCAAGCAAAAACAGCAGGAATGATAAGCGGCCAGCCGCTTCGGATTGCCATGCATATTTGTCCGCACTTAAACGTACTTCGTTGGCCTGTTCTTTTAGCTCTGTAAGAAATTCACGTTCTTTGTTGGCCGCTCTAAGTTGATAAATACCATCGAGGGTTTCTACCAGCCTGTTTTGAAAGCGCTCAAAGGCTTGGTTTTCTCTTTTCTTCAGGTGTTTGACTTTACTACCAAGCAAACGCGAAAAGTAAACCACGACAGGGTTTACTAATAGGATAAAGAGCCCTAAGCGCCACTCAATCCACAATAAAACGATCGCAGTTCCGCTGACGGTTAACAGGCCAATAATAAATTTACTTAACGTAGACCCGATAAATTGGTCTATGGTTTCAATATCTGTAACCAAATGGGCATTTATTCCACCGCTTCCGCGAGTCTCGTATTGTTTTATGCTAATTCGCCCCAACTTATCTATCATCTTGCTGCGCATCTGATAGGTGATGGTTTTAGAGACAAGTGTGAACTGTCGGCTTTGTAGAATATTGAGCATCTGGCTCGCCGCTCGCATGAGAACGACAAGTACTAGAGTGAGGACGATGTAACCTGTTGCTGTTTGCCAAGACGATGGCAAAACACCATTCATCATCTCGATACCGGTTGAAGGCTGGTTTAGCAGCACTTCATCAACCATGAGAGGCATAAGCAGTGGGATGGGCACACTGATTAGCGTTGCAACAATCGCAATTACATTGGCAAACAATAGCTTGGATTGATGCTTTTTCGCTTGTGTTATTAGCCAAGAACGGCTAATAGTGTTTGTGGAATTTGCCATCTTTATGAGAATGAATCCTATTTAGTTTTGGCGCATTATATGTAAAACCTTTAGGTAATCAAAACTTAAAGGCATTTAAAACCTAAAGTGAAGTCTTTATTTTTCAATTGGAAGTTTAGTTTATATGAAATTAGAACATTACCACCGCTTAACAAAACAAGCTGTCGCACTACTAGAATCAGAAAAGGACTTGATTGCGAACTTGTCTAACTTAAGCGCACTACTCAACATGGAATTAGAAGACCTTAACTGGGTTGGTTTCTATCTGATGCGAGAAGGTGAGTTGGTATTAGGTCCATTCCAAGGTAAACCTGCTTGTGTGCGTATTCCTGTCGGACGTGGCGTATGCGGTACAGCAGTTTCAACTAATAGTGTACAACGTGTTTATGATGTTCATGAGTTTGAAGGTCATATTGCGTGTGACGCTGCCAGCAATTCGGAGATTGTTATTCCATTTTCAATCAATGGTGAAGTAGTCGGTGTTCTCGATATTGACAGTCCAAGTGTGGGTCGTTTTTCCGAAATTGATGAGGAAGGACTGACATTTTTGATGACAGAAGTTGAAAAGCTGCTCAATTCACAGGCTAACAAGGCATAAATTGTCTTTTGCCTGTGGTTTTTCGTATTCAGGTCACTATAATACCGAACATATTTACTCTTAATGCTCGCGGACAAGCCGCATAAACCAGGAATCCTCATGGAAAACACTGAAAAGTTAAAAAACAGCAAAGAAGTTATTGCGTACATTGCTGAATGTTTCCCTAAATGCTTTACTTTAGAGGGTGAAGCGAAGCCTCTTAAAATTGGTATTTTTCAAGATCTTGCTGAACGCCTTGGCGAAGATCCAAAAGTTAGTAAAACTCAGCTTCGTGCAGCTTTAAGACAGTACACTTCTTCATGGCGTTACCTACACGGCGTAAAACCTGGTGCGGTTCGTGTAGACCTAGACGGAAATGCTTGTGGAGAGCTTGAAGAGCAACATGTAGAACATGCACAAGCAGCGTTGGCAGAAAGTAAAGCTCGTGTTGACGCTCGTCGTAAAGAACAAGGTAAAAAAGCTCGCGAAGAAGCGAAAGCTAAGCCAAAAGCTAAGAAAGCAGCTCAGCCTCGCCGTCCTCAAAACAAAGGGCCAAAACCAGAAAGTAAACCTGTTGAAACAAGAGCTTTGAATGCTGACGAAATCATTGTTGGTAAAGAAGTGAACATCAACATGGGTAAAGGCAACATGGCTGCGACCATTGTTGAAATCAATAAGGAAGACGTGCGTGTTCAACTTGGTAACGGCCTACAAATGGTTGTAAAAGCGGAGCACTTGCGCGCCTAAAGGAGAAACTCCTACGCATGAAATGCCGTTCAAAATGGACTCTGATTGCTGCTAGCGTTTGGCTAGCAGCATCTTCAGCTCAGGCTGTTGAAGCCCAAATTCAAAAGAAAGATTTACCCGTTCTTGCTCCTGAAGCTCAACATGAAACAGCAAGTAAAAGGGTAACCTCTCGTTTTACTCGTTCTCACTACAAGCATTTCAATCTCGACGATCAGTTTTCTCAGGAGATTTTTGAACGTTACGTTGAGCTTCTTGACTACAACCGCAGTCTTTTCACTCAAGCTGACATCGATTCTTTCCAGTCTAAAGCTGTTCAATTAGATGATGAACTCAAGGCAGGTAGCAACGCTATTGCGTTTGAAATCTATAACTTGTCGATGATTAAGCGTTTCGAACGTTTTAAATATGCTTTGTCATTACTCGATAAAGAAATCAAATTTAACACTGATGAAACCATCGAAATTGATCGTTCTAAAGCGGCTTGGCCTAAGAATAAAGCTGAAATTGATGAGTTATGGCGCAAGCGCGTAAAATACGATGCTTTGAGCCTAAAATTGACAGGCAAAGAGTGGCCTGAAATCAAAGAGACGCTGTCAAAACGCTACAACAATGCTATCAAACGCCTAACTCAAACTCATAGTGAAGATGTTTTCCAACTTTACATGAATGCGTTTGCTCGCCAAATTGATCCTCATACCAGCTATCTATCACCACGTAATGCAGAACAATTCCAGTCAGAGATGAGCTTATCTCTGGAAGGAATTGGTGCCGTTTTACAAATGACGGATGACTACACGGTTATTTCTTCGTTGGTTACTGGTGGCCCAGCTGCAAGCAGCAAGCAATTGTCAGAAGGCGATCGTATTGTTGGCGTTGGTCAGGATGGTGAAGATATCGTCGATGTTATCGGCTGGCGATTGGATGATGTTGTTCAGTTAATCAAAGGTCCGAAGGGCACTAAGGTTAATCTTGAAATTCTACCTGATGGTAAGGATGTAAAACGTCACGTTGTAACAATTGTCCGCGATAAGATTCGTCTAGAAGATAGAGCCGTTAAATCAGAAGTGATTGAAAAGGTTGGTAAAAAGATTGGTGTTCTAGAAGTACCAAGTTTCTACGTTGGCCTTTCTCAAGACACCGATAAACTGATTACTCAGTTAAAAGCTGACAAAGTGGACGGAATCATCGTTGACTTACGAAATAACGGTGGCGGTGCTTTAACAGAAGCGACGGCATTATCCGGTTTGTTTATTACCAGTGGTCCTGTTGTTCAAGTTCGTGATAGTTATGGTCGCGTGAACGTAAACAGCGATACCGACGGAAAGATCAGTTATTCAGGTCCAATGACGGTATTGATCAACAGCTATAGCGCCTCTGCCTCTGAGATTTTTGCTGCGGCAATGCAAGATTATGGTCGCGCTATTATTCTTGGCGAGAACTCATTCGGTAAGGGTACAGTTCAGCAGCATCGTTCTTTGAATCATATTTACGATATGTTCGATAAAGAGCTGGGCTATGTGCAATACACGATTCAGAAGTTTTATCGCATTGACGGTGGTAGTACGCAAAACAAAGGTGTAGTACCTGACATTGCGTTCCCAGCTGCAATTGATGCTGCTGAAACGGGTGAGAGTGTCGAGCCAAATGCGCTTCCTTGGGACAGCATTGATCAAGCGAAGTATTCTAAACTTCACGATTTCTCAGCACTTATTGCTTCATTGACGCAAAAGCATCAGCAACGTATTGCCTCTGATCTTGAGTTTGGTTTTATCCAACAAGATATTACTAAATATAAAGCAGAAAAAGATGACAACGCGCTGTCTTTAAACGAAAAAGCTCGTAAGAAGAAAAGTGATGAAGCCGATGCAGAGCGTTTAGCTCGAATCAACAAACGTCAAGTTGATGCTGGAAAAGCAGAATACAAAAGTTTAGACGACGTGCCGAAAGATTATGAAGTGCCTGATGCGTATTTGAACGAGTCAGTATCTATCATGGTTGATATGCTGAAGTCGGCAAAAAAATAGAAAACTCAATGTAATAAAAGGCGAGCTGGTTAGCTCGCTTTTTTCATGCCTAAAATCCATATGCAACTAAATGTGATGTGTATCAAATAATTTAGCGAAATCTAACATGCGATCCTAAGCTTAAGAAAAGTGAGGGAGATCGCTATGAAATGGATAACCGTTATTTTTGCCTGTATTGCTTTGACGATAACAGGCCTGTCCTTTGGTTCAATGAATGGGCCGATTAAAGATTTAACGCAGTTTGATCAGCCGTTTCTTCTTGGCGATTGGTATTTGTTAAATCCAGCCCCAGAGGAATCAGAGGAAAACTTCCTCGCCATCAAGCTGAACTTTGAGTCCGACTATACCTTCAGCATTGATATTCAGAAGAAGGATTACAGTGTCGACCACTGGGAAGGTATGTATACAGCAAACAGTGATACGCTCATTCTCGGATTAAATAGCGATGATCCTCAGGTTTATGAATATCAAAGTAACCACAATTTGCTGTTTTTAAATGGTGTAACGTTTACCAAAGCTTTACCCAACGCTTTAGCAGGAATGTGGTCTAGCACTTCACTGTCCGGTCGGGATTTGTATGCCGATAAACTCACGGAAGTGTTACTCATTCTTCAACCGGATTTTGTGTTTCTGTTTAAAGCCAGTGGTAGTGATGGAAACGAAACGACCCATCAAGGTGTGTATTACATGGAAGGGGACCACCTTGTTTTGCTGTATGAAGACGGCGAACAAGATACTCGCTATACGCTACAGCAGGACCAGTTAACTCTGGATATGGAAGGCGGCTCTATGTATGCGGTTTTAAATCGAATTCGTTGACGGCGACAATCGAATGTTTATTAACCAATTGAATTCTATTTATAAGAGATAGCCAGTGATGGGTATCTCTTTTTTTCTTTTAGGGGTTGTTATTGGCAATAACAAGCCTAAGATCTGTAATTGTCACATATCATTATGTCAAAAGGATTCCGGCAATGGCTCACACTCCTCAAGCCAAATATCGTAAAGATTATACTCAACCATCCCATACCATTTCTCAAATCGAACTGACTTTCGATCTGTATGACACAGAGACGACGGTGACTGCTGTTTCACAAATTAAACAAATGAAGGACAGCACAACCTTAGTTTTGGATGGTGAAGACCTTAAGTTACAAGCGCTGAAAGTAAATGGCGTTGATTGGAACGAATACACTGAGCTGGAAGCTGGTTTAGAGATTCGTCAGCTACCGGCTGAGTTCGAGTTAACGGTTGTCACTCTGATCAACCCTGAGGCAAACACTGCATTAGAAGGTTTGTATAAATCCGGTGGTGCGTTCTGCACGCAATGTGAAGCTGAAGGTTTCCGCAGAATTACTTACTATTTAGATCGCCCGGATGTTTTAGCGAAATACACCACAACGGTCATTGCAGATAAAGCTCAATATCCATACCTGCTAAGTAACGGTAACAAAGTTGAACAAGGCGAAGTAGACAATGGTCGCCATTGGGTGAAATGGCAAGATCCGCATCCAAAACCCGCTTACTTATTCGCTTTAGTAGCGGGCGATTTTGATGTTCTGCACGATAAGTTTGTTACTCAGTCTGGCCGCAACGTAGATTTAGAAATCTTCGTTGATAAAGGCAACCTAGACAGAGCGCACCACGCGATGGTTTCTTTGATTAACTCAATGAAGTGGGACGAAAAACGTTTTGGTCTTGAGTACGATTTAGATATCTACATGGTCGTCGCGGTTGATTTCTTCAATATGGGCGCAATGGAAAACAAAGGGTTGAACATTTTCAACTCGAAGTTTGTATTGGCCAATGATCAAACGGCAACAGACACTGATTATCTTGGTATTGAAGCAGTGATTGGACACGAATACTTCCATAACTGGACAGGTAACCGCGTTACTTGTCGTGACTGGTTCCAGTTAAGCTTGAAAGAAGGCTTAACGGTATTTCGCGATCAAGAGTTCTCTTCAGATTTAGGTTCTCGTGCCGTGAACCGTATCAACAATGTTCGCATTATTCGTGGCCCGCAGTTTGCAGAAGATGCAAGCCCAATGTCGCACCCAATTCGTCCAGATAAAGTGATAGAAATGAATAACTTCTACACATTGACTGTGTATGAAAAGGGCAGCGAAGTGATTCGAATGATGCATACTTTGCTTGGTGAGGAAGGTTTCCAAAAAGGTATGAAGTTATACTTCGAGCGTCATGATGGTACAGCCGCAACGTGTGAAGATTTTGTCGCTGCGATGGAAGATGCATCCGGTGTTGATCTGAAGCAGTTCCGTTTATGGTACAGCCAGTCGGGTACTCCAACGGTATCAGTTAGCAGCGAATATAATGCAGAAGCAAAAACGTATGCGCTAACGGTATGTCAATCGACAGAACCAACGCACGATCAAAAAGAGAAGCAACCTCTGCATATTCCTTTTGACGTTGAGCTTTATGCAAAAGATGGAAGTGTGATTCCTTTGCAAAGCAAAGGTAATACTGTTGCGAATGTGCTGAATGTTACTCAAGCGGAGCAAACATTTGTATTTGAGAACGTGACAGAAAAACCAATCCCATCGTTACTAAGAGAGTTTTCTGCTCCGGTGAAGTTGGAATATGACTACTCAGATGAAGAGTTAGTATTCTTAATGTCCAATGCGACTAACGAATTTGCACGTTGGGATGCTGGTCAAATATTAATGGCTAAGTATATTCGTGACAATGTAACTCGCGAACAACAAGGACAAAAGGTTGAATTACCTGCTGTTGTTGTCGATGCATTCCGCGGTGTTTTATTGAGTGATTCTTTAGAACCTGCATTTGTTGCCGAGATGCTTTCACTACCGAGCCATAACGAAGTGTCTGGTTGGTACAAGTGTGTAGATGTTGATGCGATTGCCAATGTGCTTAAAGCATTCAAAGTTATTCTTGCGACTGAACTTGAAGATGAATTAGGCGCAACATATCAAACGCTAAAACAAAATGAATACACCATTAGCCATGAAGCCATTGGTAAACGCGCATTACGTAATATCTGTTTGTCCTACCTAGCGTACACTGAGCAAGGTAATGCTTTAGTGGAGAAACAATACAACCAAGCGAACAATATGACTGACACTATCGCAGCCATGACTGCGGCGAACAGTGCAGGGCTTGCATGTCGTGAAGCCCAAATGGCGGATTACAGCAATAAGTGGAAACATGACGGTTTAGTGATGGACAAGTGGTTTACTCTACAGGGTTGCAACCCGGCGAGTGATGCACTAGAAGTGATTAAGAAAACGATGAATCATGAAGCGTTCAGTTTGAAGAACCCAAACCGCACTCGTAATCTGATTGGTGCTTTCTTAAATAACAACCCGGTTAACTTCCATGCGAAGAGTGGTGAAGGCTATCGTTTTGCGGGCGAAATACTTCGCGAGCTCAACAGTAGTAACCCTCAAGTGGCTTCACGTTTAATTGACCCTCTGCTTAAATTCCGTAAATACGATGAAGAGCGACAAGGATTAATTAGAAAAGAGCTTGAAGCGTTAAAAGCGATGGATAATTTAGCGCGAGATCTTTATGAAAAAGTCTCTAAAGCGCTAGAAGATTAACAATCGGCAGTGGTGGCATTTCGATGCCACCTTTTTTATTTCTAAACCACAATTCATCGCTGCGGTGATTGGTCTATGAAGCATTACTATTTTTCACTCAACATTTCGTATCAAGCTTATTTGGCACATTATTCGGGAGCGGCAAGTTCCATTTTAGTTGCAACAGAGCAGGGATTGCGTTTGCAGTTGCCAGCATCAAGATTTCGGCCATTTCTTAGCCAAATTGGAGTAAAAGGTCGATTTAGATTGATAACTGACCAAAATAACAAGTTTATAAAGTTAGAAATGCTATGAAGAAAGTTATTACCAGATGTTTAAATAGGAATCTTAGTCACATTCTCAAACATTTGGCTGTGTAGAAATGTTAAAAATATTAACGTTTAGTTCCTAAAACTTTTACAATAAAACATGCATTACCAGCGGTAGGTTATATTCTTACTGCATCCCCTACAAAACATAATTCTAATCTGGAGTCGCCTATGACCGCGCGTGAGACTTTGATGCCGGTTCTACTTGAAAAAGTTTACCAACTGATTCAAGACAAACTTGAGCAAAAACAACAACCTTTGGTTACTCAACTCGCTCAACATTTATTTAGCAATGTATCGCAAGATGATTTAGCTGAACGAAATGAATCGGATTTATACGGTGCAGTTGTCAGCCTTTGGCATCATATCTGTGAGAAGAAGAGCGATGATTACTCTGTTCGAGTTTTCAATCCAACAGTAAGCCGACATGGTTGGGAGTCTACCCATACGATTGTCGAGATTGTTGTTCCTGATGGTCCTTTCCATGTTGACTCTATTAAGATGGCATTAAGCCGACTAGATTTAACTGCCCACCTGATGCTAAATGGTCCTACTCAAATTGATCGTGATGATAAAGGCGCAATCAAGAGTATCAATAACGGAGAAGGGCCTCTTCAGTCTTTATTCCATATTGAAGTCGATCGTTTAAGCAATAAAGCGGAGATGAAAACTCTTCAGGATGAACTGTTAGATATTCTGCTTGATACTGCTCTGGTCGTTAAAGACTGGAAACCTATGGTAAATAAACTGGATCAAGTTATCAGTCAACTTGAAGCAAATGTTGATCGTCTTCCTGAATCTGATCGTTTTCAGGAGACCATGGCATTCTTACGTTGGTTAGGTGATCATAACTTTACCTTTATGGGTTACAAAGAATACGATCTTGTTGAGATTGAAGGCGACACCACACTAAGACCTACTGATGAAGCGGGGCTTGGTCTTTTCTCACAAAGTGATCGCGTTCGTTCAGTAAAACTATCTGAGTTTTCAGATTCAGCCCGTCTAGAAGCGAAAAAAGCCTACTTATTAATTCTAACTAAAGGCAATAAGCAATCTCGTATCCATCGTCCGGCGTATACCGATTACATCGGTATTAAGAAGTTTGATGAAAACGGTAAGGTGGTCGGCGAGCACCGCTTTACAGGTTTGTACACATCAGCGGTATATAACCAAGCCGTACAAAGCATTCCTCTGATCCGCGAAAAAGTGGAACGTATACTCAGCGCTAGCCGTTACCGTGTTGGTTCATACGCTTATAAAGCACTGCACAATATTCTAGAAAACTACCCACGCGATGAACTTCTTCAAGCGACCGAAGAAGAATTGTTAGAAGTCGGTATGGGTGTTGTACAAATGCAGGACCGAGATCTTCTACGTCTGTTTGTACGCAAAGACCCGTTTGGCCGTTTCTTTAGCTGTATGGTGTATGTAACAAAAGAGCGTTACAACACTGAGTTGCGTCGTCAGACTCAACGCATTTTTAAACAGTATTTTGGTTGTGAACAAGAAGTCGAGTTCACAACGTATTTCTCTGAAAGCCCACTTGCAAGAACTCATTACATCGTTCGTGTTGATAACAACAATATGGACGTGAATGTGAAGAAAATAGAGCAAAACTTAATGGAAGCATCAACAACTTGGGATGATCGTTTGTCTGAAGCGATCGTGGCGAACTGTGGCGAAAGCAAAGGTTTACCGCTTTCAAAACAATATCTTCATGCATTCCCTCGTTCATATAAAGAAGATGTAATGCCAGCTTCTGCGGTTGCAGATATTGAGCGCCTTGAAGCTCTCAATGAAGAAAACAAACTGGGCATGCTGTTCTACCGTCCGCAAGAAGAAACCAAAGATTCTAAAGCGGTACGCCTGAAATTGTATCACCGTGATGAACCTATCCATCTTTCTGATGTGATGCCAATGCTTGAAAACTTGGGCTTGCGCGTGATTGGTGAATCGCCATACGAAGTGATCAAGTCAAACGGTCAGGTTTATTGGATCCTAGATTTCTCAATGCTTCATAAGAGTGAAAACCAAGTTGATCTTCGTGAAGCTCGTGATCGTTTCCAACAAGCATTTGCGGCTATTTGGTATGGTGATCTGGAAAGCGACGGTTTCAACCGTTTAGTTCTAGGCGCTTCATTAACTGGTAGAGAAGTATCGATTCTTCGTGCTTACGCTCGTTATATGCGCCAAGTGGGTTTCCCATTCAGCCAACAATACATCGAAGATACATTGAGTCACTATCCTGATGTGGCGAAAGGCTTGGTGGATCTGTTTGTACGTCGTTTTGATCCTAAACATAAAGGCGCTCAAAAAGGTCAAACTGAACTGATTAACAAGATCACAGAACAGTTAGATCATGTAGAAAGTCTTGATGATGACCGTATCATTCGTCGCTACATGGAAATGATCCTAGCGACTTACCGCACCAACTACTACCAATTGGATGAAGATAAGCAACCAAAACCTTGGTTAGCATTAAAGATGAAGCCAAAAGAGATCCCAGAGATTCCGGCACCTGTGCCTGCTTTTGAAATCTTCGTCTACGCACCAGATATTGAAGGTGTGCATCTACGCGGCGGTAAGGTAGCGCGTGGTGGCTTGCGTTGGTCTGACCGTCAAGAAGATTTCCGTACTGAAATCCTTGGTCTGGTAAAAGCACAACAAGTTAAGAACACAGTAATTGTACCTGTAGGTGCAAAAGGTGGCTTCGTTTGTAAGAAACAGTACCTGTATAACACTCGTGATGAAATTTTCGCTGAAGGTCAGCGTTGTTATAAACGCTTTATTCGTGCGCTATTAGACGTTACAGACAACATTGTAGAAGGCGATCTTGTTGCACCTGTGAGCGTAGTTCGCCACGATGAAGACGATCCGTATTTGGTTGTTGCGGCAGATAAAGGTACTGCAACATTCTCTGACCTTGCTAACTCAGTTTCTGCGGAATACAACTTCTGGTTAGGTGATGCTTTCGCCTCTGGTGGTTCGAATGGTTATGACCACAAAGCGATGGGTATTACCGCGAAAGGCGGCTGGGAATCAGTTAAACGTCATTTCCGCGAAATAGGTATTGATTGTCAAACCACAGACTTCACTGCAGTTGGTGTCGGTGATATGGCGGGTGACGTATTTGGTAACGGTATGCTGCTATCAAAACACATTCGTCTACAGTGTGCATTTAACCACTTACATATCTTTATTGATCCAACTCCAGATGCAGCAAGCAGTTGGGAAGAGCGTAATCGCTTGTTCAATCTTCCACGTTCTAGCTGGGAAGACTACAACCCTAAGTTGATTTCTAAGGGCGGTGGTATTTTCTCACGTAAGGCAAAATCCATTACCTTAACGCCTGAAATTCAGAAGATGTTAGGGACTAAAAAAGGATCGGTTGCTCCAAATGAGCTGATTAAGATGATCCTTTGCATGGAAGTTGATCTGTTATGGAACGGCGGTATCGGTACTTACGTTAAATCTTCGCGTGAAACGCACACCGATGTGGGTGACCGTGCAAACGATGCATTGCGTATCGATGGCCGTGATCTCAACGCTAAGATTGTCGGTGAAGGCGGCAACTTAGGTATGACTCAGCTTGGACGTGTAGAATACGCACTGAAAGGCGGCCGAGTGAATACCGATTTCGTTGATAACGTTGGTGGTGTGGATTGTTCAGATAACGAAGTGAACATTAAGATCTTCCTCAATGGTCTGGTTGCAAATGGTGACATGACGATCAAGCAACGTAACCAAGTTCTTGAATCAATGGAAGACGAAGTCGGCGCGATCGTAATTGAAGATGCGTATGTTCAGTCAGAATCGATTTCTGTGACCGAGCAACAAGGTGTTGCTGTCGTTAAAGAACAGATTCGCTTTATTCACCAATTGGAGAAAGCAGGGCATTTGGATCGTGCATTGGAATATATTCCTGATGACGAAACACTGCTTGAGCGTGAAAAACTTGGTCAAGGTTTAACGCGCCCAGAGCTTTCTGTACTGGTCGCCTACGGCAAGATGGTGTTGAAAGACGAATTGGCTTGTGAAGAGATTGCGAATGACGAGTTCCATGCTCAGCAGCTAATGCAATACTTCCCAACTGAGTTACGTCGTAACTATTCACAACACATGCAGAACCATCCGCTACGTGCTGAAATTATTGCAACAGCGCTTGCGAATCAAATGGTTAACGAAATGGGTTGTAACTTCGTTACTCGTTTGCAGGAGGAAACAGGTTCAAACGCTGTCGATATTACTAATGCATACGCTGCTGCCCGTGAAATCTACAAGTTAGGTTCAGTGCTTGAAGAAGTCCGTAAGCTGGATAACAAAGCTGATGCATTAACGCAATACGAAGTGATGTTCCATGTTCGCCGTACTCTGCGCCGTCTATCTCGTTGGTTGTTACGTAATCGTCCGGGCAAACAATCAGTTCGTGATTTGATTGAGTTGTACAAAGCAGATGTAGAAGCTATCGCCAACAAACTTGATGATGTTCTTGTGGCTGAAGAAGTAGAAGAGCACAACGTTATGGCTAAGGCTTGGATCGATAAAGGTATCGAACCTAAACTGGCTAACTATGTGGCTCGTTTGTCTAGCTTACACTCAGTACTGGATATATCTACAGTGGCTAAGGAAAAACAGAAAACAGTTGAGCAAACAGCCAAACTGTACTTTAACCTTGGCGACCGCTTGTCTCTGCACTGGTTCTTGAAACAGATTAATAACCAAGCGACAGACAATAACTGGCAAGTATTGGCACGTGCAGCATTCAGAGAAGATCTGGATTGGCAGCAACGTCAACTAACCGCACAAGTGCTTAACTGTGAATGTGCAAGTGGTGAGTTGGACGTCATCAAAGCGCTGGATGAGTGGATGGAAGCAAATTCAGTCTCTTTACACCGTTGGGAAAATATCCTCAATGAGTTCAAAGTCGGTACAGTCCATGAGTTTGCGAAATTCTCTGTTGCATTAAGAGAATTGATGCTGCTCAACTTAAACTGCCAAGCGGTTGAATAAAGTTTGAATTGTTAGCCGAATAAGACAATAATTACGCCCCGTTTAATCGGGGCTTTTTTCTATCGGAGGCACAATGCTCTACCGCTTAGCCAGAACTGGCTTTTTCAAATTGGATGCTGAAAAGGCGCATGATCTTGCCATCCAAAACTTCAAACGTTTTACCGGCACTCCTCTTGATCTCTTCTATCGTCAACATCTCCCTAATCGACCAGTTGAATGTATGGGATTAACATTCAAAAACCCTGTTGGCCTTGCGGCTGGTCTTGATAAAAATGGCGAATGTATTGATGCATTTGGTGCTATGGGTTTCGGATTTGTAGAAGTAGGGACAGTAACTCCTCGTCCTCAATCCGGAAACGACAAACCACGTCTTTTCCGTATAATTCCAGCAGAAGGGATCATCAACCGTATGGGTTTTAATAACCTAGGCGTTGATAACCTAGTTGAGAATGTAAAGAAAGCCAATTACGACGGGATTATCGGTATCAATATCGGTAAAAATAAAGACACACCAATCGAAAAGGGTGCGGATGACTATTTGATCTGTATGGAGAAGGTTTATCAGTATGCTGGTTATATTGCTGTAAACATCTCATCGCCAAATACTCCTGGACTGCGCACTTTACAGTACGGTGAAGCACTCGATGAACTATTAGCAGCGCTGAAGGAAAAACAAGCTGAACTTGCTAGCAAGCATGATAAGTATGTTCCTTTAGCTCTTAAAATTGCACCAGATCTGAGTGATGACGAAATTAAGCAAATTTGTGCATCATTACTTAAGAACCAAATCGATGGTGTCATTGCAACTAACACTACTTTGGATCGTTCTTTGGTTGAAGGTATGAAGCACGGCAATGAAGCGGGTGGGCTAAGTGGTAAACCACTTCAATCTCGCAGCACTGAAGTGATCAAATGTTTATACCGTGAGCTAGGCGATCAAATTCCGATTATTGGTGTTGGTGGTATTGATTCATATGTTGCCGCTAAAGAAAAATTGTTGGCTGGTGCAAAACTTGTTCAAGTTTACAGCGGCTTCATTTACCAAGGACCAGGTTTGGTAGCGGACATAGTAAAAAACATCTAATTTGTCTTGCGGTGTATAGATTTACGCAAAAGTGACAAGGTAATGTAGAGAGGGAATGAGCAAATCATTTCCTCTTTTTTTTTGTTTTTCCTCTCTTAGAATGAACTTCAGTTAGTTGGCAAGGGTAATTAAGCGTTTTACCTAAATAGTCTGATAAAAAATATATAGAGAGTCAGGACAATGCTTAAACCGAGTGACAAATGGAATTGGTACTACTCAGATAGTGAAGGCTATCTGATGCTAGAACTGGGTGAGGATATGGTGTTTCGCACCAACCTTAGCAGCAATCTATTAGTAGATTGCGCTTTTGCATCTAATCAATTTACCGTTGATGACGCTTCCGACTATCAAACATATAAGGAGCGTATTGATTGCTTAAATCTCAGTGAGCCGCGCAAAGTAGAATTAGTTCTATATTGTGTAGCCGCTAAACGCTTCCATAAGCCAGTTCAACCTAAGAGCTGGTTCTTCGACTATCAAAGCAGTGGTTATTCTCCAGAAGAGGGTGAAGTTGTCAGCTTGGTTAACAGTAATGGCCAAGGCTATTTTATCGTCTTAGAAGTGGGCGACAGTGCAAGTCTTTGTGCACTCGTTGACCTTGAAGATTTTGCTCTAAACGGTTCAAAGCAATTGCGCTTTGGACAGGTTATTAAAGTCATGCATGATCGAATGGCTTCAGCAAATCAAATTTTGCTACCTCAGCCTATGGCGATGGTAGGTTAACTTTCCCTAGTATTTTCGTTCCTTTGTTTCATTTCCTATCGGCGTAAAGCCGATTTTTTTTGCCTCAAATTTGCCATCGACAGGTAGGGTAACATCCGTTACTGCTATCTCATTTTTGATTCTGACAAATTAATTACATTTATTTTCCTTCAAATGTGACATCCAAATCGCACAAATCTCACCCCCAACTCATCTAAAAATTCCTGTTTTAGCTAATTTTGTAACTAATTTACAGTGTAAAAATGCATCTGGTATAGTCCAATTTGAGGGTGAATAAATACTCACTATCGCTATGAGCCCTTAAATTATTAGCTTTAGCCTTAGTGATGATTTATCCGGCGGTTTTTTGGGTAATAGAAAGGATGTTTTGTGTTTTTATGGATTTGGGGTGTTTAGATTTGGGCAAGCTGTCCATTGTCAGTTATAATCTGACACCATTTTTATTAGCTAAAGAACAGTATGAATCAGTATCTAGCGGTAACCTCAAACGGTCTTGAGAACCTATTAGTAGAAGAATTAACAAAATTAGGGATTTCAGACGCCAAACCTGTACAAGCAGGGGTGAAATTCAAGGCGTCAAATGAGCAAATTTACCGTTGTTGTTTATGGAGCCGACTTGCTTCACGATTTGTACGTGTTATTACAGAATTCAATTGTCAAAATGATATGGACTTGTACCTTTCGGCAACGTCAGTGAATTGGGTCAATCATTTTCACAGCTCTAAAAAGTTTGTTGTTGACTTCAACGGTACAAACCGAGAGATCCGTAACAGTCAATACGGTGCAATGAAAGTTAAAGACGCCGTAGTTGATTGTTTTGAAAAGAAAAATCTCCCACGCCCTTCGATCAGTAAAGATCATGCAGATCTTCGCATTCATGTTCGTTTACATAATGATAAAGCGCTGCTGGGTATCGATATGGTTGGTGGTGGCTTACATGTCCGAGGTTACAGACCGGAATCTGGTCGAGCGCCACTTCGAGAAACTTTGGCTGCAGCAATCATTCTACGTAGTGGTTGGGATGCCTCTAAGCCATTGCTAGACCCTATGTGTGGCTCGGGAACTCTATTGATTGAAGCTGCAATGATGGCTGCAAATATCGCACCTGGACTTAAGCGCGAGAAATGGGGCTTTGAGTCACTTGAAGATTTTGAACCAGAGCTATGGGCAGAGGTGAAATCTGAAGCGAGTGTTCAAGCAAAAAGGGGTGTCAATAAAACTGACACTAAGTTCTTTGGCCTAGATAATGATAGTCGTGTACTGAAAACAGCTAAAGATAACGCTAGGCGAGCTGGTGTAGAAAACTTGATTCAATTCGAGCTTGGTGATGCTTCTCTGCTTAAGAAGCCACAAGGCTTTGAGAATGGCGTTATTATATGTAACCCGCCATATGGTGAACGTTTGGGAACTCATCCTGGTCTGATTGCGCTTTACACTGCATTTGGTGCTCAGCTGAAATCAGAGTTCGGTGGTTGTCAGGCGTCTATTTTCTCTAGTTCAGACGAACTGCTAAGTTGTTTGCGTATGCGCGCTGAGAAACAATACAAGCTGAACAACGGTGCGTTACCTTGTCACCAAAAGAACTACTCAATTTCAGCTCGTGAACGTTCTGAAGATGAGCAGCAGTCACAATCAACACAAATTGCACCAGATTTCTCAAATCGATTGAAGAAGAACATTGGCAAGATTGGTAAATGGGCGAAACGAGAAGGTTTAGATTGTTACCGTATCTATGATGCTGATCTTCCAGAATACAACGTAGCGATTGACGTTTATCAAGACCAGCTTGTTATCCAAGAATACGCAGCGCCTAAGAATATTCCAGAAGAGAAGGCGAAACGCCGTCTTACTGACATCATTCGAGCGGCGATTCAGGTGACGGGAACAAACGCAAACAATGTGGTTCTAAAAGTTCGCGAGAAACAAAAAGGTACGTCCCAGTATCAGAAGTTTGGCCAGCAGTCTCAAACGATGGAAGTCAGCGAGTATGGTGTAAAACTTATCGTTAACTTACACGACTACTTGGATACAGGTCTTTTCTTAGATCACAAAATCACTCGTCGTAAATTGGGTGAGATGGCTCAAGGTAAAGACTTCTTGAACTTATTTGCCTACACAGGTTCAGGCACCGTTCACGCGGCTTGCGGTGGTGCAAAATCAACTACTACGGTTGATATGTCGAATACCTATCTTGAATGGGCTAAAGACAACATGAAGCTAAATGGTCAAGTAGGGCGTCAACATCAGTTTATTCAAGCGGATTGCCTTCAGTGGCTGGATCAGGCTTCGGGTCAGTATGATTTAATCTTTATCGATCCACCGACGTTCTCCAACTCAAAACGCATGGAACAGTCTTTTGATGTTCAAAGAGATCATATTCAGTTAATGAAGAACCTCAAGCGCATCCTACGCCCAGATGGCACTATCGTTTTCTCGAATAATAAGCGTCATTTTAAGATGGATATAGAAGAGCTAGCTAACTTGGGCTTGGAAGCGAAAAATATTTCAGCACAAACGCTTCCGCTCGATTTCGAGCGCAATAAGCATATCCATAACTGTTGGATTGTTACTCATAAGCAACTCTAGTGAATAATTAATAGGGAAGGTTGAGTGATCACTTTATATAGTACAGAGGGCTGTCATCTATGCGAGATGGCCTTCGCTTTACTAAATCAAGCAAATGTCGCTTCTCAAGTTGAAGTGATTGACATTGCATTCGACGATGAACTGTTTTCTCGTTACGGGGTAACTATACCTGTTGTCTCATATCAAGGTTCAGAGCTTAACTGGCCTTTTGATTTTTCAGAATTAACTCAGTGGTTAAAAAATAATGGCATTAATTACCATTCATAACGGTTTACTGGCTTTTGGTGATCACCCTTTACTCGATCACGCAGATTTTGCATTACAAGAAAACGAGCGAGTGTGTTTGGTTGGACGAAACGGCGCTGGTAAGTCGACGTTAATGAAAATCATCGCAGGCGAAATCCTGTTAGATGATGGCAAAATGCAAGTGATGCAAGATGTTGTTGTCTCTCGTTTAGAGCAAGACCCTCCTCGTAATCAGGAAGGAACGGTTTTTGATTATGTTGCTGGTGGACTACAAGAAGTCGGTGAGCAATTAAGGATCTATAACGATCTGCTCGATCTCGTTGCCGTTGACCCATCTGAGTCCAATATCAAGAAGCTTTCTAACGTGCAAGAGCAGTTGGAACACGCAGGCGCTTGGCGTTTCGAAGACAGAATTCAGAACGTTTTGGGCTCTTTGAAGCTTGATGGTCATACAAAACTTACTGATCTATCTGGTGGTTGGCAGCGTAAAGCAGCTTTGGCTCGCGCCTTGGTGTGTGACCCCGATGTATTGCTTCTTGATGAGCCAACCAACCACCTAGATGTTACGACCATTGAATGGCTGGAAGGGTTCTTAAAGGACTTCCGTGGCTCAATTATCTTTATTTCTCACGACCGTTCATTCATTAAATCTATGGCGACTCGCATCGTAGACTTAGATCGTGGTCAATTGAACTCTTTCCCGGGCGACTATGAAAATTATCTCAATGAGAAAGAAGAGTTACTGCGAGTAGAAGAGCTGCAAAACGCTGAATTTGACAAAAAATTGGCTCAAGAAGAGGTCTGGATTCGTCAGGGTATTAAGGCTCGTCGTACGCGCAACGAAGGTCGAGTAAGAGCACTGAAAAAGCTTCGTCAGGAGCGTAGTGAAAGACGTGAAGTGCAGGGCAAAGTTAACCTGCAAATCGATGATGCTGCTCGCTCAGGAAAGATTGTATTTGAAGCAGAGAACTTAAGTTATGCCATTGATGGCAAACGCCTCGTTAATAACTTTAGCTTCAATATTATGCGCGGCGATCGCATTGCACTAATTGGTCCGAATGGTTGTGGTAAGAGTACACTGCTGAAGCTTCTTTTGGGTCAGTTGGAGGCGGACAGTGGTCGTTTGCACTGTGGTACTAAGCTGGAAGTTGCTTATTTCGATCAATATCGTGAAGTTTTAGATCCTGAAAAAACGGTGATAGACAACCTTGCTGATGGTAAACAAGAAGTGACTGTAGGTGGTCGTCAACGCCACGCGTTGAGCTATCTTCAAGATTTCTTATTCGCTCCTAAACGCGCAAGAACACCAGTAAAAGCACTGTCAGGCGGTGAGAAAAACAGACTTCTGCTCGCTCGTTTGTTCCTAAGATCCAACAATTTATTGGTTCTAGATGAACCAACCAACGATTTAGATATCGAAACTTTGGAACTTTTGGAAGATTTGCTTGCCAATTATCAAGGTACTTTATTGTTAGTCAGCCACGACCGTGAGTTTGTAGACAATACAGTGACGACGAGTTGGATTTTTGAAGGTAACGGGAAAATAGAAGAGTTTGTCGGTGGCTATCACGATGCTCAGCAACAGCGCTCTCAAGTACTGCAATCGCGTAGTGTCGAAAACGCCGTCAAACAAGAAAAATCGGTTGAGCCAGCTCCCAAATCGGAGCCTGCGAAGCCTAAGTCTAAGAAGTTATCTTATAAACTGCAGCGTGAATTAGAAACTCTGCCGCAAAAACTCGAAGAATTAGAAGCTGAAATAGAATCAATGCAAGAGCAAGTCAACGATGCAGATTTTTTTAGTCAGTCTGTAGATGTGACACAACCAATTTTAGACAAGTTAACTGCTAAAGAGCAGGAGCTTGAAATTGCATTTGAGCGTTGGGAAGAGCTCGAAGCAATGCAACAGGATAGTTAATGGATTTTATGAATAGAAAATTGTTTAAGCTGAGCCTTGTGAGCTCAGCTATTCTTGCTACCACACAGGTGTCTGCTGCGCTTTATAACGTCGTAGAAGTAACGCCAAGTACTACTAACAGCTATAAAAGTGCTTATGGTGTCGCTATTGAGCCTGCAACCACCACTGGTGCAAGTGATAACTGCTTTGTAAGTAGTGTTGCGGGTTCCAAGTCATGTGACAGCTATATTCTGGGTGGAGAAACTCGTTTAGCAGAGATGAACTCAGGTTCAGAAGTTGATGGTTTAAGCTTTAGAGAAGAAGCGCCGTTCGCGATGAACCGTCAGTTTAACTTAATCAATACCTATGATGATTTCGAAAACTATTGTAAAGCTCAGCTAGGCTATTCAACTTGTAACCAGTGGGCAAGCGTTCGTTGGAATATCTGGTCTGCTGAACTGAATGGGAATGCTACACCAAATTCGATTGGTTTTATCGGAGCATCAACGACTAGTGATGAGGTCTATGAGTCTGCTAACGTAGTTATCAATAGTATTTCAGATTCTGGAAAAGCGATTGGCATTGACTCAGGTTTTGCTAACGTTACTAATTTTCGCCGAAATTCAGTAACTGCTCGTACCGAAGATAAGGTACCTTCAGGCTATTTCCAAACCAGAGCTTGGAAATCTGACGGTACATATACTGCGGGAAGCGTATCAAAAGAACAAGCAACTGCCGACAACGGTACATTCTACTCATCTCATCCAGCTCTTTGGGAAAATAGCACCGGTACAGCGGTAGAAATTCCGTGGGTAAGTGGCACCGCTTTAGCATCTTCAAATAATATTGCTGAAGGAAGTATGCGTGATTTCGTTATTGTTGATAACGTTATTTACGGTGTGGGCTTCAATGCATATGACTCCAGCAACAACTATATGAATGCTACGGTCTTTAAATTAGATCTAGGCTCGAATACATTCAACACTCAATCTGCATGGTCATCTACGGTTGTGAATGATGCAACTGTTGTTATAGGTTCTGATACCGTTCACACCAATTCAGTGATCACATCTGTAAATAAACACTTAGTCGCTATTGGTAGTGCAAAGAGGACGGGTAGTACACCGTACAACGGTTCAGCTTCAAACCGTCTATTTATTGTTAATGATGTTTCAGCTTCATCATTAAACGCATTTTATCCAACTGGCGGAATTCTCTTTGCTGGTGCTGGTGGTAAAGCTGGGGCAATTAACAACTACAACGAAATTGTTGGTCAGCTTGATTTTGCTGACACTCGAGAAATAGATGGGAAACCGAGAGTGAAACGCGGATTTATATATCCGTACAATGCTGCTAGTAGTGATGCCACTCGCATGAGTCGCTTCGCCAATAAAGCATGGTTTCTTGATGATCTAACAAACGGCGACAATGCAGCGTCGACTAATAACCAATATCGCGTTGTGGATGCTACAGATATCAATGATGCAGGCGTGATTTCTGGTACAGCGCTGAAGTGTAGTGGTGGATACAGTACTACTTCTCACAACGCTTCTTGTAGTGGAACTGAAACTGTTGTGGCAGTGAAACTTGTACCGATTGCCGGAGCCACTTCAAGTGACATTAGCCAGCGATCTACAGATACAACAACCTCTGAACGTTCGGGCGGTAGTTTAGGTTTGTGGAGTTTAATCCTTCTGACTTTAGGTTGGTTCCGTAGAAAATAGTCATTTTTTGTCAATAAAGGCACAAGCTCACAAAAATAAGCTTGTGCTTTTTTTTGACTTGAGAAAGGTCAGATTTTGCGCGATTCTTTAGGTGTGGTCATAAAAGATCCACACTAATGTAATAGTTGTAAGTAAGACACAAGTTACTGTATGAGGACTGCACTATGAAGAGACAAAAGCGTGATCGCCTTGAAAGAGCACAATCTCAAGGTTATAAAGCTGGTTTGAATGGACGATCTCCTGAGGAGTGTCCATACCAACAAAGTGATGCTCGTTCATATTGGCTAGGCGGTTGGCGTGACGCAAGAGATGATAAAAACTCTGGTCTCTATAAATAACCCCCACATACTAAAGGATCTTAAGCCCCGAAAGGGGCTTTTTAGTACCTAGCATTTATAACGCACTATAACTAAGTGTGTTTGATAAAATTAAAGCAGCTCGATAGCTGCTTTAATTAATAACTGAGAATTAAAACGCAGAAGTGTCTTGGAAGAGACCAACTTTCAAATCTTTAGCTACATAGATTTCTTTACCATCAACAAGCACACGACCATCAGCAAGACCCATTACAAGCTTGCGATTTACTACACGCTTCATGTTGATTTCATAAGTCACTTTTTTCGCAGTTGGTAGAATCTGTCCAGTAAACTTAACTTCACCAACACCAAGAGCACGGCCTTTACCTTTACCGCCAACCCAGCCTAAGAAGAAACCCACAAGTTGCCACATTGCATCTAGACCTAGACAGCCAGGCATTACTGGATCGCCAGGGAAGTGGCAGTCAAAGAACCATAAATCTGGAGTGATATCTAACTCAGCAATAATAAGACCTTTACCAAATTCGCCTTCAGTTTCAGACATTTTGCTAATACGATCCATCATCAGCATGTTTGGTGCTGGCAACTGAGGGTAACCTGGGCCAAATAGCTCCCCACGGCTAGAGGCTAATAGGTCTTCACGATTATATGAGTCACGTTTGTTTTGCATTATCAATTACTCCAATTTCTGATAGGGTGCATGTTAGTGAACACGTGTACGCCAGACAACTCCGATCAGTACTAAACAAACCAGTTTTTGATACGTTCCACAAACCCAACTGGCTGAACATGTTTTTCAAAATTTTCAATACGTTCTGCAATTTTGCTAATGACGCTATCTTCATCTTCACCTCTGAATGGTTTACCCATAACAAGAGGAACGACTTCATCGACATGCGACACTGGCCAAATATGAAACTCTCCATTCTTAATACTTTCGACTACAGATTTATGAAGAGCCAAATGTTTCAAATTACTTTGAGGAAGGATCACTCCTTGCTCGCCTGTAAATCCTTGGTGTTGGCAAACATGGTAGAAGCCTTCAATTTTTTCATTTAAACCACCAACAGCTTGCACTCGGCCAAATTGATCTACGGCTCCAGTAACGGCAATTTGCTGATTAATAGGGTATTCAGAAAGCGCACTAACTAATGAGCATAGTTCAGCTAGCGATGCACTGTCACCATCAACTTCACAATACGACTGCTCAAATACTACAGATGCTGAATAAGGAAGAGGGACGTCTAAGTCGAGTTCGCTGCTAACAAAAGCTTGCATAATCATCATACCTTTTGCGTGCAAGTTTCCGCCTAGTTCAACCTTACGCTCTACGTCAGCGATGTCACCATCACCAAAGTGAATAACACAGGAAATTCTAGCAGGCTCTCCGTAAGACACCGGGTGGCCTGCTATATCTACAACGGTTAATCCATTGACTTGACCAACTTGTTCGCCCTGAGTCTCAATAAACACTTGTCCATCGAGGATATCGTCTAAAGCTCTTTCTGGTAGGTAAGATTCTCTGTAGTGACGTGCATCTATCGCTTTTTCTATATGAATAGCTTCAATTACATCACCATTCGCTTCTATTGCAGCTTCTTCCAAGAGAGCTCTATGCCACATAACGCAAAGAGGAGCATAGTGTTGATCTTCGGTATATCTAGCGCCGGCTGTCATTAAGCTTACAAGTGCTTCAATGTTTAGCTGAGGAAGTGCGTAGTAATGGCATAGCCATTTAACAAATGATAAATATTGAGTTATCGAATCTGAATCAATCTTTACATCTAGTTCTAGTTCACTGTAAATACACAGACCAGAGTGGATATCTGCATCTAGAAAATCAACATCACCAAGTTGACTTCTATCACCAACAACGATGAGTTTGACATCATATTGGCTGTACTGCGTTTCTTCGATGATAGATTTTGGATCACAGTTAAATGGAGCAACGGGTGTACCAAGAATGGCCGATTTCAAAGTAGGCCAGTGACGTGGATTGGCTAAAAGTAAGTTAGCGGAAACGATAAGATGGCCACCATCAGCTTGAGATATCAGGCCCTTAGATTTAGAGACAATATGACCATTTTCAGCTTTTACTTGTCCTAAAATTGCTTCCATATCAAGCGATTCAGTTGAAATAACTGGCTTGCCTTCAACCATGCTTTCTAATTTTTCTTTTAACAAAGAGCGATATATTGAGTTGTCAGGGGCATTAACAATCAAGAAACGGCTAAATCCTCTAATGTTTAGAAATCTGTCGATTGCTTTTGTTAACCTAGATTGAGTATCGATTAGCGAGATCGGCTGTAGGTTAGGGTACTGTTCGAGTTGAATTTGAAATTCATCGTACTGGGGAGTTGCAAGGCGCCAAATATCTTGAGTCATTGAATTACTGAATTGATTGTTAAGAGACAACGAATTATATAGAAAAACCACTAGTTCGAATAGCACACTTGATGAATGATCTTCCTCTAGTTTTTATCAGGATTAATTTGAACATAAAATCGGGTTGGGTTACGCTGTCACCCTGATTTTTAATGGATTGCCTCAAATGAAATATCAACAGCTTGAAAACCTAGAATGTGGTTGGAAATGGCAGTATTTGATTAAGAAGTGGAAAGATGGTGAATCAATTACTTGCCATCTCGATCGTAGTGAAGCGGATGCTGCCATACAGAAATTGAAATCGATTGAACATGAACCTACGTTGGTTCTGGAATGGATTGAAAAGAATATGGCACCTGAGCTTGATAATAAGCTGAAGCAAGCCATTCGAGCAAAACGTAAGCGTCACTTTAACGCAGAGCAAATCCATACACGTAAAAAGTCGATTGATCTTGATTACCAAGTCTGGGAAAAGCTTTCCACTAGAGCTAATGAATTGGGATGTACGTTGTCAGACGCAATTGAATATCTGCTTAGTGAAGCTTCTCGAAGCGAAAAAGCCAGTAAAGCTGTATCAAACTTAAAAGAAGATTTGAGTAAGTTGCTATCTAATTAGGAGTTAACTCATGCTGTACGTAATTTTAATCGCTGCTTTAATCATTTTCTGGCTTGTAGCTGTTGATAGGCCTGTACTTAAAGTCACTTTTAAAGATGGTACTTTAAGTAAAGTAAAAGGTCATTTTCCTCCAACTTTTAAACATAACGTCACTGAGATTGCGGAAGTAACGCCATTCAGCGGTGAAATGAAGGTATATCAGCAACGTACAGGCATGAAATTAGTATTTACAGAGCAAGTTCCTAAAAAAGTTCAACAGCGAATTCGCAACGTTTTTCCGCATCAGGGATTTAAGAGTTCTGGTGATAAAACCAAGAAGAGTCATTAAGTAAATGATTAAAAATCAAATAGACAAGGCGCCAATTCAGCACCTTATCTTAACAGCATCTAAGTGCGCATTATATTGGTTTATGACAAATAAACCTTATTTAACAATAACTTATCGTATGCAGTTTTTATATACTAATTTCTTCAAACTGTCACGAAATGCATAAAAATAAGATATTTAGAGAGTTTGTGTGCAATTTAAGTATCGAAGAAACAGCAGAATTGTGTTTCAAAACTTCGAGAACGGTCACACAGTGGGATAGTGGAAAAACGATTCCACCGGAATGCAAACGACTAATGCGCTATGCGAAAAAGCGCCAAATCAGTGATCATAAGTCATGGGAACAGTTCACCATGATTCATGATCGGCTAGAGCTTCCAACCGGACAGCTAGTCGCACCGCAACAGATTCTTATAGGTATAGCACTTTTAAGTATCCAATCTGAGTTAGAACTCAAAACAACTTCTAAGCTAATACGTTATTCAAGAGAGTTAGCTCGGATGCTAGTCGAATCGAAAAGCCATACATGAATAAATGTATTGTGAGTTGTTATGCTCCGATAACAAGGAGATATAACTCGCAATACATCATTGTTTTCTAAGACTTTTATAACGTGTCGATAAACTCTTCATATATAACGCATGCTTTTAATTAGGCATGCGCATAATGACCACTAAAAAGCATACAAAAAACTACATATTTCGAGAATTCGAGTGCGGGTTAACGGTTGAAGCAACCGCAGATCTTTGTTTTAAACATATCAAAACAGTTAAAGAGTGGGACAAAGGCAGACCCATACCACCCGAATGCAAAAGGCTCATGCGTATGTCTCGAACACGTGATGCATCAAAAGAAGCCAGCTGGCAGCAATTCAAGATAACAAACGGATTGCTAGAACTTCCTACAGGCTTGCTTATCACACCTCAACAGATCCTTTTAGGTGCAGCACTCGTAACAGAGGGATCTGAATCTACTAGAAAGACTTCTTTATACTTAATGAAAACAGCTAGAGCGTTGGCAAATATTCTAGTTCTGAGGAGCGATTTTAGCCCCCAAAACAGAGAACGCCGATAGTTCGGTGGAATTTACCCCCGTAATACAGATTCGGGGGTTTTGCCTTTCCTTCAAGCGCATCACGCTTGTGCGTGCGCTCGTTCCGAGCACACACTCAATCGTAATTGCGCTTTATTAGTCAGACGGAAAGCCGCTAAAAGTATGCTGCAAAGCTATGAGCCACTTTTGACGCTTTAGATTATTAGGTCGTTAGGCTTGGCAGGAAGGGGGAAATATGATGCCATCAGAAGACTAGGGAAGCTCCGCGCCATTTAACGACACGAGACACTCAGCATTTGTGTGGGCTTGGTGCCTCGGTCGCGTAAGACGCTCCCTTATCCCTTCGGGGGAGGTGCTTAAAATCTTACTCTTCTTCGCCAGTATGTTTTTTTATATAAGATTTGTAATCATTAGGTAAATCATCATCTGCTTTCAGAAGTGCAATGGCGGCTTCACGCTCTTCGTTCTTCAATGCTTTTGTGTGCAAATGAATCGATAAAATATTTATGGCTTGATCGGTTGAATAAAGAGATATTGAAGCTACAAAACACAAGACGAATACACTGATAGTAAAAGCAACGGCAGTATGTGTCTGTATCGCCGAAATCGGCAATAAGGTTACAGATATCGAACAGAAGAATGCAATGAAGTAAACAAACCAAAGCATCCAGATTCGTCGGTTAAATTCAGTAGAATGCCCTGTTATTTTACTTACGTCTTTTGAACGTAGTCCCTTAATAGATGAAAGTGCATCCGCCTTGTTTTTGATATGGATTGATATTCCAATAAACGGAACTAATAACGCATTTAATAAATATAGTTTTTGCTTAAACAATACGGAGCTCTCTACATCTAGAAGATATAGGGCTAAGAATAATACTGTCGTACAGACAACGAGTGCTAAAACTACTCTAAACTTACTCCGCATCTAGCTCCTCTACTGAAATTTGTTCAATCAACCACTCTCGAACCTTTGGATATAGATCTTGCGCGTCCATTACTCCGTCTACATACCTTAAGTTTAGTCGTTTATGGAGAACTAACTCTCGACCAACTAAACGTCCAACCTTACCATAGTCAATTGAAATATCATCAGGATGTGAGTGCCTCATTGCTGTAGATACACTATTAAGTATGCTCTGGGACTGCTTAGATACTTTTCGGGTGTAAGAAATTTCAAGAGATACGTTGATGCTAGAGCCGTTCACGGCATCTTCAGAAAGTAGTTCTTCAGTAATGCCATATTCTTTAAGCTTTTCCATATCACCAAAAGCATCTAACAACCAGCTTAACCCCAAACCTCTTGGTTTAACACGTACTTTTTTAGCATCAAATTTATTATCATCACTGTATGTTTCTTGTAGCTCTTCTACAGGTTTATTATCTACAGTATCGACAAGTGGCGCTCCAATTCTCAGTATTTTAGTGTCTGAGCTTTCGAGTTTTTTCTGCGCCATTTCGGGAATTTTTGACGTAAGTAGAACATAAACATCTTTGTTAACTACTTCTGATTGATGTAGTAACCAGTTGATGTGTTTTTCCAGTTCTGAGGTACGTAAGACAGCTGATTGAATTATGGCGAGATGGTTTTTAAAGGCACCAAAATAAAGAATAGAATCTAAAAATTCTCTACGCTGACCTTGTTCGCTTCTAGGTGGGGCAATGGATTCAACTTCTAAATGTTCAGCATTGTCATCTACAGTAACTATTGATTTATTTGTCCCATCAGAATAGCGCATCAGATCACCAAAAACGATGTTCCAGCTAACCGCTTTATTGTTAATAAACAATCTGGATTTCTTGAAATTTTCTTCCTCAGGGTCGTGGGAATCTTCGTTTACGATTTGGTATCTGTTCTTAACAAGGTACAAACTTGCTAATGCTTTGTTTAGCATATCAGCCAGTGTCATGTCCCCATCATAATTGTTAATCTGAGCATAACGGTAATGGAGTATCTTGTTTTTATGCTCGACTTTTATTTCTTTTACTAGTTTGATTTTTTTATTCTTAGCCATAACTGTCTGAGATGCTTAAGTAGTTAGTATTTATATAGTGCTTTGTACTTTATAAATATTCAATATAGACATGTAAATATATTGACTTAGGTACTTGATATTAAGAACAAGCCTTATCTAATAGTTAAACCTTTTCGATATATAACACTACATCAAGCGTTCTATTGCTTGTTTTCTCACTTTCAGAGCGAAACAGCACACCAAGATAAGGAATATCTCCAAGAACCGGCACTTTCATGGTCACGGTTTGTGAATCCCTTGCCATCATGCCGCCTAGTGCAATGGTTTGACCGGATTTGACCGTAAGAACGGTATCGATTTGTCGCTTGCTCGTAACAATGTCACTGGCTTCTACAGATTTATCAACACGACTAAGCTCTTGTTTTACCCTGAGTTTAATATCGCCATTCAAGCCAATCATAGGCTGAACCCATAGCGATAAGCCCACGTCTTTACGCTCGATAGTTTGAAACGGTTTGCTGCTTCCATCGGTCTCTGTAGTGTACGAGCCGGTGATAATAGGCAGCTCCTGACCAACACTAATCAAACCACTGTGACCGTGCAGGATGCTGATTTCAGGGCGGCTCAATATCTCGGTTTTGTCGTTGGACTCAATCCAACGCACAAAGGCATTAAAATCATTACTGGTCGTGGTGAAGTTAGGCGAGCCGGTTAAGAACGCAATTGCCGAACCATCAAACGCCGTCTTAATCGCACCGGCACCAGCGGCGAGATTTACGGTTAAGTCTCGTAAGTCACCGTCCACCGTTTCCACAATCACAGCGCGTATCTTCACTTGTTTGAGTGGCTTGTCGACTGTATCGATAAAATCGGCAATATCACTGTGCATCGATTTGGGCGCGGTAATCATCAGCGCCGAGCCAGCAATGATACTGTCTACGTTGGTGACGTCTGGCACATCGAGCACGGACGATTGGACAACCAGAGACTTTCTGAGCGGCTCCAGTAAATCATCGGCGGTGAGATAGAGCAGCTTATACGTTCGCGTGACGATTTCATTACCGCCCGTCAGTTTGTTGCGCTTGTCTACGCGAATGACTGAACCCGATTCAATGTAAGTGAGGTTATGAGCGCGCATAACGCTGAACCACACATCACGAAAGTTCGCCGCACCCGAGGCTTGATAGAGTTTTAAATCACCGTTCACAGACGGGTCAACGATGATGGTCTTATCAAACACTTTGCTAGAGATAATAAAGAACTCATTGAGCGTCTTACCGGCGAGGTTAGCTTCAAAGGCAAACGCTCGGGAAGCGAGGCACAGCAAGGCGAGGGCAAGGATACGTTTCATTAATAGAGTCCACCTTTGTTAAGTGTGACATTGTCACTATTAGTGCGATTTTGGGCTGTTTTACGGCGTTGATGGTTCTCGCTGGATGTCTCAAACGGGTCAAAGTAGCCATAGCGAGCAATGTTAAAACAGGCGCTCTCTTGCATGGCATAGGCTGAACCTTGCTGGGTGAAGCAGCTGCATTGCTTTCTCACAATTACACAGGTCAGTTCAGGATATTGATTCGCATCGAGCGTGAGTGAGTCATACACCGGCGCGGAGAACGGCAGGGAATCTAAGCGCGGAAGGAACTTTTCTATATATACTGTGTTTATATCCAGTATTTTTAAGTCTTCCGTATTTTCGGCACTTTCAACGGTTGAAACCTCGCTCTGAACCACTTCAACGGGAGCCGGTGTGACCTGTTTTTGAAACCACGAATAGAGGTAGAACGCCGCCGCACTGATACCTAACACGCCAACGGTTAAGCCGATGATGCCTTTCTTTAACTGCGGGTCGATTTTGACCTTTTGTGTGTGCTTAATCGAGCTGAGATAAACGCCATAGTATTTGTTATCGCGTTTGACTTTCTCTTTCTCAGCCTTGGCTAGCTCGGTCTTGTTGGCTGGGTCAAAGCCTTCAATGTGAAAGTATCGATGCAGCCAATCACCGCCGATGAACTCATAATGGACATAATACTGCATACGCCTGCGGATGATTTGGTCAACGTCTTTGAAGTCCTGAGAGATGTAGACCAAATCAATGCCTTTGTGCCGGTGTGTGGTCACGAACTTCACATCAGGGGACACGGTTTTACCGGCTGTGCGATTGCCCCAAATGTTCTGCACTTCATCAACCAGTATCACCGAACCGGCAGGAAGCGTGTGGATCTCCGTTGGATCATCAAACGATGTCCAAGACAGGTTCAGGTGTTCAATGTCTTGGTAGGTGATGGACTCTTCATCGAGTTCAAGCACGGCTAAGGCTTCTTTAAACGAGGCGAGGCGCTTAGGGGATGCCAGCTTTTTGAACCAGTAAAGCCACTGCTTAAACGGCTCATGCTTCTTGTAGTGAAAACCCAGATAGGGCAAATCTTCTAGGGTTGCCAGACGTTGCTCAGTCTCGATGCGTAACAATTTCGCTTCTAACTCTTTGTTGTGACTGTTGGCTGGGAAATACACGCCATAGAGCCAGCCCTGAAAGCTGTTACACACATTGTAGTCGAGCAGCATCACCCGTATACCGTGATAGAACACAGGACGGTCGGCGAAGTTGTCGTTCTCGATGATAAACTTGATGGCGTTAAGGCTTTTCCCTGTTCCCATGCCACCACTGAAACCGTGCAACATAACGCTGGCTCCTTATGCTGGGTCGACCGGTTTACGCCACGAAGGACGATAGCCGGTTGCCGACATGAGCCCGTTTAACGTGAACGAGAACACCACACAGGTGAGCACCACGTTGATATAGGTATCCACGCCAGCCATCGCCATGAGCGCGGCAAGTTTCGGTGTGACGCCGTTCATGTTCGACTGTATGTAATCAGCTATCGAATCCATCGCGACCGACACGCCGGTGTAAGCCACCAAAGAGAACCCGACCGAGAGCGCGACATAGGTCGCCAGACCTTTTGCAATGCTGGGAATGAGAGGAACCAGCACCGTGGCTAAAAATCCAATGAAATACTGCATATTAAACGGCTCCTTGTGTGCGACCGATGATGAACAGCCCCGTTAACCACGCAAAGGCAATCAATAGGGGGCGTAATAACTCTGCATAGCGACAAGCGGGATCAAACTTAAATTCAATGGTTTTACTGTCACCAAAGGCTCGAAACGAAATGCGCTCAGGCGCAGGGCAAGCACCGCTACCAAAGGACACACCGCCGTTGAGGTACTTTTGATTCATGCGCGAGTAATCGATGCTGTCTTTCTGAACCAGTAGCGCTTCATTGTTGAGTAACTTGATACCCTTAAACGCTTCTTCAAGTTGGGCGAATTCATCGACCGTGCACGTGCTGTCGTACTGGACCTTAAGCAGGGCGCATTGAATGACATCACCGCGACATTCAAATATCGATTTATCACAATCGGCGCTGGCCATCGGAGGGTCGGTTTTCTCTTGCTCTTCTTTGGGCTTTTCTTCTTTGCCGGTGTCATTGGGAATCAGCGCACTGTTATCGCCTTGGATAAGTTGCTTCAGCATTTCACGCATTACCCCAAGTTGATGCTGGGAAAACTCATTGCCACGCGAAAGCTGTTCAAGCAGCTGACCGCCGAGGCTTTTTAAGTTGCTGTTGACGTTCTCCAGATGCTGATTAGACAGCGACACTTCTTTCACAATCGCGTTATCACCGGCTGACAGTTCCGTATTGTCTGGCTTTTCAGTCGGCGTGGGATTTGGCTCAGGTGGTGATTGTGGCGGCTTTTGCTTTTCACACAGCTGCGGATTCAAATCGCAGAAGTTGGGGTTTTCTGTGGGGACGTTTGCGCCCGTGCCAGTTGAGCCATTACCAGCACCATTGTTTGACCCATCAAGGGGAGGCAAATCGGGGATAGGTTCATCGGTCTTTTCGGTTTGTGGCGGCAGGGCGCAGGTCTCTTTGCTTGGGTCACAATAGGCAACATCCTTGGGTGCTTTCTCACACGTTAAGCCAACGATGCAGTCGCTGGGCACATAGTTGCAGCTTGAAACGATGTTGGGATGTTGTCCGGTCACATCCTGGCAAGACCATTGATAATCGGTTGTCCATAATTGCGTATTAGGGTTGCCAATCTGACAAGCGTATTGTGCCTGCTCAAACTCTTTTTGGAACTTAGGATCGTCACACGTGGGCGGTGGAGGCTCACACCGTACCGCCGGATATTTCGGATACTCACCTTGAGCACAATTTTCAGCATTACTCGCATTGGACAATACCCAACGCTCATAATCTATTGACGCCAGCAACAGCGTACCGCCATAGCGCTCCTCAATATTGCGTATTTCACCAACACGGATGTAGTTCTCATCGGGATTATTTGCCATACGTTTAGCGGCTTCTTCATCAGTACGCTGTACACACACAGACTTGTCTTCATAAGGTTTGAAGCTGCAATCGAGAGGCTTAACACTGGCAAGTACCCATCTAGCCGATTGATTGGCATAAGTATTCACGCTGGTTAAGAGTGCAATACAAATAAACCCAATAAGAACACCGTAATTACATACATTTCTAACGTCATAACGTGCCATCCTTAAACCCTCAAGTTCGATCAAAAAAGGGCTGAATACACAGCCCTTGAGTCAGCAAGCAAAGGCGACTTTAACCGCCGATTTTGCCCCATGCTTTTTTCGCAATGGTGAGCAACAGATAAGCGCCGCCCA